>CAYPDR010000001.1:0-15157 GCA_964409595.1 uncultured Dehalococcoidia bacterium
AAAATGCTGTTCCAATATCTGCCTGCATTCAAAGTAGACCCCCTACAGGCGACTTTGCAAATCGTAGTGCTCTTGGCTGTGATAGCTCTCTCAGTAACGGTTCATGAATTTTCACATGCATTTGCTTCAAATTATTTGGGGGATCGAACCGCCAAACTTCTCGGCAGACTCACAATGAACCCGGCCTCCCATATAGATCCGCTAGGCGCGTTAATTTTTCTAGTCGCCGGCTTCGGATGGGGAAAACCTGTCCCAGTAAATCCGTACAGGCTACGAATAATTTCGCCTAAGGCTGGATTAGCAATTGTTTCTCTATCGGGTCCAATAGCCAACTTAATTACAGCCTTCTTTTCAGGGTTAATTGCCACGGGGTTTTACAACACACACCCTGTGATCGCTCAGATAGCTCTACTGTCCGCTTATATCAACGTTTTGTTAGCCGTATTTAACCTGATCCCACTTCCTCCTCTGGACGGCTTCAAAGTAGCACTAGGTTTGTTGCCAGATAAATCAGCGAATTTTTACTCACAATTGGAGAAATACGGACCTATGCCTTTATTCGCATTGCTATTAGTTGAGATGGCTGTTCCGGGAATCAGTATTATAGGTCTTGTCGTTGAAAAACCGGTTTCTGTGATACTCAACTCCTTGTTACTGTAACTTTCGGTTCGTGTATTATTTTTGTCAGATCATGAATGTTAATTATTAACGAACGTTTAAAATAAATAGTGTTGGAGGCATCTTTTGGAGAGAATCACAGTAGTGGGCATGGGTCCGATTGGAGCCTCTATGGGGCTTGCCTTGAAGAAAGTCGGCTTAAAAAACACAGAGGTTGTAGGGCACACGGCAAATCGCGCGACCAATTCGACAATTCAGAAAATAGCTGCCTTTGACAGTTACGAGACCAATCTCGAAAGAGCTCTTACCGGAGCCCAACTGGTTATTATTGACGCCCATATAACCGACATGCGAGATCTGCTCCAATCCGCGTCGGAATATCTTGAAGATGAAGCCGTTGTTACCGATACGGGCACTGCAAAAGTGCGTTGCGCTGCATGGGCGAAAGAGTTTTTGCCAAAGAACGCAAGTTACGTGGGAGGGAGGCCAATTCTGAAAGAACTGTCAGAGGACATCGAGTCATCAAATAGCCAAATTTTTCGTGAGAATCAATATTGTGTGATGCCGGGGGAATCTGCTGACGCGCAGGCAGTGCGCACGGTGGTGAGTATGGTTGAGGCGCTGGGAGCCAAGCCATATTTCATAGATCCCGTAGAGCAAGATAGTTATTCAGCGGCTATGGATGTTCTACCGGTTGTCATATCGGCAGCTTTCGTAAACGCGACCACAATGGGAGATTCATGGAGAGAAATGCATAAAACAGCAGGTGTGATCTTCGATAAGCAGTCGCTGTTATCGTCAGATGACCCCGTCGACGCAGAAACGAAGTGTCTCACAGTGTCAGACCCTCTTGTACACTGGATAGATCAAATGATCCTATCTCTTCACAGATTCAGGACACAACTAAACGAGGATAGTGACGATCTCGTTGAATCTTTTATTACAGCCTGGGAGCAACGAGCAAGGTGGGAGGCGGACGCCATCGTTACTGAACCTGAAGGACCTCGCCTTCCTTCCTCTGGAGAATCTATGGCATCTACTCTTCTCGGAGATAGACTGGCGAGAAGACTAACCAATCTTGGAGATGCTGACAAAAGAGCCTCGTGGAAGTATCCGAGGGTATAGAGTATCAGAGAATTTTTACATGTTTGTTAAGGTCAATGCACCTAAAATATTGGAAGGAACTATACGGCCCCCGGGAGACAAATCTATATCCCATAGGGCTGCTCTACTTAACAGCATATCGATAGGTACAGCGCATGTTTCTAATTTTTGTGTCGGAGATGATCGCACATCCATGCTGGGTTGCCTGCGTGCATTGGGCGCGGAGATAGAAGCGCATTCGGGTTGTACGGTTTCTGGAGCAGAGGAATGTTTTGAAATTAAAGGGAATGGGCTTTACTCACTCAGTGAGCCGGCAGACGTGCTATATGCAGGCAACAGCGGTACGACCATGCGGCTAATCTCAGGTTTACTTGCTGGACTTGATTTTTACAGCGTTATATCAGGGGACGATTCCCTAAGAAATAGACCCATGCTACGCATCACAAGCCCCTTAGCAAAGATGGGTGCAGCGATAGAAGGAAGAGGCAATGGGTCCCTTGCGCCCCTTTCGTTTCGTGGAGGCGGCCTAGAGGGAATAGAATATTCTATGCCCGTGGCAAGTGCCCAACTCAAGTCCTGCCTACTAATAGCTGGTTTATACGCAGAGGGGGAAACAACGTTAAACCAGCCAGCCGAATCTCGTGACCACACGGAACGAATGTTGAGATCGATGGGGGGACAACTGAAATCTGAAGGGCTCACGCTAAAAATACAGCAAGGCGAATTGACATCAACTAATGTGAGTGTGCCTTGCGATACCAGCGGATCAGCATTTTGGCTGGTCGCTGCTTGCTGCCATCCCAATGCTTCTATTCGCCTGGAAAATGTCGGCATGAATCCCACTAGAACTGGAATGATTGAGGTACTACTGGCCATGGGTGCAAACATTTCCATACAAAATGAACGTATGGAGGGAGGGGAACCCGTCGCAGATTTAATAGCCTCAAGTAGCAACCTTGAATGCACAGATATCTCTGGTAATCTCATCCCTCGAGTCTTAGATGAAATTCCCATAATATCGCTCGCGGCCAGTCATGCCAAAGGAACAACTACTATCAGAGACGCTCAAGAGCTCAGAGTGAAAGAGTCGGACAGAATCAAGGCGACAGTTGCTGGACTATCGAAATTAGGAGCTGATATTCGAGAGAGTGCAGATGGCATGGAAATAACGGGTCCAAATGATCTTTTCGGTACCGAGGTAGAGAGCTATGGTGACCATCGAATCGCAATGACCAACGCAATAGCAGGATTGCTAGCAAAGGGGGATACAATCATTCAAGATGCAGAAGTAGCCAGCGTATCTTATCCTTCTTTCTGGGAAACAATCGACCGACTGCAAAACTAAACAGGTTATCTAAAGGATTGCAGGACTCCACCAAAACTACTCCGCCTATCTTACTAGTTCTTTCGGGTCCTTCGGGTGTGGGTAAAGACACCGTCTTATCCCGCATGAAAGATCTCGAAAAAGGTTACCACTTCACTACAACAATGACCACTCGGGAGAAACGAATCGGAGAAGTGGACGGCGAAGATTATATCTTCCTCACTAAAAAAAAGTTTGAGGAGACCTTAGCCAATGGGGGATTCATAGAATGGGCCCTAGTCTATGGAAACCTATACGGTGTCCCTCGAAAACAGGTCGTTAGAGCTCTTTCCGACGGCGTAAGCGTAATAGTGAAAATTGATGTTCAAGGGGCCCGAACCTTAAAAAAAATTGCACCCGAAGCCATTTTTGTTTTTTTGGCTCCACCATCGATGGCAAGTCTAGAAAAAAGATTGCGCGAACGGGAAACAGAATCCCCTGAAGCACTTGGAGCCAGGCTCGCTATCGCCCAATCGGAGATGGAAGAGTCTAGGTGGTTTGACCATATAGTCGTTAACGAAGAAAACGCATCCGAAGGTGCTGTAGAAAAAATCCGGCGAATAGCCTTTGAGAAACGTTTGTCCAATAAAGTGACAAATTACTTCTCAGATCCCTCATAGGAGCAACCTAGACAGTACATTAAATAATTCACGAGTCCTTCAAATCATGCAGGATTGAACGTAGGGCTTCTTCATTTTTTCCATCTTTTACCCCGATGGAAAATCCAACTGAGTCGGCGTAGCGACCATATGTAGATTTAATCTTATCTGCAATGTCATCGTATGTGCCAATCACAGCGAAATTATCCAACATTTCATCGGTGATTTGGGAACTCATATCCCCCCACTTTCCATCTACGGACATGCGATAGAGCTTCTCATGGGTGTCTTCCCAGCCGTGTACTTTCATAACATCCCCGTAGCTTCTAGTGGATGCGTAGAAAGAAATCCTGCCTTTTGTTATCTTTTTGTTTTTCTCTAGTTCTTCTTCGTCAGCACCTGTCACGATGAATCCTCCAGCAGAGATGTTGATATCTTCGATAGATCTTCCGGAACGTGCGGCACCAGCCTGAAGATTCGGCAATACTACTTCCTTTGTGTATTTAGGGGTATTGAAAGAGTGCAGAATAACCCCATCACAAACTTCCCCCGCCACTTTTAACATGTTGGGATTCACTCCAGCAATGGAAACTTGCACGTTAGGATGATCGATTGGCCCTGGATTGAAAAAGGGCGACATAAGGTTGAAAGAATAATAGTCTCCGGCGAAATTCAATCTAGCCCCATTTTGCCAACAATCCCATATGTGCTTAACGGCCTTTATATATTCGCGCATTCTCGGCGCCGGTGGTGTCCATGGCATTGAGAATCTCCGAACTATATGTCCCCTTACCTGGCTGCCCAATCCTAAAGTAAACCTTCCTTGAGACAAATTCTGAATATCCCAAGCTAGGTACGCAGTGTCCATAGGGCTTCTAGCAAATGATAAGGCTATGGAGGTTTGCAATTGAATCCTCTCGGTATGCTCCGATGCGAGAACCAAAGGTAAAAACGGATTATGTCCAGTTTCAGAAGAGGAGAATATATCGTAGCCTCGATCTTCAGCTTCTCGAGCGGCTATCGTAATTCCCTCAACAGAATACTCTGTATAACTAGTTTGTACCTTCATAAAGAATTTTATCCCCTCGAGTTAAAATCAAACACTGGCGTGACATAAGGACTGCAATCGATCCTGGATTTGTCAGTGCCTACATGAAAACCAGGAGCCGATTTTACACAGGGCTTCCAAATTCAACAAACCGATGAACTAAACAATACCTACAGGTCCGTCCAATAATAGCTCAGAACTTTCTATATAATTCCCCTGAAGTCCCTATGGCAATGAACATTCAATTCAAGACATCAAAATTAGGAGACACAATGGCTTACGAATTCGTAAAATATGAAAAAAAGGATCGGCTTGCCTACATCACAATAAACCGACCAGAAAGACTTAACGCCCTGCACCCCCCAGCCAACCAGGAACTTTATGAAATTTTCACTGACTTTAAAGAAGACGATAATACCTGGATTGCCATTGTAACGGGTACCGGCGACAAGGCCTTCAGCGCAGGGAATGACTTGAGATACACTGCAGAAAATTGGGGCGAAAGGGAAAAATTCACCGTCCGTGCTCCTTTCGGCGGAATCACTTCTAATTTTGAATGTTACAAACCCATAATCGCAGCAGTGAACGGATATGCGTTGGGAGGGGGGTTAGAACTTGCCATGGCATGCGACATAATTGTTATAGCCGACCACGCTGAAATAGGGCTCCCGGAACCGCGAGTGGGCCTCATAGCAGGCGCTGGAGGTGTACACAGGCTACCACGCCACATACCTATAAAAAGAGCTATGGGAATGTTATTGACAGCAAAACGCATTTCAGCCGCTGACGCTTATGAGCTTGGGATGGTAAATGAGGTTGTACCTCTCACAAACCTTATGGAAACTGCCGAAAGGTGGGCATCAGAAATTTTGGAGGCAGCACCACTCTCTGTCAGAGCATCTAAGCAGATGGCGTATGAAGGTATGGGATGGCCTTTGGAGAATGCCCTAGACAGAAAATATTCCGAAGAAGCCAACTTTTTAGCATCAGATGACCGAAGAGAAGGTCCGTTGGCATTCTCTGAGAAGCGGCCGCCAAATTGGACGGCCTCTTAATTAACATGTTTAAGAAGTCAACCCTCAATGAGATAAAAGAGAACTAACCATGACATCCGACAGAAGAATCCTATTGCCCAAAGAAGTTGTACCCATAAATTACCAAATAAACCTAACTCCTAATTTGGACGATTTTACTTTTTTGGGTGAAGTAACGATTGATGTTGCCATAAAAAGCCCAACCAGGAATATAGTTATGAATTGTGCTGAACTTGAAATAATAAGTTCTTCAATTACTATGGCCGGTCATATCATCGAAATTTCCAATATCTCCTTGGATGAAAAAATGGAGACCTTAACCTTAACAACAAGATCTGAATTAGCCGCTGAGAAAACGGAAGTAACCGTCAGATTCAAGGGAGAGTTAAACGACCGCCTTCTGGGGTTCTATCGAAGCAGTTATACAGATGCCGATGGGAACGAAAAATTTTTAGCAGCAACCCAGTTTGAATCTACGGATGCCCGAAGGGCATTCCCGTGCTGGGACGAACCAGAGAAAAAAGCAACTTTTGATGTAACCCTCACAGTTCCTAGAAGCCTTACCGCTGTCTCGAACATGCCCATTGTGGGCGAATCAAGCATAGATTCTAGCCTTAAGGCAGTAAAATTTGATACCACTCCGATTATGTCTACATACCTATTAGCATTCGTGGTAGGTGAACTAGCCTCAATCGAAAAAATGTCGGAAAGCGGAACATTGATGCGCGTCTGGACAACTAAAGGAAAGGAGGAGCAAGGACGTTTCGCATTGGATACGTCACTAGAACTGCTAGATTTTTACAACGATTACTTCGGAATACCATTCCCACTTCCCAAGTTGGATCACTTAGCAATCCCTGACTTTGCAGCTGGAGCTATGGAAAACTGGGGAGCAATTACCTACAGAGAAGTAGCACTTCTAGTGGACCCGGAAAACAGCTCGGCAGGCACAAGGCAGATCGTGGCATCCATCATTTCTCACGAGATGGCTCATATGTGGTTTGGTGACCTAGTAACGATGGAGTGGTGGAACGACCTGTGGCTCAATGAAAGTTTTGCCTCGTGGATGGGAGACAAGGCAGTCGACGCCATTCACCCTGAATGGGACATGTGGACCCAGTTTCTTACGGCCGATACTGCATCGGCTTTCAACCTCGACGGACTTGCTAACTCACACCCAATCGAACAAGAGGTAAATAATCCCGCCGAAATAGGCCAACTATTTGATGCCATTAGTTACAGCAAGGGCGGATCGGTTCTGAGAATGCTAGAGGACTATATTGGACCTGACGACTTTCAGGTTGGTATAAGAAATTATCTCATAAAACATTCCTATGCGAACGCGACAACAATGGACTTATGGAATTCTTTGGGGGACACTTCAGGCAAACCAGTGGCAAAAGTGATGAACTCTTGGGTTCAGCAGACAGGTTTCCCCGTGTTGTCCGCCAGCAGAGAGGGTGACAATGTGTCACTCACTCAAAGACGGTTTCTCTACGAAAATATTTCCCTTGATTCCGAATATAGGGACAATACTCAATGGTATGTTCCTGTGACGATTGGAGCTGAGAACACAAACAATCTCTCTTCTTCCTTAGTCGACTCTCTTAAAGTTGAGATAGAACTCCCCGAAGGATCGGGGAGTTGGTTTAAAGTGAATCGAGACCAGACTGGTTTTTATAGGGTCAGTTATGACCCCAAAAATCTAACGCAGTTGGAGGCCGCGATCCTAAACAACCAACTGGGAAGCAAAGACCGCCTCGGTATTCAAGGTGATGCTTATGCTTTGTGCAGGGCCGGTTATGCATCAGTTTCTTCTTTCCTAAAACTCGCCCGTTCATATGTTGGAGAAAACGAAGCCCCAGTTCTCTCAGACCTATCCTCTGGGCTGAGAGGAATTGAAAACTTGATAGAAGGATATCCGTTCCATGAGAAATATAAGGACTTTTGTAGAAATATATTCCAGCAAACTGCGGAAGCGACTGGTTGGGACAAACACGATAATGAGAGTCACCTTGAAGCACTTTTGAGAAGTACCGTACTATCCAACCTGGGCCATTATGGAGATGAAAATACCCTAATAGAAGCATCTCAAAGGTTTTCATCATTTATTGAAGATCCGGAGTCGGTACATCCAGATATCAGATCGGTCGTCTTTGCCCTTGCAGCTCAGCAGGGAGGAAGAGACACATACGAACTTATGTGGAATCTGGAAAAACAGTCTGAACTGCAAGAAGAAAAAGTGCGACTTCATTCTGCGCTCGCCAGTTTCACAAAAGAAGATCTTTTACTAGAAACTCTAGATAGATCGTTGTCTGATGATATTCGAGTACAAGATTCCATCAGAGTTATAGTAAACGTAGCTTCTTCTGGACAAGGCCGTTCTCTTGCATGGGATTTCATAAGGTCGAATTGGAACGAGTTAGATAGAAGATACGGGGACGGCGGATTTGCTCTTATGAGACTTGTTTCACTGGTTTCGGGTTTCTCAACACCTGACAGGTTAAAAGAAGTTGAAAAATTTTTTTCCACGAATCCAACCCCTGCAGCAGCACGTACCATAGACCAAGCAAAGGAAAGAATTCGTTTGAATATGGCTTGGTTAAAACGAAATTCAGAAGAAGTAGACATATTCTTGGAAGGTGCCTAAACTCCCGTATATACCTCATTCGTAAAACGAGCTCTTTGCATCGCTATGTAGCTCTCTATACTAAGATTCGGAGAGAACTCCTTTATAATTCCGCGGGCCTTGCGGGCGTCTTCAGACAACAGGTCGATAACTGTGGCCGCCATTGCCTTTGCCGGGTTGATAACTGCCTGTATGTAATCTTCTATTATGTAATCAATTCCGTGGCCAGTTCCCGAAGCTGCACCCGTATAAGGATGAATAACAGGCATAACTTGGCTCAAATCACCCATGTCAGTACTCCCACCTCTATTCAAATGTGCAGGGTTTTCTTTCACGTTGGTCCGTCCCACAAGTTGTGAAGAATTTTCAATGAACAGACCTGCCATTGCTATATTGTTTAGCAATGGCATGTAGCCAGGTAGAGTTACAATTTCCACCTGACCGCCAACAGCAAGTGCTCCGGCTCTAAGGCAACGATCCATCTTTTCGTTCGCATCATCAATCGCCTCGGCGGTAGCGCCTCTAACTCTGCCTTCATATTTCACTTCAGCAGGCACTGAACTTACAGAAACTCCACCAAGAGTTAAAATTCCATGAAGGCGGATAATATCTTCATTGCGAAGCGTTTCCCGCTGAGCATTCAGGGCGTTTAACGCCACCATTGACGCTTGAAGGGCATTAACGCCTATATGCGGAGCCCCCCCAGCATGGGCTGCTTTACCTACAAACCGGACGAATTTAACAACATGTCCGTTGCTTGTTCCTCCTATAGTAAATTTACCTTCCCTAACCAAATTAGTGTGAGTCATCATGGCCATGTCTACATCATCAAAGGCTCCCAACCGCAAGAATTCCTGTTTTCCTGACATGAACTCGATTTCACCCTTGTTATGCAATCCATACCTATATTCAACATCAATGAACTCCTCTGCTGGGAGAGCCATTACAGCCACCCTTCCACCAAGTTGTTCCATTACACCCTGAGTCTGAAGGCCAACAATTACTCCAAGCATCATAGCTACTTGACAATGATGTCCGCAGGCGTGTGCCGCATCTGTCTTCACGTCCGCAAAAATATGTCCTGATACTCTAAGGGAATCGAGCTCACCTATGATCGCAACCGTAGGGCCATACCCGCCGCCGTCAATATATCCCTTTATACCTGTGACAGCGATTTCGGTATCATGGCTAACTTCTAGCTCCTTCAATTTCTTGGAAATTAGTTCCGCTGTCTTTTTTTCCAAAAATCCGGGCTCAGGGTTCGCAAGCACACTTTTCGCAACATCAATCAACCAATCTTTTCGAGCGTCGATAGATCTCCATGCTGAAGCTTTTAAGGAACGTTCGTCTATCATTTTGTGTAGGTCTCTTCTTTTACCATCCCCCTCAGCAGGGACAAGTAATCACTCTTGGTCAGGGCAGCCTTGTGTTGTTCACTTATTTTTTTCCCCACAATCCCTCCACTATGCAGTAAGTCAATGACAGTCATAGCCATCGCCTTAGCGCCAGTTAAAACTCCAAGGTCGTAATCCTCCACCACATAATCAATTCCATGTCCGTTACCTGATGCCGCTTCAACATAAGGATGTATCGCCGGCATCAATTGCGAAATATCACCCATGTCTGTGGAACCGGTTCTATGTGAGAGCCTGTGAAGATTCCCCGTGCCAACGAGACTTACAGCATTTTTAGAGTACAAGTCCAACATAGGCTCACTACTATGTATCGGTAGATAACCAGGTAATGTGGTTATAGTAACAGCCCCTCCTACCGCCATTGCTCCAGCCCTCAAGGCACGATCTACTTTTTCAGATGCAGACATGAAGGCTTGGATGGAGGCTCCTCGAACGTATGTCTCCATTCGAACGTCTGCCGGAACAGAACTTACGGCGACTCCACCCCGGGTAATTATGGGATGAATCCTAATGGTATCTTGATCTCTATAAGTTTCTCTTTGAGCATGTATTGCAGACATAGCTATCATCGCCGCGTTTAGAGCATTCACTCCTAGATGGGGAGCACCTCCAGCGTGGGATGCGGTACCAGAAAATTTTATACTCTTCGCGACTAACCCGTTATTGGTCCCACCAAACGAGATCTTTCCAACTTCAGGAGATGAGGAAGTATGAGTCATCATGGAGATGTCTACATCGTCGAAATGTCCGGCTCTCACGAATTCTGGTTTGCCACCAAGGAACTCAATCTTGCCCTCTCGTCTCAAACTGTCCCTGTATTCAACCTCAATGTATTCTTCAGCCGGAACTGCCATGAGAGTCACTCGCCCGCAAAGAGCATCCATAATACCTTCCGCCTGGAGACCTATTCCTACACCCATCATCATCGCTATTTGGCAATGGTGACCACACGCATGCGCTGCTGAAGTATCAGAGTCTGCGTAGGGATGTCCAAGAACTTTCAGAGAATCCAATTCTCCCATTACCGCCACATTCGGGCCGGAGGCATCTTTTGCATTCAACACCCCTTTAAGACCTGTTAACCCAATTCCTTGCTCAAATTTAATGCCCATGCCCACAAATTCTTGGGCTACCCTTTCAGCAGTTCTAAATTCTCTAAATCCTGTCTCTGGAGTGTGAAGAATATCTTTCGCTAATGAGACCAAATGATCGGCCTTACTATCAATTTCAGCGCAAACAATGTCTTTTATCTCATCTAACCGCATAAAATCATAGTCTCCAAATCAAGTACCCGATTATGACTCAGAATGATAAGAAATCTATTACAGTGGAAGCGAACTCAATCGGCTTCTCCAACTATCGTTATTAGCACCCACTATCACTTTGCTGACTAATCGTCTTCCAGTGTAGAGGTATCTCCTTCTGGCAACCCAAGCTCCCTAGCTTTGAGCAGCCGCCTCATTATTTTACCGCTTCGAGTTTTTGGTAAGGATGGAATGAAGTCAATCTCACGAGGTGCAACGGAAGAAGAAAGTTTTTCCCTTGCAAATCGCATAATATCGTTACGCAATTTCGTACTCTCCTCCACTCCATCCTTTAGAGAAACAAATGCCTTGACTATTTCCATGGCTATTGGGTCCGGCTTTCCAATAACTCCCGCTTCGGCAACAGCCGGATGCTCAATTAAAGCGCTTTCCACTTCAAATGGCCCGACCAAATGCCCCGCAGTATTGATTACATCGTCGGCTCTTCCTACAAACCAGAAATAACCATCAGAATCCCTTCTGGCAGTATCACCAGTTATATACCAACCTTTTCTGAATCGCGAGTTATACATTTCAGAATTATTCCAATAACCGTGAAACATAGACGGCCATCCTGGCTTTACTACCAGATTCCCATCCTCCCCATCAGGAACAGGATCAAAATCCTCGTTAACAATTGCTAATTCCACCCCTGGTATAGGTCTTCCCATAGACCCAGGACGTACTTCCATAGACGGGTAATTAGCGCACATAATCGCCCCTGTCTCAGTTTGCCACCAATTGTCGTGGAACGGCATGCCAAAGACCTGGTCCCCCCAGATAACAGCTTCGGGATTCAAGGGTTCTCCCACGCTACACATGTAGCGCAGAGTGGCCAAGTTAAATCTCGCTGGAACCTCCTCACCTGCCTTCATTAACATTCGTATCGCCGTGGGGGCTGTGTACCAAACAGTAACTTTGTGTTTTTCGATTTGCTCATACCATCTACTAGCGCTGAATCCTCCCTCGTAAATCAGTTGGGTGACGCCGTTAGTCCAAGGAGCCAACATGCCGTAGGAAGTGCCAGTCACCCACCCGGGGTCAGCCGTGCACCAGTAGATATCATCTTCGTGAAGGTCCAGTGCCCACTGACCGGTTGCCATCTGCTGTACCACTGCTTGATGCCTGTGGACTGCACCCTTAGGTTTTCCGGTAGTACCGGAGGTATAGTGCATTATGGAATAATCATATTGGCCCGTCACAACAGTAGTGAAGTCCGGTGTTGCCTTGGACATCTCCTCATCATAGGACAAATCCTGGGGATCAATTGGTTCAGGGTCGCGGCCATCTTTATTGACAATGAGTATGTGCTGAAGTTCGAAAAGTTCCGGTATAATGCCCGAAATCTTCCTTCTCAGATCCGGCTGTGTTACTAGGACTTTGGCACCGCTATCATGCATCCTGTCTCTAACTGGCTCTGGGCCAAAAGCCGAGAAGAGCGGTCCCACTACAGCTCCTGCTTTCAACGCTCCGAAAAAAGAAACATATAATTCTGGGAGCCTGTCCATGAATATAAATACCCTATCTCCCTTCTGAATTCCAAGACTTTGCAGCACGTTAGCGAACCTGTTTGTCAAACGCTTCATATCTCCAAAAGTGTAGTCCTCCCTCTCCCCATTTTTCCCCTCCCAAATCATGGCGGTTTTGTCTCGTCTTTTGCCATTTGCATGGCGATCAATTGCTTCATGCGCTTTATTTAAACCACCGCCAGGAAGCCAATCCAGTTGATCGTAAATAGATTCCCACGAGAAACCCTCATATGAACCCACCAAATCCAGATTCGGTCTTACTCCCATCTCATCAGGAGCAGGCTTGCTTATTGGCGAAAACGTTTCTTCTGTCATAAAATTCCTCCGCTAGAAGGTGGATAATCTAACTATTCTGTTAACACGATCAAACATCTCAGGACGGGATCATATCAAATGAACAAACGATAATTCTTTGACACACACATTTACAAACCATTTCCCAACCCTCTCCTTTAACATTGACTTTTATACAGTTGTTCGGATGATCCTCAGCATATGTTATCGATAAACTTGTTAAAGCAAACCTCGATTATTTGTAGCTACCTCAATGTTTTCACCACAACTTCAGGGTCTACGGAGGTGAGATGAATAGTCACCATCAGAACATTTCGTGATGTTTCCTCGCAATAACTATCCATCCTGAAAGGGAGAAACTGGATCCCAGAAAAATTTTCTAGTGTGCCGTGCAGCTAACAAATTATTCAAGGAGTTCGGCTGGTTTTCTGCCAAACGTATGCACAATTTTGAATCTACTATTTTTAATCGCATCTTGGAGGAGGTAGCATCCATACCATATGGCAAGGTTTCCACTTACGGCGAAGTATCGAGAAAGTGCGGAATCAAGGATGCAAGATTAGTAGGATTCGCCCTCGCAAGCCTCAATCAAACTGACCTCAAAGTTCCCTGGCACAGAGTTATCAACAGATTTGGAAAGATTAGTCGCAGATCGCCCGAGAGCATGCATACACAAAAGTCCATCTTAATAAAAGAAGGAGTGCTTTTTAATAAAAAAGGAGAGGTAGACTTGAAAATATTTGGGGCCGGGTAGCGAAGCAAAATCCCCGTTCCGGAAATTTCACACCTCTCGATCAGAGTAGTTCACGGCAGCAGACCCTTAAGGCATGATATTAATTCTAAAGTGGGTATCTGACTATCGGATATATGAAAAAAGCCGTTGGACTAGGCGAACATGCAACATTAGATGAATCCCCTATCGTAACAACCCCAAGTATTCCTGAAAGACCGCTAATGGCACAGAACACAACCAAATAAAATAGCGGCTGAAATCGAATACACTAATGGAATGGTTGCAAAAAACAGGGAACGGATATTTCCACGACATATAAAGGTAACGTGGTAGAGGTTTTAAGGTGAGGTAAGATGGAAGAATTGACAGTATGGTTGGGCAATTTTAGAAAAGCCAGAAGGATTGTGGAGTCATTCAAATGAATTTAGATGGAAAGGTAGCATTGGTTACTGGGTCGGGGAGAAATATCGGGAAAGCTACAGCAATGGAACTGGCTCGCCGCGGAGCAGCGGTCGTTATAAATTCCAGAAGAAACGCCACCGAATCAGACGCTGTTAGAGACGAAATCATAAAACTCGGCGGAAAATCCATTTCTGTCCTTGCTAATGTTGGCCAGGAATCCGAAGTATCGGACATGTTTGCCCAAATCGAGGCTTCTCTGGGATCGGTGAACATTCTTGTTAACAACGCTGGCCTTCGTTCCTCTGATAAGGTTTCGGAAATGACTACAGAAGAATGGCGCAGAGTTATTTCTGTCAACCTAGATGGACCATTTTTCTGCTCAAGGGCTTCCATTCCAGGAATGGAAAAGGAGGGTTGGGGTAGAATAATAAACGTGTCAGGCTTAAACGCTTTTTCCGGAAGAGATGGGTGGGGACACGTTTGCGCAAGTAAAATGGGAGCTCTTGGGTTAACCAGAGCTCTATCACTAGAACTGGCAGAGAGTGGAATATTGGTCAACCACATAGTCCCGGGGGCGTTTGACACGTCCAGAAGTGCCAGTACTGGGAGTGCATTGACTGCTGCTACATCGTGCACGATACCTGTAGGTCGGCTTGGTTTTCCGCAGGAGATTGCCAATACAGTTGCCTTTCTAGCATCGGACGACGCCACCTACATAACTGGGCAAACTATCCACGTTAACGGCGGTGCATATAGATATTAATGAACGAATTTGGTGGGAAAGATATAATCCCAACATGCTGGAATTCAAGGGTCTGTATTTCGCCTCTTACAAAGAGCAGGCAGGAATAAGAAAAGAAACGATAGAAATGCCTAGTGATGAGAATACTGTGGCGTTAGGCAGGCTAATTAAGACTGTTTGTACCCTGCACCCAGGGATACTGACCTCCCCCGAAAAAATAGTGGCAGCGGTCAATGAGGAATACAGGGAACATGACCATCTCCTACAGGAAGGTGACGTGATTGCCCTGATCCCTCCGGTAAGTGGAGGTGATGGAACTAAAACATTTTTAGAATACTAGCCT
>CAYPDR010000002.1:0-39330 GCA_964409595.1 uncultured Dehalococcoidia bacterium
GAGAGCTTTCCCTAGTACGAGAGGACCGGGAAGGACAGACCTCTGGTGTACCGGTTGTTCCGCCAGGAGCACCGCCGGGTAGCCATGTCTGGACGTGATAAGCGCTGAAGGCATCTAAGCGCGAAGCCAACTCCAAGATTAGATTTCCCATCGTAGCCTCGGCTACGAGTAAGGCCCCCTGAAGACTACAGGGTTGATAGGCCGCAGGTGTAAGGCAAGTAATTGCTTCAGCTGAGCGGTACTAATCGGCCGAGGACTTGACCCTCATTAAGGCATTTCTATATGAAGAATTCGTTACAGATAGGCAGATTTCAGTTTATAAAAACGTCGCGGGGTGGAGCAGCGGCAGCTCGTTGGGCTCATAACCCAAAGGTCGCAGGTTCGAGTCCTGCCCCCGCTACCACTCATTCGTGACTAAATCCCACCCTTGTTAACGTCCACCATATTTTCCAATTTATTCAAAACCGGCAATTTCCTGACAATCAGGCGACAGTTATTCATTTGATGTAATATTTCGTGTCTAATAAGTATCGTTACTTTTGAGAGACTATGAGATATGCCACTTTTACCAGAGATACCTAGCCGAAGCGATGATCGGTCATTTAGACGGCTTATTAGGGTATTCCAAATGGTTCACCACCTACACAAAGCTGGCTATCAAGGGCTAAGAGTTATGACTGCAGTATCTGGATCTGGGGCTGGTTATAGATTTTTTGTAATCCCTTCTAGCGTACTCCGTTACTCTCCGGACTCCAGCCTATCTTACAGAAACATAAAACATCTCTCACTCGGTGCCGACACCACTAATCCACGTGATGAGGCTGCTTACCACGGTAGCGGAATGGGGAACAAGTACTTTGGCTGGGAGGATGCTCCAGGGAAAACTGCGGATGAACTTGCAAACTTGTTTATACAGAGATGCCCGCAGATCGCGGAGTTATCGTTAACCCGAGATTGGAAATATGCAGGCTGGTTCAACGAACTACTTGGAAAGATAGAAAACGGTTGGATACCTGTATGTTATTACGTAGCAACTGGCCATAATGTAGAAGGTATAGAGCTAAACCGACACTCGGCATTCGGTCACGGATATGAAATCTTTCCATGGCCGCCTGATCCTCCTTTCCAAGTGCGACGCGCTCCCGAGTTCTTATAAACCAAATCGCAGGTTCGAGTCCTGCTCCCGCTACCAGCCCATTGGCTCCCCGGTTTTCCAGTCTAAGGACCACCTTTAATGCTTGGTACATAGGTTGGGGAGTATGTGTTTATGGACCGTGGCATTTCTTGTATTTTCGACCGCTACCACAGGGACATTTTTCGTTACGCCCAATTTTTCTGTTTGAAGTATTCTTGATACGAGCAACTTCCTGGCATTGGGCACAGGTACAGGCCAACGGATGTTCTTCGTGCCAGTTAGTTCTCATCCCCACTATTGCTCCTGTATTCCGGGCTGACGGCGTTTTATCATACCCCTACGAAATTCCGAAAAATTCCTAAGCTCGAACTATTACAAACTCGTAAGTCCCAAATAAATATTAATTCTAAAGTATCCAACTATTTAAAAACCTCTTTTAAGTGTACCAATTGGATTAGGCTATCACGTCAAACTCCACGTATACTTCCACACTAAATTAAGTAAAGGGACTGATACCTATTTGCTTCTTCACAATATTTACACTTCGAGGACATGAAAAAATGCCAGGCGCGCTACATGGAATAAAGATATTGGAATTCACCCAAATAATTGCTGGTCCATTCGGTGGCATGCTATTGGCTGACATGGGAGCAGACATTATAAAAATTGAACCCCTGAATGGAGAACCATGGAGACTGCACAACCAAATAATACCCTTAGAAAGTAAGGCCTATATAGCATTAAATAGAGGGAAAAAGAGCCTTCCCTTGAATCTGAATCACCCTGAAGCAATGGGTATAGTCAAACAACTTATTAAGGAGATCGATGTAGTTATCGTGAATGCGCGTCCAGATGTTCCTACAAAACTCGGCACAGACTATGAGACCCTATCCAACATAAATCCCAAGTTAATATACTGCGACAACACAGCATTTGGCAGATCGGGTCCTGATCGAAACCGCCCGGGGTACGACATCGTTGTACAGGCTATTAGTGGACTTCTAGCTGCGGACAATAAGTTAGAAAACGGAGTACCCCAGCAGGTTAGTGCCACTCCCGTCGCCGACTACGCCACTGGAATCGCGATTGCGTGGTCAGTCTGCGCAGCACTTTTCGCACGTGAAAGAAGCGGCAAAGGCCAAAAAATTGATACCACACTTCTTTCTACAGCCTTGTCCATACAGGGGAGCTTTATGGAAATGGAGGATTACGAAAAAGAAGAACGCCTGGAGTTTCTTAATACCTTGGAGTCTCTGCGACAGGCAGAAACGCCATATAGCGTGATGCTCGACCAACAAAAGCATCTGGCAGGGTCCACTACTGGATTTCGGATTTATTACACAACATACCAAACCTCTAACGGGGTGATCGCTGTCGGATGCCTAAGCGAACATTTGAGAAAGAAAGCGGCAACGGTTATTGGAATCAAAGACCCACGATTTGAGGGCGGGTATAGTCCGAACGACTCGCACACCTTGGAGCAGATTGAAGAATTATATGAAACTGCTAAAGAAATCATAAAATCTAGGTCGACGGAAGAATGGCTTTTCAAGTTTGACAAAGCCGGAGTTCCAGCAGGGCCTGTCAAATTTGTTCAGGAGATGTTGGACGATGAACAAGTGAAAGCTAATGATATGGTGGTTGAAGTACAGCACAGCGCAGCAGGCAAAATACGCATGGCTGGGCCCATGGTAAAGATGAGTGAGACGCCCCTCCAAATCAATTCCGCTTCACCTAGCCTTGGTGAACATACAGAATTAATCCTTGATTCTTTGGGGTACACAGAACAGGATATTTCAAAATTACGAAGAAATGGTGTCATAAGATAAAAGTTTCCACTCTTTAGTTTCGTTTATCTATTGAAGCCCCACAACTTCAACATATATAATCCACAAGGTTTGCCATAGGTGACCACGTAGTCCCTGAATATACTCCGGAGGAGGCTTCCTTAACCAAATGACTTATATCATCGCTGAACCATGTGTTGACATACTTGATAGGGCTTGCATCGACGTTTGTCCTGTAGACTGCATATATGAGGCAGAAGAGCACAAAATGTTGCTGATCAGCCCCGAAGAATGTATTGACTGCGCCGCGTGTGAACCGGTCTGCCCAGTCGCAGCTATTTTCGCGGAAGATGACGTACCCGCGGAATGGGATAGTTACACCGATCTCAACTACGAATATTTTGGTCAAGAACGGTAATTCTCATTACTATGTCGGTTCAAGAGAAAAGACTTTCTAATGGACCGACAGAAAGAAAATATTTCGGTTGAACCCAGAGCCTTAATATATGGAAAGCCCGGAGTGAAAGTACTACCTTCCGGGCTTTGTCCTTTAGATATTTAAGACGGAGAGGTGAACGATGACTAGCATAGATTCAACCCCTGACTTTGTAAGTAGGACTTACAGAAAAATGACTAGAAACCTAGAATTTATCAGGGACCGGCTAGATAGACCTATGACCCTTTCCGATAAAGTACTCCTTTCCCATTTAGATAACCCATCGGATCAAGAACTGATAGCTGGATCGAGCTACTTGCAGGTCCGTCCAGACAGAGTTGTACTGCAAGATGTTTTGGGACAAACAGGAATGCTCCAATTTATGCAAACCCTGAAACCAAAAGTTGCTGTTCCAACCACAATTCACTGTGACCACCTCATCCAAGCTCGTACCGAAGGTGTCATTGATTTGCAAGAATCTGTAGAAGAGAATGATGAAGTCTACAACTTCTTGAAATCTGTCGCTGCCAAATACGGAGCCGGATTTTGGGGACCAGGCGCGGGGATCATACATCAAGTCAACCTGGAAAATTATGCATTTCCTGGGTCAGTGATCATAGGCACCGATTCGCACACTCCAAACGGTGGAGGACTTGGATCTTTTTCGGTGGGAGTAGGTGGAGCTGATGCTGTGGAAGTAATGGCGGGATTACCCTGGGAAGTTCTCTACCCAAAGAAGATCGGAGTCCTGCTAACCGGTGAGCTAAGTGGATGGGCAGCGCCAAAAGACGTTATTCTTTACCTAGCTGGCCAGCTCACCGTTTCAGGGGGAACAAACAGCACTATTGAATATTTAGGTCCTGGAACTGAGTCCATTAGCTGCACGGGAAAGGCCACCATAACCAACATGGGAGCTGAGTTGGGAGCCACCACATCGATATTCCCTTATGACGTAAGGATGGCGCGTTACCTCACAGCTACAGGAAGAAAAAAACTAGCGGATATAGCAGACATCAACAAAGATATACTAACGGCAGACAGGGAAGTGCTTGAGAATCCATCAGAATATTTTAATGTTATTATAGAAATTGACCTATCTCGCCTAGAACCGCATATCGTGGGCCCGCATTCTCCCGATAGAGCGAGACCGCTTTCACAGCTGGCTGAAGAAATTGAAGACCCAACTAACGGATTCATTGACGAAGTCTCCGCCACTCTTATCGGAAGCTGCACAAATTCTTCATACGAAGATATGAGCCGCTCGGCGGACGTTGCGGATCAAGCGATAAAAATGGGGATTAACGCAAAAGTCCCCTTGATGGTTACACCAGGCTCCGAACAAGTAAGAGCCACCATAGAAAGGGATGGGCAGATGGAATCCCTTAGATCTATAGGTGCGACAGTTTTAGCTAATGCTTGTGGTCCGTGCATCGGACAATGGCGTAGGTCGCAAGATGATTCCACCAAGCCAAACAGTATAGTCACATCGTACAACAGGAACTTTCCTGCCAGAAACGACGGGCAAGCTACTACTATGAATTTTATAGCCAGTCCGGAAATAACCACAGCCTTCGCGTTGTCAGGGTCTTTGGCGTTTAACCCAGTCACCGATGAATTGACAAGTCCAGACGGTTCTACCTTTCACCTCAATCCGCCTGCACCAGCCCCAGAGGTCCCCGAGCATGATTTCATAGGGGGTAAAGATCAATTTTTTGCCCCGCCGGATGACGGCAGTAGTATATCGGTGGAGATAAAAACAGACAGTCAAAGACTGCAAATTCTAAAACCGTGGGATCCGTGGGATGAACAAGACATATTAGAGGCCGTAGTTCTTTTGAAAGCCAAAGGCAAATGTACAACGGACCATATCTCGCCGGCCGGTGTTTGGTTGAGCTTGAGAGGACATTTAGACAAGTTTTCCGACAATATGTTCATGGGAGCAGTAAATGCCTTCACGGGTGAAACTGGAAAAGCTAAAAACCTTTTAAATGGGGCAAAGAGCAGGTCGATATCCCAAAATGCGCGGGAGTACAAACGATCCCAACAGAAGTGGGTGGTCATAGGGGATGACAACTACGGTGAAGGTAGCAGTAGGGAACATGCGGCTCTTTCTCCCAGATTACTGGGAGGCTCAGCGGTTATAGCAAGAAGTTTCGCAAGGATTCATGAAACGAACCTTAAGAAGCAAGGGTTACTCGCCCTAACTTTCAAAGACCCGGATGACTACGACAGGGTGTTGGAAGACGACAGGATAGATATATTGGGACTCTCTGCCATGAAACCTGGTAAGCAGATGAATTGCGTAATAAACCACGCTGACGGAACTACAGAACAAATAAAATTAAACCACTCTTATAATCAGACCCAAATTGAGTGGTTTAAGAAGGGATCATTCCTAAATTTGTTCCACAGCACCTGATGCATTTCAAAGTTACAAGATCTTTATAAATAAAGCTTAGGTTCCGACAAAAATTCAGCTTACTCTGAGATCAGTTTGAGCTTCATCGTATCGTTTCTTCAAATTGGAGTTTTCATCTGCGCTAAGAAAGGGGTCAACCTCCATCAATCTTTTTGCTTCCACACTGGCTAACGACAAAATGTCGGAATCAGATATAGTCGCTACTTTGAAAATGGGCTGTCCGCTCTGGCGAGTCCCTATATAATCTCCAGGTCCTCGAATATTCAGATCCTCTTCGGCCAATCTAAAACCATCTCCAACCCGCTTCATTATTTCCATTCTCTTCAAGGCTATCTCATTTGGATCGTCAGCTATTAGCACGCAATGACTCTGGTGTTCACCACGACCCACCCTACCTCTGAACTGATGCATTTGTGAAAGCCCGAACCTATCAGCTCCTTCAATTAACATAACGCTAGCATTGGGAACATCTACCCCAACTTCCACAACAGACGTAGCTACCAATATCTGTGTATCTCCATTCCGAAATAGCTCCATCGCATACTCTTTTTCATCCAATTTCATTCGACCATGAATTAACCCTACCTTCATTTCTGTGAACACCGACGTGGACAAACGTAAATGTTCCTCT
The DNA here is from genome assembly GCA_964409595.1 of uncultured Dehalococcoidia bacterium. Classification (GTDB taxonomy): domain Bacteria; phylum Chloroflexota; class Dehalococcoidia; order Lucifugimonadales; family UBA826; genus CAYPDR01. The sequence continues at coordinate 6,409 of CAYPDR010000002.1, forward strand.
ACAGCTGCTCGGGCGTTCACGGACTCTGATTCATCCACTAAGGGAAATACTATAAAAGCCTGTTTGCCGTCTTTCACCTCCTCTCTTATAAAGTCGTATACATGTTTCCTTCGGTCTGAACTTTCAACGATAGTTCGAATTGGTTTTCTACCCACAGGCAATTCATCTATGGTCGATATGTCCAAATCCCCGCACATTGTCAGTGCAAGCGAGCGAGGGATAGGGGTGGCTGACATGACCAACATATGAGGTCGTGGAAGTCTCTCTTGCAATACATCCCTCTGCAAAACACCAAAACGCTGTTGTTCATCGATTACGGCAAGAGTCAAACGAGGTATGTCAACTGAATCTTGTAAAAGTGCATGAGTACCGACCACTATATCAATTCCTACTCTGGACAATCTTTGGCGAGTCTTACGCTTCACAGATTCGGTCAAGCTTCCCATAAGTAAGGCCATGGTAAGTTTAGGGAGGTCTCTATCTACTTGGATTTCAACGATATTTGGTTCTACAAATAACGTTGCCGCTCCGTTAGAAGAATTGTTTTTATTAAGTAAACGTACCAGTGTAGAAAAGTGTTGTTCTGCCAGCACCTCAGTGGGTGCCATTAAGGCTGCTTGGTTCCCCCCTAAAGTCACAGCCAGCATAGCGCAGGCCGCAACTACCGTTTTACCACTACCCACATCACCTTGGAGAAGCCTCCTCATAGCCGACGTACTACACATGTCACTTAAGATTTCTTCAACTGAATTTTGCTGAGATTTCGTGAGAGTGAAAGGTAATGTTGAAATAAATCTTGCCACTTTTTCACTTCTATTTACAGAAACTGAAGGTACGTCGTTTTCCCACTCCAGTTTTCTTTTACGTGCTACCATTTGCATCAAGAACAATTCATCAAACGCTAGCCGGCGCTTGGCATTACTAAGCTCCTTCTCACTCTGTGGATAGTGGTACTTTGACACCGCCTCTCTAAACCCAAGTAGCCCAATTCTCTCAACCAAGTTAGCTGGTAGAAATTCCTCTAAGCTACTTACACAAGAAGAGAGTGCACTGTTGACAAGCCTCCTCATAAATCTTTGAGAAATGCCAGAGGTGAGAGGATAAACTGGTACAAGTCGTCCTGTGTGAATATTAGTTGATCCTGCTGTCAAAACCTCATAAACAGGGCTGTCAATCGTAATAATGCCGTTAATTGCAGATACACGACCACTGATCATTACACGAGTACCTTGCGAAAGTTCTCTCGCGGCCCACACTTGATTGAACAACGATATTTTTAAGTTGCCGGTCTCGTCAGATAATATTAAGTCGACTCGTTTCTTTCCCCTAAATCCGGTCTTTGCCACTGTCTCCCAAACGACTGCGACAACACTTTGAGTCAACCCAGGTTTCAGCTGATTTATCTTACAAATTTCGCTGAAATCATCATGGCGATTAGGAAAATGAAATAGTAAATCACCTACAGTTCTTATTCCCATATTCTCTTCTAACTTAAGTAAAGTTCTTTTCGGCAGATTTCCTTTCAAGACCTTTATAGACGAACCCAGTTGAATCGATTTACCAGCTCGAAAGCCCACTTGGTTTCCATACCTATCAAATAATTGACTCTCTACCAACTTACCAGAAAGATTAGATTTCTCATTCTCTTTAATATTGGAGTCGATTAATTCAGCTAATTTACGGCGTTCGTTAACATTCAATTCAGAATAGCGTGCAAAACCCTTAGGTAAAACATTGGTAAGCTTAGTCAAATTTTTTTCTATAAATGCATCTAGTCCACCTATTACAACCGAGTCAACGTATCCAGTTCGTCTTTCTTGATAGAGAATTTTGATCAGCGAGTCGTGCACTTTATTATTTGATGTCATATCTAAAGTTTATATGAACCTATCGCTAAGATGACCGAAACAATACGATACATTCACCAAAATAAATCAACTGTTTTAGAAATTGACTACTGCTAACAAGAAATCATAATGCGGCTGATTCCCTAGATGGACTTCAACTTCTATGTCTTCAAAATCAGAAAAAGCCTTATTAAGAATTTCAATTGTGGATTGAACGTCTAAAACGTCTTTATCATTCCCAACCAGTACAGTTACATGATCACAGTCACCCCCGCCAGCCAACATAATGGCCTCGACCAATAAGTCTTGGATCTCACTTCCAACCATGAACACCTCCCCATCGCACATAGCTACGGGTTGCCCCTCCGAAGCATAAAAATTACCCACATTTATATCTTTGGCGGAAGAGAAAATAGACACAACCTTCATTGAATATCTAATCTCTGAGAGAGCCTTGAGGTTCTGATCAGCGCTTACTTCTGGATCAAACTCGAACACACATTCCAAACCCTCCAGAACAGATTCAGTTGGTAATACAGATACGTTTTCCCCCATCAGTTCGGCTGCACCATCGGCAGCAGGAATTAGGTTTTTGTGATTAGGAACCAACAAAATAGATCCAGATGATATCTTAGATAGGTCGCTCACAATTTCCCCAACGCTGGCATTCATATTTACCCCTCCATCTATTACATAAGTGGCACCAGAGTTCAAAAACAATTCTTTAACTCCGGCGCCAGATGCAATAGCTATGAATGCAGTTTTCTCTCCAATATCTATACTCCTTGGTTTTGTCATATCATCTAGCGAATCAGATGTCCTGTCCTCCAGAACTTGATCAGATTGTAATTCCATATCTTGAACTGTTAGATCTGATATGGATCCTATCCCTATGGCGCCAGACAGTATTTTCTCTGGATGTTCCGTGTGTAGATGAACTCTGAAATCACCCGACTCTCCGATTATTATCAACGAGGAACTAAATTCGTTCAGCTCGTGCCTTAAATCTGACTCATCAAGAGACGTCTCCAGCCTAAATTGAGTACAGTGCCCGTAGGAGTCATCTTTCAGTCGATGGTTAACAATTATGTTTTCTATACCTTCCCCATTCTTTCTAGCAAACCTCCATTGAAGTGGCGCTGTTTCTGGATCCTCTCCGTTCAGGAATATAGCCATGCCTCTCAAAATCAATTCAAGCCCATAACCTCCCGAATCCACCACACCGCCCTGCTCCAAAATCGGCAACTGTTCCGGGGTTCGGTCAACCGAAGTAGAAGCTACTTTGACTATATGGTCGAATAATTGGCAGATATTCGGACTAGAATGGCTTTGTATATTCGCTTCTTCTGCAACCTGTTTTAATACCGTTAAAATCGTACCTTCAACTGGCTGACTAACTGCCTGGTAGGCTTTATCCCTTGCACTTGTCAAAGCCGCCGCCAACATAGATGCATCAACATCTTGGCATGCTCTGATACCATCGTTTACTCCAATAAAAACCTGAGAGAGTATGACACCACTATTTCCTCTCCCTTCATAAAGTGCAGCATCTCTAACAAGAACTGATAATTCCTGCAATGTGTCAGGATTCTCTGAAGAAACCCTTGTGTGAATCCCACGAAGAGTTTTAACCATGTTAGTACCTGTGTCCCCGTCAGGCACAGGAAACACGTTAAGAAAGTTCACTGCGTCTATGTGACGTTCCAAATAGACCGTGGCGCTTCGTAGCATCCCAATATATAGATCAATATCTCTTCGGTTTCTACCCATAAACAATCTTCACACCGTCAAACTAATTGCCGGCAACATGCTTCGTATGGTATTTTTTTTACGGTGGTATCGGGGTCACTGTACGCAATACATGACCTAGTCATAAGTTAGAGCTTATCAGTGCGATTACTTGAGAGTAGATTCTAGACAGTAAGTTAAAAGGCGTCAAAAATAAAATGGCAAGATGTCAAATTTGTAACAAATCTGGTCAGTCAGGAAATAACGTAAGTCACTCAAAAAGGCGGACCAGAACAAGGTGGAACGCCAACATACAAAAAGCGACGATCGAAATAGACGGTCAGCTTCAAAAAGCGCACGTCTGCACTAGATGTCTGCGGACCCAGTACAAGTCAATATTGAAGGACTAAATTTATAAAAACTGATGCCCAATTGATATACCATTGGCTAGATTATCTGGGCAGCCTATCTATCTCAAGCAGCTTTCATTGACACTCTTGAGTACTCGTTAATATCATTGAGGGCGATTTCCTGAGTTCGCGACGCTTTTCTATCTTGAGATTTCGAGGTAGTTTCACATAGGGGGTTGATTACCATGGCTGAATACATGAAATCTGAAGCCGTAGAATGGGCAAGGGAGAATATACGTGGCCAATGGTCAACGCTAATGACCCCATTCACTCCAGATGATGAAGTGGACGAAGAGGGACTACGACGCAACATACAACACGTGAGGTCGCTGGGCACACGGGGGGCGGGCTGTACATGGGGAATGGGAGAATTCTGGACTCTCACACAAGATGAGAGACTTCAAGTGTACGATATTGTCAGCGATGAAGCTAACGGGGAATGGCCAATTGGGGCTCACGTTTCACACACTTCTCAGAAAGATATGCTCGATTTGGCAGATCACGCTGAAAACTCCGGATTCGATTTATTGATTGTGGCCGCTCCATATTTCGTAACTAATAAGGAAGAGCAAGTTATAGAATGGGTCCAAACTCTAGCCAATAACACCAATCTAGCCATCATGTATTACAACTCACCTCAATTTGGCCTGGTCCTCAGCGTAGATGGATTGGAAAGAATATGTGATATCCCTAACGTAGTGGGTGTGAAAGAAGCGAGCTTCAATCCAGAACTTTCTATTGCAACACACGTGAAGATTGGGGATAAGGCAATAATAAGCACACCAGACGAATGGATTTTCCACAAGGGTAAAGAAATGGGATTTGAACAGCAAGTCATGTTTGCTAATACATCTGACTGGCGGTTTGACACCACTGATGAGAATCACTATGTAAGATTCATTGACAAAGTAATGGAAGGAGATTTGGATGGCAACTACTACAACGAATATATAGCACCAATAAAGAAAGTCTCAGATAAATGGTGGAAATATACGGTAGAAAAAATGGGCGGAGCATTACCCGCTTCTATGTGTAAATACTGGGGGGAGGTCATGGGACTCGCTGGTGGGCACGTTAGGAGACCACTGTCCGATCTTTCGGAAGATGAGAAAGTGGCGCTAAGAGAGGATATTTTGCAAGCTCGTAAATAATGATTTGTCTACACGAAGTTTCAAATTAGGTAAGGGGTTATGAAAACATGATTTTGATGGTTAGTGTGCAAGACCTCTACGAAGCCAGACAAGCTTTGAAAGGCGGTGCGGATATAGTCGACGTGAAAAATTTGCAAGAGGCTCTGGTGGGATCGGCTCATCCCCATATCGTCAAGCAGATTAGAGAAGAGGTGCCTTCCGCTCACCATGCAAGCATCACATTAGGAGTTGTTCCAGATCAAATCGGCACAGTAGCAATGGCTGTCTATGCAGCCGGATCTCTCGACGCTACTTCAGTGAAGGTGGGCTTCATGGTCAGAGAATATGAGATAGCCCTGGAGACCTTACTTATGTCAAAGAAAGCTCTGGAGGGTACCCAAACCAAATTGATAGGATCTCTCTTTGCAGATAACGTACTACACGAAGGTGGACTCGATCCCAATTTGATGGTTAGGCTAGCTAAAGAGGGACAATGTGACGGATTCCTGATAGACACATTGGTTAAGGACGGAAGAAATTTGTTCGATTTCCTCCCAGAGGATCGGCTCAAAGAAATGGTTTTAGAAGGTAAGGAATTAGGGATGAGTACAGCGTTATCTGGCCATCTCAAAATGAGCGACATAGATGAACTCGCTAGAGTAAACCCAGACATAGTGGGCGTAAGAGGAGCAGTTTGTCAAAAGGGAGATCGTGACTCTCGTGTACATTGGGAATCTGTCGCCGAATTCAAAGGTGAACTTGATCTCCGAGAGAGCGGTGAAGTAGATGTCTACTCGTCTACCGAAAGCAAGCCAGACATGGTTGATAAAAATTCAACTGACTGGATTGTAATTGACGGCACAAACAAAAATTGTGCTGGAATTATTGCAGCAATTAGCGAACAAATCGCCGGAGATTCGAGGTCAATTGTAGAAGTGATAATCCCAGATGTTTTAAACACCTACGACCTCATAGTCTGGGCGGAAAAAAACAGTCATAATATACTGACCCAGCGGAAAGATCCCATGGGCTCCTTACGAATGTTAATCCAGCCATAGGAAATAAGTGCATTTGAAGAGCCCTTTAAGGATTTATACGGCCGTGATACACCTGTCACAGGTGTGTTTTACTAGGATTTAGGCGTCTGCAAATTATTTCGCAATTTGGTGGGTGAAATGCAGCTAGAATTACCAGAAATAACTGGAGTGGTGCGGGATGTTGTTTTCATCATCTCCATATTATTTATTTGTTTAATTACTTACCGTACCGCAAGGAAAATCAATGGGGTGATTGACTCTTTAAAACATATCGTCAATAACATAGAAAGTGTGGTGGAGTCTGTCTCGGCCCCTGCGACATCCGGGTCTGGATTTGTGAAAGGCTTAATGAAAACGATCGGATTCGTCCGTGGTGCAAGCCACAGGAATGACTAATTAAACCGATATCAGTGGAGGAACGTCATGGCCAACGATGGTGGATTCGCTACAGGATTGCTTTTAGGGGGAATCATAGGAACTTTTATAGGAATCCTAATTGCACCAAAACCCGGATCTGAAACTAGAGCACAGTTATTGGAAAAAAGTGACTATCTAAGGGAGATGGCTGGGGACTTATCCTCCACAGTCATCGAGACAGTTGGACCAGCGATCGATACATTATCAGAAAAAGTTGGCCCTGCGATAGAAAATGCTCGCGAAATACTGACAACAGATAACACTCTAGGAAGAACTGCTCCTCTAGTCGACCAGGTCAACGATAGATTCTCAGAATCTACAGCCTCGGGCCCTGAGACCGTCAGCGAGTCAGAAGAGCAGTCAGAAGAGGCTAATAAAAACAATCTTTCGTAGAAATCTGGGATGTCTTGTCAGCGACTTTATTCGCCTTCTCTAAATTTAATAGAGTAGGAACCCAGTACTTTCATCATGGCGGTTTGAGCCTGTAACGCCTCTAATGCGCTTGAAACAGATGCATCGTTTCGATGTCCTTCAACATCAACAAAAAAAACGTACCTGCCTAGATTCCTCTTATTTGGACGTGATTCAATTTTCACCAAGTTAATGTTCCTGGAAGCGAATTCTCTCAACGATTCACTTAATATCCCTGGCGCGTCACCACCATACTCAAAGCAAACTGATGTTTTATCACGACCTGTCCGCTCACAATCTTCATTTGATAAAACCACGAATCTGGTCTCGTTATTTGACCTATCTTCTACATTTTTAATTAATATAGTCGCCTGATAGAGTTGGGCCGCTCTGCCACTTGAAATAGCAGCAGTAGTCGGAGCACTTTGCATCATTTCCTCTACAGCTCTCGAATTGCTCAACGAAGCGATTATCTCTGCATTAGGCAATCTTTGTCCTAAAAATTCCCTGCACTGAGCGAGCGATTGAGGGTGGGATAGAACAGTTTGTATGGAATCCGTCTCGATATTTTCTTGCGCCATTAAACAATGGTGTATAGGTACGATCACTTCACCACAAATAGAAAGATCTGAATCATGTATTAAAAGGTCAAGAGTAAAGGTAACTCCGCCTTCGATGCTGTTTTCAATTGGTACGATCCCGACATCTGCTAATCCAGTTACCACTGCACCTGAAACGGCGGGTATTGATTCTACAGGTACAAGTTCAGCATGTGGATTCCAATCCCATGCGGCCTGTTCGCTATACGATCCAGCAGGCCCCAAATAGGCTATCCGCTGTTGCATGCCTCTCATACTTCTTCAACAAACATGTCAGCTAGCTCCAGCTCAATCCTCTCAACAACCATGTCTGTAATACTTACTCCAGAATCGATGCCGAGAATATTAAAAAGTGATTCGTTTTCAGAGTTGTAAACTATCGAAACCGTTTTACCCACTGAAAAACGGTGTTTCGCTATTTGACAAGCGACCAAATTCACGTCATCACTTCCGGTAGTTGCAATAAACAAATCTGCTCGGGAGGCTCCGGCTTCATCCAGGACCGCTATTTTTGAACCATCACCTAGAAGGCCTACTTGCCCTAACACTATATCCAGCGACTTCAACCTCTGCTTGTCACGGTCGATCACGGTCACTTCCGACCCAGCACCTGATATCCAAGCTGCCATCCGAGTTCCAATCCTGCCAGCACCGAGAATAACTACATACATGGAAAGTAATCTCTAGGGTTTTTTCCTAAACTAAAAACATTCATTTCATCGCTTCCCCTAACAAGAAATCTACGGTGAGACTATCCCGTGCAAGGATTTGAATACCCAGCTCGGCAAAAATCTCCCCTACATCTTCTTCATCTATTAAACAAATTACTCTAGGCACTCGAATTAGGTGAAGGCCTATCTGAGCCGCCATCAAATTGACTGTGGCGGAGTCAGTAGTAGCTATTAATATGTCAGATTCGTGAGCTGACGCACGTCTAAGATCACTCTCACTTCTCCCGTCTCCGACAACCGGAACTATTCTCGTCGTTTCAATACGTCTCTGTGGCAACAAACGGAAAGCATTCGGATCCCGGTCAAGAACTTTAATAATGTTTCCCGAATCTGAAAGGCGAACAGCCACGGTGGCTCCGATCACACTGCATCCTACCACCAAAATCCTTCTAGCCCTATAGACCGGACCACGCTGAAACCTATCTGAATCTGCAGAATCTATAATGGAACTATTGTCCGAATTAACCATATACAAAATACCGTCAAAAGATTATTTCAACATCAGGACTTACCGTTGGACGAGAATGCCCTACAAGTCACTACTCTGCATTGGGCATTTGAAAGAATGTATGTAAGATCATCTCCAATTTTATAATCGCCATATTTTGGGAAATCAGGCAACCCAATCACAATTATTTCGGCATTTTCGTCACTCGCATGGGAGACCACACCCGCTCCCAACGACCTTGCTTGGAGCAATTCTCCTTTAGCAGAAACTCTGAGTTTCTTAGTCAATTTTTCCATATTCGCTAGAATTCCCTCGCCCCTTGCTGTCTTGTCCGGCAATTCTTTATCCAAGGGATAATCCCTCTCGATTTCTATAACATGTAGTAACGTGATTTTATCTTTTGACTCTCGTCCTAATTTGCAGGCGGTCAAGGTAACGTCCACATCGGAGTTGGTCCCGTTCAAAACAGCAATAAGCACTAATCACCTACAATCAGGATTCAGAGTCCATTCACACCCGTTATTTCCGCAATCTGATCTTGCTGCGATATAGAATCCAACGATTCCAGATCACTATCATGTGCAGCAACTACAACTAAATCGCCAGATTCCAATTTGAAACCTAATTCGGGATTAAGGGTCACCTTTCGTTTCCTGCAAAGAGCCAGAGGAGACAACCCATAGCTGTCCCGGGGGCTGGAAAAACCCAACTCAGATAAGGTGGTACCTGCAAACCTATCAGGAACACGAAAACGACTTATTCCAAAATTAGAAGTGAGTTCTATATATTCTTCAACACTCGCGTTAAAAAAACTGTGTGCCAAACGGGTACCCATTTCTTCTTCAGGCTGAACTACCCTGTCCACACCAATTCTCCTGAGAGTATTGGCGTGCAGGGAATCACGGGCTCTAGCAACAACCAATTGCACCCCTATAGTCTTCAATAGAACGCATGCCATAATGCTGGATACTATGTCTGTCCCTATAGAAACAACGGCGGCATCGTAGTCATGCACGCCAAGATCTCTAAGGGCATTTTCGTTTGTGCAGTCAGCACCCACAGCATATGTGGCCTGCCCTAGTACAGACTGCACACGGTCCTCATCCCGATCTATTGCAAGGACATCATGTCCTAAATTGTAGAGCGTTCTAGTGGTACTAACACCAAATCTGCCTAGTCCAATTACAACAACTTCTTTCCTATCCATAACGAATAATCTCCTTGTTTACTGGAGACACAATCTCATCCAATTGTAACCGTTTCTGAAGCGTATCGATAAGAACTACTGTCCCTATTCGGTACCATTTTCAACCCGATAATAAGCGGGCCAACCCTTCCTACCAACATAGTGACAACTATTATCACCTGACCAGTTACATTAAGGTCAGAAGTAACGCCCGTGCTCAGTCCAACAGTGCCAAAAGCTGACACTGACTCAAAGGCAACGTCCCTAACCAAAATATGACTATTCGTTAAGGCCAGGGCCAGAGTGCATAGAAAAACAAAGCCAAGACATACAGAAAAAACTGCAAACGATCTTGTTATAGTAGCCCGATCAATTTCTCTCCCAAATGCTGTTACATGTGCTCTTTCCCTAACTATTGCGTATATTGCAATAATCATCACAAAAAAAGTTGTCACCTTAATTCCCCCCGCCACAGAAGCGGTTGCGCCGCCTATAAACATCATCAACGACATAAAAACATCGGTAGCTGGTCTAGCGTAGGCATAGTCAATCGTGGTGAATCCCGCAGTTCTACCACTAATCCCTTCAAAAATCGATACTAGTATCTTATGGCTTATTGAAAGAGGTGCGAGGGTCCGCTCATTTGATCCTTCTGAAAAAAACACAAAGATTGCGGAAAAAAATATCAGAGTAATTGTCATCACCAATACAATCTTTGACACTAGAGAGAAGGCCGAAAATCTCCGCTTCATTATTAAGTCCGATACTACCCAAAAACTTAACGATCCGAACACTATTAATGCCCCAATGATCCCTAACGTAATCGCATCTCCTTGATGGGATGTCAGACCTCCCTCTTCAGGAAATATGATAATTCCAGCATTGTTAAATCCTGATACCGCATGAAAAGCCGCCTGCCACACGGCCGTTGCGGGATCATACAAGAATAAAAATCTTGCCAATAGCGCCAAGAATCCTAAAATCTGTATTCCTATTGCAGTCAGCACTATCGCCACACTAAGTCTTTGCAGGCCCCCCATTTGGTCAACGCTAAATGTTTCCCTTATAAGAAGCCGTTGGGCAATAGAAACTCGCTGACCCAATATAGCCAGTAAGAACGCAGCTAATGACATGAACCCAAGACCACCTATGAACATGAGAAAAAGGAGAACCCCATGCCCAGTATCTGTCCAATGATCTGACGTATTAACTACCACCAACCCTGTGACCGTCACAGCAGAAGTAGCGGTAAATAAGGCTGTGAGAGGATCCGAAAACCCAACCCCATGATGAGAGAATGGTGCGCATAGGAGCACAGTCCCGATCATTATCAACATCACAAAAACAGAGATGAGAATCAATGGAGAAGAAAAACTTCTAGAGGTTAGTTTTGGCTCTGAAACTTCGAATGATATTGAAGAAACATCACTGACCCTTGGCCTCCTTACCACCCTACTAGAAGAAGATGGCTTCAATTGTTCATGCATTAAGAAATTTAACCTACCTAATACTTTTCACAAATAAGTTGATGGGCAAATGAGCAATTCGGATGATTCGATCTAGAAATAAATAATTAGTCAAAATATACGGTGGCTAGTAATTATACCAATTGAATCGGTTGGACTCTCCTAATCATACCAATATAGAACGTGTCGTTATTGAATTAACAGCAAATAAAACGCCCACAATTACCTTGTTTTCAGACACGCACCACGTATTAAATCTAGCACAATACAATATGTTTAAAGTAGTTCTTATTACATTCACAGGGGTACATGAAAACTAAATTAGGTTTAAATTTACGGCATGTTCCATATCCACACATCCCACACCCTCACATGCCACACATCCCTAGGCCCCATGGCTATTTTCCACATCTCCTAGATCAATATATACACTCCAAATGGGCACATTACATATTCCAATGCGCTCTAGCGACAATCTCATTGATAATCATATTAATAATGGGAAATACTCTCCTGAGGGCTGCAATCGTAGTAGGAGTTGCATCTTCAGCGTTTACTGTATTTGTAGTACCTAACAGCGTGGCCGCCACGCCGAGAAAAGTAATTGGAGGCCACTTCGTAGCGGGGCTTGTCGGAGCTGGGGTTTCCCTATTGGTGCAGCTTCCCGGAGTAGAAACCTACGTCAGCGAAACCCGCTACCTCCTAGATATTGCTGCGGCTTTGTCTGTCGGGATTGGTATAGTTCTGATGGTCGTAACCAATACTGAGCATCCTCCCGCAGCTGGAACATCAATGGGGCTAGTGATGTACGGATTCGACTGGTCATCCGTGGCATTTATATTGGCAAGCGCCTTGTTATTGTCAGTTGTGAGAATAATACTAAGAAATCGCATGATCAATTTGCTTTAGGGAGACCACGCCACCTACAATCCTCAAGAGGTCGATATAGGAAGCCTAGTAGAGAAACGGAAAGGTAACTTCATCTGGGGTAGGTATCAGTTTTTCGCATTCACGCCTATAAGAAAACAGAATTCGAGAATTCTCCTACACCAATTTAACCACTCAACATTGGTATTGCTATATGGATAAGGTAATCCGCAAAACAATTGAGCAAATTCACGCTTCGCCTACCAAAGTGGTTATGGCGATTACAGGTGCTGGATCTCAAGCGGTTGCATGGCTGCTATCGGTCCCAGGTGCCTCAGCAACTGTCCTCGAGGCGTTCGTCCCTTACTCGACGAAATCGTTGCAAAATTATCTTGGGCAGGAAATACAGCAATCGGTGTCAGAAGCAACTGCATTAAATATGGCCAGAATTGCCTACAGAAAAGCAGTTGCTTCCCAAAATGGCGATTATACTTTTATGGGTGTTTCATGCACAGCTGCAATTACCACCGATCGCGTCCGCAGGGGTCATAATCAGGCATTCGTTGCGACCTGGAGCCCTACTGAACGTTTCGTGTCACATCTCTTACTGGAAAAAGGTACCAGAGACAGACCTGCAGAGGAAGAAATCATAAGCCGCATGGTTATAAAAGAGATGGGAAGAACGATTCTAGGTTGTGACACCAAGAATTTCCCCCTGGATATTTCCGAAACCGTTGAAATAAAAAACCGTTCTTTTGATTCGCCGTTGCTAGCGTTAGTAGATGGTCAAATCGACTCCCTATACCGCAGTCCAGATGGGGCCACAATTCCAGATGGCCATTTTTCGGGAGCGATACTATCTGGATCCTTTAATCCTTTGCACGATGGCCACAAAATGTTGGGAAAGGTCGCGCATGAACTACTCAATACACAGATAGCTTTTGAACTATCTGCAAGTAACGTTGATAAACCACCGCTGGGTGCCGAAGAGATAAAGAGAAGATTAGATCAGTTTTCTAAGGAGTCCAGTTTGCTTGTATCAAACTCTCCCCTCTTTTCAAGCAAAGCAAAGTTGTTTCCTGGCAGCACATTCGTTATCGGCTTTGACACCGCGGCCAGATTAATCGACTCGACCTACTATAACGGCAGTGAAAAAGAGATGTATCGTGCACTGTCAGAAATTGAGGACTATTCATGCAATTTTCTGGTTGCCGGTAGGATTTCTGGAGGAAAATTCCGGCAGCTATCGGATATCGATATCCCTTCGCGTTTCCAAGGCTTGTTAAAAGAAATTCCAGAATCTAAATTTCGAGTAGATCAATCCTCTTCTGAGATCAGATCAAGGAATTCAACTTAATGGCTTTTAAAGACTTACACGAATTCGTCAGATTTTTGGAATCAAAGGATGATATCAGAAGAATCCAAGCTCAGGTTAACCCAGAGTTGGAAATTGCTGAAATTACGGATCGTACCGTAAAATCAGGGGGACCAGCGCTAATTTTTGAGAACGTACGGGGCTTTGACGCTCCCATTATTACAAATATATTTGGAACACACCAAAGAACTGCCTGGGCACTTGGGGTGGAAAAAAGTTCGGAACTCACTGACAGGGTGAGAGAAGTGCTAGGTCTCATAAAAACTCCACCAGTATCCATCATAGATAAAATTCGAACTCTGAAAAATTTAGTAGGTATGGCACGCACTCAACCAAAATCTGTAAAAAACGGTCCATGCCAGGAGGTTGTCATTACAGGGGATGACGTAAATATTGAAACTCTTCCACACATTAAATGTTGGCCAATGGATGGTGGGAGATACATAACTTTGCCTTTGGTAATCTCAAAAGATCCCGACTCTGGTCGGAGAAACGTAGGTACGTATCGAATGCAAATTTACGGGCCTACCTCCGCTGGCATGCATTGGCAGACCCACAAAGTCGGTGCAAGTCATTATCGTAAAGGCGAAAATAACAATTTAGATAAGCTAGAGGTGGCTGTTGCTCTCGGTTGCGATCCAACTACGATGTGGACCGGAGCTCTTCCTCTACCCCCAGACATGGATGAAATCGCCGTGGCGGGTGTTCTTCGAGATAGTCCTGTAGAAATGACCCAATGCAAAACTGTCAATCTGGAAGTCCCAGCCAATTCCGAATACATATTGGAAGGCTATGTCACACCAGGGGAACTAAGGTCGGAAGGACCCTTTGGTGACCACACAGGATATTACTCTTTGGCCGACGATTATCCTGTTTTCCATGTAACAGCAATAACCCACCGTAAGAACCCCATATACCCGGCGACAGTTGTTGGTCGACCTCCGTCGGAGGATTTTTTCATGGGAAAGGCGGTAGAGAGGCTGATGCTACCGGCTCTGCAACTAACTCTTCCTGAAGTGGTTGACATAAATATGCCCTGTGAGGGGGTGTTTCACAACTTGGTTATTGTCTCTATGAAAAAAGAATACCCAGGGCATACTCGAAAAGTTATGAATGCCCTGTGGGGATTGGGCCTAATGATGCTTGCTAAAACAATTGTTGTAGTTGACCACACTGTTAACATACATGATCTTTCTGAAGTGGCATGGAGGGTAGCAAGCAACATAGACCCAAAAAACGATATTGTTTTTGCCGAAGGTCCTGTAGATGACCTAGATCACTCTAGCAGTTCACCAAAATTCGGCAGCAAAATGGGTATAGATGCTACCACTAAAACGGTGGAAGATGGCCGCCAAAGAGAGTGGCCCCCCGACGTAGTAATGTCACCGGAAATTAAAAACTTGGTTGACAAAAGATGGAAGGAATACGGTTTGTGACACAATCGGTCGCTAGCAAACGATTGCCTAAAATAACCTCATTCCTAGACTCGATTAAATTCCCTGAAAGTATTTTTGCTCTCCCCTTCGCATATATCGGAATGGTGTTGGCAAAAGAAGGTTTGCCAACACTTCATCAGTTCTTTTGGATAACCTTCGCAATGGTCAGTGCAAGAACAGTGGGAATGGTCGCTAATCGCATTATAGACAGGAACATCGACGCTAAAAACCCTCGAACATCTTCTCGCCACCTACCCAGCGGAATTCTCAAAGTTAAGGACTTAGCCATACCCGGCGCAGCTTCATTCTGCATATTCATGTTTTCCGCATGGCAATTGAATACTACTGCTCTGATCCTAGCACCGGTGGCGGCTGCTTATTTAATCGTCTATCCCTACACCAAGAGAGTTACATGGACTGCAAATCTACTGCTTGGCTGGGCTCTCGCCATTGCTCCCGCCGCGGCCTGGGTAGGTATAACCGGATCTTTGACCTGGAAACCAGTGTTACTTTCGCTATCAGTTGCCCTTTGGGCTGGGAGTTTCGATATAATATATCATTGCCAAGATGTAGCCTTTCAAAAAAAAGAACGCTTACATTCGGTAGCGGAAAAATTCGGGATACCAAAAGCGTTTGGAATGGCTCGTCTCATGGACGTAGGCGCTCTAATATCCTTGATTTCTCTTGGTATATGGATGGAGCTAGAGGCACCCTACTATATAGGTTGTGCTGTATCGGGCATATTCATCACCTACAAATACTTTCTGGTCACACCGAATGATCTCTCGAAAATGGGGATGGCTTTCATGAGAATAAACTCTTTTGTCTCAGTCAGTATGCTTGCCGGCACATTAGTCTCTGTGTTTTTATGGCCATGACTGATATACCTAACAGAAAAGACAGCATAATAGTCGGAATTACGGGTGCGAGCGGCTCAATACTCGCATCAAAAACAATCAATGCTTTATTGGACAAAAAAATCCCGACTATTGTAGTTGCCTCCGGGCCGGCCAGAGTGGTGTGGCAACAAGAGATGCTTGAATCCTTTGGAGAGGCAATAGAGAAATGGGCTCAGTTTGACCACTTTAACCACTATGCACTGGGTGAAATCAGCGCGCCAATAGCTAGTGGAACTGTCCCTGTAAAGGGAATGGCTATCATCCCCTCAAGTATGGCAACCGTGTCGGGTGTAGCAAACGGGTTATCCGACAACTTGATCAGAAGGGCTGCTGACGTTTGCCTAAAGGAAAAGCGTCCATTGGTAATGGTCCCACGAGAAAGCCCCTTAAATGAGATTCATTTAGCGAATCTAACCAAACTCGCGAGATATGGCGTGACTATCATACCTTCCGACCCGCCTTTTTATTTACCTCTCTTATCAGTGGAAGATGCTGCAGGGTTCACCGCTCAAAGGGTTTTATTAGCTCTCGGCGTGATCGACATGCTACCGAGAGAAATGCAATATAAACGACCGTAGTTGACATAAAAAACCTTAATATTTCTATTGGAATTAATTAATACAACCCTAGAATACCTGACAATACATCATCGCACTTTAAATCAACCTCAAAAAGTCTGAAGCATGCTCTCAACATACGATAATTTGAAGATCAACTATTTACGTAATGCCAAACCAGCTGTCAAAACAGTGCCCGAAGATACATTTACAAACTTCGTCCAATGAAATTTGGAATAGCGGCAACCATGTCCGTAATCTCAGCCGTGTCATAAGAATCCGAGTTGAATTACCACTGTGAACTATCCATTGCTGCCTAAAATAACAGCTACGATTCCATATGGGTAGGCGATAATTTCTCGGGGCACCGAAAGGGGTTACATTTTTTGACAACCGCCGGCACTGCATTAAGTTAAGTCCCCATGAACTTGGCAAATCTGTGGAAAAACTAGTTAATATATGCATCAATCGAGATCATAAACTTTCAGAATTTGAGGTTTCAATCCGGGCCGCAGTTTCTATCAGAACGACTCTCCGAGACGAAATGGGAACTCGCGTTCCCCTGACTGGTGATATCGAATTCATCCGTTCAGATCTTTACCAATATCAAGAAGCCGGCCCGAATTACCTTGTGAATTCTATGGCAGTGGATTCTACGGGCGAAGTGATAGAGTCGACTATTAAATTCGGTGATGCGATACTAAATTAAGGACCACTAAACGATCACCATGGAGCATATATGTACGATTTTCACACTCACACTTTCTTAAGCGATGGAGTTTTATCCCCAGTTGAACTTGTTAGAAGATGTATGCACATAGGCTATAAAGTAATGGCCATTACTGACCATGTTGGACCTGGCAACCTGGAATTCATTTTGCAAACCTTGAAAAAAGACTGCGAAATGGCAGAGAAAAGATGGGATATTAAAGTCATGCCTGGAGTGGAAATCACCCATACTCCTAAAGAAGATATCGACAGGCTCGCCTTGGAAGCTAGGAAATTAGGGGCTCTTGTAGTTAATGTGCACGGTGAGACGATCATGGAACCTGTAGAACCTGGCACAAACATGGCCGCGGTTTCATCCAAACATGTCGACATACTCGCCCACCCAGGATTGATAACCAAAGAGGAAGCCGAAATAGCTGCCTCCAACGGGATCTATTTAGAAGTGTCAGGTAGAAAAGGACACGGATTGTCAAACGGACACGTAGTAACAACAGCTAAAGCTGCTGAGGCCTCCTTGATACTTGATTCTGATGCCCATGCACCTGAAGATTTGATGACTCGAGAATATGCAACCAAGGTCGCTCGAGGGGCCGGACTAACCGCTCATGAGGCTAACTTGCTACTAGATGAATCACCATTGAATTTTGTCGAAGGGCTTTCAGGCAGAATTTCATCTCCCTAATCGTCAGGGAAAACTACCGACTTTGGTTCTCCTCCGCTAGCGACAACAGAAACGTTATGCATGGCGAAGGACCTGCTCTTTTCTCCTGCCTCTTGGGTAAAGGCCGCCATGTGAGGTGTTATCAGAACATTTTCCAAGGATATCAAGGGATTATCTTCCGGGGTAGGTTCCAATTCAAGGACATCCACGCCTGCAGCCATTATCTTATTTTGGTTCATCGCCCTGATAAAGGCAGCCTCATCTACAACAGGTCCTCTGCAAGCGTTTATGAGAACAGCACTAGCCTTCATAAGACCAAACTCTCTATCACTTATCATACCCCTGGTTTGCCTATTCAAAGGAACATGGAGTGTCACCAGATCAGAAGTCTCAAGTAACTCATCTCTATCGACTTTTTTTAATCCTAGCTTTAGAACGAATTCTGGATCCGCAGGAATTATATCGTCATATATCAGATCACACTCCCACCCCTGGAGCCTCTGGGCCACCCTAGAACCAATCCTACCCAAGCCGATTATTCCCACGGTCTTTCCTGTAAGTTCATGGGCCTGAGAGAACCAAGTAGGACGAATGTCCCCCATCCAGTTACCATCCTGAACACTTTGGAATTGGAGATGCAGTTTCCTGTAGACACTAACCATGAGAGTAATGGTATGTTCTGCCACTGCTACTGCATTACCGCCCCCATTATTCGAAACTTTTACTCCAAACTCACCAAGGGCAGCTTTATCTAGCCTATCAGTGCCGGCACTCGTCGTCTGAATTAAACGAAGATCCGGACATTTGGAAGCAAGTTCGACAGTAAAGTCAACTGTGCCCCCGAGAATTACAGCCCTGGTATCTCTCATAGCAGCAGCAGCCTCATCCTCTGAGAGATTTGAATCAACCCACTCTATTTCAGAACCATCCTGGGCCGCCTCTCGTAGTTGAACAAGTAAAGATTCATCGGGACCGTACATTACAATTCTCGGACTCATGTTCTACTATTTTCCCCTTTATAGTTTTTCAAATTATATTGACACGTAGTGATTGTCTCAAGATCCTGGAACATACTTGCACAAATAGCAAATAAGTACCGCTTTATGAGAAGAAGCAAGTATGGCACTCTTACCGCTATGGTAAAACAAATAGCAATTGATGGACCGGTGGCTTCTGGTAAAACAACCATAGGAAAGCAAGTGAGCCAATTACTTAACTGGAGATTTCTTGACACGGGACTCATGTATAGAGCGGCTACTTGGCTGGTGTTAAGGGATTCCATTCCACTTGATGCTGACGAAGAAATAGTCACTATAACTTCACGATCTAGAATGGAACTAAAAACCCGACAAGGCGTAGAAACTCTGATAGTGAATGGTGAGGACATAACAGAAAAATTGAGGACTTACAGAATTGAAAAGACAGTTTCTCAAGTTTCAAAAGTGCCCGGCGTTCGAGAAGCCCTTGTTTGTCATCAGCGACAAATTGCATCGGAAGGTCCAATTGTGATGGTAGGACGAGACATAGGAACTGTTGTACTGATAAATGCGCCTTTAAAGATTTATCTCGATGCTTCAATAGATGTAAGAGCATGCAGAAGGTTTTATGAAATGAGCGGCAACCGAGACAATCCGACACTGGATTTGGTCAAGGCAGATATAATCCGGCGAGATCAAATCGACTCAGACAGAACCTACTCTCCACTTCGACCAGCAAAAGATGCGATTGTGATTGACACTACTCAATCACCAATACAAGATGTTGTGAACAAAATAGTGGGAATGGTCAATTTATAGGCATGGAGACCTTATATCCCGTATGTAGATACTTCCAAGGACTTGCACTAAGGACATTTGCCGATTACGAAGTGCAAGGCAAAGAAAACGTTCCACCTATGGGCCCCTTAATGGTGGTATCCAACCACATGAGTTACGTAGACCCCTCAGTTCTTAGCACTGCAATTCCGCGAAGGCTACGATTCTTGGCTAAAGACTCCATATTCAGGGGGTTTCCAATATCACACCTACTCAGGGCATATGGTGCTCACCCCTTAAATAGAAAATCCGCTGACGTAGTGGCAATTCGATGGGCCAGAGCTCAGCTAAATAAAGATTCGGCATTAGTTATATTTCCGGAAGGCACACGTAACGGCGGAAGCTTAATTGTAGGTAAACCCGGCGTCGCTGGCCTTATTCAGATGACAGGAGCAACTATACTGCCTGTGGGAATAACCGGGACTGAACGCTTAGGAATGCTACTTAGGGTAGTTAACCCAACGGGTAAAATCACGGTTAATATTGGGAATCCATTTTCATTACCAACAATAGCAGGTAGGATAACTTCGGACCTCATGCAGTCCATGACAGACATAATTATGGAAAGGATTTCTGCGTTACTTCCCGAAAATTTCAGGGGGGTTTATCCAATGAAATCTAGGCGTAAGGGGTCCAAATAAAGAAGACATGTGTGGAATTATCGCCTATACAGGACCCCAAAAGGCCATAAATGTTTTACTTGAAGGTCTGGAAAGTCTCGAATATCGGGGCTATGACAGCGCCGGAGTATCAGTTCTCGAACACGGCAACCGGATTTTCACCTACCGTTCTGCCGGAAAACTTAAAACCTTGAGGACTTTGATACAAAACGCAAAATCGCGTTCCCAATTATCAGGTTCAACAGGTATTGGGCATACGCGTTGGGCAACTCATGGCAGTCCAAATGATAAAAACGCGCACCCGCATTGTGATTGTTCCGGCGAAATAGTCGTCGTACATAACGGTATAGTAGAAAATTTTTCAGAACTCAGAGAGCTCCTAACCAGCCAAGGCCACAAATTTACGTCGGAAACCGACTCCGAAACAATACCTCACCTCATTGAACAGTTTTCCCAAAGGGGTGATTCATTAGAAGAAGCTGTTAGAAAAACGGCAGTCAAAATCAAAGGATCCAACGCAGTAGTAGCCATGTCGCAAGCTGAACCAGGAAAAATTGTCGCCCTGAGACTGGGAAATGCAGGGGGTATTGCCATAGGCCACGGGAAAGGTGAAATGTTCGTTGCGAGTGATCTACCGGCTTTGATTCCTAATACCACAACTATTAGCTACCTAGAAGGTGGTGAAATCGCCATCTTGGATGAGAATAGCGCTACTTTCATGAATTTAGAGGGTGAGTCAATATCAAAAGACCCTAACAAGATCGAATATGATCCTATATCGATAACCAGAGGGAACTACCCTCATTTCATGCTCAAAGAAATAAATGAACAACCCGAGGCTATTATGAGTTCGCTTCGGGGACGCCTAAACTTAGAAGAGGGTATTGTAGCTCTTGAACAATTTCCCCTTTCTCAAAAAGACATAATCGCTTTGAAAAAGGTAGTTATCGTAGGAATGGGTACCAGTCTACATGCAGCCATGGTAGCCAGATATTGGATTGAACAAATATCTGGTATTCCAGCCGAATGGGATAATTCATCAGAATTCAGATACAGAAACCCAATTGTCGATAAAAACACTTTATTTGTTTCGATATCCCAGTCAGGCGAAACGGCCGATACATTAGCAGCTATGAACGAAGCCCATAGTAAGGGAGCTCGGCAAATAACCCTCTGCAACTACCCAGGCACACAATCATCTAGATTAGCCGACGGCACGCTTGATATTCGAGCCGGAGTGGAGATCGGAGTAGCGGCTACTAAAACGTTCCTATGTTCCTTAACGACCCTGTACATGCTCGCAATCCACCTTGGAACAAATAGAGGGTTCTTGCAAAAACAGCACGCGACTCTCTTAATAAAAGAGCTGCTGCTATTGCCCGACATGCTAGGGGAAGTTCTTAAAACCAATCTCGCATTAAAATCCCTTGCGGAAAAATTTCAAGATAAATCTAATTTTTTGTTCCTTGGACGAGGTATTAACTACCCAATCGCCATGGAAGGGGCATTAAAGCTTAAAGAGATCAGCTATATCCACGCAGAAGGTTACCCGGCCGGAGAGATGAAACACGGTCCAATTTCTTTAATAGATGAAAACCTACCAATAGTTGCATTAATACCCGCAGACTCCCTCTACGAAAAAATGTTAAGCAACATAAGCGAAGTCAAGGCAAGGGGGGGAACAGTTATTGCTGTGGCGTCCGTAAATGACGAAGTAATTCATGACAAAACCGATTTTGTCATCCACGTCCCGGAGGGATCAACGTACATGAATCCGTTGCTCTTGACTCTACCATTGCAACTTTTGTCCTACTACATCGCGGTAGCACGTGGTTGCGACGTTGATCAACCACGGAACTTGGCAAAGTCAGTAACCGTGGAGTAAGTATGAGAGGTGAAAATGGATATTCCCTGAAATTCCAAGTCACCCAACGCTTGAACAATCTAACATCTTCTCATAATGCAAATAAAAGGAGGCTTGAAGAGCTAAATGCATAAAAACCTAGATCAATCAAATATTATGGCCCAGGCCGAAAACGAAGGTATTGAATTAAAGCATAGCTATCTTGAGCCTTTAGTTGAGCAGACCAATACCGCAATCAAGGGTCTCCATGAGTTAAACAACTTAATAAACATAGAAACCCCTCCGAGCTTTTCGTTCGAAGTAGTTCGGGCATCCGACGATGACTGATTTGTGGGATTTAAGTATCGGCACTGCGGCAACGATGATCCGGGCTAAGGAGATAACCCCTATCGAATTGGTCGAGTCACATCTGAAACGAATAGAAGAGACTGAAGACCAACTTAATTCCTTCATAACTATTATGGCCGATGAAGCCATCGATTCAGCAAAAAAAGCCACGGACATCATATTTAAGCGTAAAGAAATCGGTCATCTGCATGGGATCCCGATAGGGCTCAAAGACCTATACGACACTGCGGGAATCAAAACAACAGCAGGTTCAATGATATATAGGGATCGAATCCCCAATGAAGATGCGAGTGTCGTCACCAAGCTCAAAGGAGAAGGCGCGATTATCATAGGCAAACTACAGATGCATGAATTTGCCTTGGGATCCACTAGTATCAACCCGCACCACGGTCCTGCTAGAAATCCCTGGGATCGATCAAGAATTACTGGCGGGTCAAGTGGTGGGTCTGCATCTTCGGTCGCTTCTGGCCAGTGCAAAGGAGCACTTGGTACGGACACCGGAGGATCCATTAGGATACCTTCCGGCCTTTGTGGGATAGTAGGCTTGAAGCCTACTTTCGGACGAGTTAGCAGGAGCGGGGTTTTTCCTCTCAGTTGGACGATGGACACTGTTGGACCAATGACAAGAACTGTGGAAGATTCCGCATTGCTTTTAAACGTTTTAGCTGGATTTGACCCGCAAGACCCAGGTTCAGCCAACGTCCCCTCAGAAAATTTCGCAAGTGATATAGCTGGCGGAATCGAAGGTGTAAAAATAGCGGTTCCCCAAGAGTACTTTTATGACATTATCGATGACGAAGTATCAAAGGCAGTACAAGCAACGCAAGAAGTTTTTATAGGGCTAGGGGCCACTGTTGAACCTATTAAAATACCTGCGCTAGAACATAGTTTGGCTATTTCAGGAACTATCATGCTGGCTGAGGCTGCCTCCGTTCACGACTTTAATCTTCGGGAAAAACCGGGTGAAATAGGGGACGACGTAAGACTAAGGCTCACGCAAGGAGCTCTGACATCAGCATCAGATTACATTAAGGCACAGAGAGCACGTACTGAATTTAATCAGCAAATAAAGGAAGCTTTAAATAAATTTGATGTCCTTTTAAGTCCGACAGTCCCTGTCGGAGCACCGAAAATAAATGAGCAAACTATCACTGTCGGAAATCTCCATCAACCAACCCTATCGTTATTGCCTCGATTAACTAGGCCGCATAACATTTGTGGCATTCCAACCATTTCGATCCCATGCGGGTTTACTCAACAGAAAACTCCAATAGGTATACAAATAGGTGGTCGTGCTTTCGACGAAAAATTAGTTCTTCGAGTAGCGCACGCTTACGAATCTGCTACTGACTGGGGTCAATCTAAACCAATACTGTAGACGCGATAATAGTAATCAAGAGGAAATAAATGGCAGAAGCACAAGGGCTATCGCTCCATAACGCCGCACGAGAATCAGGAGTGTCTTTCTCAAAAGAATGGCTACCTGAAAGCAAGTGGGTTCAGGCAAACAACCTTAATTTCCATTATTTGGAATGGGGAGACCCAACCAAGCCTCCAATACTCATGCTCCATGGATTCGCCCAGCAAGCACATTCATGGGATTTCGTTGCGCTCGCGTTTGCTGATAAACATAGGATAATTGCACTTGATCAAAGGGGACATGGAGACAGTGACTGGGCCCCTGACGGCGACTATACTCCAGAGACCCAGCAGCAAGACATTGCTGCGATAGTCGACAAGCTTAACCTTGACGGATTCGTACTTATGGGACTTTCAATGGGAGGACGCAATTCCTTTACTTATGCTTCCAATAATCCAGAACGAGTTAGGGCCCTAGTAATCGTAGACGCAGGGCCAGAAAACGTAAGACTTGGAACACAAAATATTCAAAGATTTGTTGAACAAGACGACCAACTCGATTCGATTGACGCCTTCGTCGATCGAGTGGTTAGCTATAATCCACGCCGGGATCCGGTTCAAATAAGAGGTAGCATAATTAACAACTTAAAGGAACTTTCCAATGGAAAATGGACTTGGAAGTACGACAAAATCCTCCGATCTCCGGGAAGAATGGGTCAACATCAAGATCCAGACACCACTAAACGCCTTTGGAATTATTTGGAGAGCTTAAGTTGCCCTACCCTGGTAGTAAGGGGTGATCGCAGCGACGTCATCTCAACTGAGACTACCGACGAAATGCACAAGAGAATCCCGAGCAGCCGTCTGGCTATTGTGGAGAACGCAGGACACCTAGTGATGGGCGACAATCCATCAGGATTTGAATCGGCGGTAACAAAATTCATAGGAGACCTGTAACTCAATTTTACAGGGTCTTTCAGAATACCCCACACGACCTTCAGACAGGAAATCCGCATTCTAGAAATTGCTAGCATCTTTTACCAGTGTTAGAATTAACTGGTTAAATTAGAAATCTATAAAAGAGAGAGGAATCCAGGAGAACGGATTGGATAAGGCTGATAAACAGGCCGTTATCGAAGAATACCGCCTTCACGAGTCGGATAACGGGTCTACCGAGGCTCAAGTAGCAGTACTAACTGCACGCATCACAGAACTAACGAAACATTTGCATCAACACAAACATGATGAGTCCACGAGAAGAGGACTTCTCAAGCTGGTGGGGCGAAGGCGTAGGCTGTTGCGATATCTGAACTCAGAAGATGTTAGTCGGTACCGCACCCTTATAGCAAGGTTGGGGCTGCGCAGGTAGCCAATACGCGCTTTTATTCGAGCGCCGATAGTACTTTCAAACCACTGCTTTCCCCTCCAGGAGGAAGGAACATTACAGTTTCCACTATTAGCCGAGAAATCGGCGGACGTCTATTAGAATTCGAGACAGGTCGGCTCGCACAAAAAGCAAGTGGTGCCGTAGTCGTCAAGCAGGGCGACAATGTAGCCCTGGTGACAGTTACCATGAGTTCACCAAGGGAGGGAATCGATTTTTTTCCTCTTACAGTCGACCTCGAAGAGCGACACTACGCTATCGGCCAAATTCCTGGGAGCTTTTTCCGTCGCGAAGGAAGACCTTCTACGCACGCCATTTTGACTGACCGGCTCATAGATAGGCCCATACGACCGCTATTTCCAAAAGGCTTTAAAAATGAAGTGCAAGTAATTGTCACCACCCTCTCGAGTGACAGAGAAACCCCTTTTGACATCATCGCCCTGAATGGTGTTTCCACCGCGTTAACAATCTCAAACATTCCGTTCAATGGCCCCTTAGCTGCCACTAGGATTGGCTACATAGATGGCGAATTTGTAATAAACCCCACGTATGAAGAAATTGAAACTAGCCTCCTGGACATTGTGGTCGCCGGGTCGGAGGACGGTGTCTCAATGATGGAAGCAGGTGCCTCAGAAATCGATGAAAAAATCATATTGGAAGCCATAAAACTAGCACAGGATACGAACCTAGAATTAATCGGGCTTCAAAAAGATTTCGCCGCCGAGGCAGGCATGCCTAAGTCAGACTACGAACTCAAAGGTCATGATCCTGCCGCAATCGATAGGGCAAAGGCGGTGTTGGGTAATAGGATTTATAGTGCGTTATGTGACGCAACGGACCAGGACGACATGAAAGTCCGGTTAGATGATCTTCAGCGAGAGCTAACCGATTCGCTCGAAGAGGAATACGATTCAAGCGTTGCCGCAGGAGCGTTCGAAGAATTGTTAGATGAACAATTCAGGATCCGGATTTTACAAGATGGTGTGAGACCAGACGGCAGAGGTCTCAAAGAAATAAGAACCCTGTCAGCTGAAGTAGCGTTGCTACCGAGAACACATGGATCTGGGCTGTTCAACAGAGGGGAGACACAAATTCTGGGAATAACAACTCTAGGATCCTCAGGGGACGCTCAAAAACTGGACAACCTGAGTCCAGAAGAATCAAAAAGGTTCATGTTGCACTACAATTTCCCCCCTTATTCGGTGGGAGAAGCCCGAAGAGTCGGTTCTCCCGGAAGGAGGGAAATCGGCCACGGGGCTCTTGCAGAAAGAGCCCTGGAAGCAGTTCTACCTTCCGAAGAAGATTTCCCCTATACCGTGAGAATCGTATGCGAGGCTCTAAGCTCTAATGGAAGTACATCAATGGGGAGTGTATGCGCAGGAACTTTATCTCTCATGGATGCAGGTGTTCCCATCAGCGCCCCAGTAGCCGGTATATCAGTGGGACTAGTGACCGGAGATGAAGGAAAACATGTAACTCTGACCGATATACAGGGTCTAGAAGATCACGTTGGAGATATGGACTTCAAGGTTGCTGGGACTTCAAAAGGCGTCACCGCCATACAGCTCGATATAAAAGTGAATAGCATCAGCTTCGCAGTCATTGAAGAGGCATTTGCACAAGCCAAAGAGGCCAGAGCACAAATTCTAGAAACGATCCTAGATGCAATTCCGGAGGTTCGCACCGATTTTAGCGAATATGCCCCTCGCATAACCAAAATCAAAGTCCCAATAGACAAGATTGGAGCTGTGATAGGGCCCGGCGGTAAGATGATACGAAGTATAGTGGAGGAAACCAAAGCCACCGTAGATATTCAGGACGATGGAACCGTGCTCATAGGTTCCTCCGATGCCGAAGCATCAAATAAAGCTATACAAATGATCAATGATCTCACCCGAGAAGTTGAGGTTGGGGAAGTCTTCAAAGGCAAGGTGGCAAAAATTGCGAGCTTCGGCGCATTCGTTGAAATACTGCCCGGCACTGACGGGATGGTACACATTAGTGAATTAGAGACTTACAGAGTAGCCAGTGTGGAGGAAGTCGTAAATGTCGGTGACGAGATCGAGGTGAAGGTTATAAGTAAAGACAGTTCTGGCAGAATCAAACTATCTAGAAAAGCGTTGCTCGATGGTGGGGAAGACACGAATTCGCAGCCAGAACCAGATGTCGATATCTCAATAGGTGACATCATTACAGGTAAAGTAGTGAACATTGCGAGCTTCGGAGCATTTGTAGAAATAGTCCCAGGTACAGATGGAATGGTACACATTAGTGAATTGGAAAACTACAGAGTCTCTAGCGTGGAAGATGTAGTGAATGTCGGAGATGAAGTCACAGTCAAAGTGATTGATATGGACGATAGAGGAAGGATAAAACTCTCTAGAAAGGCGCTGCTTTCTGACTGAGGCGCGTGGGCGGGCAAGAAACTTCTTGTGACACACGCTACAAAGAAATTTAAAGATCCGCCAACCGTCACCTTGCCTCGAATTCACCTGGCGGGGAATAACTTAGGCTAGTTTTATTCATATTCAGAAAAACCCGGCGACCGCCTAGGAGGAAAAATGTCCAAAATTAAAGTGGTTGTGCATGGTGTGATGGGCAAAATGGGTCAGCAGGTCCTGAACAGCGTTACAGAAGCTGAAGACATGATCCCAGTGGGCGGTGCAGATTACATGTTAGCCACGAATGAGGTAGCCCTCCCAGACAATACCGGCACTGTAAAAGGATCCAAAGATCTCCAACAGGTAATTTCGGGAGCCGACGTAGTCATCGACTTCACCAATGCTGATGGTGCAAGAAATGTTATGAGTATTGCAGCCTTAAATGGAGTGAATTGTGTAATAGGCTCAACAGGACTTTCTAAGGAAGACATCGACTTGGCCAACGATCTCGCTGATGACAATAATATTAGCATTTTTATCGCTCCAAACTTCGCCATGGGTGGGGTTCTCATGATGCACTTAGTGAGGGAATCAGCCAAGTTTTTCGAATATGCAGATTTAACCGAGGTACACCACGAAGCCAAAATTGACGCTCCTTCAGGCACGGCGATTGCCATCGCCCAGGCCGCTTTAGATGGGAAAGGCACTAGGTTCCTAGCTCCCAAAGCTGAGAAGGAACTGATCGATCACACAAGAGGAGGAGAACACGAAGGTGTCGTCATCCACAGCGGCAGAATGCCGGGACGAGTAGCCCACCACGAAATGGTTTTTGGATCCACTGGACAAACACTCACAATACGCCACGACTCGATCAACAGAGAAAGCTTCATGCCAGGCGTGTTGATGGCAGTAAGGGCTTCACAAGGTCTGAAAGGGCTGACAGTCGGCTTAGACAAATTAATGGGTCTATAAAAATACCTTGCCACGGAGGATGAGTTGGATTCTTGCAATGTCGCAGTTGTTGGCGCCACAGGAGCTGTAGGCCAAGTATTTCTACGAATAGCAGAGGAACGGAATTTCCCCATTGAACGCCTAGTACTCTGCGCATCAGAGCGATCAATAGGCAGAAAACTAAAATTTCAGAACCGTGAGATTGAAGTCGAACTTTGCACACCTCAAATCCTTGACCAGGTGGATTTCACCTTCATATCAGCAAGCGGGGCTGTTAGCGCGCAATTGGCTCCTCAATCGGCAATTCATGGAGCGGTTGCGATTGATGACAGCTCGGCGTTCCGAATGGATGTCGGAGTGCCATTGGTTGTTCCCGAGGTTAACGCATTTGACCTTGAAGACCATAAAGGCATCGTTTCTATTCCTAATTGTTCGACCACTCCACTTGTGATGGTATTAAAACCTCTATCGCAACTCGCGAAAGTCAAAAGAGTTGTCGTGGATACTTTCCAGTCAGTCACCGGAACTGGTTCGGCAGCTCTACAAGAGATGACAAAGCAAAGCGCAAAAATATTGAACGGTGAGGCTGCAACCCCTGAAGAATACCCTCACCAAATCGCTTTCAATGTATTCCCCCATATCGAGCCGTTTCAAGAAAATGGATACACTCGCGAAGAAATGAAAATGTTACACGAAACGAGGAAAATATTGCATGACTCTGAAGTGAAAGTGTCCGCCACATGTGTGAGGGTACCTGTAGCAGTAAGTCATAGTGAAGCTGTACATATAGAATTCGATAGCCCCGTATCGCCCGACGAAGCCCGAAATCTATTGACCAAGCAGCCAGGTGTCAAGGTTGTAGACGACCCTTTTAGCAATGTGTATCCTATGCCAGTAGATGCGGCCGGGACCGATGAGGTTTTAGTTGGGCGCATCAGAAAAGACATATCGAACCAGCACGGCTTAGCAATCTGGATAGTGTGTGACAATTTGAGAAAAGGAGCCGCACTTAACGCGATTCAGATAGCTGAAGAAATGATGAGAAGAGACTTAGTCTCTCCCTCAACCTGGAGGTGAATGAAATGACGACCTTTGGCAGACTTCTGACTGCGATGATTACCCCGTTTGATGAAGCCGGTAATATAGATTATGAGCAAGCTCGCAAACTTGCTAAAGGCCTTGTGTCATCTGGCACAGACGGTCTGGTCATAGGAGGAACAACAGGAGAATCACCTTCCATGTCGGATGATGAGAAAGTCCGACTCTTCGCAGAGGTTAAAGAGGCCGTTGGAAATTCTGCGTCCGTTATCGCAGGTACAACTGATAACAACCACAAGAAATCAATAGAATTGTCACAAGAGGCTGAAAAGGTAGGTGCCGATGGCCTACTTCTCACCGTACCAGCCTACAATAAACCCACACAAGAGGGTCTTTACCAAAACTTCAAGGCAATATCAGAGGCTACTTCTCTACCTGGCCTCCTTTACAACGTTCCTTCCAGAACCTCCTTGAACATGGAAGTAGAGACAACCCTCAGGCTTGCGGAGATTGACAGTATAGTAGGTGTCAAAGAAGCCTCAAGTGACTATGTCCAGATAACAAATATCATTGATAAAGCTCCTGATGGCTTTGAAGTTTGGTCGGGAAATGATGACGAGACGTTCCCCATTATGTGCGTCGGGGGGCACGGTGTAGTAAGTGTGGCGTCCAATTTGTACGGAAATCAAATTAAAACCATGATGGGCTTGATACTTGAGGGCAACATAGAAAGTGCTGCCACTTTGCACAAAAAAATGCTTCCAATATTTAAAGCCCTTTTCTGGGTCACCAATCCCATACCTATAAAATACGCGGTAAATAGAGCTGGGTTCAGAGCTGGGAAAAACAGGTTGCCTCTCTGCGACCCCGACAAGACATTCACATCAAAGTTTGATGCTGTGATGGACCTCTACGAACCTGACTTACCTATCAATTAACGAAAAACGTCAGCAGGCAGTCAGATTGTATAACCCTGTGTTCCGTGATGTACCTTGCTGTAAAAATTCTCAAATCACGGACTTAGGCATTATGGTCTGGTCCCGATGTGGTCCGGTAGAAATTATGTCAACCGGGCAGTTTATAAGTTTCTCAAGCCTCTCCACATAAGCTCTTGCCTCCTTCGGCAGTTCGCCGATATCCGACAACCCTGCCGTTGGCCTATCCCAACCAGGCAATGTTTCATAAATAGGCCTACACCGATCCAAAGCAGAACTACCGCCGGGCAATTCATCCAAGATGTCGCCGTTCAAATTGTAGCCAGTACAAACTTTCAGCGAATCAAATCCGTCCAAAACATCCAACCTTGTAATCACAGCGGAAGTATACCCGTTAATTCTTGTGCTATATCGGGCAGCAACTCCATCAAACCATCCCACCCTTCTAGGCCTGCCCGTAGTTGTACCAAACTCCTGAGCTAAAGTTCGAATTCGTTCACCAATCTCGTCAAAAAGCTCCGTAGGAAACGGACCACTTCCTACCCGGGTATTGTAAGCCTTAAACACGCCTAGAACAGTAGATATATGCTGAGGCTGGATTGCCAACCCCGTGCTTGCTCCACCTATAGTAGGGCTCGAAGAAGTTACGTAAGGATATGTCCCGTGATCGAGATCCAAAAGTATACCTTGTGCTCCCTCCAACACTACATTCCCGCCCCGGTCTAAAACATCATTGACGTATCTTCCGGCTGGCCCGACATAGGGTTTCAATTTCTCAGACCACAATTGGCACTTCTCGTAAAGATCGCCAAGCGACACAGGCTCGCCACCGTAAATTTTTGTTATCACAGCGTTGGTAAACTCTAGCACCGTTTCAATCCTTCTATATAGAGTTTCCAAGTCAAAAAGATCAGCGGCACGAATGCCGGTTCTGGAAGTTATATCACTGTAGGCCGGACCAATCCCCTTTCCAGTAGTGCCTATTGCCGACAGCCCTCTAGCCGTCTCTGCCAGGGTATCCAACACGATATGATAGGGCATTATTAAATGGGCTCTTTCACTGATTATTAGACGTCCCTCAACGTCAATCCCGGCAGTTGCCAGTGACCGAATCTCTTCAATCAATACATCAGGATCCACTACTGTCCCATTACCAATTACATTCATGACCTCAGTTCTAAATACACCGCACGGAATTAAGTGAAGACTAAAGTCACCTAAATCATTTATTACGGTATGTCCAGCATTGTTACCGCCCGAGAATCTAGCTACTACCTCGGCGTCGCTCGCCAAAAAATCGATAATCTTACCCTTACCTTCGTCACCCCATTGAGCACCGAGGACTGCGTAAGCCGGCATCTGAACCCTCCATCACGTTAATTGTCTGACCGACCTGAATAGAGGCGGCGTGCGATCGCGATCTCAGACAAAAAAATTTCTCCTCAAAAAGCGTCCTAATCCCAGTACATGGACCCTTCTATGGGAGATTCCAATACGAGTATAACAGAAAGGCGAGCTAGTGCTGCAATGAGAAAATTTTCAGTTGATGAACGTCCGGGTTACAGTTCCGTTCTCTTGCGTAGAATATCAGCAAGCAACTCGATACCCCGATCGACATACCACTCTCTTTCTTCTGGAGGAATATCTAAATCTTTCACGCTGTTGCTATGGTCAACTCCACCGACAGCTGACGGCCCCGCTAGCAGAGTCAACTCCAACTCTCTGATGTCCCCTGTTTCAGAGACAACGACACAGCCTCTATCGGGGAACCCCCTCTTTGGGTCCAATTCCAAGGCCTGAATCGTAGACATTCCCATGAATCCAGGAAACGGCCTGAGGGATAAAGCCAAGGTTTTTAAAAGTTCAATTTTAGCCCCGAGGTTGAGAACAGAAGAATTCTCTACATTTCGAAGAAGCTCTTTACTGGTGTTTTCGTTATTATTCATGAATGACACAGTTTGAGAGGCTATATTATATTATCTATTACTTAGAAGACTAGCAGGGCAACGTAGCTCAGGGGTTAGAGCGGG
This sequence comes from uncultured Dehalococcoidia bacterium, assembly GCA_964409595.1. Lineage (GTDB taxonomy): Bacteria > Chloroflexota > Dehalococcoidia > Lucifugimonadales > UBA826 > CAYPDR01. Next base: position 39,067 of record CAYPDR010000002.1, read on the forward strand.
CGCTTCATAAGCGCTAGGTCGCTGGTTCAAATCCAGCCGTTGCCAGGAATCTAATACTCCCGAAGCCTCCGGCTAGTTCGTAGCTAGGGCGGTTAGCTCAGTCGGTTAGAGCGCCTGCTTCACACGCAGGAGGTCAGAGGTTCGAGTCCTCTATCGCCCACCATGAGCGAACTGACCGTGGACAAAAGAATAATTAAGTATGCCGAAGTGGCGGAATGGCAGACGCGCTACGTTCAGGACGTAGTATCCGTAAGGGTGTGTGGG
>CAYPDR010000003.1:0-117078 GCA_964409595.1 uncultured Dehalococcoidia bacterium
GGACCTGACACGGGCAGAGGCAACGAGAGAAGCGGTGGAGAGTTGGGCAGGACATGTTAGAGAAAAGGGAGAAGGGTTGTTATCAAACGAGGTTGACTCCTGGATGACTGGCATCAACAGCAACATTGAGGGTAGGCAAACACGTACATTAGGTATGCGTTACAGTGGCGGCCTTCAATCCTATCGGAGTCGCTGTGATGGTGTAGCCGCAAGTGGCTATGAGGAATTGAACCTGTCTTAAAAGTGTAAATAATCGGTTGTTGAAATCTGTTAGGAATTTAACACTCTATTCGGGTAATAGCCGGTCTCTATCCCGTGCTTGATCGCTTCTTCGGCAGTAGGGTACTTCTTTTTATGTATCCAGTTGTTCTGATGGGCTGTAAGCACCCAATGGAGCTCCTATTCCACATGAATTTTTGCAAATCGATTACTAGTACAAGCCACTTGAATGGGAATTTAGGGTAACCTCGTGCTTAACTAAGAGAACAATTAAGGCTCACAAGGAAGAATAGGATTGCCTTGTTTGCTGCTGGGGCTTGACTAAAACCGGTTTTCTACATTAGCCCATATTTGAAGTCAGTCAACTTTTCGACTTTGTCATGCTATCATCGCTTGGCACCAGCTATAAAAAGGAGCAGATAAATTGGTGACTCCAACTCATGTTCTGATTGTCAGCGGAGGGATGGATTCTGCTACTTTGGCTCACGAGACTGTCAAGGATGGAGGAAGTCCTTTGCTGTTGACATTTGATTACGGGCAGAAGCACAAAAAGGAGATCGACTATGCCCGTCTCCTAGCCATCGATGTCGGAGCTCCACATAAGGTGATTGATCTGTCGAGCGTCAATCAAATACTCGGGGGATCTGCTCTAACTGACGATTCAATTGAAGTACCTGAGGGACACTACGCCGCCGACAATATGGCCAGCACGGTAGTTCCGAATCGGAACGCAATCATGTTATCGGTTGCCTATGGTGCTGCAGTCTCTTTGAAATGCCCTATCGTAGGTGCGGCAATGCATTCTGGAGACCATGTTGTTTATCCAGACTGTCGTCCCGAGTTCGTTAAGGCTTTCCAAAAGATGGAGAAGATAGCCACAGAGGGTTACAGCCATGCGGACTTGTCTTTTTGGACCCCCTATATTGAGATGAGTAAAGCACAGATTGCGACACGGGGACTTGAACTCGGCATAGATTATTCCAGAACGTGGAGTTGCTATAAAGGGGAAGAGCTCCACTGTGGCCGATGTGGGACGTGTTTTGAACGAAAAGAAGCTTTTTGCCTGATCGGTGTAGAAGACCCGACTGATTACGAGAGGAAATAGCGGGAAACTCTAACTAAGCTATAGTGTATCCGTAGCTGAGAGGCCCTCAGTTAATTTTGTTTCCACTTTCAGCGTCCTGTACTGTCTTCCAGTCACCTACAGTTGGCCGGCTGAGACCGAGATGATTTCTCAAAGTAGTCCCAGTGTACTGTCGTCGGTAGACGCCGCGCTTTTGTAGCTCGGGTACGACATATTTTACAAAATCTTCAAAGGCACCCGGCTGGTGAGTTGGTCCAACGACAAACCCATCGCACGCAGGGGAATGAAACCAACTTTCCATTTCGTCCGCTATATCCTTTGGGCCACCAACCATGGTGTGACCATCGCTTAGTAGGCCGCGGCGGGTAATTTGCATGAAGTCCCTAGGTGTCGGATTGTTGATTCCGCTAGAAATTACCCGATCTCTCATAGCTTGCATCCCAGACAAACCTTCTAGTTCATCATTGGTGAATTCTTCGTCGAGATGTTTTTTTGAGAAATCGAAGTTGAGTGCTTCCGAAAGAAGGAGGAGCTGGTCCATATCATTTGAAAGCAGTTCGTATGCTGCCCGCTTATCCTCGGCCTCAGATTTTGTCTCCGCTACTATGGGATACATGAGTGAGGTGATTTTCATATTATCCGGATTTCGCCCTGCATCGGTGGCAGCTGATTTAAGGGCAGCATATTCCACCTTCCCTACTTCCCTATTGCGATAACCAGCGAAAATTAGCTCTCCCCACCGGGCAGCAAACCTCTTCCCTCTTGGACTGCCTCCGGCCTGTATGACGACCGGGTGACCCTGAATTGATCTAGGAACAGTAAAAGGACCCCGAGAACTTAGATATTCTCCTTTGTAATCAATTCGTCGAACTTTATCTGGATGGGCATAGAGGTTGTTGACTTTGTCAACCACAATAGCGTCTTCATCCCAAGAGTCCCAGTGCCCGAGAACTGCTTCCATGAACTCGTCGGCGCGATCGTACCTGATATCGTGGTCGGTATGGCTTTCTCTGCCCATGTTTCGTGCTTCGTTATCGTTTACAGAGGTGACTACATTCCAAGCCGCCCTACCCTTGGTCATAAGGTCAAGCGTCTGGAACAGTCTTGCCACGTGGAAAGGTTCATAGTAAGTTGTCGAATAAGTGGCCCCGAGGCCGAGGTGTTTTGTGACGGCAGCCATAGTCATCAGGCAAGTGACCGCGTCCAATTTTGTGCAACGAATGCCATTCTTAACTGTCTCAGCGTGGTCGCCTGCATACATGTCAGGCATAGCAAGTCTGTCATCAAAAAAGCCGATATCAAACTTTCCTTCTTCGAGGACCTGAGCAATGTGCTGATAATATTCGGGGGAATAAGTATCGGTCCTCGCTTCTGGGTGCCTCCACGAAGAAGGTAAGGTCGTGCAGTTCTGCGCCTGAAGAAACGCGACCTATGACATCTGCTTCATTAACTTTCATCTCCTATTCCTGTGCCTTTGGTGGCTGGGTTGGTGTTCGGACCCAACTTGCAACGAACCTCTGATCCTTCAACTAATTCAATCAGCCTTGTATTAAGGATTTTCACTAGCGTATATTAGTATCCGTCATGTCCGCCGAATACTCTAGTGTATTTTCTTTGTACGGAGCTATCGGACTAGAGTGTCCAGCCAGGTCCAAACTAAGAACTTCCGAGGCCAATCTCATATGCCCCTCAAGGGATTTAATTATTGAGTATTACGAGGTTAGAGCTGCAACTCCAGGAACAATCCCATGGCTTTGCCTTGGAAAAAATGAACTTGACCTGTAATATTTGGTTACTTCGCCACAACTAACAAGGAAGATCTCGTTCCTGGTACGTTGATGGAGATGCAGAGAGCAGATATATATACATATTGTTTTGGCTGACGTTGATCATCTTATAATGTGTTGCGTAACGATAGTCTTTTGATTGAACAAAGGATGGGATATGCCCGCAGAAAATGAAATTGAGCTGTTAGCTCATCTAATGAGGCGTGCCGGATTTGGCGCAGACCGTAGTCAACTCGAAGAGTTAGTATCGATAGGGTATGAGAAGGTGGTTGAACGTCTGGTGAATCCACCGGACGAAACCCCCCCGGCTGATGAACACTTCCTACATCGAAGAATGCCGTATGTCGAGGTTGGCGGAGCGACTCCGATGCCTGGGGCAGCTAATTGGCTTTTCCACCTGATGAATACACAACGTGTTTTGGAAGAAAAGATGACTCTTTTCTGGCACCAGATCTTTGCAACTTCTAACTCTAAGATAGACAACGACCAGACTATGTCCTTGCAGATTCATATGTTCCGTGAAAACAGCTTAGGCAATTACAAGGATCTTCTGATAAAGCTCGCACAAGACCCAGCTATGATATTTTGGCTAGACAATAATGAAAACCATAAGCGAGCTCCTAATGAAAATTGGGGACGAGAGCTTCTTGAACTTTTTTCTCTCGGGGTTGGAAACTATACTGAACAGGATGTTTACGAATGTGCTAGGGCATTCACAGGTTGGACTATCAGGGCCAAGATACCTCGGTCCCCATACAATCGGTTTGCATGGAATTATCAATTCCGCCCTGAAGAACACGATTTTGGAGAGAAAACATTCTTAGGACATACCGGTGCCTTAAATGGTGAGGACATTATTGACATCATTCTTCGGCAGCCAGCCTGTCCAAGATTCATAGCCCGACACCTTTACAATTTCTTTGTCGCGGACGAGCCCCCAGTACCGGCCTGGCAGGTTGAGCCACCGCTTGACTCCAACGCTATCGAAGTTTTGGCTGACGCCCTCGTGGAATCCGATTTCGAAATCAAGCCTGTTCTCAAGACGTTGTTTAATTCCCAATTTTTTAAGGACTCTATGTATACCAAGGTAAAGAGTCCTATAGAGGTTATTGTTGGAACTCTGAGAGCAACTGGCGACTTATTGGGACCCGATCCACGCCTTGTACCCTTCGGCCAATATCCAGAGTACATGGGACAAGGGTTACATAATCCCCCAAGTGTAGAAGGTTGGCATACCGGAAAAGAATGGGTTAATACAGGATCCGTCGTGAAAAGGATCAATTTCGTTGCTGACCATTTCAGTAATACCGAACTCCCGGGGGTACAGAAGATCGCCAAATACGTTACTTCTTATGGCAACTCCTTAAGCCCCGAACTTTTAGTGGAGAGATGTTTGTTATTTATGGGGCCTGTAAAAGCCTCTGACGAAACAATGGCAGAATTAATTGAGCATGCACAAAAAGAAGGTGAACTTAGCTGGGATGATGAAGAGGAATATCGGCGTGGCGTATCCCGAATCGCTGACCTTCTAGCACTAATCGGATCCACGATAGAATATCAATATTGTTGAATAGAATGGTTCTCAACTTAATTTTCAACCTGGAGATAATATATGAATCCAGATAACGCAGATCCTGTTGTAGTCGTCGTCCAATTAACGGGTGGGAATGATTACCTAAATTCGGTGATCCCATTTACAGACTCAAATTACTATGAAAATCGCCTTTCTTTTTCTGTTCCTCAAGAAAATGTAGTCAAATTGAATGGGCGATTGGGGTTTCATCCAACCATGGAGCCAATGAAGGAAATTTACGAACGTGGAGATCTAGCAATAATCAACGGTGTTGGATACGAGAATTCTCCGAGGTCTCATTTCAGATCTATGGATATATGGCACACTTGTGAGCCCGAAAAGATAGGTACTGAGGGATGGTTGGGTCGGGCAATACGGGACCTGGATCCTAATGGCGATAATCCTATAACCGGAGTAAACATAGGTCAGGCCTTACCTAGGGCGCTCACGGTGCCGGGAGTGCCTGTCGCGTCGGTCTCCGACTTGAACACATACGGCCTCCTGACAAATATAGAAAACGAATATGTGAGGACAAATGTCCTAGAACGGTTCTCCAACATGTACGGGCAAGCGATCGGGTCTGGACCCGTCAATGATTATCTTGCTAGGACAGGGTTAGATGCCTTGAAGGGAGCGGACATTCTAAAGCAGGCTCTTGATGGATATTCTTCCACTGTGGAATACGGTGCAAGCTCAATATCCCGAAGCCTAAAAGACGTTGCTATGATTCACACTGCCAATCTGGGGACGCGTGTTTTCTATACCCAACTAGGAAGTTTCGATACTCATGCCTCGCAACCTCCAGTTTTTGACAAGCTGTGGACAGAACTCTCTAGGGCAATAACTGATTTCTGGGAAGACCTCCGAAACCATGATGCTGACAAAGATGTGGTGATGTTTCTCTTTTCAGAATTTGGCCGAAGAGTGAAAGACAATGGTTCGGGTACGGACCATGGCGCTGCTGGTGCCTGTTTTGCATTAGGTCCATCTGTCAAAGGTGGCATTTATGGTGACTATCCTAGTACTGATGCATCTCAGTTGGAGCAGGGAGATCTAGTGCCAAATCAAGATTTTAGAGGTGTCTACTCCACTATAGCGGAGGACTGGTTGGGCTTGGATCCCGTACCAATCGTTGACGGTCATTTTGAAAAACCAGGTTTTATCAGTGATTGATATGCTAAATGGAAATGACCTTGAACGTCCTACAATAGACAACCCTACATGGGGTAATGCGAGAACATCTCGTCTTAAGGAGTGTGTTGATGGTAATCTCGACCAAGTCAATATCAGGTAGGACGTGGCACTTTAGCCATGCTATCGGGCATCACGTGGCGGCAGTTGGGTTTGCCAGTCCCTCGGCGATTGCTGTCGGTGCAGACGACATACTTTATGTAAGTAACTGTGGGATTTCGGAAGGAATGGGCGGAGCTTTCGCCAATCCTCTCTTTCAACCTAGAATTACCAAAACAACAGTTGAGCAGGAGCATATCTGCGATTCAAACACTGAGGAAGTTCTTTGGCCAGAGGGGTTGGCTGTGGACAAGGATGGAAACGTGTACTGTGCAGACTCATACAGTAACATGATTTTTGTATACGACTCAGATCTCAATCTAATGTCGAAGTGGGGATCAGCTGGATTAGAGTTGGGAAAATTCAACGGTCCTTCGGGGTTGGCCTTTGACAGCGAAGTTCAGCTACTAATTTCGGATAGTATGAATCACAGGATTCAAAAGTTCACAAAGTCAGGAAAATTCATTTCTAGCTGGGGCTCTAGGGGAACAGAACGAGGTCTTCTCCTAGGTCCATGGGGAATCGCAACAGACCAGAACCAAGATGTTTATGTAGCCGACTGGGGCAATAATAGAGTACAGAAATTTTCCTCAGACGGCGAATTCATACAGGCTTTCGGTTCCCTAATAGCAGATGGGGGTAAACTCAACCATCCATCCGACGTAGCGATAGATGCTGACGGAGACGTATATGTCACAGACCTAGGAAATAATCGCGTCCAGGTTTATTATCCGGATGGGGAGATAATTTGCGGTTTATATGGTGACGACAACCAATTTTCATCCGCGGCCCAAGACTGGATTTCTGCGAATCCAGATTATGTTAAGGCCTTCCAGCGGGTAGACCCGGTCGATCTGGTACAGCTGGGACGATTTGAAAGGCCAAGGGGTGTGGCCGTGGACGGGCGTAACCGGATTGCAATCACAGATTGCATGAGAGGCAGGGTGCAAGTATACGTTAAAGACAAAGACTACGTGGAACCACAATTTAATTTGTAGCCTGTAGCTCCTGTTGCAATTCACTCCAATGATCATCAAATTGGATCCACAGTTCGTTTTGATTGACCGACCGCGCTATCTCCATTAGGATTCCGCGAAATATACTGAGGATATAGGTTAGAAAACATATGGATGAACAGATAGAAAATATCTTGAACACTTTGAGAATAATGTCTAGAGACAACGAGGGAGTTGTGATTGAGCCGATAGGACTCAGCGATGAGGGAGTCTTGTCAATTAAATACAACGAGGGTACGAACGATGATTGCCCAGAATGTATACTGCAGCCTGATTCCTTCAAAGATATGTTACTGAGGATGTGTAATGTGCAGGCTCCTCAAGTCCAAGATGTGGAGCTCGTTTCCGCCTAATTATGAAATTTAGATAAATCGTTAAGTGAAACGACCATTTGCTCTAATGCTGCGAAGAGCGCCTTACTGCGAGTTATGACAGTGTTTAGTTTGCAACTTAGGACTCTCATGAGACACACAGGGCTCACGGAATAGATTTCCGTAGTTCTCGGAATGGCCAGATCCAAAGTTGCCTCAATAACCCGACAAGACTCTAACAATGTTCGGATGGGTGTGTTAGTTTTATGCTGCGCACTCATCCCGCCCAAATTTTTTGGAGGACTTGATTTAAGGGTTTCCTGATCCACGAAAGAGGTGCGAATGATTTCCAAGAGAACTAAAACTAGGATAACCGATTAAGGAGTTCAGATTGTGAGTTACGAAACCCTCCTGATAGATAAGAATGAAGGAATTGGCACCATTACTCTAAACAGGCCCGAGGTGCTCAATGCAATGAACAGTCGGCTTTACGGTGAAATGGATGAGGTTGTCTTTGACATGGAATCAGATGATGATATTAAAGCCGTGATTTTCACGGGTTCGGGGGACCGTGCGTTTACTGCAGGGGCAGATATTCATGAGATGACGAGGAATGCTGAAAGTGATAACCCCCCGCCAACAGACCCTAAAAGATCTGAGTATGCGTGGCACATTGGAAATTGCACCAAACCAACCATTGGTGCACTCAATGGCCTCGCCTTTGGCGGAGGTGCTGTACTAGCCTCAAGCATGGATATGAGGGTTGGGTGTGAGCGGACGAAATTTCGATTTCTAGCGGCCGCCTACGGGCGGATAAATGCTACATGGAGTTTACCTATGCAGGTCGGCTGGCCTAAGGCGAAGGAGTTACTCTTTACTACCCGAGTTGTTGAAGCGGAGGAAGCTCTGCAGATTGGATTGTTGAATCATGTAGTTGCTTCCAGTGAATTAATGGAAAAGGCTCGAGAAATTGCCGGATTGATTGTTGAAAATGACTCCCGAATGGTTCAAGGTATAAAAGAATTGTTAATAGACGATGTAGGGGCGGCATGGAGAAATACCTATCTCAGCGAGCAGGAAGCTCTCTCTGGAAAGTTGTCCCCTACCCCCGTCCTAGAAGGCTTCAGGCCATTTATTGACAGGAAGGGTCGTAAATCGAGGTAGCCGTGAATCTCAGGTTGCGGTTGGCTCTTTGGCATTGCTTGCGGCGACGGGGCGAACCATGCTGAACCTCCTAGAGCTGTCTCCACCCCGGCAAACGCCAAAATGATAATAGGTCAGGCGTCATCTAGAAAGGACCATGATTACATACTTGGAGTCCGTTCAATTAACGGAGAGAATTTTTACGCAACCTTGTTACATGTATTTCCGAATGTGTTTCCACCCTTTCTTGTCGCCGATAATGGGGCATGGCTTGGACACATGTAGGGGAACAACGACGAGGGTTCCAAGGTCGGGAGGTATCTCGCGATTCAGCCCACAATTAGGCACCCTATCGGCGCGACTAATACGATGCTTTCACTTTGAGCCGCCCTCGTATATAGCGTATTGACAAGTAGGGATTCACCCCGATCTTGATATTGCTATTACATTAGTTGCCGTAATCCGATATATTATTTCAGCTACAGCTAGATACCAAGCGAACTGAGTTATATGCGAAACGGAGGGAGAAATGCATCTATTAGAAGTGTCTAATCCTGTTGCACAACAGCGGGGGATGTTGAATGTTCTGAAACCTAATCCTAGGCCAGACTCACTTGATGGGAAAACGATAGGATTGATTTGGAGCGGTACACATGGGGGAGACCTCGCCCTTAATCGTGCAGGAGAGATGATTCAAGAAAGATTCAATAACGTGAAAGTTAATTTTTATACCGGTGGCAACTATCCCACGCCACCGCCGATCGTCAAGCAGGCCGGTGAGGAGTGTGATGTCGTCATCGGTGCCACTGCTGATTGAGGAACGTGCGCGTCGTGGATGTGCCACGACATGATTGAGCTCGAAAAAATGGGACGACCCGCGGTTCCTCTCGTATCCGGTCGATTCGAGGACGACGCTATCGCGAGTAGTCGGACTTTCGGTATGCCGGATTTACAGTTTGTAATTGTTCCGAGAATTTATAGGAATCTTGCGGATGAGTTGTGTGTTTCTCAAACTGAGGACGCAATAGATGACCTGATCGCCTGCCTTACCTCTGATGGAACTGCTGCCTCTAGGGCAGCCTACGACGATTCTTCTCTCAGGTTTGAGGGGCATGACCGTTATGAAGCGGTTTTAAAAATGAATGCTGAATTTACACTGCAGGATTGGTCGGATGCTCTCCCTTTATATCCTCCAACTGAGAGTGCTGTTGCTGATCTGATTCAAGGCACTAGCCTCGGGGCCGATGACGTGGTCTGCGATATGCCCCCCGGTTTTGGGTTGGCTACGGTTGAGAAGATTGCGATCAATTCAGCAATGGCTGGTGCTAAGCCAGAACACATGCCAATAATCATAGCCGGTGTTAAATGTCTTTCTGAACTCGGCGGCGAAGGAGGGAAATCCCTTCTTATGTCTACCAGCCCTCAAGCACCGATGTTGGTAGTAAACGGGCCGATTGCTAGAGAAGTCGGCCTAAATCCAAGGTCGGCGTTAGGGCCTGGTCGCGACAATGAAGCCAATATTATTATTGGAAGGGCTTTCTATCTTTGTTTGAAAAATATTGGCATGTGGTACCCGAACAAAATGGACATGGACACCATAGGAACAACTAGAAAATTTGTTCACTGTTTATCGGAAAATGAAGACGCGAGCCCATGGCCGTCCTTCGCCCAAGACAAGGGCTACTCAGATAACGAGAGTGCAGTGTCTATCTTCACGACAAATGGGGAGTTGGATGTTCAAGACCAAGGGAATACATCGGCCGAAGGATTGCTCAAGACCTTGGCCTACGGGATAACCTTTGGGAACAGGACAGTAGGACATCTTCAAAGCCAGGAACGGCTAATATTTATGCCTCCGGATGTCGCTGGGCCTGTCGGCGATGAAGGCTGGTCAAAGCAGGACGCGAAACAGTTCATATTCGACCATGCGTATGGCAGCCTAGGTAAATTTATACATTTTATGCCAAAGAATGATGCGAGAGTGGAGAAAGACTGGGAATGGATACGTGATAAAAGTGATCAGGAGCTTTTAGACACCACAATGCCACTTTTGGCGGACCCTGACAAGATAGACATAGTAGTAGTTGGTGCAGATAGGGCGAAGACCCTTGTTTTCCCCACTGGTCCGACTCCGGCTACGGTTGGTATTGATCAGTTTTTGCCATAGTGACTCACATTTTCGGGGCGGAGACACGTGTCCCCGCCCCGTCTCGAGTCTTGCTTCCGGATTCAAGGCCAGATTCCTGGCTCCAGATACACAATAGGTGGATTCGACATCTAAGAAAGATTGGAATACGGAGTAAAAAATGTCTACACAGGAAAATGATGTTGGCCCTCTATCAGGTATTAGGATGCTCGATCTTGGCCGATACCAGGCCGGACCAAGATGTGGCCTTATGTTTGCTCGTATGGGGGCAGAGGTCATAAAAGTAGAGGCTTTGAGAGGCGATGAGAGTCGTCAAAATGGTCCTACCGTGAGGGGGCAGAGCGCTTATTGGGTTCAATACAACAGCGGGAAGAAGAGCCTTGCGATAGATCTCAGAACAGACAAGGGAAAGGAAGTTCTTACACGTCTTGTGAGGGAGTCTGATATCTTCCTCCAAAATTTTAGACCGGGAACGATAGATATTATGGGATTCGGATACGAAGTTCTGAAGAAGTTAAATCCTAAAATCGTGATGATAAATGTTTCCGCGTATGGGCAATATGGACCCCATAAGGACAAGGTAGGTTTTGATCCGATCGGGCAGGCGATGGGTGGCATGATGTCCCTGACTGGGCTCAGGGACGACCCCCCTACAAAAACATTTTTCCCACTAATTGACAGAATAACATCCTTGCACGCCACCATTGGGGCATTGGCCGCTTTGCGTGAACGAGAAATATCGGGTGAGGGTCAAGCTATAGACGTTTCGCTTGCAGACACAGGTTTTACGGCAAATGAAATTCCGATTACTGCATATTTGGGAAACGGTCATGAAACAGAACGCCCGACTAGCTATGGTGGTGCCGAGAATCCGCTGGGAGGAATGTATGAGACATCAGACGGTCACGTAATTATTGCGGCTGGCAACGACAATATTTGGGAAAGGATGTGTGAAGCCATAGAAAAACCGGAATGGGCTTCCGATCCTCGTTTTGATAATAGAGCTTCAAGGGCGGAAAATGGTGACGCTATCAATCAAGTTTTATCTTACTGGTTTTCAGAACGGACAATGAAGGACGCTGTTGATTTCCTTTCCAGTTTCAGCATCCCTTGCGCACCAGTCAATAATGTCGCGCAGGCGTCACAGGAGTCGCACCTGCACGAGCGGGAGATTTTGGTGGAGGTCCCGGATCCGATTGCGGGGAAGATACACGTTGCTGGGAAGATGATTAAATTTAGCCGCACCGAAATGGTTGTTGGGTCAACTCCGACTATCGGACAGCATACTCAGGAAATACTAAAAGAGATAGCGAAATACAGCGACGATGAGATCGTAGACCTGGCTACCGAAAAAGTTGTAAGGTTGAGTTAATCCCTTTACTTCGTAGTCGATTTCCGAGTCCTCGTCGGTTAGTTTCATGATGCATGTTATATATTGAGAGACCTCGCCCAAGTTTGGTGTTCCGTTTCTTCAGGTCTTAAATAACTATTTAACATCCTGCGAGCACGATCGTGTAAAGTGATCGAGTTTTAGAATAAAAGTGGAAGGATGGCTGTAGCCTAAGGTTAAATGAAATACAAATTGGTTGCAATTGGGCCCGGTAACCGACATAAAATGGTTTTGCAGTCTGCTGTACCGTTGTTAATTGTTGCCCTCTTTTTTTCCACCGCTTGCGCTAGAAACACGCCAATTCCCCTAACTCCCGATGAGGAGGTAGAATCTAAAATCGCTGCTACTGTCGAAGCCAAGTTCGAGATTGCCAAATCCGTTTTGTATGCTCCTACTGTTCCTCCTTTACCAACCTACACTCCTTTACCAACCTACACACCGTTGCCAACCTACACCCCATTGGCAACGTTGTTTCCTTTTCCCACATATACCCCCTTGCCGACTTACACTCCCTTAGTTACGTACACGCCTTTACCGACTTACACACCCTTAGTTACGTACACGCCCTTACCGACTTACACTCCCCTGCCCACATGGACACCTACGTCTACTCCAATTCCTTCTGCTACTCCAACGAGCACAGTTACCCCTCTACCGACTCCAACGTCCTTTCCCACTGTGACAGTGACTCCCACGTTCACCACCACGCCGACCGTGAGTAAGATGTTGAACTCTATAGAAAACAGCATTGTTAGGATCAGGGTGGAGGCAGTAACCGATTCAGGAATACAAACCGTTACCGGTACAGGGGTTATAATCGATGAAAATGGTTTAATTCTCACCAACAATCATGTTATCGACCAAGCTAGGTTAATAGATGTAACATTCAGAGACCACGCGACTACCACTGCATACTTTCACCGTCGCCGCAAAGATGTAGATCTAGCCGTGATTAGAGTAGAAGGGGCTGGTTTTGAATATATGAATATTCACGATGCCACCGTCCCCAATCTCGGCGAAAGTGTTTACGCACTAGGATACCCCATTCTTGGGAATTACACTGTAACATCCGGAATACTTTCATCCATTGTCGAGAGGGTACCTGTAACCAGCGACATAGAAGACAGATACATTTTCGCCCAGACTGATGCTTCTCTTAACCCTGGAAACAGCGGAGGGCCTTTGGTAGATCGTAATGGAAAATTAGTTGGAATTAACACGTCGAGAATGGAAACGAATCAAGGTCGCCCAATTGCCGGGGTAGGCTACGCTCTAATGATTGATGGGATAACGTCAATTATAGAATGGCTTACAAAGAGGTAGATCCTAATTTACTCATTTTAAAGACCTCGGAGGGACAATATGGGGATGAAAGATAGAACTGCTACCACTGTTGAAGAATATTTGGACTATAAAAAGCGTTTTAATAATTGGGGGAGGTGGGGCGAAACAGATCAATTGGGAACTTTGAATCACATAGATTCGACAGCAATTCTCTATGCCTCCAGTCTTATCGAATCTGGGATGACAGTTTCGTGTTCAAATCCTATTGCCACTGCCGAAGTGGTTCCTGATGAAAGACGAAATCCCCGCCCTGCAGACCATGTGATATCAGTCAGCGAGACTGGGTCTGGAGATTATATTGGACTGTCTTATCATGGGTTTGTAAATACTCACATTGATAGTCTATGCCATTTTTTTACAGGTAACATATCAGAGGGTGGTAGGCTCTACAACGACGGGGACCCTCAAATGGTCACTCAAGAAGGCGCAAAAACTCATTCCGTCGACAATTGGAAAGATGGGATCGTTACGAGAGGGGTTCTCTATGACATACCTGTTCTTCGAAACCAAGATTACGTCGATATAGATCGACCTGTGGAGGGTTGGGATCTTCAAGATTGGGCAACGTCTGTCGGATTGACACCTAGAGCCGGAGATGCAGTGCTAATTCGTTCGGGGTGCTCAGCGTTCTGGGCCGCGAACCCCCAACACGAGTTTGTGTTCCCCCCTAATACACCTGGAAACGCCCCGTCCATTTTGGAGTATCTCTATGATACGGATGCCTCGATACTAGGATGGGATCTTCAAGAGGCTGCCCAAGTCGAATATGATTATCCCGCGAGAATAGCTGTCCACGAGATCGCCATTCCCTATATGGGTATGCCACTACTTGATAATGCCAACTTTGAGCGATTATCAAACGTATGCAGGGAACTTGGAAGATACGAGTTTTATTTGACTATTGCTCCTCTATATATAGAAGGGGGCACAGGATCACCTGTTAACCCTATAATTACCTTTTAAAACCTTGTATACCCGCCGTCAACAACGAACTCTTCCCCGGTCTGGTAGGAAGAGGCGTCACTGGCCAAATATATGGCTAATCCAGCGAAGTCTTCTGGTTGTCCCCAACGCCTCAAGGGCACTCGCTTCATAACACGGTCTTCAAATTTTTCGTCCCCTACCCTTCTTGAAGTCATCGCGGTTTCGACCCATCCCGGTATGATGGAATTGGCAGTGATTCCGTAGCGAGCTAATTCCACGGATAATCCTCGGATCATTGCGAGCATCGCTCCTTTAGTCGCGGCGTACGCTTCGTTTCTAGCCGCTCCGTGTATTGCGGATGTGCTTGAGGTACCTATTAGACGACCGCCTTCACCCCTTTCTATCATGTGCCTAGAGGCAGCCCTGAAAGTGTAGAAGGTTCCTTCCAAGTTGATAGCCATTACGCGTTTCCATGTCTCCGTAGGAAACTCATGGAAAGCTGCACCCCCGCCAGCCCCTGCATTGGCAAAACAAGAGTCAACTTTTCCGAAAATCTGTAGAGTCTCTTTAAATGCATTCTCTACTGCATTTTCGTCCGAAACGTCGCATTGAAGTGCTGCTACTTTGTTGTTCTCTCTGGTAAGGGATTTTTCAGCAGCGATATTTTTCATCTCATTAGTTCCCCACACACATACGTTTGCGCCAGAATCAGCGAGGCCCTGAGCCATTCCTAAACCGATTCCGCTGTTTCCTCCCGTGATAAGTGCGACTTTTCCGGTGAGATCAAATTTACTAAAACTCATATAGCTATACCTTTCCTCTTATATTTAGTTTACGGTTGTTGTATCTTCCATTCGTATCCTATGGATTAAAATATTCTATGGGGCATATCTGGTTCTTCTTTGGTCATAACTTCCAGGACCGCAGGCTTACCTGACTCCACTACCTTCACACATCGAGCTATAGCCGTTCCTACTTCATGGGGATTATTAACTCTCTCGTTGTAACTACCCATCGCCTCGGCGACCTGGGCATAATGGCCTGAAGTGTATTTTGTCCCATATAATTCGTTTGCCGTTGGAAAATTGTGGGGTCGGTATATTCCCATCGCTGAATTGTTCAAGATAATTGTGAACACAGGTATATTTTCTCTGACCGCAGTTTCAATATCTAAACCCACCATACCGAACCCATAGTCACCAATCACATTCACACATATTTTTTTGGGCTCTGCCATTCTCGCGCCCATGGCTAAACCCAAGCTGTAGCCAAGTTGAGTCGATTTACCCCAGGCTATGAAACCATTCGGATTTGTTGCTTCGTAAAACGGGATTGTCTGATCCCTCGGGCTCCCAGAATCGTGGGTAACTATTGTTTGAGCGGGGTCAGTATTTTGCATTAGTTCCCAAATCACTCTGTACGGGCTAACGGGAGTCTCGTCAGAAGTGAGACGGGGCATCCAATAGTCGAACCAATTCCTACGAACCTTGTCGATCTCGTCTTGGAAGTCAAACTTGTATCCACTATTGGTAGCCATTAAATTTTTTATCTCAGTTATAAGATCCTCAAGGACCAGATACGCGTCCCCTATTATCACGTGATCAGGTGAATAGTCTTTATTGACGTCGTCAGGGGAATTTGTAACGTGGACAAGTACTTTGTCGTCGAACAGATCCATCCCGTGGTGTATTCTCGTAAAACTGCAGCCAACCCCCAGAATTAAGTCAGATTTTTCCATAAAATGCACAACCATATCCGTGGTTGTGCTACTCCTTGTTCCAAGAGATAGGGCATGATTCTCGGGGAACGAGCTCTTCCCCGCCATCGTTGTCATTACAGGAATACCGGTAAGCTCAGCCAACTCTGTAAGTGTATTTGAGGCCTGGGCATACAAAACACCCTGGCCTGCCTGTATGAGTGGGCGATTGGCCCCCAAAAGCATTTTAGCGGCGGCCTTAACGTCTTGTGGATTTCCAGCCGACCGGATTTTTTTGACAGGAACATATCCAGAATGGTCGACAAAAATTTCCTCACGCAATAAATCACTCGGTACCTCAAGTAAAACGGGTCCTGGACGTCCGAGTCTCAACTGAGTGAAGGCTCTTCGCATCATTTCTGATATGCTGTCAGCAGTCGGCACGCTTGCTGACCATTTGGTCACCTTACTGTAGGTCTCACTTGGACGAAAAGTAGGGGGCACTCCGTGCCTGCTTCGGGGGCTTGAGGCTGGCAACAGCAATATGGGAACCGAGTCGGCGTATGCGGTGGCTACACCCGGAAAAGCATTCTCGGCTCCTGGTCCGGCTTGCATAGCGAAAACCCCAGTTTTCTCTCCGTTAGTTATTCGACTGTAGCCGTCTGCTAGATTAACCCCTACCCGCTCTTGACGGAATATCAGCGGACGAATGCCAGCCTTGGCGCCCGCCTCCTCCAATGTGTTGAAGGGGATTACACCCATAAAATCCACACCTTCTGTTTTTAAAATGTTTGCGATCAAGTCGGCGCCGGTTGTCATGTCTTTTGCTCCTTTTTATCCAAGTGCTTCCGGAATTCTAGGCCATCTTGCTAGATCTGATAAAGAGTTTGGGAGTTTGACGAAAACATATGTATAACCTCTGACTCGGAATATAAGTCTGTTATTTCCCTGTAAGCCTTAACCAGGTCACCATACGAACTCCATAAACTGTCTATCGGCCAATTGCTGGCAAACAGACAACGTTCATAACCGAATAGTTCTATACAAGTCTCTACGTATGGGCGGATTGAATCCACGGTCCATGAGTTATCGGCCATCCCCAAACCAGAAATCTTACACGTGATGTTTTCTGTTTTTGCAGCAATGGACATACCGGATTTCCAGTTTATGAAGTAGTCATTACTTCTCTCTTGTGGCAAACCTGCATGGTCAAGAACTATTGTTGTATATGGGTTGTCTTTGGCCAGGGAAGCTACCTTACGCATATCTTGCCATTGGGCGGCAATACTAAACACTAATTCGTACTGGGCCAGTAAGGAGAATCCATTGTGAAAATCACTGTTTTCAAGGTAATTTCCGTACGAAAAATCTCTGATCCCCCTAAAGTTGTCAAACCTCATGTGTCTTTCTATCTGCTTTTGTACGTCCGGTCCACGCAAATCGACATATCCGACTATTGCGTCAGGACAATTCGAGGAATCAGAGGCTGCCTGTAACCAAGCCGTCTCGTCAACGGGATCCAAGGATCCGATTGCTGCCTGGACATGGACGGCTTTGGTAAGACCATGTGGAATTGCCTCTTTGAGAAAGTCCTTGGCCAAGTAGTTTCTTTGGCCTAATTTTCTAGTCTGTGAGCCTAACACGGGATGGTCAGCGTCCGGCTGCCAATGACCATAATATAGAGTTGGGTGGCCCATATCATAAAAATGGACATGCGCGTCCACAAACTCGAAGTCTGAGCCTCTTTCCCGAGTCGTCATACTGTCGCTCCCCCGTCAACAACCAAATGAGTTCCTGTAACGAAGGAAGCTTCTTCAGAGGCTAGGAAAAGAGCTGCGTAGGCGACCTCCTCTGGCTTGCCTATTCTTTTTAGAAAGCTGTCTTTCGCTGCCCGTTGCAAAAAGACCTCTCGATCGCTACCTTCAAAGGCGATATGGCGTTCGGTGGCAGGAGTGTATATTGAACCTGGACATACACAGTTTACCCTTACCCCGTCTGGAGCGAGATCCATCGCCAGGCATCTCGTCAGCTGAAGTAAAGCCCCTTTCGATGTGTTGTACGGAATGAATGCTGGTTGCGCGATAAAACTACTAACAGAAGCGATATTTACTATCGACGGACTTTGAGAGAGACGTAGGTATGGCAGACATTCGCGTACGGTGTACACGGACCCTAATACGTTGACGTTGAACGTCCGTTCCCAATCCTTTGCTGTGACTTGTTCTATCTCTCCAAAAACAAATGCGGCTGCGTCATTTACCAATATATCTATGCCTCCCAAATAATCCTTCGCTTGGCTTACCATGTTGGAAACTTGCTCTGGCGACGATACATCGGTGGAGATAAAATGGGATACGCCTTTTCCGTTGGAAATTAACCTAACAGTTTCCCTCCCTCCGGTTGCATCAATGTCAGCTACTATGACATTAGCCCCCTCTGAGGCGAATAGTTTCGCTATCGCGCGACCTATTCCAGAGGATGCTCCAGTCACTATTGCTCTTTTATTTTCCAATCGCATATTTGCTCTATCCTTTTTTCTCATAGAGGTGGAACACTTCAGTCATCTGAACGATTGCTTTGTCAGTGGCACAAATTTCAAGAATATCGAAAATGGCCTTACCAATTCCTCGCAACTGGTATTAACTTTTTCAGTCGACATCCCCACCAGCGAATACTTAAAGTACCCTGACGTTTCAAAATATTAGAACAGCGTCCCATCCTTCATCCGAAATATAAAAGAATTGTACCTACCATGCTTTTCCACAGTATTTTTCATAGTGGGCCCTACAGTTCCATCAAGGTTTTTATATTCCTCCATTCATGATGGCCTTAGCTCCAGTAAAAAGCCATTACCTTCATATCCCCAATACCAGCCGCGAAACGCCACCTTCCACTTTCAATCCAAGGGAAGTATATGACAGATCCTGTGGTACAATACTGTTCGCAAATTCAGGCTGAGCCGACGTACGAAGACAGCTATCCATCGACCAATTAAGATCCTGCCTCAGGTAGTGATATGCCCCTGTTTGATGATTTAAAAATTTTCTCCGGCAACTCCCACCCCCGGCTGGCCAAAGATATCTGTGATTACTTAGGTATAGCCTTGGGAGTGTGTGATGTATTCAAATTTAGTAATGACAATACGTTTGTAAGCTTCAAAGAGAATATACGTGAGCGGGACGTATTTCTAGTTCAGTCATTCTCCGCACCTGTAAATGACCACATCATGGAACTGTTGGTTATGATTGACGCAGCCAAAAGAGCTTCAGCTGGCCGTATTACGGCTGTTATTCCCCATTACTCATATGGAAGAAGTGACAAGAAAGATCAACCGCGTGTTCCGATTACGGCACGATTGGTTGCTAATCTATTGACGGTTGCCGGGGCAGACAGGGTGCTTACTGTGGATCTGCATGCTGGTCAAATACAGGGCTTCTTTAATATACCGGTTGACGAACTCACAGCGGTGCAAATGCTTGCAAGGCACATGCAGGATAACGGAAAAAAGATAGAAGTAGCTTCTGCCACTGATGCAGGAGATGTTAAGAGGACAAGGGACACAGGACGATATCTAAATGTACCTATATCCATTGTCGAAAAGCACAGGATCGGTAATAAAGATAGTGTCGAGGCTCTGAGCCTTATCGGAGATGTGGAAGGTAAAACGGCCCTCATAGTCGATGATGAGATTGGTACAGGTGGCACTGTCGTGGCCACTGCCGAGGCTTTGAGAAAACATGGTGCAACTGACATTTATTGTGCTGTCACTCACCCAGTTCTATCAGGAAAAGCCTGTCAAGTTTTGGAAGAGAGCGATGTCAGTGAAATAGTAGTCACCGATACTATGCCTGTGCCGAATCGGAAACACACTCCCAAACTAACAATAATTTCCATGGCTTCAATGCTTGGCGAGGCCATAAACAGGATACATAAAGGCTTGTCCGTTGGTGCACTGTTCAATTCACAGGAGTAATTTAATCAATTTGAAGAGCCGCACAGTTGTCACTTTCAAATCTTGGCTAAATCCACTGTATAATTGAGCTTGCGGGTAGGCATACGAACATATGGCATTATTAAGCAACATTTCTAGGATTTTTGGCAACTCTGACGAAAAAGCCGTTTCAAAGATCCAACCCATCGTCGATGAAATTAATGCGTTGGAAGGATTAATTGAAAGACTGACCGATCAAGAGTTGCTTTGCAAGACCGAAGATTTTCGGAGTCGATTAAATGGAGGGGCCCCTTTGGACGACCTCCTTCCAGAGGCCTTCGCTGTTGTGCGGGAGGCCGCTCGTCGGTCTTTAGGTCAGCGGCATTACGACGTCCAAATGGTCGGGGGAATAGTACTGCATCAGGGTAAGATTGCGGAGATGCGAACCGGGGAAGGTAAAACTCTGGTTGCAACCCTTCCAGCCTATCTAAATAGTCTGGAAGGAAGCGGAGTTCACGTTGTAACTGTAAATGACTATCTAGCGAAAAGGGACGCCCAGTGGATGGGATCCATATACTTGAAGCTTGGTGTTTCAGTGGGGGTACTTCAAAATAACGGTGCTTTTCGAATAGAAGATAGCGATGGTGGGCCCCGGGTAATCGAAGTTTCTCGGAAAGAAGCCTACAAATCGGATATAACATACGGAACCAACAACGAATTCGGCTTCGATTATTTAAGGGACAACATGGCGGAAACCCTGGACCGCCAGGTGCAAAGGTCTAGGAATTTCGCTATCGTCGATGAGGTCGATAATATTCTCGTTGATGAGGCGAGGACTCCCCTAATAGTAAGTGGCCCTTCCCAACAAAATCCTAACGATTACATAAAATTTGCACGAATTGCCCCAAGCTTGCGGGAGGAGGAAGACTACACTGTTGACGAAAAACTGAAAGCAGTGTCTTTATCTACCATCGGTATAGAGAAAATAGAAAAATTTCTAAAAGTCGACAATTTATACGATGCTGAGGATTTTGGGCAAGCACATTTTGTCGAGAATGCTGTTAGGGCAGAAGTTCTCTACATGCGTGATCGTGAATATGTGGTCAAAGATGGTGAAGTTGTAATTGTTGACGAATTCACTGGTCGACTTATGGAAGGGCGCCGTTACTCAGACGGACTCCATCAGGCCATAGAGGCAAAAGAAAGGGTGGCGGTACAAAGGGAGTCCGTTACTTACGCGACCATCACTCTCCAAAACTATTTCCGGCTATATGGGAAGCTTTCTGGAATGACAGGTACTGCCGCAACAGAAGCGGAAGAGTTCTGGAAGATTTACAAGTTGGAGGTCGTTTCTATACCAACTAACCAGGAAGTTAAACGCATTGACCACCGTGACCTCATTTATAGGGATCAGAAATCCAAATACTCGGCTGTCGTTACAGATATAGAGGATCGTATAGCTAGAGGCCAACCTGTATTAGTGGGCACAACAGATATAGACAGGTCGGAGATTATAAGCGGCCTTCTGAAGCGTAAGGGCATAAAACACGAGGTATTAAATGCAAAACAGCATGAAAGAGAAGCTCTTATAATTGGGCAGGCTGGAAAACCCGGGTCCGTGACGGTCGCAACAAATATGGCAGGACGGGGAACCGATATTGTTTTAGGAGGAAGCCCCGAAGAATCTGGACTAAATCCCTCTGAGTGGGAAAAACGTCATAAAGCAGTAGTGGCTGCGGGTGGACTGTGCATCATCGGTACGGAAAGGCACGAAGCTAGAAGGATCGATAATCAGTTGAGAGGTCGATCTGGGAGACAAGGCGATCCAGGAGAAACTAGATTTTTCGTAGCTCTAGATGATGACTTAGTTCGCCGCTTTGGAGGAGACCGGATTCAATCTATTATGAACTGGGCTGGGATGGATGAACAGACACCTATAGAAAATAAGATGATTTCCAAGTCTATAGAGAATGCTCAGGTAAAGGTAGAGGCTTTTCACTTTGACATGAGAAAACACCTTGTTGAATATGATGATGTGGTAAACACTCATAGAGACGTTATATATGAGCAACGAGGAAAAGTGATAGCGGGAATGGATCTGTCCGATCAGATTAGGGAAATGATAACGGCTGAGAGTGAAAGGATTATATCCGACTGTCTAAGTGGAAACGTCGTCGAAAATTGGGAAATTGATCGCATGGTCTCTGAATTGACCAGTCTTGTGCCACTTAATTCCTTACTCGAAGATACTGACTCTATTATCGCCCAAGGTTCGGGAGCATATTTCGCTTTTTTCAGTGAACATCTGGATAGTATATATGAAAGCTTTGAAGGCACACTTGGTTCCGAGAATTGTCGGGAGATAGAGAGATTTCTGATGCTTCGCTCTATAGATCGCAATTGGGTACAGCATTTGACAACGATGGAAAGTTTACGACAGGGCATTGGATTACAGGCTGTAGGACAGAGAGACCCACTGGTTATGTACCGCAAAGAAGGCCATGAAATGTTTCGACTTCTTCAGGAACGTATTCAAGATGATGTCAGCCATTCTATATTTCGTGCTGGAAACACAGGCTTGGGTCAGAGTGCGCCAGCTGTACGAACCAAACCCAGGCGTATGAGTACACCACCTACCTCTTCAGGAAGCGGTCCTTCTAGAAGAACCACTGCAAAAATTGGCCGGAACAGTCCTTGTCCTTGTGGAAGCGGGAAGAAATACAAGAGATGCTGTGCGGCAGCTTAGTCAAGAGAACATCGACAATTCTATTTCCTTAGACTTCTCAAAATTTCCTCAAGGCGCTCCTTTCGGTTAACTGCACCCTGCAACCTTTCTTTTTCTTTTTCGATCACTTCCTCCGGTGCGTTCGCGGTGAAGCCTGAATTGGCCAACCTCCTCTCTATAGTTTGCGTATATTTAAGGACCTCATCTCTTTCTTTGACCAATCGGTCCAATTCGATCTTCGCGTCAGCGTAATTCCCTATGTCCAGAGAAGCAGTAATCCCGTTGGTTACAAGTGTTACCGAGCTGGAAGTAGAGTCCCGCGAGATGTTGTTTCGTTTGTCCGTGTCGATACCTGCAAGCACATACAAGTCTTTTTTGTGAAATTCCAACAGTTCGCGGTATTCCGATGAGGCGAGATCGGCAGGTAATTTGACGTTGGGCGGAATTCTCAATTCCGCTTTGATATTACGAACCGATCCTATAAGTTCAAACATGATCTCCATGTCGTTTTCAGCATCTTGGTTTAAAAGTTCTCGATTACAAACGGGGTATTCTGCGACTATCAGGGCCTCCGGCCATTTTGCAGGAATGCTGACTGAACGACACAGTTTGCCCCAAATTTCCTCTGTGACAAAGGGCATGAAGGGATGCAGGAGTCTTAACGTCTTCTCGAGAACGTATACCAAAGTTGAAACTGGTGAATCAGGCGAGTCGGCCTGCATTCGTATCTTGGACATCTCGATGTACCAATCACAATATTGGCTCCAAAGAAAATCGTGGATTTCCCGTTGGGCATCACCAAACTGATATTCGTTCATGTGGCGATCTACATTCAATTGCAATTTATTAAGTTTGGAAACAATCCACCTATCGTGCAAATGCACGGGCTTTGCTTCCACCCATGACTCTGTAAGTCCTTCTCTTTCTATAGCGGCTAGTACAAACCTGGCAGAGTTCCACAATTTGTTGGCGAAATTACGGCTTGATTCGAGCCGTCCTTCGCTCATTCGTACGTTGTTGCCCGCTGCTGTACCTGTAGTCAATGCGAATCTAACTGCATCGGCTCCATATTCATCGATAAGTGCTAAAGGATCTAGAACGTTTCCCTTCGTTTTGCTCATCTTCACGCCTTCTGGATCCAGTACCAGTCCATGAAGGTATACTGTTCTAAAGGGAACTTCGCCCATATTTTCTATCCCTAACATGATCATTCGCGCAACCCAAAAAAACAGAATGTCGTATCCGGTCTCCATCACCGAACCTGGATAGAAGTAATTGAGGTCTTCATTTTCTTCGGGCCATCCCAAAGTTGAATGGGTCCATAAACCAGAACTAAACCAGGTATCAAGGACGTCTTGGTCACGTGATATCTTTGACGAACCGCACTTTCGGCAGGAGGTCGGGTCAGTATAGTCAACGATTTCTTCATCACAATCTTCACAATACCAAACGGGAATTTGATGGCCCCACCACAGTTGCCTACTTACTGGCCAGTCCCTGATATTGTCCATCCAATTGAAGTAGACGTTTGAAAATCTTTCCGGGATGATTTTAATGTCGCCGTTGCGGACTGCGTCTCTAGCGGGCTTCGCGAGGGGTTCGACAGAGATATACCATTGCTTCGTAACCAATGGTTCGATTACTTCATCACATCTGTCGCAATGTCCCACTGAATGGGTAAAATCCCTAACATTTGAGAGGAGGCCTCTCGATTGGAGGTCCTCTATGATCGCCTCTCGGCAAGACGAAGTGTCCATCCCAGAAAACCTTCCCGCACCGGCGTTCATTCGTCCATCTTCACTTATAACGTTTACTATTGGTAAATGGTGCCTCTGACCTATTTCAAAGTCGACATGATCATGACCGGGTGTTACTTTAAGTGCTCCACTGCCAAACTCTATTTCAACCGCTTCATCTCCAACTATGGGAATGAGCCTGTCGGAGAGAGGAAGAGATACAAAACTCCCAATCAAGCTTTGGTACCGTTTATCATTCGGGTTGACTGCCACCCCGGTATCCCCAAGCATTGTTTCAGGCCTCGTCGTGGCCACGACTACATAATCGCCGTCCTCTGTCAACGGATATTTGATCTCATACAATGAACCGACTACTTCTTTGTATTTAACCTCTAAATCAGAAAGAGCAGTAGAACATCGGGGGCACCAGTTAGTTATTCTCTCCCCTCTATATATGAGGCCTCTACGATAAAGGTCCACAAAAGTCTTCCGTACTGCCTTGCGCGGACCATCATCCAAAGTGAAAGTTTTTCGAGACCAATCACAGGAGGTTCCCAGTCTTCTAAGTTGATCGTATATCCGTTCCCCATACTCTTCGACCCAACTCCATATCCTTTCTTCAAATGCTTCGCGGCCAAGGTCATGTCTGTTGGTTCCTTCCGAGGCTAATAGACGCTCGACAACAACTTGTGTAGCTATTCCCGCGTGATCTGTTCCCGGTAAAAACAGTGTAGGCTCACCTTTCATACGATGCCACCTCACTATCATGTCTTCAACAGCGAAGGTTAGGGCGTGACCCATGTGAAGTTCACCTGTGACGTTTGGGGGTGGCATGATCATTACAAAGGGGTCTTTTCCTTTATCAATGGTCGGTTGGAATTTTCCAGTTGAATTCCAATTGTCGTATATTCGCTGCTCAACCGTAGCAGGATCATACGCGCTGGCCATGGACAATTTATTATTGTTATTAGTCATCTAGTCACCAATTAGCTTTCTATAATCGTGGCTTCAAGTAAGCGCAACTTACTCATTTCAGGGTACGTATTCTGGCGGGAATTTGACAGTGACCCACATCAATTACCTTTATAGATTCCCCCTCCACCATGAGAATTCTTATTGATAAGCCGATTCAAATGCAATCCCTCAAGGACGAATTCAAGGGCAGAAGACATTACCTCCGGTTCACGAGAGCCTCCAATGCTTGCTAATGTATTTTCCAGTCCGCCGATTGATTCGTAAATGTTAGTGTAGTGAATATTTGGCCTATTCGTTCCAATCTCAATAATTAGTCCGTTTCCAATGCTTTCCACAACCGAGGAAAGCCTGTCTTTGTCAATCAGCTCAGCAAATGTATTTAATACAGCTCTCTCCAAGATGGAAAAAATCACTTCTGATTCCTTGCCCTCTTCGACAGTCTCGAGTTCTAATTTTCCCGCGGTAGACGATAAGATATATTCCAAATCGCATATACGTGGGCTTGATTTCTCTCCCAGCTGAATGCACCTTCGAAATGTTTGGGCAAGTAAGGTTTCGTAGTTTGAAATAGTAACTCTTAAACTCACACCAGAGCGCTGATTTATGTCGGGGCTTTTTCTGGCAAGTTGAGTGAAAGTGGCAAGTACAATTTTCATAAATTGAGGTACGTAGACATTGTCTTCTATATCTCTGAAGCGTCTTCTTTCTTGTTCTGCAATTCTTATTTCTTGGTCTAATGTCTCAGGGTAATGGGTGCGAATCTGAGCTCCATATCGGTCTTTAAGAGGAGTTATGATCCTTCCCCGGTTAGTGTAGTCTTCGGGGTTTGCGGTCGCGACCAGAAACAAATCTAAGGGCAGCCGTATCTGGTGACCTTTTATCTGTATGTCTCGTTCCTGCAATAAATTGAACAAACTGACCTGGATTCTTTCCGCGAGGTCTGGGAGTTCGTTGATGCAGAAAATGCTTCTGTGAGAACGTGGAATCATTCCAAAATGAATTGCGTTTTCGTTAGATAAATGTCTCCCTTCTGCTAATTTTATTGGGTCTATTTCACCCAATAAGACAGCAACTGAAACATCTGGTGTCGCAAGTTTTTCACTGTACCTATTAACTCGGTCAATCCAAACGATGGGAACCCTATCTGCAGTCTTTGACACCAGTTCTCTACAATTAGGGCATATAGGTTGGAATGGGTCATCGTTTATCTCGCAACCTGCAATTGAAGGAATGTGTTCATCCAATAAATTGGTTAGTTGACGCAATAACCTGGTTTTGGCTTGCCCCCGCTCGCCAAGCAAAATGATATCCTGGCCAGCGATAAGAGCATTCTCAAGCTGGGGAACGACAGTCTCCTCGAAACCAATTATACCTGGGAAAGGATTTTCGCCAGCGTAGATTCTCCTGATAAGGTTGGTCCTTATTTCCTGTTTCACGGTGCGAGGCTGATATCCCGATTCCTTCAGCTGTCCAAGAGTATCAATATTTGGGGGCACCTTGAATACACCTCACCTCGAGCCTATAAACATTTTTAAGGCCTGGCTCTGAAAATTTCTACCGACGGTTGTCCAATTTGTCCTGGGTCGAGTTCGATGTCTGGTTTAGCGACTCTAACCATAACGTCGTCAACGTCAAAATGGTCAAGAATGCTCGTAGCGATAGATTCACCTACAGTTTCTATTAGTTTGAATGGTGGTCCTTCGACGATTTCCTTTATTGTGGAGTAGATTTTACCGTAGTCTGACGTCATTTCTAGCTCATCAGAAACGCCAGCTTTTCTCAAATCTTTACCGCATACGACGTCGACGACAAATGTTTGACCATCGGTCCGCTCCTGAGGATTAACCCCATGGTATCCAAAAAATTTCATTCCTTGAAGTATAATTCTATCCCGCTTATATGGTTCCAATTCTACTTACCGATTATTCCCATTCGTGACGCAGCCGCCAAAAGGCCCTGTGCTCTTTTTACTACTGGCACATCAACAACTGAACCATCAAGGGACGTGGATCCTCTTCCCCGTGCGCTTGCCTCTTCGAAGGCTTTGATGACATCGGCGGCGTGTTTGATTTCCTCTTTGCTGGGGGAAAAACATTCGTTGATGATGTTGATTTGGTTAGGGTGTATAGCAAATTTGCCCTTATAACCTATAGCCCTAGAATCGTCGGCATCCCGTCTGAGTGCGTCGAGGTCTCGAAAAGCAAAAAAAGGAGTATCGAGCGCCGGCACCCCTGCAGCCCTTGCAGCTATGGCCACATGGTTTTTGGCATAGGTAATTTCATCGTTATCTCCCCTTCGTTCGATACCCATGTCGTTTGTGTAGTCTTCCGCTCCAAATGCGGCTGCGCATATTCTAGTAGAGCGGGAAAGTATGCCATAGGCATTAAGGACCCCCGCCGCTGTTTCGATCCAAGGCAGCAGCCGGAGAGTTCCCTTTTTAAGATTTGCTTTTAACTCAGCTTCGCCCATAAGTTGGTCAATATGATCCACGTCGCCAACATTTTGAATTTTACCAACTGATATTCCGAATACCTCGGTTTTGACAACTGATTCTAGGTCTTCTTCCAGCAACCCGGTATCTAGGGCATTTAAACGAGGGATCACTAGACGGTCTCCAGCGGCAAGTAATTGGATGTGATTTGAAACAATGCTCCTCGCTTCAGTTTTATTATCACTAGCGACCGAGTCCTCCATATCGGGAATAAAGACATCGGGATTGAAAGTTGCAGCTTTGGTCAACATCCGTTCCTGGTTCCCCGGAACAAATAGCAGGCTTCGAAATAGGTTCAAGGGGCTTATCCTCAATAATTGTTTTCTTTATGATATGAATGTTTCTAAATAACGTTCAACTACGGTAGCATCTTTGAAGGGCTAAATACTGTTCGGTACGTAATTGAATGTTACGACATGTTGGAGATAGAGAGAGGAATTTGGCTACCTTAGTAGAAATACATACCTTAGAAGGTTTGAAAGAGTTTTTGCCAGGAGATGATCTAGGTCTTCCTATTGTTCGGTCCGCAAAGCAAACTGCAGGGGGCGTACTCCCTTGTGACATCATTGTAATAACTCAAAAAATCGTTTCCAAATGTGAAGATATGATTGTGGACTTAAAATCCGTTATTCCTACGGATGAGGCCAATAGATTGGCACATGAAACTAACAAAGATCCACGGTTAGTCCAATTGATCTTAAGTCAATCGAAAGACATTATTCGTGTCGATAAAGAGAGGGGGATATTGATAACCGAAACTCACCATGGATTCATATGTGCAAACGCGGGAATAGATTCATCTAATGTCCCGGGTGATACCAATGTCTGTTTGCTTCCCGCAGATCCTGATGAATCCGCACGTCGTATAAGAGTAAGAATTCTTGAACTTATAGGTGATATACCAATCGCTGTCATCATTTCCGACACTTTCGGCCGACCTTGGAGGGAAGGCCATTTAAATTTTGCCATAGGGAGCTGCGGTATAGAGCCTATCCGGGATTACAGAGATACAGTTGATGCGGTTGGTAAATCCTTAAAGGTAACGATGATTGCCATTGCTGACATGGTTGCCGCGGCATCAGACCTCGGGTCGGGCAAGGCCACCAACACCCCAGTTGCCATTGTTCGAGGGGTAGAATACCAACAATCGCCCTACGGTGCTTCAAGCCTCTTAAGGTCGGCTACCAAGGATATGTTCCGATAAATCCGAGAACCTAAATTCTAGGATGCTTCCTCTGACTTGATGGCTTCTACCGCCGCCCCAAACCCCGTGTTACTGGGATATTTATCTCCTTTGCCGATTTGATCAAGTGAAATGTCGGAACCCCAAGTCGAACCTTCAAAATAATTTAAAAATTCCTTTTCAGATCCGCAATTTTTGCAGTTCCCAATACTTGTGGGGCCCTCCGGCCTTGAAATGAACCAATGATGTTTACATTCAACATCTTGCCGATCTTCAACCACATTTCCTACGCGTATGTTTTTCGTTGCCATTTGAGGTCCCTCTCAATGAATACCACTTTTGCCACGGAATCGTGACACAGACGTTATTATAACACCGCACAATATATTAGACGCACAAAATTATACTATTCGATATTGCTACGCTTTACCATGATTCCAAAGTGTAAGCTGCTTCCCAGAATCTGTATTCATACCTACTACTCATGATGAAGATTTCTTCTAGTTTAATGAGTCTTGAATCCGGGAGGCCTACTGTTGCCTTGTCTATGATGTCTCTTAAAGTGACAGCGAGAGATTCGAACTCGGGGGAGCTGTACATTTCAATCCAACGGGAGTGGTGGGGAGAATGCGCCGGTAAGCCCTTAGAAAGTAAAGACTTGCCAATTTCTGAATAGCCCCAGGAGCAGGGCAGAATGCCCACTGCTGCGTCGAGGAAATTACCGGAATACGCTGCTTCCAACATATGTCGGGTGTACGAATGAGTTGTTGGGGACATAGGAGTAGACAAAATTTCATCTTTAGACAACCCGAAATCTTGGCAATAGCTGATATGGAGGTCCATTTCGGTGTGCAGTGTTTCATTTAGCAGTTCTGAAAACCATGTCATTTCCATTGGCGTTGGGGCTTTGGCTACTGCTATGGCGATAACACGTGAAAATTCAATTAAAAAAACGTAGTCTTGTTTCAAGTAGTATTCAAACCTATCCGCAGGAAGGGTTCCGTTGCCGATTCCCACAACAAATGGATGGTCATGTTCCTGTTTCCAAAGAGGGTCGGCCTTTTTTCTGAGATATTCTGTAAAGCTCATGTTTATTAACATCCTTTCCAAATCTCAATCTTTACTTGGTCTCCTGCCCTAACCGACTTGAATCGGGTTTCATCGCCGTCAATGCGTCCAAGGACATTTACGGGGCTGGCAGCTCTTATTTCTGTATTTATGCTAGCTGGGGTAGGACCAAAAAATATGCAAACTGCGTGTCCGGGAGGCCAAAAGGCGACCGCCCCGGATTCGACGACATCGGTTGCATTTTCTAAAAGATCCATTTCTATGTCGACGGCGAAATATATTTCGTCACCCCAAATGTTTGCACTACCAGCCAACGGTAGAAGATTTTTGAACTGACTTGAGGCAGGACCTTCAAGTAAAGTCGCTTCCATCGATAAAGTTCCCGTCGAGATAAGAATTTTGTTATCAGGCATAATACAATCCTGCTCCTTCAGCGGTTTACGGAATTCGGAATCTGCATTTCTTGAGGTGGCACGGTTCTAGGCATAGTATAAGGGCAACAATTACACGCTATGGGTATTCCAGATTACATCCTAACCATAGATCAAGGAACTACAGGCACACGAGCGGGTCTGGTGGATAAGTGTGGCCAACTACTGTGCTCTACCTATCAAGAAATAACTCCACGTTATCCTAGGCCTGGTTGGGTGGAAAACGATCCAAATGAAATAATGGATAGTGTCTATTCGACCGTTGAGGAGCTGTTTAGTGAATTTGAAATAACGTCCGAGAACATTGTATCTATCGGTTTAACAAATCAGCGGGAGACAACACTCCTTTGGGATAAAACAAACGGCGCCCCTGCCTACAATGCTATAAGTTGGCAATGTCGCCGGTCGACCGATATTTGTAAATCTTTAATTGAGAGAGAATATACAGATTTTGTCCGAAAAGTTACTGGTCTTACGATCGATCCGTATTTTTCAGCATCCAAGATCCAATGGGTGTTGGAAAACGTTCCTGGGGCAAGAACATCTGCTCAACTCGGCAACCTGGCCTTTGGAACAATCGACTCTTGGATCGTTTGGAACTTAACAAATGGAAGGTCTCATGTGATAGAGATTTCCAACGCCAGCAGGACTATGCTTTTTGACATCAATAAAGTGGAGTGGTCTGACGATTTGCTGGACCTATTTGAAATTCCTCGCTCTATTTTGCCTGAAGTTGTACCATCCAGTGGCCGACTAACGACAGTCGGAGGGAATTTTTTCAGCGGTCGGGCAATTCCCATAACCGGAATGTGTGGTGACCAACAGAGTTCACTGTTTGGACAATGCTGTTTCGACCCAGGGATGATTAAAATCACCTACGGCACGGGAGCATTTCTTTTAGTCAACATAGGTGAAACCCCACTTATTGTGCACGACGGAATTCTTACCACGATAGCTTGGCAATTAGAGGGCGAAATTAACTACGCCCTTGAGGGGAGCGTCTTCTCGGCAGGGGCCACAGTGCAATGGATCCGAGACCAGATAGGTCTCATAAAAGAATCTTCCGACATTGAACGTCTAGCTTCTGACGTTAATAATAATGGTGGAGTGTATCTCGTTCCTGCATTTAACGGCTTAGGCGCCCCTCACTGGGACCCGCAGGCCAGAGCCTCCATCCAGGGGTTAACGAGTGGGAGCAACAAAGGACATATTGCTCGAGCCGCTTTGGAGTCCATTGCTTACCAGTGCGAGGATGTTATCCAATCTATGGGGAGAAGCGTGGAGAATACCTCCAAGGTTAGAGTGGACGGAGGAGCGTCAGCTAACAACCTACTGATGCAATTTCAATCGGATATCTCACATATAGAAATTGAGCGCTCCTCTTCGGTGGAATCTACTTCTTTGGGAGCGGCTTACCTAGCTGGTTTGGGAGCTGGTTTTTGGGCGAACAAGGACGAAATTAGGGAGATTTGGAAAGGTAGTGGACTGTTTTCCCCTACCATAGACGAGAAAAAAAGAAATGCGCTGAAATCCGACTGGTTGAAAGCGATCAGTAGGTCAAAAAGATGGGCGATAGACGCAGGATAGATAAGGAGAATCAAAATGCCAACTGTTTTGCCAGATAAGCTTGAAGAAATCACCCGTACCCTACTATCTGGGGCTGGCGCCTCTGAAGAAGAGGCCTCAATTATCGCGAGACATTCTATAGGTGCCAATCTTGCGGGTCATGACTCTCATGGCATCATACAAATTCCCACGTATATAGATCGCATGGATAGGGGTCATATAGTGCCAGGTGCTGAATACGAAATACTTAAGGACACTCCCACAACTACTGTTGTAGACGGACACTGGGGATTTGGCTATGTTGTGACAGAGCGCACGATGAAAATCACTATAGACAAAGCAAAAACTCAGAACGTCGCCGCTGCGACCGTCCATCGTCAAAGTCATGTCGGTCGGCTCGCGACCTACCCCTTGATGGCAGCCGCAGCGGATATGATAGGAATGATCACGGCTGATTCCGGACGATCAGCCAAGGCCGTGGTCCCGTTTGGCGGCCGGGAAAAAAGGCTTGGGACTAACCCGATCTCCATTGCGATGCCAAGCAATCTGGAAGGCCCGTTCTTTCTGGACATGGCTACGAGCGCAGTAGCCGCTGGGAAAATTAATCTGGCAAAGGCTAGGGGGACCGACGTGCCGGAGGGGTGGATTCTAAACAAAGATGGAAATCCCACCACAGACCCAAACGAGCTATCGGCCGGAGGCGCGATACTACCCTTGGGAGGTGAAGAGGGACATAAAGGATACGGTCTTTCCTCTATGGTGGAAATTTTTTCGGGCATTTTAACTGGGCTAGGTTTTGGGCATGATCCATCTGGTAGACATAACGACGGGTGCTTCATAGCGGTGTTTAACTTAGCCGCATTTAGAGAAATAGATGATTTCAAACGAGAGATTCAAGAGTTTGCCGAATACCTAAAAAGTTCGGAGCCGGCTTCGGGATTTGATGAAGTTTACTACCCAGGGGAGCTTGAACACATTAGAGAAAAATCTCAAAGGAAGACGGGTATTTGTGTCGAAGAAGCCACTTGGGCAGAGCTGTCGAAATTGGCGGTCAAATACGGTATCGAGTCAGTCATGAAACTCGGATAGGAGTTCGGTATCCTAAATATGGCCAGCAATAACGTCTCCCATTCTAAAGGTGGGTACTACATTTCCCCCATCTGAAGCAATATCGGAGGTTCTATAACCTTCGGATAGCACAGAATCAACCGCATGCTCAATCGAATCTGCCTCAATGTTCATCCCAAACGAAAGGCGAAGCATCATAGCCGCGCTCAAAATAGACCCTATCGGATTTGCTACGCCCTGCCCTGCAATATCTGGCGCAGTTCCATGTATGGGTTCATAGAGACTTACTCCACTACTTTTTTCTTTAGGATTCGGTAAGCTGGATAGACTCGCGGATGGAAGCATCCCCATTGACCCGGATAATACCGAGGCTTCATCCGTGAGAATATCCCCGAAAGTGTTTTCTGAGACAATAACGTCAAAAGATGAAGGATTTCTGATCAGTTGCATTGCCGCGTTATCTACCAAAATATGTTCAACCTCAACTTCCGGAAACTCAGCCTCCATCTCGATAGCCACCTCTCTCCATAAACGGGATGATTCGAGAACATTTTGTTTGTCGACGGACGCCAATTTTTTGCGACGCCCCATTGCCAACTCAAACCCGACCCTAAGGATCCTCTCGATCTCCTTTTCTGTGTATTTAAGAGTGTCAACTCCCCGCCGTCCCCTTTTCGTGTTCCATCGTTTTTTAGGCCTACCGAAGTACAAACCACCGGTGAGTTCTCTCAACACCAACATGTCTACACCATCTAAATACTCAGGCTTTAGAGGGCTCGAATTAATAAGGGATGGATATACTTTAACGGGCCGCAAGTTGGCAAAAAGACCAAGGGACTTCCTTATGCCAAGAATCCCGTCCTCTGGCCGGACATCATTCAATGGATCGTCCCAGTCAGGACCGCCTACCGCTCCAAATAGTATCGCATCCGAATCATTACAAATGTCAATTGTCTTTTGCGGCAATGGTGTTCCGTATGAGTCAATTGCATTGCCTCCAATTGCCCCTGAAGAGAGTTCAAATTCGTGCCCGAACCTATTCCCAACGGATTCAAGGACCTTTACAGATTCTGCTACTACTTCGGGCCCTATTCCATCGCCAGGTAGGATTGCTATAGAGACTTGCATGAAATTAATCTCCCGCCAAAATATATTGATTCCATCTCATAAATTAATGACGACTTCATTAAGTGGCAACAATGTTTATTAGTTTGCCTGGTACAAAGATCACATTTTCTATCGCTTTACCGTCCGTGTACGCTTTTACTTTTTGGCTATTCTGTGCCAGAGTTGTCGCCTCATCTTCAGAAATATTGCTGGGAACTTGTATTCTCTCTCGCAGCTTTCCGTTCACCTGGACAACAAGGGTTACTTGGTCGTCAGCTGCTAATCCAACGTCGTATTCAGGCCAATCTTGAGTATGAACACTAAATTCGTTACCTTGATATTGCCATAACTCTTCTGCCAGGTGAGGCGCCACGGGAGCCATCAATATCAAAAGAGTATCTAACGCTTTTTCCCATTCCGAGTAGCCCACGGATCCCTGGGAATACGTTTCGTTAAGTTGATTTGTATATTCCATCAATGATGAAATAGCGGTGTTGTATTTGAACCTTTCTACATTTTCGCTAACTTTTTGTATCGATTTGTGAATATTCCTTTCCAGTTCCCTTGAAGCCACTGGATTCCCTTTGACCGGAAAGACTGACTTGCTCTTGGTGACCGTGTCCCACACTCTGTTTAGCCAACGGGCAGCTCCGTTAATCCCGGAATCACTCCATTCGCCGCCCTGTTCCCACGGGCCAATGAACATCAAATAAGTTCTCACCACATCTGCCCCGACTGATGAAACGTATTCATCCGGCGCGATAACATTGCCTCGGGACTTACTCATCTTACTGCCTTTGTATATTATGGTCCCTTGGTTGAAGAGCCTCTGAAAGGGTTCGTCAAAAGAAACTAATCCAAGATCCCGTGCAGCTTTCACAAAAAACCTTGCGTAAAGTAAGTGCATCACGGCATGCTCGACACCACCAGTATATTGGTCAACTGGGTTCCATAAGTCGGCGGCGGCGGGGTCGAAAGCCGCATTTATATATTTGGGGCTTACGTATCGTAGGAAATACCAGGAAGAGTCTACAAATGTATCCATCGTGTCAGTTTCTCTAGTTGCCGCCATACTGCATTTTGGACAGGAGGTATTAACGAACCCATCGTGCAGCGCCAAAGGGGACTCCCCAGTGGGTAAGAACTCGGCGTCTTCGGGCAATATTACTGGCAGCTCGGCTTCAGGAACTGGGACAATGCCGCATTCTTCACAATACACAACCGGTATAGGCGTGCCCCAATAACGTTGCCTAGATATTAGCCAATCGCGCATTCGATAATTCACCTGGCGCAGGCCATATCCTTGCCGTTCTATGAAATCTGAAATTTCCTCTTGCGCCTCGAGATTTCCCATGCCATCGAAGTGACTCGAATTTACTTGTATACCTTCGCCAAGGTAAGCACTTTGAAGGGATGCTCCATCCCAGTCATGAGGCGCCACTACAACTCGTATCGGCAAATTATATTTCTTTGCAAAGTCAAAGTCCCTCTCGTCGTGGGCCGGCACCCCCATGACCACGCCTGTGCCATAGGTATGAAGTACATAGTCGCCTATAAAGATTGGAACCTTTTCGCCGTTGAGCTTATTAACGCAGTAGGAACCCAAGAAAACTCCAGTTTTTTCACGGTCTGTGGATAATCGTTCAATCTCAGTAGCCTGTCGAGAACGTTTTATGTAGTCCGACACCTTCTCTTGCTGACCCTTAGCTGTAAGGCTCGCCACTAGAGGGTGTTCAGGAGCCATCACGAGGAAAGTGACTCCAAAAACTGTATCGATTCGGGTCGTGAATGTAGTGAGACTTTCCTCGCTTAGTTGATACTCCGAAATGTCAAATTCAATTTCTACCCCTTTGCTTCTACCTATCCAGTTTGTTTGCATCCTATTTATACGTTCGGGCCAATCGATTTTCGATTGATCAAGCAGTTCGTCAGCGTAGTCGGTTATTTTGAAAAACCACTGATTCATATCCCTGTGAGTAACTTCCGTATCACATCTCTCACAAAGGCCATTTACGACTTGTTCATTAGCAAGCACTGTTACACAGGAGGGGCACCAATTAACGGGCGCATTCGCTCTATAGGCAAGGCCTTTCTCGTAGAATTTTAGAAAAAACCATTGGTTCCATTTGTAATATTCCGGTAGACACGTGATAACCTCCCTGTCCCAATCATACATAGGACCAAGCGTTCGGAGCTGGTCTCTCATTCTGGAAATATTATCCATAGTCCATTTGTGAGGGTGGATACCCCTCTCTATGGCTGCATTTTCAGCGTTAAGACCAAATGCATCAAAGCCCATCGGGTGGAGTACATTGTACCCCTGCATACGCCTGAATCGTGCGTGAATATCCGCACCAGTCATTACAAACCAATGCCCAACGTGCAGATCCCCTGATGGGTATGGATACATCGTTAGTTCGTACCATTTCTTACGCGGATCTTCATCAGCAACTGAATAGATACCTTCCGCTTCCCAACGCTCTTGCCATTTCGGTTCAATTTCGGCGTGTGGGAACCGTGTCTCTATAATTCGTAGAGATGTCAAAGTGCTACTTTCCGAATTCCCCAATTTTTTTCCAACCAACAGGGAAAAGGAATTCCAAAATTGCCTTCATCATTCTCCCTTGCCCGTGATTCATGCCGTTTTTGTGTTGCCTAATGAGCGAACTATAGCGTCCCCCACCTGCTGAGTGGAAGAGTTACCACCTAGATCCGGAGTCAAAGTTTGCCCTTCCTCAAGCAGACTCAAAACTGCCCGTTCAATATCCTCTGCCACAGCATCCTCATTGAGATGCCTTGCCATCATTGCTCCAGTTAGTATCTGTGCCATAGGATTCGCAATTCCTTTACCCATAATATCTGGTGCGCTGCCATGTACTGGTTCAAACATGGAGGGGTAACGACGTTCAGGATCAAGATTCGCACTGGATGCCAATCCCATGCTTCCCGTAATTATAGCCCCTATATCGGTCAAAATATCTCCAAACAAATTACTTCCTACCACGACGTCAAAACTCTCTGGTTTCCTGATGAAATCCATAGATGCGGCGTCGACTAAGAGGGACTGCGTGTCTATGTCAGGATAATCTTGCCGCACTCTATCAAAGGCTCGGTCCCAAACTACCAATCCGTAACCCTGTGCGTTCGATTTGGTCACCGAGGTTAAATGTTTTTTCTTGTTGCGACGACGAGCGAGCTCAAATGCATATCTTATGACCCTCTCACACCCTTTACGGGTGAATATGCCGGTTTGGACGCCGATCTCCTCCGCAAAATCCAAATATTGAAATCCACCGATGTTGGCATATTCACCCTCGGTGTTTTCACGTATCACGACCATGTCTATGTCCAACGGCTCTTTTCCAGACAGTGGCGAGGTTATGCCTGGGTATAGGATGTTCGGTCTCTCGCAAATATATTGGTCAAAGGTTCTTCTTATAGGCAGTAGCAATCCATTCAGAGTTATATGGTCTTGAATGTCAGGGTGACCCACCGCCCCCAAGAAAATAGCATCGTAGCCCGACAATATGTCCAAGGCATCACTTGACATCATTTTGCCATGTTCCTTATAGAAGTTTGAGCTCCAAGGGAATTCATCAAAATTGAAATCGCAATCGTATTTCTTCGAGACAGCCCGCAAAACCTTCATCCCCTCTTCTACGACTTCAATTCCGATCCCATCTCCCCGTATTACTGCAATTCTGTGATTTGTCATAAAAAGTAATCCTCGGTATTGACGAGCGCTCGAGCAATTGAAAAAACTTCTGGTCGCTGAACCACGAATTAACCTAACCAAACACCCAGAGATCTAGGAGTTTATCATCTGGGGAACTCTTTAGCCTACATCATTTATAGCCGTAGTCCCCAATTCGACTACGTCAGGCGGCGGCCTCATAACTGTTTCTACACCATGGACCATTCCATTTCGCAACGCCTCTTTATCAAACCAATACCAATCCTTTTTGAGACTTATCGAATCGGATATAGAGCAAAAATATATTAAATCAATGTGATGATGTAATCCTTCTACCGGGTCCTTGATCTCTTCTATAAGAATTCGTTCAGGAATGGAAATGGATTCTGGGTATGAGAAAGTGACCGGATTTTGCCTGTTTGATATCTTTGCGTCCAGACCAGTCTCTTCTTTGATCTCTCTTAGCACGGCTTGAACAGGATCCTCGTTCTCCTCAATATGCCCACCAGGCGGCAAATAGGCCTTGACCTTTTTGTGCCAATGAAGCAAAACTTTTGAATCGAAAACCACATAGCCACTAGCTGTGAAATGTCTCCTTAAAATACTCATGAACTTTGGACTCCTAGCCAAACTTTGGAGATGCGGGACGTTAGGATACCGTTATTTCCCTAAACGTATATAATACTTAGGCGAAATCGGGGAGCAAAACTTGGCTGAGAGGGTAGTTCATACTACCGACCCGACACCTGATCTGGGTAATGCCAGCGGAGGGAATAGTTCGATAGTTCCCCCTAGATCATCTCCGAAGCATTAGTTTTTATATTGGATACAATAGGGTTGGAAACTAGGAGATTCAATTAAATGACAGACCAACTTAGTATAGCTGGCAAAAACTTCGATTCCCGACTCATGGTTGGTACCGGTCGTCACCGGAGTATGGAAGAGATGGTCAATTCCATTGAAGCATCGGGCGCGCAGATAGTGACTGTGGCTATCGGCCGGTTGGATTTGTCTAATCCGTCAGAGAAAACAATTTTGGACTATTTTGATTGGGGTTCTTACACTATATTACCCAATACGGCTGGGAGCAAAACCGCTGAGGAGGCTATCTTGACGGCAAGGTTGGGAAGAGAGGTTACTGGCACGAACTGGGTTAAGCTGGAAGTGATCCCAAAACCAAGTCATCTATTGCCCGATCCTGTCGGTACCTACGAAGCCGCGAAAGAACTAATAGATGACGGGTTTTCAGTATTGCCGTACATACACGCAGACCCTGTGCTGGCAAGTCGCTTATGTGATATTGGTTGTGCCACCGTGATGCCGTTAGGTTCCGCCATAGGTTCGGGCCAAGGAATACTAACCATGGAAGAGATACGATTAATTATTGATGACGCCAATGTACCTGTAGTCGTCGACGCAGGTTTGGCCGTTCCTTCAGATGCAGCTCAAGCCTTAGAGGCTGGTGCGGATGCCGTACTAGTAAACACGGCTATTGCACAATCTCCAGATCCCGCCGCAATGGGAGAAGCATTCAAATTAGGAGTAAAGGCTGGGCGGAAGGCCTACTTGGCGGGCAGAATTCCCAGCAGGACTGCGGCAATTTCAAGTAGCCCAGGTGCCGGCACAAATTAGCCACGAGACACACGTGATTCACCGCTTATCCAACATTCCAACCCTGTGTTTGATTACAGATAGAAAGAGACTCACAAATAGAGACCTAGTGGATATAGTCCATGAAGCCGTTTCCGGTGGAGTCAACATGGTTCAAATAAGGGAAAAGGATTTAGGAGTTAACGAACTTGTGAAGCTCCTGGAACGATTATCTGGCAAAATCGAAGGCAAGGCGATTATTGCAGTGAATGCGGAGCGCTACACTGACCATTTCCCGATGGCTGACGCGATACATTTCCCCGAATATATCCAAACAATCACACCTAGTCCATGTAAAATCCTTGGACGGTCTGTCCACTCAGTGGAAGCAGCAAGGAAAGCGTTGCAAAACGGGGCCGATTATCTCATTGCCGGAACCATTTACGAAAGCGCCACTCATCCCGAGCGGAAAGGATCTGGGCTGGGATTTCTGCGAGATATAGTGAGTATCTCGAACAAACCAGTACTAGGAATTGGAGGTATTGATCCTGCCAGGTCTTTTGAGGTGATTCGGTGTGGCGCATCAGGAGTTGCGGTTATATCCGCTATTCTCAATTCTACGGAACCCGCGACGGCGGCCGCGAAATTTATGTCCAATATGAGAAATGCCATGAGGTCCCAAGAGTAGAAAAGGCGGGAGAGGGAGTATAACACCTTGCAAATCGTAGTGAACGGCGAACCGAAATCGTTTCCAAGTCAGACATTGTTAACGGATTATTTGTCCGAGTTGGGGTTACAGGACAAAAAAGCCATCGCAGTGGCCTTGAACGGCGAAGTGGTCGCACGAGAGCACTATGAGTCAATCGAGCTCGGTGACGGGGACATACTGGAAATTGTGAAGGCTATTGGAGGAGGCTAACAGTAGGAGATCGGTAGACGTTATTTCCGTGCCTTAATCACGATGGCGAAAGGAATTTTTTCTAATCTCGTTCGATAAGGTTCCCAGTAATCGCCCGCATATGGACTCTCAATACCATCTTGTACCGGCTTGACCATCGGCTCGAGTAGGCGTTCAACGTTAAAGCCGGCGTTCGTGAATGAAGAAAAGATATCTTCTATTGTTCGAAAAAAAGTGACCCTATTCTGTTCCTCATCATGCCCCCATATTTCTACGGGAGGATTGAAATAATTGGTTACATCGAGCGTTGATGTTTGATTGTCCCATTCAAAAGCGGAAAGCGGGTGAGTTGTGCTCAATAGGAGCGTACCGTGGGATACCAGAATTCTGAAGCAATGCTGCAGAAATCTATCAATATCTTCGATAAATTCCAAGGCGAACATGGACAACAGGCAGTCCATGCTGTTAGACCTAACCCAATTAAGGTCTTCGATATCACCTCGTATCAACTCGACGTTGGCACTATGTTGAAATTTTAGATGTAGGGCGTGGCGAAGCTGACGTTCAGAACCATCTATGCCGAATACCTCGGCACCTTTTCGACTAGCCGCTATCGAGTTCTGAGCGGCTCCACACCCTAGTTCAAGGAATCTTTTACCATCATAGCTATCTATGAGACCCAATGCACCGCCACCTTCACATAAAGGAGCTACATGAAGGTCAGCTAATGAAATTTGACTTTGCTTCTGGTACCAGTCTGACATCTCAGACCAGCCCTCAATGATTCCTTTGCTCATGTGCATTTCTTACCGGGTGGACTTGTTCATCTAGATTCTCACAAGCATAATGGCGGTTCCATCTACATTTTGAGATCTCTTTAAGGATAAATAATGTTAGAAAATACTAAAACCCTTTCTGCTGACGATATCCTATCCCCCCCAGACAGCACAAACAGTTTTGACACTCACTCAAATGGACCTGCAGGGTCACTTCCTTTTACAAAGGAGATTCTACTTGAGGAATCTAGTGGGTTTCATTTTGGGATGAGTCAAAATGCGGGCATGGGTTGGAATCCCTCTGAGCTGCTAAGAAAACATTTCCTGGTGCTTTCGACTTCCGGTGGCCTTAGAGAAAAGGATGGTTCGCCCATTGCCCTTGGACTGCACACAGGGCATTACGAATTATCTCTACAAGTTGAGGCAGCTTCCCGTGAGTTGAGGCAGCTTAACACTATTCCATTCTCGTTGTATTGCTCTGATCCATGTGATGGCCGAACTCAAGGTACGGCGGGAATGATGGATTCCCTGCCATATAGAAACGACGCGGCGCAGGTATTTAGAAGGCAGGCACGTTCACTACCGACGGCCAAAGGGGTCTTAGGAGTTGCCTCATGTGACAAGGGACTCCCTGCGATGATGATGGCGCTTGCCGGCCTTAGGGAACTGGCCGTGGTCGCTTTACCTGGCGGATCTACCTTGGCTGTAAGAGATGGGGAAGATACCGGAATGATCCAATCGATAGGTGCGAGATTTTCGCAGGGGGAGGTCTCCCTTGAGTATGCACAAGACGTAGGATGCAGGGCGTGCGCTTCCCCTGGAGGAGGATGTCACTTTCTGGGTACAGCTGGCACCTCCCAAGTTATAGCTGAATCTTTGGGTCTCGCGATACCCCATAGTGCTTTGGCCCCATCAGGCACTCCGGCGTGGAAAGACGTTGCCATTAGATCCGCCAGGGCCTTGGTACTGTGTGAAAATTCCGGGTTAGTGTCCAATAAAATTCTCACCAATCAGGCATTTAAGAATGCTATGGTGATGCATGCCGCTTGTGGGGGGTCCACTAATTTACTACTCCATCTACCGGCTATAGCACATGCTGCCGGACGTGCACGAATGGACGTGGAAGAGTGGAACATCGTTAACAAAGAGACTCCGAGGATAGTGGATGTACTTCCCAATGGTCCCGTTGGATACCCCACCTCCGAATTGTACTCTGCGGGAGGTGTGCCAGAGGTCATGTTGCACCTACGGCGACTCGGATTGTTGGATACCTCGGCCCAAACAGTGACAGGGCAAACTCTGGATGCGAATCTGGACTGGTGGGAAAGCTCGGAAAGAAGGCAATCAGTCCGAAGTAGGTTAATCGAAAAGAACGGCGTGAATCCCGACGACGTGATTATGAATCCGGATCGTGCAAGGTCGAAAGGGTTAACTAGTACGGTTACATTCCCTGTCGGCAACCTTGCTCCTGAGGGTTCCGTAATCAAAAGTACGGCTATCGATCCAACTGTTGTAGATGAGGATGGGATTTATCGAAATACGGGTCCGGCTAGAGTCTTTAACACCGAGAAGGCTGCTATTCGAGCCATAAAAAGCAATGACCAAGATTTGAAGATCAAAGAGGGCGACATAATGGTTCTCCGATGTGGCGGACCCCTAGGAACCGGAATGGAAGAGGTGTACCAAATAACTGCTGCCTTAAAACACCTATCGTACGGGAAACAAGTAGCGCTTATTACTGATGCCCGATTTTCAGGGGTATCAACAGGTGCCTGTATAGGACATGTGGGCCCAGAGGCATTGGCCGGAGGGCCCATCGGGAAAGTGGAAGAGGGTGACATGATCGAAATCGTGATAGATCGAAATAATTTAGAAGGGACCATAAACTTGATTGGTGATAAAGATGGGTGTCACGACGCTGAATGGGGGTCTGAAATCCTCTCCAAACGCCCACAAGACCCTTCTCTAGGGCCCCATCCTATGATTCCTGACGATTCAAGACTTTGGGCGGCGCTTCAGGACGCTTCGGGTGGGACCTGGGGTGGGTGTGTTTTCGATACGGAGGACATAATTCGGACACTCAAGGCTGGTAGGAGCGTTTTATCAGCTGATAAATAATCTCATTCTTGAGTGTCCGTATGGTCTCATGGACGGCTAGAACTAATCAGCCGACTTTGATAAGTTTTTGCATCGAGCGGAGCTCTCTTGGTGGTTCCATATGACTACCATAATCGCTCCAAGATACTTCAGCTACGAAAATATCCCCCCTCGA
The DNA here is from genome assembly GCA_964409595.1 of uncultured Dehalococcoidia bacterium. GTDB lineage: Bacteria > Chloroflexota > Dehalococcoidia > Lucifugimonadales > UBA826 > CAYPDR01. The sequence continues at coordinate 43,435 of CAYPDR010000003.1, forward strand.
ATCCACAGCTATACCGTGCGGACTAAAGAATCGGCCTTTCTGCTCGCCGTAGGATTCCCGTCCTACCCTAGCCAACACTTCACCTTTAAGATTCATTACGGTCACCCTTGGTCCGAGATCCGTGCCCATGTCATTAGAGCCTATACCGCTAAAATATTCTCCAACGTACATCAATTCCTCACCTGTACCGTTATCGATGCAAATGGTGGCGGCCCTTGACATGTTTACCCATTGGGTCTCAAATTTGCCATTAGAGTCAAAAATTTGGATTCTATGATTCTCTCTGTCCGCGATATACACCCAGCCCTCTGAATCAACCTGTACGTTATGAACTATATTGAACTGCCCCGGGTCGTTCCCTGATTCACCCCATGACATGATCAGATCTCCGTCGGGTGTGTATTTATGAACACTTGCATTGGCATAACCATCTGCGACATAAAAATTACCCGTGCTGGGATCCACCGCCACGTGGGTTGGAGCGGCGAACGGTTTTCCACTCATTGGGTCGGCACGTTTACCTGCGTTACCCAGCGTCATTAGTAACTTTCCATCTGAGGTAAACTTCCGAACCGTGTGGTCGCCGTTGTCCACACAATACACTTCATCGTCTGGGCCTATAGTAACTCCGTGGGGGTTTGCAAAGACGCCGTCACCCCAGGTGTCGACGATATCTCCTTCAGAATTAAATATGATCATCGGGGTGGTTCCACGATTAAAAACATAGACTCTATCCTTAGAGTCTACGTCGACGGCCGTGGCTTCTTTGTACACCCAGCCTTCTGGTAAATTACCCCAGTTTGAACCGGAAAGGCGGTAGGTAAATCCATTTTCGCCTAAAAGCACATCTTCATCTGATTCCTGCCCATCTCCTATGTGGCCTTCCTGACGGATTCCAAATTCCCAGTTTTCTTCCTTATCGGCCATGAGCCTCTCCTTGCTAATGATTCCAGTAGGTTTGTAGGACCTCGTAATATTGATGAAGCGAGCTCACTGTTGTCAAGTTTGAAAGAATTTATTTGTTTATGGAATAGGAGCGATTGTTGGCGTCTCCCTTCTGTACATTCGCGAACACTCTGATTACGATAATAGCAACCGAGGTTCTGGGCACCAATTTACAATAACTGGAGCGTAATGGAGGTATTTCATTGAAGAACAAAACAGACCTGGAGTTTGCTATTGAAGAGGACCAAATGAATTGGCTTGCAGAAAACGTCACGGAATTCTCTCTTGAAGATGAATCCAAGGCTCTTAGGGTTTTGATTGACTACGCTATGGAAGAAGTCGATGCAGAATATATTTTCGCGTCAGAAAATATGCGGTGCCGACACTGCGGTTAATTTCATGAAAGGTGGACTGCACTACCAAACTATTGGATTCTTTGCCGAGGGATTCCGTGAAGGTAGGTTCACGCCTTTGGAAATCACTCGTAATCTCTTAAATCGAATAGAGGAGATTGATCCTAGACTACAAGCTTACGCAACTCTTATGTCAGACAGTGCGGTGCGCTCAGCCGATTTTCTGACTAAAGAGTTGAATTCCGGAACCTATAGGGGGCCGTTACATGGTATCCCAATTGCAGTGAAGGATCTGTGCTATACGAAAGGTGTGAAGACCATGGGGGGAACCAAGGTCCTAGAAAATTTCACCCCCGACTATGATTCGACGGTCGTAGCACGATTGAGAGAAGCAGGCGCCGTCATTTTAGGAAAACTAAACCTCACGGAAGGGGCTATGGGTGGGTACAATCCCCACAGAAAAGTCCCCAGAAACCCTTGGGACAAGACGAAATGGGCCGGGTCCTCCTCTAGTGGTTCGGGAGTCGCTACCGCTTCAGGACTTTGTGTGGGCTCATTGGGCAGTGATACTGGAGGATCAATACGATTTCCTTCAGCGGCATGCGGGATCGTTGGATTAAAACCAACCTATGGAAGAGTCAGCCGCCACGGAGTCCTAGACTTAGCGGAAACCCTAGATCATGTAGGTCCTATGGCAAGATCTGTAGTGGATACCGCGTTGATCTTTAAAACCATTGCCGGTTTCGATCCACTAGACCCTACTACCCTTCCAGATGCCTCGTTTGACATTGAAGTTGTGGAAGATACCGATATTAATGGGGTAGAACTGGGTTTCGACGAGAATTTTGCCTTCTCAAGAGTGGACCCGGAATTAAAAAAGCTCATTGAAGGGAGTTTAACAATCCTCGAATCCTTAGGCGCCAAGATAGTAGACGTTTCTATGCCTGACGTTGATTCATTTTTACCAGCTTGGAAAACCATTTGCACGGCGGAGGCATATTTCGCCCACAGGGAATATTATCCAAATAGAGAACAAGAGTACGGCCCCTGGTTCAGAGGGTGGCTTGAACATGGCTCGAATATCGAGGCGTCACAATACATAGAGGCTTCTAAGCTGAGAAATGAATGTAATGGCTTGGTTAGGGCAGCACTCCGGTCAGTAGAGGCTTTCGTATGTCCATCGACGATTGCTTTCCCGCACTCTATTGATGATTCTATTAATTATGGACCAATGGATAATTTAAGAGGGACTTATTTTCAAAGATTTACCGTCCCTTTTGATTACAACGGGTATCCGACGCTTTCTCTTCCATGCGGATTTAACTCTGAGGGGATGCCGGCCAGCCTCCAATTAGTCGGAAAACCCATGGGCGAGGAGCTTATCTGTCAAATAGGTAATGCCTACGAATCAGCTACAGAATGGTCAAGCTATCACCCAATAGACTAGAAAAGGGAAAGAATCACAGTTTTTCTCTTGTTGACTGAACAGGCGTGCTCCAATAAGATTCTGTTGGGCAGGAACAAATAACAAACATACAGCTGAGCGAGGCGGAGGAGGTGGCGAGTTGTCCATTCTTCTAGAAGCCATTTCTGCACTCATCCAAGGGGTACGAATTAAGCGATGACAACTATCAGCAATATATCACTCTCTCCTGTTATCCGAACGTCTAATGTAGATCTCCCGGATTACAACAGGGAACAACTCGATGACGTTGCCTTCATGACGGCAATGACGTTGGTTTTAATGGGAAACTACTCACAGACCGGACATTTTGGAGGACCTCTAGCGTACACTCCATACACGGTTGCTACGCATCTAGTGGGCCCCGAACTCGGCGGGTTGAGATACGATTACCGAAGGCCCAAACATCCTTATTCTGATAAGTTTTTGTTGGCGGGAGGACACAACGCCCCCGTCACGTACGCATTATGGATGGTCCTTGGGGAGGCCTTGCACAGAGTCCATGAAGCGACCGGCATCGATAAATATCATTCAGACCCTATGACTAGTTTCCTTTCGATTGACTGCTTAGGATTTCGGAGGGGGAAAGACGGGCTGGCAGCGATGCTAGCCGAAAACGGTCTTGAGGATCATCCGTCGATGTCACAGGCAAAACGAAGAGGTATAAGGGCACTCGCCGGACATTCTGAAAGCACAGATCTCACTAATGACGTCAATGGAGGCCCCTCGGGCATCGGGATAGCCACGGCTGCCGGGAAAGCTGCTTTTTGGGAAATTGCTGGTGCGGGTTCCTCACCCAAAATTGTTGGTGTTGAAGGTGAATTTGCTATGACTTCTGGGCACTCCCAGGAGATGAAGACCCAAGCCGTGGCACAGCAAGTCGGGAAACGCCTCCGAATCTTACTTTCTTACAACAATGCTGGCATTGATGCTGAATTGGTTGGGGGAGTTGTTCAACCACAGTTTGATTCCTACAAAATAGAAGATCAGTGGGCTTCGTATGGCTGGAACGTGTTCAAATTGGATAATGCGAACGAATTGGATCAAGTTGTTGGAGTTTTGAAAACTATGGAGGATTGGGACCCTTCAGATCGGCGCCCGATGATCGTCGTTGGCAGTACAACGAAAGGATGGTGGCCAGGAGCGGTCAACGGCTCCATCCCGGGATACGGCGACCAGATAATTAGCTATCAAAGCCACCCATACACCTTCGCAATGAATTCCGAATATTTTGTTGCGCTTGCCAAAACATTCGAGAACAGGTATGACGTTAAATTTGAAGGCATCGATGCCGGCCCCATTGCTGACGAAAGAGAAAGAATTCTTCAATACAAAGCAAATATAGACATTGTGATGTCTGTATTGGAGAAGAACGGACTTGGCAAATGGATAGCCGATAGGCTAGTCGACATAGGAGATTCAGTTTCGGATGACACCCCTTTAAGGTTGACAACTAAAGAAGATCCTTTTTTGGATGAGAGGCTCCGACCTCAAAATGCCCCCCGGGACCCCATTACTGTTAATGTTACTAACTCTATTACGGGTGAACAGAAGGACGTGGATATAAAGTTATTTGAGGAATCCGGGAAGCCATCAGGGAGCAGGAGAGCTATCTCGGAGATCACGAAGTGGGTAAACTACGTGACCAAAAACAGATTAATACTGTTGGCAGCCGATTTGGCTGACTCAATAAATGTGGAAAAGGGCTCTGTTTGGGGAGAATTCGACCCTGTTAAGAATCCAGCGGGGAACCGACTCCGTGCTGCAATACAGGAAGCGGGAAATGTTTCGACAGCGATCGGCCTTATCAGCCAGAGTGCTTCCCTCGACCCAGGTCAGCATTCCGGAGTTTGGGCACTAAGTGGGAGTTACGGGGCATTTACTCCGCTGATGTATCTGCCAGTCCGTGTGTGGAGTCAACAAAACCAAGACAGCCCGTTTAGGCTTGGGGTTCTCAATATACTTGCAGGACATTCCGGTCCTGAAACCGCCGCTGACGCCCGAACACATTTCGGGATTTTTTCTCCTCAAGTGTGGAAGCTATTCCCCAGGGATCAAATAATCAACTTAAACTTCTGGGACTATAACGATGTCGCGCCTGGTTATCTCGCGGCAGCGGAAATAGCTGCAAGAGAGCCGAAGGTAGGCGTGATTGTTTTAGAAGTGGCCCGGCCGGATTTCCCTGTTGTCGACAGAGGCCGTTTGGCAGACAGCGATATTTTAGCTGCTAGCAAGGGGTTTTATCTAATAAGGGATTTTGATGACAGCAAACCTCATCAAGGATATATTGTGGTTCAAGGATCGTCATCAACAAATAATCTCGTTTCTCAGCTCGATCGAATCGATGAAGCAGGACTTAATGTAAGGATTATTTCCGCGGTTTCTGAGGAACTTTTTAACAGACAGTCAGAGGAGTATAAGAATCACATCCTACCCGATTCGGCATACTATGATTTGATGGTGGTTAGTACAGGCACTAAAAGAATGTGGCCTGTTAGAGACGTTGGTCCACTTACCGGAGAGTACTCGCTGGTTTCAGACTGGAATGATGAGTGGTTAACCGGTGGATCACAGTCAGAGATCCTTCAAGATGCCCACCTTGACTCAGAGAGTATCTTCTCCGCCATAAAAAAATTTGCCAATGAACGCAAGACCCGAATGTCCAGACAGGCCAAACTCATATCCAGCTGAGTGCTTGATGTATTTAATCGTGTCTCTGCGGGCCGAAAGGGAACGCACCAAAATGTCTCCGATTCCGGCTGGTCGCCAAAGTTTCTATATATCCAAATAACGAGGTCATGGAAGAAAGGCGACTCCCCCTTAACCATATTTCGGACACTATACCGGTGTGCGTTACAGCCTCGGGCGTGCCATCTTAGTTTGCCGGTGCCACAGTATTGCGTAGACCACCGAATTATTGACGATAATTAGATGCCGAGAAGATACGTTTTCTACGGTTGGTGGATTGCATTAACGGCACTCTTTGTTAACGCGATATTATCAGGTCCATCCTTTGGCTCGACCGGGCTTTGGATAGATGCCTTGGAGCGAGAATTCGGCTGGACGCGCGCGCAACTTTCGATAGCTTTCTCACTAGGACAACTTGAGGGAAGTATAGCCGCGCCGATAGTTGGGTATTTAATTGACAAATTTGGCGGCAAAAGAGTCTCCTTGAGTGGTGCATTTGTGGCGGCGGTCGGTTTCGTTTGCTTAAGCCGTACCTTTCCTTTCACCCCGGGGACCTCCCCGTGGAATGATGCTCTAGTCTTCTACCTCGCATATGTGCTGATAATGTTGGGAGTCACTCTCGGTGGGTGGATACCAATGACCGTGATCATAAACAATTGGTTTGACAAACGACGCAGTCTCGCAATGGCGGTCGGCTCGGTGGGGTTTTCAATAGGCACATTTGCCATAGTGCCGTTCCTCGCATTTCTCATCACGGCAGACAAACTCGGTTGGAGGAGCACTGCACTTTTGGTTTCTTTCGTTTTCCTGTTTGTAGGTTTACCCATATGGAAAGTTATCAAAAATAACCCGGATGAGATAGGGGAGATTCCCGACGGAAGAAAAAGTGTTGATGCAGAGAAAGATAATATACCAGCCCAAAGGGAGTCACAATCGCATCCAGATTTTACAATCAATGAAGCCTTGAGAGAAAAGGTATTTTGGATCATCTCAGTTGGACATGGTGCTTCTGCAATGATGACCTCCACTATGATGGTACACCTGATTCTCGCATTAAACGGTCAGGGATTATCGCTGCAACTCTCTGCAGTTATGTGGGGAGTTTCCATGGCAATCGGCGGAGCGTCACAAATGTTAGGGGGAGTCATAGGTGATCGACTCCCGAAGCGATTAGCCCTATGGATATTCGGCTCTATCCAATCAATAGGAGTTACTCTCGCACCCATCGTAAATGATCTGCCCACTGCTATTGCCTTTTGTGCCATATACGGTGTTGGATTTGGGGGTAGAGCTCCCATAACAACCGCAATGCGGGGAGAATATTTTGGACGCAAATCATTCGGAAAGATAATGGGGGTATCAGCAGTGCCGTTAATGATAATGACTATGACGGGGCCGGTGGTGGCCGGCACCCTGTTTGACCGCTATGGAGACTATAAGTTGGCATTCCTTTCGTTGGCAGCGGTAGGTTTTATTGGAAGTCTCTCTTTCTTGTTTGCTAAAAGGCCTATCCACCCATCTTTAAAGTAGGAAGTCAAATCCAGAGGCGGATATAGTCCCCGTTGAGAGACTCTACCCGAGGCTCATTTCCGCTCCAATCGCAGTTTCTCCACTGGCCATTCCTTCTATAGCCTTTTTTATCATTGGATTTCGCCACTTGGATTTTTTAAGAGACCCTTTTAGGATATACTCGGTTATCGGAGACAAATACCAACTTTCTCTTGTCATTTCTTGGTAGGAAATGTTTATAGATACACATGCTGTCTTCTCTTTTCTCAAGTTTTAATACTTCAAACTATCGTTATCTTTGGGTATCAGTTTCTTTACTTCACTGGGCGGAGTATATGGAACTACTCGTTTTATCTTGGTTCATCCTTGAGAACTCAAACTCCCCGGGGTTGCTCGGAATTTATGCCGCTTTAAGATTTGCTGGGACGCTCTTCGCACCGTTTATTGGGGCTGTAGCCGACCTTATTTCCAAGAAAACTCTATTATTAGTAGTCAGATTATCCTATCTTGCAAACGCCACCGCCGCTCTATATTTGACAATAACGGACTTGCTTGATATCTGGAAAATTTTGTTGTTAGCCGCCTTCCTCGGTTTGTCAAAAACGTCAGAAATGGTGATACGTCAGGCAATCCTTCCCGACATAGTTGGTCGCGAAAACCTGAAAAATGGCATTGCTTTAGAAAGACTTGGTAGCGATTTCACACAAATTTTGGGCCCGTTAATAGGTGGTTTTCTACTCATGAAATTTGGGATGGCGGCCAGTTACACAATGTTGGTGACTTGTTACGCACTTTCGTTTGTATCATCCCTTCCGATTGATATTTCTTTTCAAACAACAGAATTGAAAACCAACCCGGTTCTTAAACACAAACGTAACATTTTAATAAATATTCGACAAAGTTTCCTTTACGTGGTGAACGCTCCGTATTTGGCGGGGCTCCTATCTATCGCGGTAATCATAAACTTGACGGCGTTCCCACTGTATTTTTCGCTGATCGCTGTTCTAGCACACGAAGTTTTTGAAACTCAATCCAGTGTCTTGGGCTTTATGCTGGGCAGTTATTCTGCCGGGGCTGTTCTCGGCTCGCTGGCTATGGGATTTAGGTTGAAAGAAAGTTTGAATGGGATATTTCTAGCGGCCACATCCATTTTGTGGCATTTTTCTGTTATTGGAATGGCTTTCGTTTCTGACATAGGCGTCTCCTACGTCGTTCTTTTTGTTTCTGGGGCATCTCAATCATTGTGTGTCGTATTGCTATCTACCCTGATACTCAATGGAACACCTTATTCGCTTAGAGGAAGAGTGTTGGGGTTGCGCCAACTCGCAGTCATCTCCCTTCCCATCGGGTTGACCCTCTCTGGTTATCTAGTGGAATTGGCTGGGGTTAAGTTCATTCTTATGGTAAACGGAGTTGTAGGGATATTACTTATAATAATAACTTTAATTCTTACCCCGAAGCTCTTAAATGAGCGTGAAAGCAATCTATGCTCATAAAGTCACTTAGCCGATTTGATCAGGTATAAGTGTTGGACACGACTAATTTTAAGCGTTGTATGAGCAACATGGCGAAATTCAGACGTATTCACGCTATTTATTTTTAGTATGGTTTCTATTTATAATGGGGAAGGTTTCTTTTCGATCAATAGATCGGTAGTTATAAACACAGTCGCTTAGGAGCATTATAGGTATGGTATTTAAGGAAATCAGCCATTTAGTTAGTAGGCCTGGACGACAAGAAGGTGATGATGCGATCACCATCCCTGTGGCAGAGGATCTCGCAACAACCCCGGGAATTCGCAAAAGGGAGGTTGACGTCTCCTTTTACTCTCGAACCTATCCACTGGAGAGCCAGACCATCGAGAAGACGGCTGATAGAGATTGGACGTGGTCAGTCTATTCCGAAGAGACCGCTGAATTCTTAAATCATCATATTGATACCACTAAGCCTATGGTTGATATAGCTGAGACTTCCGGCGACCTGCCTCCTACAGGGATTCCCAACTCGGATGAAGATATAACTTCGATAATTCGGAACAAGGCTCAGGAGCTTGGATTTGGAGAGATAGGGTTCACACGCTATGACCGTCGGTACACGTTCAAGGTCAAAAAAGGGTGGGTCAAATTCCCACACGCGATATGCCTTGCCTTGGAACAAGACTACCGTCAAACCCAAACGATTCCCAGTATGGAAGCTGAGTATGCTCATTTCGGAACATATGAAGAGGAAAACAGACAAGGGATAATATTAGCTGAATTTATAAGAACGAAGGGGTACCGTGCTCAGATTCACAGCCCTAACGACAACAGCGCTCCCTACATTCCAATGTTTGTCGAAGCAGGTCTCGGACAGCTCGGAGCAAACGGGCAGCTCCTTTCACCTCATTTCGGATCGAGATCTCGCCTCATGATTATCACCACAGATGCTCCGGTTGAATATGACTCTCCCGTTGATTATGGCATTAACAAGTTTTGCGAAAGTTGCCAGGTTTGCGTGAATCGATGCCCGGGCAGGGCTCTCGTAAAGGAAAAGGTCTGGTGGAGAGGGACGGAAAAACATAAATTAATGTATGACAGATGTAGGCCCGTTATGGCCAAGTATGAAGGTTGTGGCGTCTGCATGAAGGTCTGCCCCGTACAAAGGTACGGAATGAAACCCGTCATGATGCATTATGTCGAAACTGGGGAAATTTTGGGGAAAAATACAGATAATCTAGAAGGATTTACTATTGAGGACCGCGGGGGCTATTTTGGCCCCGGCGAGTTGCCTAAATTTGATAGGGACTTTTTCGATATACCGCATGGCCGAAGCGAAGATTGGTTATTTGAACAATTCAAAGAAAAAGTAACTGAAAAAGGCGGGGTCGACAGTGAAAGTCTTGCTGCGTTCGGTTCCGATTTAAGTGAGTTGCTTGATGTGGAAGATACCTCAAGAGGTGATGAGTAAAGGAGAGGGTGGAAATATATTTGACCCTGGCGAAACGGTTTAGCCAAAAGTATAAGGCTCGATTTAGAGAGATTAACAGAGGTGTGACTCATACTGTTTATGGGTGAAGAGCCACACCTCGTCTATAAATTGTAATCCCTTAAAGTGACTGCATAGCAAGCTCCCGCAGCATTAGATCTAGGTCTAAGAGTCGGCCAGATTTGATGTTAGCACTCACCGTTATATGTAGTACCAGTCAGGGAAAATGCAGCTTATCGTAAGCGAATTCCATTTGAGGCCCGGGAACGCACTTTCCCATACCTAGCTCCACGGGATTCCCAATTGCGAATACGGTTGGCGTTGTGGAAACATTCAAATCTCTGGGTCGATAAGTACCCCTGGGTTCATGATGCCGCTCGGGTCACAAACTTTTTTGGCTGCCTTTAGAGATTCGGCGAAAAGCTCCGGTCTCTGTTTGTCATACCACGGCCTGTGTAGCCTACCGACGGCATGATGATGGGTTATAGTTCCACCAGATTCAAGTACAGAATCTGACACCGCAGTTTTAATAGCCTCTTGCTGTTGGAAGTATGCCCCCTTGCTATATTTACCCGTATAAGTGTAATAAGGAGCCGGTCCATCGGTATAAACGTGTGTGAATCGACAATTGATTGTACCGCCCCCACAAATATTTTTCAGCGCGCGCGCAGTGTCTTCCCTCACCTTTCTATCGAATTCAGGCCATCGATCCCATGTTATTGCTGTCTCGAAAGTTCCGGTTACTAGACCAAGCCCCGCTGTTAAACCACCCCCTACGTTAATAAAAGCGTTCCGCCACGCTCCAACCAAGCCGGATCTCCCTGTTGGGGTTCCCCTGCCGTTGTCGATAACGATGTCCTCGGTCGATACTATTCCACCTTGAGTCTTTGCAATTTCCACTGCAAGTGTTAGAGGTTGTTCTTGAGGAGTATCAGACGATTCAAACCCAATGATCAGTAGAGCTTTATCTCCTTCCAAACCAGCACTTTCTTTTGCGAGTTCGGGATCCAGTATACGAAGGTTGGACGGCCATAATTTTGCTTGAGAAATAGCCCTGACGGCTTCACATCCTGAATACCAGTTCTTGAAGGTGGCCGCCGCGGTAGCTCTGTATATTGGCCGTTGTTGGATTCGCATCCAGGCTTCAGTGATCACCCCCAAAACGCCTTCACTTCCAATCACCATGCGATCGGGGCTTGGTCCTGCTCCACTGCCTGGCAGCCGCCTGGATTCCCACCATCCTGACACCGTCAACATACGAACGGATTCGACGAAGTCGTCAATGTGGGTGTGATTCGTGGCGTAGTGTCCCCCTGATCTGGTGGCGATCCATCCCCCTAATGTGGATTCAACAAAACTTTGGGGATAATGGCGCAATGTGTGGCCGGATTCCCGAAGCTGGTTTTCTAAATGAGGGCCATAGATACCCGCCTGTATTCTAGCCGCCCGGGAAATGTCATCAACCTCAACAACTTGGTCAAATTGATCCATGTCAACTGTTACGATGGGGCCTAGATCAGCGGGAGGGGTAACGCCTCCTACAACTGAAGACCCACCCCCGTACGGTATGGTCACAAAATGGTTAGAGTCGCACCATTCTAGGATGCGTTCCAAGTCTTTTTCATTTTTCGGATGAGCGACCACATCTGGAGGGTTTGGAAATTCCCCCATAGCTGCCAGTTCCTTCTCCGCTCCATAACTGTGCAGAGCTCGTTCGTAGTTATCTGTGAAGCAGAATGGTTGCAGTTTTGATGGGACGTCAATCCGAGCACCCCGAAGTTCGAGATCAGCAGCTAAAGGAATGGGCGGCGCTTCAATTTCCAAGCCCAACCGATTGGAAAGGGCAGCAGCGTGGTGTTTGCGCTGCTGGTTTGAGGGTTCATCTTTCTGGAATCCCCATGTCCAGATACTGCGTTTGGGTTTCTCTTTATAGGGCATTTATGTTTCTCATTCCAGTCCGTTATTTCTGAGATCAGTTGGGCCCGAGTCCTGGCAAAACAAACTTGCCTTTCTCGCAGGCCGGATTAATTACCCCGTTCACGAGGAAAATTCAACACGTAAATTCTATCGTTGGGACCAATGGCTATATCGTAGGGATAATTAAAGCCTCTTCCCCTCGTCTGATTGCTATTGAGACCTATAGTCTTTGTGTATTCCATCATCTTCTCCCAGCCAAACATAGAGTTGTTTAGTTCTCAAGTCATTTCGGAATCCAAAGTTATCAATTCGGAAAATAAACATAGATGATGACAATATCCACAGTCGTTGCTAATACTAACGCTCCAGCGCCTAAAAGAATAGATTCGAGTCGCCCTGGATATCTACTCATATCTCTGGATGTTGTTATCCGGTATAGCTTGGGCACAATTAAAGTGACACCAATAACCCATAACAAAATAGGACCAGCGACAAAAATACATCTGAATACGAATGTGTGCCCGTCGAAGTAATCCGCTACACTTTTAGAACTTAGAGCTGCATGAACAAATAACGTGGATATCAAAAATGGCAAGATTCGAAGAAGGGTATCAACAATTTCGAGGTCTTGTATCAGATCTCTTGTCGTGTCGTTTTTTTTATCTTTTTCGTTTTTCAAGACAACCTTTTTCCGAGTAACTCTTCATAAGAGGTAATTATTGAGTATGGCATCAAACGAGTTAATCTTACTCTGTTCGCTACTTCCAATTTCCTACATAGTTGGTGTGATACAGATCGGAGACTTGATAGCTCGACTTAAAGGAATAAACATCCGAGTAGTGGGTACCGGCAATCCAGGAGCATCCAATATATACGCCGAGATAGGACCAGCTTACGGGGTGGCAATTTTTCTTCTAGATTTGGCTAAAGGGTTTGGACCTGTAGCAGTAGCGTCCAGTCTCGGGCAACCATCTTGGTATGTGGGGACCGTACTCGGTTGTCTCATTACGGGACATCAGACCCGATTCCCACTACGAACGTCTGGGGGGACAGGAATGGCCGCGGCAATGGGAGCAGGCATAGCTGTTTTCCCACTACCTGCCCTTATCGCGGCGATACCCGCTTCAATGGTGCTTTTCCTGAGCAGAAAGCCAAGCTACACAGGGGTTTTAGCTTTCTTGGTTACGATTACATCGGGCTGGCTCATCGTTGAAGATCTCGTACTTTCAATCGCTGTTTTGGCTCTTGCCACCATGGTTCTTGTAAAGTACAGGTCTCAATACAGCTATTTATTGGGTTAGATTAACTTGATTTCACCAAAATCTGATCTGAATGGGGTATCCAATTAGAGTTTTTTTCTACATATTTTGTGTCATGAACTAAGGAGCGGCGATGAATAGTCACTACAGTCGCCATAGATCGTTATCAGCCGGAATAATCTCCGTTAACGACACACCTAGGGCATCTGACAATTTGACAAGGCCAGCTACTGTTAGATTTTGTTTCCCGTTTTCGATGAGGCTGATGTAAGCTCTGTCAACACCGGCGGCGTTGGCTAATTGACCTTGATTGAGTCCCCGTAACTTCCTCATTTCTTGGATGTTTTTTCCTATGCCTGACAGTATGTCATTAAGAGACTGATGCGATGGCCCGGTCTTAAAGTGGGATTCTAACAACATAATTCCTGACTTGAGGTCGTTAGTTGCCAGAATACCCGCCATGTCGTCGAAGTGAACTTGCGATCCTCCCACGAGTATCAGGGGGCTCCCGCTTATCCGTGAAAGTTCCCCAACACACTTCTTAACATGGTCTATAGTTTTTTTTGTTGAGGTGCTGATCACCATCACATCTGGGGAGGTTTCTTTTGCATAAATTACCAGATCTTTCGAGGGGGTTGAGGGACCCAGATAATGGACGGACCACCCATCGATTTCAAGCAATTTTGAAAACAATTTGGCGCCCATTGTATGGTATTCCCCTTCCACGCAAGCCACGACAGCAGTGAGTCCATTCTGTGACAGGTGCGGAGATTTTTCGGCGACAAGATCGATCAATTTCATGGCTGTTTCACTTGCCAGATGTTCATGGGCGATACTAATAGCTCCTTCATGCCACATGTCGCCTATTTTATTGAGTGACACAGCTATTATTGATGTGTATATTTCGATCGGAGTCAGCTTTTGAATAAAGGATTCTTGAATGATCGATTGGCTTTTATTCATGTCTCCGGCCAATAAACACTCAATTAGATCAGCGGAGAGACGGATTTTTTGTGAACTTCTTGATGGTTGGTTTGAGGAAGATATCAACACTTAGTTAAACCTCATCTGCATCACACGCCTTCTGAACCCAAATATCCGGATCAGTAATTTTTTGACGAATAGAAAATGGGCTATCCTCCCGATTAGTCCAAAAGGGAGGTTGTATGTGACAACATCTTTAGCTACGCACCGCCCGACCCCATGGTCCAAAACAACATGTTCATGATTCCAAAGACTGTAAGGGCCCTCCTGTTGATAGTCAACGAAAGACTCTCCCGGTTCCCATACTGAAATAACGCTCCTCCAATTCATCGAAAACGGTCCCAATTTAATGCGGTACTCTATTTCTGACCCTTTCTTCATTTCATCAGGCATCTTCTTTATATGAAATCCAACCCAGGACGGGGTTGAAAGCGCCAAGTTCGGAGGGGCCGAAAAAAATTCAAAAGTAGTCTCCGCTGTACTCTTCAAAATTACTGAGGATGTGAGTTGATAACAACCTTTATGGTTCTTGGGGACCCCAATACTTTTTTGATTTCCACGAGACTTCAAACGTTTCACTTCAACTGTTTCAGGGTGCAACTCTTCTTCTAACGCGTCTTGAAGCGACTCGTAGATGAACTCAAACCCACTATCCATTAACTTCCATGGAGCGGCATTTTGGCTGGCGGTGAGAACCTGCGCGCCTTCTCCAAATACAATTCTAAGGGCAAATCCTGGAATAGGGATCACAGCTCTGACTCCTGCCACCTTCGCCAACTCTAAAGCAAATTCCTTACTGGTTGATGGACGCGGTGACGTGACGTTAATAGCTCCTCTAATATGGTCTGCTGTCAGGCAGAATTCTACTGCGCGGATCACGTCGTATAAGTGAATCCAAGGGACTTTTTGATCGCCATGTCCTACATAACTACCTAAACCAAGACCAAAACTTTGCATCAGTTTTCGTAGAATTCCTCCTTCTCTTCCGACTACAACTCCAAGACGGAGAGTCACGACCCTAGTCCCCCTTGCCGCAGAGTATCTGGCAGCTTCTTCCCACTTCTTACATAGATCTGCCAGATACCCGGACCCCATGCTGGAATTTTCGTCCAGCCACTCGGCGCCCCGATCTCCATAGATGCCGACAGCACTTGCAGATATAAAAACCTCAGGGGGATCTGTACAGGTCGCTATTTGTTCAGACATCAATCGCGTAACGCCAACACGGCTATCATAGAAATCTTTTTTTCTTCCCGCATTCCATCGTATTCCGGCTAGATTTTCCCCCGCGAGGTTTATCACCGCGTCCGCCCACTCCAGCGCCTTGGTTAAAGCTTTCGTGTCAGATTGCAAATCAATAAGGGCTATATTCCCACCTAATAGATCTTCAGCGCGAGCGAAGTTTCTAGTCGAGACAATTATCTCGTGACCACTACCGAGCAACGAAGCTACGATTGACCTACCTATAAATCCAGTCCCACCTACTACTAGTATATTCATACACGTGTTATCCCATTGTGTGGTTGGGGGAAGCTGATGGAATATCGGTCATTGCTTTTTTTGAAGGCCACCAATAGAAGGCTGACCCTTCGAGAGGTTGTTCTACGTATGGCAGATCTCCACATATCTGAACCTACCATGAAGCAAATATTGTATCTTATCTAAAGCCTATGTATTATAACACATCTCAGATGTCAAATAGCGAATTGAGGACGTCAGTGAATTTCCAGATGACTTTCATCGCAATCAATTTTATTGGTGGACTCTTTGTCCTCGGTGGTTATGTCCTGACCCTTTCAGTTTTCCCGCAATACAGGGAGTCTCTGTGGGGAGGTATTCACGGCGGGCTGAGACATTGGCTGGTTATTTCGATGATCTTGGCCGCTTGCGGTTACCTGACGTTCAGCTCGCTTGTGATCCTACGCGGGATTTCTGCGATTGAACCTGGCTTGAACGCTATATTGGGGAATCGCGGAGTCAATCTTATGACGCTTGTTTTCCTCTCGTCTGCGGCGCTTTGGATGCCTCTATCAGTCGCTTATCTACACAGCGGCAACCAGCTGCTTTGGTTTTTGACTGTATCGGTTCTATGGGTAACGGCCCTGTCCTTATTTGTGCTCACGCTTATTGTAGCCGCAGGTGGTGTTAGCGGATTTTCTTTCGTTGACCGTGTCATCTCTACAGCGGGCTTGGCTACTATCACATTTCATTGCTTGGTGATGGATGGCCTGATTTGGGTTATCAGGTTCCATAGATAGTCATGCAAGCTACCACACTGAGCACTAAGTTAATTTCTCCCAGGGGAGGTGAAATCAAAAACTTCGTTATCGACTCTATATGAATATCGATTATGCCGAATATCAATACAACTAAAACTAGGAGCACCTTCAAACTAGATGGCCCAACTCGCTAAGGAAATATTAAATTCATATGTGGATTCACAATTTCCAAAACTTGAAGTGATTAATGTATCAGCACTGGAGACAATGTTTGAAGCCTATACGCCGTATGAAATTGTCGCTGGAAGCGAGATGTCAGCGGAGGAACTTGTCGATACCTTCCGTTTGTCATTGATCACAGAATCACTTACCGAACAATACGGCAAGACCTACAGGATTGGCGCAAACCTCTACAATGCTGATTGGCTATCAAACTATGTGTCTGGATTCTGGGAACCCGACGAAAGAGGCCATGCAGACCCGTTTAAGAACATCTTGGTTGACTTTGGTGTCGACGAAAAGAAACTGGATGTTGAGATCCAAGTCGCAAGAGAGAGCGTGGATTATAGTACGAAACACGAATCAGGATTTCACCCAATCGCCCTGACTACATACGGTATGATCCAAGAGTGCGTAACCGACTATTGGTATGAGTTACAAAGAGGATTTTTCCCTCCCACAAGTAACACAGCAAAAATATTGAGCATGGTAAAAGGTCGAGAGGCTTTACATACTGTGCAGTTCAGAAATTTGACTTCTCTGCAACTAGAATCTGACCCAGCGCTACTTCCGGAAATAATCAACGCGGCAACGAATTTTAAAATGCCATCAAATCACATCCCACTCGTAGCTGAATTAGAATCAAAAACCAAAGAATGGATCCCCAGAATGAATGGTGGGGTCTCGGAACTCCTCCGCAGGATCATTATGAATTTACATTCTGTCTTAAATGACAAAGACCGCCTGGGTAAGTTGCTGATGGAATATGCTTCAGCCGACGACAGGAAATTAATAGAAAAACTACCAAACTCAATTGTTAAACAAGCTATGGGGTCAATAAACGGGCTTCATGGATTGGTTGGTGAAATCGTCCTCGAACAGCTTGGATTGGTTGCTGAAGAGACCAATACGGATCAAAGTCTATCCGAAAAAGTAATTTACAGATTTAAAGGAATAATCAAAAGATGGGCGGTTGATCGGATGCAGATGGAAGGTTTCATAAATATATACAGTGGGCAAAATCAGCGAAGAAAGGACCGGTTAACCCCATGATCGACCTACCTAGGTTCATTGGAAAAGCCATCTCCGGGTTTATTGTTTCTGCTTTAGAGGATTCTACGCTCCCGGTAACCACACCCGATGGATACACTAGGTACCCTGAGCCCAAGGATGAGCCTAGTGTGAACCCAATCATCGTACACGATTGGTCTTTTTTTTGGGATGTGATGCTTGGATATGCTCTGGGGTTTGCGGACTCTTATGTAAATGGCAAGTGGGACCACCCCGATCTCACAGCATTGTTTGAGCATCTAGCATTGAAAAGTAATGAAGGGGAATTTAGCTTTCTAGCTAACTTCGCCCCCAAAAAAGCTTATGCAAAGCTTTTACAAGCCTTCAAATCTGCAAACACGGTTAAATCCGCCAAGCAAAACATCCAGGCCCACTACGATAAAAGCAATAAATTCTTCGGAGCTTTCCTGGATCCGACCATGACCTACTCTTGTGCTATTTTCGAAAAGAATTCAGACAACTTGGAAACTGCCCAGAGGACAAAGTTGAATAGCCTTTTGAAATTGGCACCAGTACAGCCAGGAGATAACATTTTGGACATCGGATGCGGCTGGGGAAGTTTGACTATAATGGCCGCCCAAGCATACCAAGCAAACGTTTTAGCGGTCACCTTGTCCAAACAACAATATCAATTTTGCTGCGAACGCATTAGAAGACTTTCTCTGGAATCACTCATCAGAGTGGAACTAGAAGATTACAGAAACATAGAGGGAACTTTTTCACACATCTACTCCATTGAGATGCTTGAGGCTCTTGGTCATAAAGGTATCATGGAATTCTTTGAAAAATGTTCGTCTCTGCTACAACGTGGAGGCACTTTACAGGTACAGGCGATCACTATTCCCAATCAAAGGTACCAGTCTTATAGAAAAAACTGTGACTTTATACAAAAGTACATTTTCCCTGGTGGGCTTCTGCCTTCTAGCGAGCGTATTATGCATGCGGCTTCAAACGCTGGATTAAAGCTCACTGACTCAACCTCAACCCAGAGTAATTATTCCAAGACTCTGGCTCACTGGCGTAAAAATTTGGTCGACAACAAAGAGTATCTGTTTGAGATGGGTTTTGAGCCTTTAGAAATAAGGTTGTTTTTATATTACTTCTCCTATTGTGAAGGGGGATTTCGCGCCGGCCATATAGATAATATTCAGTTTTCATTTTTGAAGCGGTAGGCACTATGTGGTACGAGAGGGCAATCGAACTAGGCTTGGTACCTGATTGGCTATTAGTTCTGTTAATACGGACCGCCTTAAAGAAATATAGCAACAGAATCAGCTCACTAAGCGAGAAGGAATTGGAGTCGGTGCGACATAGCTTTATCACTCAAACATCGGTCGGACCCATTGCCAGAAACACTCGCTCTGCAAACGCCCAACATTATGAAGTGCCCACCAGTTTTTTCCAATATGTTTTAGGCGATTCGATGAAGTACAGTGGTTCGGTATGGACTGAAAGACAAAAAAGTTTAAATACCTCTGATAACTCCACATTAGTTTCATACGCTAAGAAAGCTTCAATATCTGACGGGCAGTCGATCTTAGACCTCGGCGCCGGGTGGGGATCATTTTCGCTGACTGTAGCGCGGGAATATCCTGCGTGTAACGTCACCGCTCTTACGAATTCAAATCTTCAGAAAAAATATATTCAAGAACGAATTAATCGGGATCAGTTGCGTAATTTAAGTGTTGTCAAAAGCGATATAAATGTGTTCTCGCCCTCCCAGAGATACGACAGAATCGTATCTATTGAGATGTTTGAACACATAAGAAATCCGACCGTCTTGCTCAATCGGATCCATAGTTGGCTGTATCCAGATGCCCTTTTGTTCATCCAAGTGTTTTCCCATAGAAACTTCCCCCAGTTTTTCAACAGAGGCCATTCTTCTTGGATGGCGGATAACTTCTTTTCAGGGGGAATCATGCCTTACGACGGGTACTATGCTGGTATTGAATCCGGTTTGAGACTTCTAAAAACCTGGACAATACCAGGAATGAATTATCACAAGACCCTTGAGTTCTGGTTAAACAATCTACGAAAAAATAGAACTAAAATATTGGCTGATGGGCCTAATTTTGTGGGAGGGAAACCATTTTCACGTTACGTGAACAAGTACAGAGTTTTCTTAATTTTCTGTTCTGAATTGTTCCGATTCAATGGGGGAACCGATTGGCACCTGATGCACTACCTGTTTCAGAAATGATTGTATTTATCCGTTGAATATCGCAATTGTTGGGGCAGGAATTTCTGGAATATCAGCTGCGTACAATTTGCAAGTTGACCACCAAGTAACTCTATATGAACGAGAGCCTGTAATAGGAGGACATGCTAGGACCATCGTCGCCCGAGATGGTGATGGGGGAAATTGGGCATTAGATATAGGATTTATTGTCCACAACGATATCAATTACCCACTGTTCTCCAGGTTTTTGAAAACTCTTGGAGTATCCGTTCAAAGTTCAGACATGTCTTTTTCTTTTGATGACCTTTCAAGCGGCGTTGGATACTCTGGGACTTTGAGGGGATTGTTTCCGACATGGTCTAGCTTAATAAAGCCAGCCCATGTAAATACGTTGTTCGGCATACATAAATATTCTCGGAAGCTGAACAAGGTCCCGATAAAAACTATTAAGCCTGATCTTTCCATAGTTGACAGCTTGAAAGACTTGGGATGCCCCCAAAAATTGATTTATGATTACTTCCTACCAATCGCGTCGGCCATATGGTCTTGTGACCTTGAAGATGCCGAGCGTATTTCAGCCCGCGGATACAAAGAATTCTTCTCCAATCATGGTCTCTTGAGTTTTTGGAACCGGCCTAAATGGCAAACTATTAGAGGGGGCAGCCGAGAATATATTAGAGCCTTTGAACAGACTTTCCGCGGCAGATTGCTAACCGGTACAACTGTCACAGCCGTGGAAGAAGATGAACACAAAGCCCACCTAACTTTATCTATCGGCGAAACTGCAACGTATGATCGAGTCATCCTGGCAACACATGCTGACGTGTCTCTAAAGTTGTTACGGTATGTTTCAGAATCCAAACATAGGCTCCTTGCGAGTCAACAATATAGTCAAAATACGGTTTACCTTCATACCGATTCAAATTACATGCCACAAAGAAAAAATCTTTGGGCATCTTGGAATGTAATAAGAAAGCACGGCAAAGATGGGAAATTAGTTTCATTCACAACTTACAATCTCAACAGGCTGCAGAATATAGGTTCCAGAACTAATTTTTTTGTCACACTGAACCCCGATACCTACCCGCCTGAGTCAAAAACCATATACCAAACACGCTTTCGACACCCTGTCTTAGGAAACAAAGAAGTTGGACCAGAAAAGCTGATGGAAGAACTCAATACTGGAAGTTTAATCAAATTTTGCGGGGCTTACACAGGGTACGGTTTCCATGAAGACGGTTTTAAATCCGGGCAAATTGCTGCACGATATCTTTTGTAAATGAAAGAAGGTAATTGAGTTGGGTGAATCATCTATAGTGAAGGGAATCCTGTCCCATACAAGGTATGCCGGTCCGCCTAACACTTTCCAGTTTAAACACGTCATGCTTCTATTAGATCTAAAGGATTTAGAAGAAGGATTATCAACCAACTGGATTTTGGGTTACAACAAATTGAGGCTTATGGCTATAAAAGATAAATACTTTATCGACTCCTCTTCTCTACCCCTTAGGCAGAAATTACAACGCTCTGTTGCGAAGAAATCAGAAAGAATTGGCTGGCGGGAAAAAATACTCGTCTTGACCACCCCTGCTATCGCAGGCTATTCATTTAATCCAGCCTCCTTTTACATAGTCATTACACCTAAAGGGAAAATCCGTTCGGTCATGGTGGAGGTTCATAACACTTTTGGAGAGTCCCACATATATTACATAGACCGGTCAAACTATGACCAGAGACTAAAAGTTTACCTGTTCGAAAAGCGTTTTCACGTTTCGCCATTTCTCAAGAGAACTGGAGAATATCAATTTAACTTCTCCATATCTGAGGAAAATATCTCATTGGTTATCGACCTCTTCCAAAACAACAAGTTGATGTTGAAAACAAAATACACAGGGTCTCGGCGCCCTATGAGCACCCGAAACCTCCTAGTGTCCTACCCGATCATATTGAAAAGCGTCGTCCTCACTGAATTCCGCATTTTGCTAAATGCGTGGAGACTATATGTTCGACAAAAGGCTAAATATTTCACCAAACCTGCGCCAATGTCAGGAACAAATGAGTCAGCGGCAAAAGGTTTTATTTCTAAATTGAAATTTCCCTTCTTGTAGCAAATGACATGAAATTTGTGATTTTCATAAACTTTCCATTACTCTTGTTGGCGCAAGTCGGGGTTTATTTCCTCCTCGGAACTCACCCGTTAGAAGCACATGTGCCCTACCTTTCCCTAGACAAACATCCAACTAAAGCTCTTGCTCTCTGGTTGGATGAAATTGAGTATTCAAAGGTGATTTATCAAAGATTGACTGAGTCCCGCAATCAATCGTGGATTGAATACGAGGCTGTGAAAGGGGAGATACTTTATTTACAAGTTGGTGTTCCCGACACAAATCAAGATAGGGGATTTCGGCCTGAAATTGCCTTACTCGCGCCTTCATATTCTGGAAAATTCGCGAGGGGTTCCATTTCCCCATTTGTTTACACCGAAGGTGAGGAAGCTATTTTTTTCCATGAGCCATTCTCCGACACCAATTCGTGGATTCTGAAAGACAGGCAACTCACGCTACCCGAGACGGGAACTTACTATCTGGTGTCTTACCATCTCGACCGAAAGCCTGGTAAATTGTGGGTCTCCATTGGAAACAAAGAACGTTTCGAAGTTTCTGACCTAGGCAGAATGCCCCTTTCTGTACTGGAGATAAAGAAATTCCACAGCCCAGATGTTGACGAGCAAGGCACAACAATTAGGCCAGCGATATTCATTGGTTTGGGCGTGTTATTCACGTCCGTGTTAGCGATTATTTACTTTTATGCCCGTAGAATGTCCAGGAATGATCCCATACTATAGTGGGATGGAATAAGAGAGATAGAAACTGGACGGGGGCACATGTCGTTATGATTTCGGTCACAGGAGCTACAGGCTACTTAGGTAATGTACTAATGATGCAGCTCGCACACGCGGACCTCCCTACGCGGATTGTCTGTCGCGAAAATACTGACTTATCGAATACATTGGGTTCTCAAACTGACATAGCCAGGGTAGATTTCCAAAATGTTACTGCTCTGGGTGATGCTTTTAAGGGATCTGAGTTTGTTCTCCATGTAGCTGGTCTGGTCTCCATAATGCCTTTCATGAGCAAGGCTCTCTATACGACAAATGTTCAATGCACTCGTAATGTTTTGGAGGCTTGCAGCAAGGCTGGCGTCAAGAGACTCATATATGTAAGTTCTATCCACGCTATACCGTCACCACCAGGCGAAATAACTATAGACGAAAGTCTACCTATCGACCCTGCAGCTTGCAATACAGAATACGGCAAGACCAAAGCAAAGGCCACTATAGACGTACTGCGATATGGAAGGGACGGAAATCTGGAATGCATCGCCCTCTGCCCAACAGGAATCATTGGACCATACGACCACAGGGGGTCACAAATGGGACGGGCAATCAAGATGCAAATCAAACGGGGGACAGGAATTTATGTCTCGGGAGCCTATGACTTTGTTGACGTAAGAGACGTTGCTGAAGCAATCAGATCGAGTATGTGGAAGGGACAGCCCAATCGGCACTACGTCTTATCTGGCGGTCGAGTTTCAGTTAAAGAGCTTTATACACACATTCATGAACAGACTGGAAGTCCTGCACCCAAGATAAAAATTCCCAATCACCTAGTTTTTCCATTTTCGTACATTAGTGCCTTCACAAACAGGTCAATCAGAAGGGATTCCCTTTACACCCCCGACGCCTTAAAAACTCTATGGAGCAATTCAAATATTTCCTCAAAACTCGCACGAACAACGCTTGGCTATTCTTCAAGGCCCTGGAGGGAATCTTTGTCAGAACAGATAGGCTGGATGCAAGCAAATGGTGTCGTTTGAACCCTCTATTTGATTCTGTACAAGACGATATTGGCCAGGCAATTTCGTTTGATACGTTGCCATTTGAGGATCATTCGTTTTGAAGGAGCTAACGTTGAAATCACGTTTGCGTTGGTTTGACTTTTCTCGTAATACATTATTTAGCCGTTAGTGCTAATATGCTGCTGAGCTTTTTATTTAGAGGAGTGAAAGCAAATTCCGATGCCTCATGGGCAAGCAGGTGAATAAAGGTAGAAAGGTATGAATTCAAATAATGTCATTACTGTTGGTGATGGTGTAATCAAATTCGGTCTCCAATACAGAGACCTCCTCTCAGACCAAGGGGTTTGCATACACGTCTCAGGAAACGAGGATGGAGAAGAGATGGAGCTATTAAGATTCGACTGTTTTGATCATGAGCCGCACTACCACTACGGTCCAGAAAAAACTAATGAAAGGCTTATGTTGGACAAGACCACGGAGGGGGACCCACTAGAATGGACTTTAAGGCAGTTTAGAACTAATTTGCCTGCCATGATCACGAGAGCCGGGTATCCAGACCTCTCCTCCGCGGCGGAAGAGCCTAAGCTATCGAACGTTATCGATGAAGTTTCTTTAGAGGCGAGGAAAATGTCTAAAGATCAGCGACGGACGGTAATGCATGATCGAGGAGATGTGATAGTAGAAGCAGGGTCAGTCAAATTCGGGATTGAATATAGGCATCTAGCAAACGATGAAGGCATCGCCATACACGTTCTTGGTGATGTGGGCGATGAGGAACACGAGCTTCTCACTTTCGATTGCTTTAAGAACGCACCTCACTATCATTACGGCCCGAGGGCCAAAAACCAGAGAATATATCTCGACAATACGGCGGCCCCCGACCCACTCAAGTGGGCCCTGAACCTCCTTAAGGGAGGCAAACTAGGACCTATGTTGGAGAAAGCTGGTTATCTGGACCACGCGGCTCGTCTGAACCCCACTGTTTTACTGGCCTGCATGGCTGAAGTCGAGAAAGTGTCTACTGAAATGGAAAAAGCTGAATCCTAAAACAATTCTTCCACAACTCGGTTGAGACAGGGACGTCTCTTACACTGGATTCGCCCTCTTCCAACCCATGAGATCTCTAACCATTAAATTCCGGAATTATGTATTTGCCCCACAGTTCAATAGATTCCATTACCTCTTCATGAGGAACCGTCTCTGTTTGCATCATGACCATCATCTGGTCAATTCCGGTCGCTTCATGTTTCTTTAGAGCCTCAATACACTCATCTGGGTTGCCAGCGATGACTACTGCCCTTTCACATAGGGTGTCGGCATCTAGATCATCCCAGATTTTGTGTGCAATCGCCTGGCCTCCGGAAAAGTCCAGGCTGCTCGTAAATTCTTCTTCTCCCTCGTCTACATACCTCGAAAAATTCTGTTTCAGATGGTCCGGCACTCCACCCCATTTCTCCAGCAATTGTGCATAGATATCCTTTTGCCCTTGGACATACGGCCTATCCGGACCGAAGAAATTTTTCAGCGATTCCGCGCCCATTTTGCGAGCTTTCTTCCCATCTTTCAGGCAGACTCCCAGAGTCGAACTAGCCCACTGATTATTTATTGAGGCGCCAACAGGAATCGCGTTTGTTATCTCTTCTTTATATTTTCTAACGAAAGGCTCGAGCGCATCGGGAGCGCTGGAGCCAAAGGCCAATACTCCGATTCCCTTTGAAGCTGCAATTTCATAGGTTGAGGGCTGTAGCGCTGCCACCCATATTGGGGGATGAGGATCCTGATAGGGTTTGGGAAGAATTTGTCTCTCCGGGACGTTCCAAAATTTACCTTCATGAGAGTACCAATCAGTTTTCCAAATGTTCGGTACCATTGATAAAGACTCTTCCCACATGTCACGACTGTCCCTAGGATCCAAACCCATGCCTGTTAACTCGTAGGGAGCCGATCTTCCTGTTCCAAAGTCAACCCGGCCGTCCGATAAATGATCCAACATGGCGACGCGTTCAGCGACTCGGACAGGGTGATGGTAGGGTAGGATCACCACCCCGAGACCTAGTCTGATGTTTTCCGTACGTTGGCTGAGAGCTCCGTAAAATACATCGGGGCAAGGAGACGCCGAAAACCCAGTTAGAAAATGGTGTTCAACGAACCAAACATAGTCAAATCCTGCCTGATCAGCGAGGACACATTGCTCCATAGTCTCCTTAACAACAAGGTGATCATCTAGCTCGGGTCTCTGCATCTCGTACTGCAATGCTAGTCTCATATCAAACTCCTGTTTCAACACCAATGGATTTCAATTTGAGTGAAATTACGATCCCAATTTTTCTTCCTCTACTTTTCTTCCCCTTTTATAAAACTCGATATTCTCTCAGCAATCCCCATAACAGTTACATTTGTGTTAGCTCTGATACATTCCGGCATTATTGAAGCGTCGGCGACTCTCAAATTTCGAACTCCCTTCACCATGCCAAATTGGTCAACTACTGCCATTCGATCACTATCCGGCCCCATTTTGGCCGTACAGGAAACGTGATGGCCAGTACCCACATATTTTTTCATCCAGGTATTGAGCGTCGCGTCGGATTCCAGGTCACCATCTGAGGGTTCGAGCCTGTAATCTATAAGCTCTTGCATAGCTGGATGATTTTCAAGATCCACAAGCATCCTAACACCGTTCCTATATCTCCTTAGATCTTCTTCTTCATCCAGAAGGTTATAATCTAAGATAGGTTGATCATTGTGGTCCGCGGTAGCGAGCCGAATCTCACCTTTTGAAAGGGCGAGGTTCAATCCCAATCCCATGCCAATGCCTACGGGTTCGGACCGTTTTCCCCCTTCCTCTCTTCTACGGCTTGTCACAGCACCCATGTAGACAATCATGTCGTTATCAATAGGCGAATCCTCGGCCGTATACCTCAACAAAACCTGGCCCGAAGGCCCCATAGGATCCAAGGGAATTTCAGGTTTTGTCACCCACTTAAGTTGTATCAGAGGATGATCTCGAAGATTTTGACCAACACCTGGTGAGTGTACGATGCATTTTATTCCATGACTTTCCATGTGATCCTTGGGGCCAATACCGGAAAGCATAAGTAGCTGGGGACTGGCAATTGCCCCCGCGCTCAATATAATCTCGTGTCCCTCCACAATGAAGGTCTCGTCTCCAGAAACCACTTCAACGCCAGTAGCCATTATATGCCCACTATTTCTTTCGAATAATATCCGTTTCGCCGAGACGTTGGGCCGTATGGTGAGATTGAGTCTTGCTCTAGATAGACTAAGGTACCCTAAAGAGGTGGACCAGCGAATCCCGTTGGGATTATTGAGAGGCATAGGCCCAACACCTGAGGTGCCCGGGGAATTGGCGTCCTCGCAATACGGATGCCCTGTATCCATACACGCTTCAACAAACGCCCTGGACCCAGGTAGCCATTCATCTTGGCTGAATCTGTGGCAAATAATAGGGCCTTCAGACCCGTGAAAGTCTCCAGGACTATCTTTATAGGTCGTGTCTGTCTCAAGTTTGTTAAAAAATGGCAACATTTTCTGGAAATCCCATTCCTCGTTTCCCCATTCTGCCCATTTATCGAAGTCTTCCGGTAAGCCTCTTAAAAAGATTTGCCCGTTTATAGCGCTTGAACCACCAGTAACTTTTCCCCTCGGAATGTCTATATTCGCCGAATCAGTAGCTCTTGCGGTGAATTGCCAGTTGTGTTCGCTAGACCAGATTTCGTTCGTGGTTTTGTAGCCGAACTTGACTTCTTCCGGAAGCGTTTCAATATCCGGATAATCTGGTCCTGACTCCAATAGGAGAACGGAACGCGCCGGATCTTCGGTGAGTCTCGTGGCCAAGATCGAGCCTGCTGATCCGGCTCCTATGATGATTGTGTCGTACTTCAAAAATACCTCCTCGATTCAGAATCACAGTTGGCTCGAAAAAAAATTTTTGTCTTCTATCCCAGAGTATCTAGAATGTTAGTGACATTGGGTCTGCCCTGGCAAGGTGAAGATGTTGATAGATGTGCAAATTCAGAGTACCAGTCAACGAAGACAGTACAGGAACCTGGAGGGGATCTCCACATTTCAGCCAAGAATCCAAGATTATATGCGGTGTCAGTTTGGACTACAGCTGGGACCATATAAGCCAATTGCTAAAGAACAGGTAGAGTCTTTAGATTTTTATAGTTTAATTTTGTGGTTATCTTGCTATACCGAAAGCGGCGGCCGACACTTCCTTATCATCGTCTTCTCTCATACGTTCACTCAGCTTGATAATAAGGCTCCCAATTGCTGTATTTGTCCAAAACCAATTGTGGACTTCAGTATCGGGTTCGTTCTGATTCTGCGCCATCCTTGCTTCATAGCAAAATGCCTTCAAATCGTCCGCACAACATCTAATAAATTGAGGGACAGAAATATTAGAAGGTCTACCGTCCATATCCATCATACTTCCGTCGCAATATCCTTCAAGAAAATCAATCATCTTGTCAAAATGTTCTGGGGGGATTGTACTCAACCCTACGCTGGTTCGCCCTCCCTGACTTCTTTTCCATAAATTGTGAGGCTCCGCCAACAATCTAAGTTCTTCTCTAGCCGTAGATTTTGGATGCAAAAATTCACTCTTGAAATCAGATGCTTGAGGAACCGGATCCTGTGCTATATCAGATTGAAACTCCTTAAGAACTGGCCCAGTGTCGTGTCGCAATAAACCAAATGTAGCCTCCAATACCTCGTGCTGGTAATCCGGATTTCCTGGTTCCCCTAGGGCGTTACCGAACTTGAATGGGACGGAGAGCATTCTGGGAGGCTTTACTTTCTCCGCATGCTCTTTTATTAAAACTATCCCGGTGGTAATCAGACCTGCTTCCTCAAAGACCCGAGCTAGAACGCTGACAGCGTTCGAACATCCAGGTCAAGTTGGAGTGAGCAAGACGATATCAACATTTTCTGACTTCAGCTTCTCAGCTACTAATGGCCCAGAAGTTTCTATCAAAGCAGAGACATCTCGAATGGCCCCCATAAAGGAATAATAATTTTCCGAAAGAGTTCCGATTTTCCCCATATTTACAAGTTCGTTCAGTCTATCTACGGGGTATGTGACGTTCAAATCACGATATATCGAGGTTCTGTCAAAGCTTATGCTGAAATGGCTTTGAACGATATTGTCTGACGGCGTCTTGCGGGGTATTGTTCGAAAAGAGGCGTCCGCTCCCGCGCTAGTTCTGAACGGATCATCTCCTCTAACATGAAGGCCACCAGTCGTAACCATTGAAACTTTGGACTCGGATAACGGTTTGCGCATCGTTGACCAGGGAAAATCCTGATTTTCAGGGCAAGGCCATTCGCGCAACATTTTTTGCTGACGTTCGCTGAGAGTGTTAAGTATGGGCATGTCTTGTACCTTTAAATTGGTTCCTATTCCTTCGAAATAAATTCTGCCATGCGTTCTCCTATCATCATAGTAGTCACATTGGTGTTAGCTCTTATACAATCCGGCATGATTGAGGCGTCAATGACCCTTAGATTTCCAACCCCATACACCTCTCCATATTGATTAACCACGGCCAACCCGTCATGTTCAGGACCCATTTTACACGTCGCAGAAATATGTTGGTTGGTTGTAGCGTTCCTTAATAGCCATTCGTCTAGTTTTTCCTCTGTGGAAATATCAGAGTCAGTTGGATTAACTCTCTCGTGCATTATGTCTGAGAAGGCCTTACTCCCACCTATTTCTATAACCTTGCGGACCGCTTCCCTACCGCGCATGCGATCAAAGGGGTCATCATAATAATTGAAATCAAGGTCAGGCTGAACATTTATATCGGATGACGCAAGAGTTAATTGCCCAGCACTTCTAGCTAAGCTTAACTGAATCACCATTCTCACTCCAACAGATATGTTGACATCACCTTCGTGACCATCCATGTCTACCGCGAAACTATTCATCGCTATTTTGATATCATTCCGCAAGCTAGAACCTTGCGCCGTGAAATTGGCTTGTAGGCGTTTGATGTAATCAACAGCCATACATATATCCTGTTAGAATTTGCTTTCCCCACCAAGGATCCCTCAGTGCGAAGAGAGACGCTGATTGAGGCTTTGCTATCTTTTCTAATAACAACCACTAATCTCAATGGCGAACAAATTTTGTTATGGTGACCCCAGGGGGATTCGAACCCCCGTTTGCGGCTTGAAAGGCCGCTGTCCTAACCATTAGACGATGGGGCCAGATTAAAAAGCAGTATCTGGAAGTACCTCACTTAATTCTAATTTGGGAGAATTGTTACTGCAATGGAGATAGAAGTTTAGTTTAAGGATAGAGAGCTAATTGCTGAAGTCCTTGATGCTCAGAAAGTCCGCACATTATGTTCATGTTCTGTACCGCCTGCCCGGCAGCACCTTTCACAAGATTGTCGATACAACTCACAACTACAAGACGCCCGGTATTTTCATCGAAGGTTGGGTGTACTACACAATCGTTTCCGCCCAACGTGTGTTTTGTACCCGGCGGCGAGTCTGAAAGTCTTACAAATTCTTCTTCACCATACGCCTCATGGTAAATTTCTCTGATCCCGTTTAATGGGTCGGCGGAGCCATCAAGGTAATCTTCTTTTACGGAAACGTAGGTTGTTGCAAGAATCCCTCTCGTCATAGGTATGAGATGAGGAACAAACGTAAGAACTACTTCTCCGTTGGCTGCCAGAGACAATTCTTGAGCAATCTCTGGCATGTGTCTGTGTCCGTCTAAACCATAGGCCGTGACACTTTCATTCACTTCCGAATAATGAGTCTTTAACGAGAGTCCCCGTCCGGCGCCAGAGACACCGGATTTCGCATCGATTATTATGGTGTTTTCTACGATGTCCTCTCTCAACACAGGAGCAAGGGCAAGAATGGAAGCAGTGGGATAGCAGCCCGGATTTGCTACCAAAGAAGATTCTTGGATTTCCTCTCTATGAATTTCTGGCAAGCCATAAGCGCTCTCTTCTACGAACTGCGGACAGGGGTGTTCTACCCCATACCAATCCGTGTATACATCCAGATCTTTAAGCCGAAAATCCGCACTTATATCCACTACCTTGATTCCTTCCTCAATCAAATCCTTCAGCGCCTCAGCGCTGGCGGCGTGGGGCAGTGCAGAAAAAACGAAATCAAGACTTCCTGACAGCTCAGGTTCAATCTTGATATCCGGACCAGTGAGATGTGGAAATACTTCGTTCAGTCTTTTCCCCGATCCGCTCCTCCCAGTGACAGATACCACTTCCACTTCCGGATGGCGGGTCAGAATTCTAAATAACTCCGCGCCAGCGTAACCAGTCACGTTTATGATACCAACCTTCACTGTGAACACCCCTTTTGATTCGTCGTCGGAGATTATTTTACAAGATTTACCAATTGTTATACATTCTCAAACTTTTCCTCTACTAGGGCATAGATGAGATATTTGACATTCATCGCAGCGAGGGAAACGTGCCTTACAAGTCTTGCGACCATGCTGAATCAGATACATATGAAATGGAAATACTTCGTTGGGATCAACTATCTCTTCGAGTAGGTCATGAGCAGCTTCGGCGGTTATTTTTGGGCCAATCAACCGAAGCCTCTTCGCCACCCTATGGATGTGAGTGTCGACAGGCATTACCGGCAGTCCAAAGGAAAAACAGAGAATGATTGCTGCTGTCTTAGGCCCGACCCCATTTAATTTAGTTAACCAGACTTTCGCGTCTTGCAACGGCATTTCAGTGAGAAAACTGAGATCAAATGACCCCACTTCTGCCCTTACTTGATTCAAGATATTCTTTATTCTCGGGGCTTTAGATCTTGCTAGACCTCCATGCCTGATCGTTTCTTCTATAGATTCCACGCTGGCATCCGCCACTCGGTCTAAATTCTTAAATCTGTCCATCAGACTGTAAAATGCACGTTCGGAATTTATGTCGGAGGTGTGCTGAGACAATATGGTGTAAACAAGTTCTTCTGATGCTTTGTATCGAGGTTTCCAACCTATGGGACCAAAAACACCTTTCAATATGCCGGACACGTCCGCTACCTTTTCAATCCTCGCTTGTTTGGAAGGTCTTCCACTTGGGGCCATAACTGTACTCACCTTCGCACAGCTAGACATATTGATAGCTATGCTAAACCCCGACTTGCTATAATCGAAGCACTTTGTTAACCATACATGGGAATATTCTTTGTCAACCGTTGGCATCATAGCAAACCCTTCCTCCGGAAAAGACATTCGTCGTCTTGTCTCACAGAGCCGTCTCATTTCTAATCAGGAAAAAATCAACATAATCAGACGGATTCTTACGGGGCTTGAAGCGACTGGAATCGAAAAAGTTTTCCTGATGCCAGATTCTTCAAATTTGTCACTCACAGCTGCCAATGAATTTGGAGGATCTCTAAAAAAAGAGGTTCTAGATATGCCTGTCCTAAACAGGGATTTGGATAGCACGCGAGCGGCAGAAATTATGTCCCACAAAGAGGTGGACGCGGTTGTAGTTTTAGGAGGTGACGGTACTAGCAGAGCCGCCAGCAAACAACTGGGCGACACCCCTATAATGGCCGTTTCTACTGGCACTAATAACGTATTTCCTTATTTGATCGAGGGAACATTGGCCGGACTCGCAACAGGATATGTAGCCTCCGGCCTCCCAGACTTAGATGTGTGCGCCCCAAAGCACAGTTACCTGCAAGTAGAAACCGATAGCGGGCAACGGGATATAGCTTTGGTTGACGTTGCAATATCAAAGGAACGGTACGTAGGAGCGAGGGCAATCTGGGATGTCAGTTCAGTAACAGAATTGTTCTTAGCCATCGCAGAGCCGTCCAGCATTGGTTTATCAGCTATAGGGGGCATGTTACACCCTACTTCAAGGAGGGACCCTCAAGGTTTACATATTTCTCTTAGCACCGAGATTGTGAGAAATTCGGTTATTGCTCCAGTGGTACCAGGAGGACTAAACCCTGTCTTTTTTTCTAGCTACGAAGTGATGTCTCCCGGAGAGGAATTCATAATCGCTCACTCCCCATGCACAATTGCACTTGATGGGGAGAGGACGATTCCAATGCAACCTTCGCAAAAAGCCATGGTTAAAATTGATCCAGATGGCCCTAGGGTAATCGATCCTTATGAATCCTTGCGATTAGCAGCTGACAGTCGTTTCTTCTTGGTGGAGTAAGATACGGTCAGTGGCCAAGGAGTGATTTAACTTTTTCGTAATCTTGCATAGCTTTGCTTTTTTCACCTATAGCCCACAGAGACATTGCCCTATTGTTGAATGCATACCAGTAGGTAGGGTCCAAAGCTATTGCTTCATTGTAGTCTTCAACAGCTTTGCGGAAATTTGATTCATCAGCTAAAGCCATACCACGGTTATTGAAGGCATCGCGGTATTTCGGGTCAATTCGTAGTGCCTCGTCAAAATCTGAGATAGCGTTTTTTGTGTTACCTATGCTTCTGAAACATATCCCTCTGTTATTGTAAACACGCGGTTCTACCGCAGCATAGGATATGATTCGGCTATAATCCTCTATAGCATCGGCAAACTTTCCTGCATCTAGGAAGGCGTTGCCTCGCAAGAATAAATTCTGGGGGTTTGTAGGATCCTTCTGTAGCTCAAGTGTTAAAGTTTCTATGACCTCGTAAATGTAATCCAAATCACTTTTCGGGCTAAGGTTGCCGTCGTTTTTCCAGTTGTAACTCATGAGTCTTCTCCTCCCTCAACAAAACCGAGGCGGCATCCATGTAAGCCTATATGTTTCATCCCGTCTCTAATTCTCACTCTGGCAGAGAGGAGCGTAGCATCTGGAAATTCTTCCGCCGCGAAATAGCCAATGTCTAAGCTTTCATCGGATATTTGCAATTTCCCTCCCAGAACATTGCAGATGAAAAGACAAGTTACATATTGAACGAGACTCCCATCTGGATAGACTATTGAAGTGAAATCAGCCAGATCCGAATATACCTCCACTCTACAAGAGGTCTCCACTCTCAAGCCGGTTTCTTCAAATACTTCTCTTACGGCACATTCAGAGAAGGATTCTCCAGGATCCATACCCCCACCTGGCAATCCCCACCAACCGTTGTCTGAGCGCTGTTGTAGCAAAACTTTTCCTGCGTCATCCAAAATAAGTCCTGTGGCAGACGCTTTTACGACATCGGGGAGCTTTCGTAAAGAATTACCTGTGCAATCTACAAAACCGCGTGAGTAGAAATCCATTGTTTACTTCACAGCGTACCCAACGATGTTGGGAATACTGACACCGGGAATCAAATCCAAATCAAATTCCTTTATGTTAACTTCCGCAAAGGACACGGCCCTCAGAGTAAATGATATGTCTCGATTCAAGTTACATCCTGTTGTCGCCCATTTCCATAAGGGGTTGAGCGCTATTTGAATTTTTATTCCTAGCTTGGTCTTTGAGATTACATGCTCATAAAAATAGAATTGCCCACCAGGCTTTAGAACACGGTAAACCTCAGACAATACTTTTTCTACATCGTCTACCATGCACAACACAAGTGTTGTAAAAACGCAATCAAATGAATCGTCAGGAAAGGCTAAGTTCTCACCTTTGGATGGTAACACTTGAACATCGATACCCAGTCGTTTCGACTGAGCTATCAGTTTACTCCTCATAAACTTATCTGGTTCAATAACTACGACTTCTACATCATCAGGAAGAAACGGTAGATTAGCACCCGTTCCAGCACCGATTTCCAACACTTTTCCATGGCATTTTCCAGCGGTCAGTATTCTGAAGGGCCTAACCTTAGGATCCACCACGCTGTCGAGAAAATTATATAGATTGGCAAATAGCCATTTTGAGATAACCATTTTCTATCGGGATTTACGGGCGACGCTTTTAATGGTGGCAACCTCTTGCTGTAATATCCCATACGCCTTCCACCAAGCCATTTCGCACAGCAATGAATTGGTCCCATCGATTAACTAAAATGTCCTGTTGGCTACTCTGTAGGTACAACTGTTCACCTATTTCGTATCTGTTTGATATATCGGATTTTAAGACCGAAGTAGTGTCTTCCATTCTCATGAATTGAATATCAATGTCCGACTCTACTACTGGTGTTACACCCATCGGTCCCCCTAGACACCTGAATCCAGCATCTATGTGAACTATGTTTCCTCGTGCACCTATAACGGATGTAAGTACTTTCCCGGCTATCTCGAACTGGGTCATATATCCTGTCGGCGCGCTCATTAGAGCGTATGTCCCACCTTCCACCTCGGTGACGCCTTCGATTTGCGGCGCGACATCATAGGAAAATGTCTCTCCGGATGACACCATTTTCACCTCGATTCCACTAGCTTCCACGGCGCTCTTTACCGCCAGACATTTTTCAATGTATCTTCTTCCTTCGGTAAAACGAGTCTCCTTGTTGGGCCAACCTTCTACGGTCTGGTGACTCATTACACCAAGGAATTCAACGGACGGCAGAGACTCACACTCTTTGGCTAGAATTACACCTTCCTCTTCGGATCTCACTCCAGCGCGACCCATCGACGTATCAACTTCAATCAAAACTCCCACCTTAGACCCGATAGAGGTAGCAACTTTTGAAAGTTCCCTCAAATTATCCACCTGATCCACACAAACTTTCACATCGGCAATTTTAGCGAGCCCAGCGAGCCGTTCAAGTTTGTCTTTCCCTACTATTTGAGAAGTTATGAGCACATCTTTGATACCGGCATGAATCATAACTTCCGCTTCAGCGACTTTAGCGGCACAAACCCCCCCGAGCGTCCCACCAATGTCAATCTGACGTTGGAGAACTATTGGACTCTTAATATTCTTAGCATGTTGGCGCATTTTGCACGCTTCGCCAGAATATGTCTCGGCGATCACCCTGAAATTTCTTTCTAGTGCATCTAAATCTATCAGCAGCGCGGGAGTGATAATATCCTCTATCCTACTGCCTATACTCGGTTGCACATTTAACAAATCATTATCTCCTGAATAAAAACAAATACGCGATGATGTTCAGTTGTATTTACCCCTGCTCTCTATTCTCCAAACAGCTGCTAATCTTTCATCTCTCATTACGTTCACATAATCGTAAATGTTGAAGGTGTCGCCGGCGTTAGCCGGAGAAAGCACAACTTTCTCTCCCAAATTAATCCGATCTTCCATTGAGTCAATCACCAGGAAACCATGTTCTGCGCTCATTCGTTCTATCTGCCATTTTTTGTTCCCCAAAACGCTTGGTAATCCCCTGTCGATAGCGATGGCCTTTTGCCCACAGTCAAGCAAGGCCAAATGTGGCTCGGGATGGCTGGTCACCGAGGCAATAACTCCCATCGTACCCGATTGGCAAGGACTAATTCTGTTATTCACAAACAAAAATCCATCTTCGATGATTTCTGTGACAAATCGTGAAGATATCAACGACTCGGATGGATCATTGTGAAGAACTACAACAGGCATCTCGCTTCCATGCAACTCCTGTAATCTTTTTTCCACTTTCTCCAGCCATAGGAATAACTCGGCACATCGCGTATCCGCTATACAACTAGTGATTCTGAAATAAATACCAGTCTCAATATTGTCGAACCCAACCGGACCTTCACACAATATCTCCATCAATTCATCGTTGGGTTCCAAACCAAGATCTAATTCATCAAGGGCTATTTTGAACAGAACTGGAATGTCGCGTGCAGATTCTTCTCGTGACTCCGAAATTATTCTCAATTCATCAAACGACGAGATGCAAACCGATAAATTACATTGTGCTTCTAGTGATTTAAATAGCCCAAATTCATCATACTGTGGAATCCGACCAACGAGAATATCTTCAATGCCTGCCTCTGCAAAACACAACCCCTCTGACACTGTATCTACATAAATAGACTTTATACCTACGGAATGAGCCAGCGCAGGCGTCCGGTACACGCTGGCGTTGGATCGAAGTTTTTTCCCCGCTGCCCTCACTTTGGCGTTTAAGGTAGTCCAATTATTTGCAACTCCATTGCTGTCTACAAACAAGGCAGGAGTGTCCAAAGACTGAAGATCGCTACCTATTGGCTTTTGAACCGGTCGTTCCATGAAACTTCTCTACTTTGAAAAAGTAATTAGGCAATCAGGATCTGAGAATACCACACAAAGATACATGTCAGAATTGCAAGTTTAACTGGTAGAATCAAATCACTGTTAAAGTTTTATTCGATTATTCACCCACGCCGGAACATATGAGGAATACAAAGGAACAAAATTCCAGACGATTTCGACTGCCATCAGGTCTTGACCAGCCTGAAAGACCATATGTTGAACACGATGGTAGCTTAATTAATTACACAGTTACAGATGAAGGGGGCACACACAGTGGTTCCGTACCTGTAGCCAACGTGGACTCGATACATTACGAAACTATGGAACGTAACTCTTCATCGGGGTTAATCTGGGCCGCCTTATCAATATTCCTAGGCTTAATTTGCTATTTAATTATTGAGAACACATTTTTCCAGATCGCCAGTGTGTGCGTTTCCGCTTCCATGGCTCTATATCTGGTATATACGCATTACTCAGAGACTGCCGGAACGGAATTGATCATTTGTACTGCTCTGGCAGAAATACGAATAATATTGACCGGCAAAGAACGTGAACGAGAGATCCTGATATTTACAAAATCCGTACTTGACTACAAATCACAAAACGAGAATGTCGACTCCACATACCCGAGAGTGTTTTCTCCGAGATGAACCTAATCAAGATAGGCCAAGATTGGGAACCACATCTAACGCCCATTGCGAGTCAAAACTATTTAACCCTCTGTAAAACGCAGCAGCGGCAATCATAGCTCCATTGTCAGTACACAAGGCAGGACGAGGTGCTAAAACCGGTACATTTAGTTCTTTATTGGCCCTTCGCCGCAATTCTTTATTAGCAGCGACGCCGCCCCCAATAACTACACCTTTGCCGTTGTGTTCATGAACAGCTGCCGACGTCCTAACTAGAAGACAGTCAATCACCGCATTTTGAAAAGCTCCCGCATAATCACTGACTTCTTGTTGAGTGGGAGGTCTATCGGATTTTGGAGGGTAAAACCCATCGGTTTCTGCTTGCCTCACCACGGCCGTTTTCAACCCACTGAAGCTAAAGTCCATGGAGTTCCTTATCGAGGGTCTTGGAAAATTAAGGGTAAGGGGCTTGTTTTCTGAAATCTCTGCCTCTCTCTGTATCTCCGGACCACCCGGGAATCCCAAACCTAAAACTCTGGCAACTTTGTCAAATGCCTCTCCTGCCGCATCATCCCTCGTTCTGGCCAAAACTTCAAAGTCTTGATGGTCACGCATTAACACCAGTTCAGTATGACCCCCAGACGCTATTAAACATACCAAGGGAAACCCAACGGAGGAGCAACTATGTAGTTCTTCTAACCACGCAGAATAGATATGGCCCTCGAGATGATTTATACCAAGCACTGGTTTTTCCCATGAAAGGGCCAATCCCTTTGCTGTACTCACGCCCACCAATAAAGAGCCGGCGAGCCCAGGACCGTATGTGACAGCTATCGCATCAATTTCTGACGGCCTAAGGGAAGCTCCAACCAAAGCCTCATGGACTACCGGAAGAATGGATGCAAGGTGTTCTCTTGAGGATATCTCAGGAATGATTCCCCCGTACCTTTCATGCATGACCGTCTGGGATGCCACCACATTAGAAAGAATGCGAGACCCATCTTCCACAATAGCTGCCGTAGTGTCATCGCAGGAGGTTTCAATGCCTAGTATTTTCAATTATTTCTCCGGACTATGAATTCGCAATCTCAATTAGCGATTTCAGCCCTTCAGAAACACTGAAAGAGTGGTTGAAAATCGCGCTGCCAGCAACCGCTACGTCTGCTCCCGATCTTGATATCTTTAACAGCGTGCATTTGTTGATTCCACCATCCACTTGTATTTGAACAGGAAGAGATCTGTTGCGTATCTCAGTTTTCAGTAAGGCAATCTTTGAAACCGTCTGATCAATAAATTTCTGACCTCCATATCCGGGCTCTACAGACATCAGCAGAACCTGGTCCAATCGATGGAGGAAAGGTATGACTACCTCGGTGCCGGTGCCTGGGTTTAAAGCGATAGAGCGGCCCACTCCTAATTCACCGAGTGTTTCCAAATTAGGAATTGGGTTGTCAACAGCTTCTATGTGAAAGGTTATCGAATCAGCCCCAGACTCAACAAGTTGTCCAAAATGTCTATGCGGCTCGATCACCATCATATGAACGTCTAACGGTAGACTAGTCACTTTTCGAACGGCCTCAATGATGGGCGTCCCAAATGTTATCGGTGGAACAAATTGACCATCCATCACGTCAATATGTATCCCTGAAGCACCATTCTCTTCAGCTTCGAGTATTTGATTACGCAAATCCGAAAAGTCCAACGTCAATATAGATGGAAATATACGTACATTATTCAAAGCGCCCTGACTCCAACCTCAAACGAGACTCCCGTAGGGCGTCTTGGACTCTGTTCGCGGCCGTCCCCCCTGGCACATCGCGACTATTCAATGACGTGTGCACGCTGATCTCATAGACGTCTTTTTCAAATATCTCGGAAAAGTCAGTATATTCTTCAAGCGTCAGATCTCTGAAGGAAATATCCTTGGATAAAACATAATTCGAGATCTGTCCAACAATATAGTGAGACTCTCGAAATGTCAGACCTTTCCCGACTAAATAATCTGCTATGTCTGTCGCTAATAACAATCCGCCTTCTGCCGAAGTTCTAACTTCATCATCCTTCACCGACAAGCCGTCAACCATGCCTATGAAGGCGCTTAACGTGGAATAAAGAGTGTCATAACTATCAAAAAAGCTCTCTTTGTCTTCTTGCATATCCCTGTTGTAGGTCAAAGGCAATCCCTTCATAGTGGTAAGAAACCCGATAAGATTTCCAAAAACACGACCGGTTTTCCCTCGTGCTATTTCTGCAAAGTCGGGATTACGTTTTTGAGGCATTATGCTACTACCGGTCGTGTATTCGTCGGAAATATTAACCATAGAAAACTCTTCGGTGCTCCATAAAATAAATTCCTCTGCCAATCTCGAAAGATGCATGGAACAGGTAGCTGCTGCGGAGAGAAAGTCAATAATGAAGTCCCTATCTGAAACCGCATCCATGCTATTGGCAGTGATTCTTGAAAATCCAAGTTCTTTCGCAACGTATTCACGATCTATGTCATAAGGTAGCCCAGCTAATGCTCCGCTGCCCAGCGGCATCACATCTGCCGAATCTTTCGTCTGACCAAACCTAACACAGTCCCTATCAAACATTTCAAAGTACGCCAATATATGATGAGCAAAGAGAACCGGTTGCGCCTTTTGTAAATGGGTGTAGCCAGGAATCACTACCTGCTGGTTTGACTCCGCAAGGTCTAAGAGACTGCGTTGCAAGCCAATCAGCAAAGACTGGATTTGGACACAAGATTCTTTAACAAACATCCTCATGTCTAACGAAACCTGATCATTTCGTGACCTTGCGGTGTGTAGCTTGCCCGACGTTTCACCAATTTTTTCGTAAAGCCGTCTTTCGATATTCATATGAATATCCTCAAGTTCAGGTCTCCAAGGAAATGAACCTTCCTCTATTTCCACTTCTATTTCAGTAAGTCCACCACGGATTTTTTGATTGTCGTCGTCGGTTATAATTCCTTGCCTGGCAAGCATAGCAACATGAGCTTTAGATCCCCTTATATCTTCTTTGTACAAACGACGATCAAAATGAAGGGAAACTGTCATATCTCCGACAGCTTCCGACAGTTCCTTCATCCGAAAATTATCTCTTTGTTTAGAAGAATCCATTGGCGAACAAACCCGTTGTTTATATTACTAAAACACTACCACTCAGAATTGATTAATAGCCCTATTCAATAATATACGAAAAACAACACTCTAAATCATTTTCCGTCATGTATAGTCATCAGGTATGTTTCATCCTCAAACAAAAACTCTGGAAGATACGCTATTTGCGACCATAGATTTGGAAACGACAGGTTTGGATCGCTCAAAAGACCGTGTCATAGAAGTCGGGGTTCAAAGATTTACTTTAGAAAAAACCGGTAGCACGTACACTAGCCTAATCAATCCTGGTATAGAAATTCCAGATGAGGTTTCCTCTCTTTCTGGAATTTCATCAGCGGATGTCCGTCAAAGTCCGAAATTTGAAGACGTAAAGGTTCTAATAGAAGCCGCCTTGGATGGAGCGGTATTAATCGGGCATAACATTTCGTTCGATCTCGCGTTTCTACGCAGATACGGCATCGATATTAACTTCCAATTTATAGATACATTAGAGTTAGCATATTTCCTAGAGGGAAATAGTCCTGATTATTCTCTTCAGACGCTTGTTAGGAGCTATGGACTAAGTGGGGGCAGGGAACACCGTGCACTAGACGATTGCATTTCAACGATGCGTTTATTTTTGAAACTACTCGAAAAAATTCTGGAGTTACCGACCCAGACACTAAGCATGTTGTATTTGCTATCTCAAAAAGCTAATTGGTCTTTAGAGCCGCTTTTCCGTCAATGCATCGCAGAGAAGTCCACAACCCTGTCCTCTAGGAACCGGAAGCCGGCTGCCCAAACTGAACATGCAAGTCC
Source organism: uncultured Dehalococcoidia bacterium (assembly GCA_964409595.1). Classification (GTDB taxonomy): domain Bacteria; phylum Chloroflexota; class Dehalococcoidia; order Lucifugimonadales; family UBA826; genus CAYPDR01. The sequence continues at coordinate 84,688 of CAYPDR010000003.1, forward strand.
AGCTAGCACGCCACCTGAGATAGGAAACAACCCGAAGGACGATTTGGAACTCGCTTTCGGACCACAGGGAAGCCTCTCCAAAGAGTTGCATGATTATGAGTACAGATTTGAACAGTTTCAAATGGCCAAGAAGGTTGCCGCGGCTCTAAAAGATTCCCATAAATTGATTTTAGAAGCGGGAACTGGGATTGGTAAATCCATAGCCTATCTGATACCGGCTCTAATCCACTCGATTAGGACAAATTCAAAGGTCATAATTTCAACAAACACGATCAATCTACAGGAGCAACTGGTTAGCGACGATATACCAACGTCTATTAGGGTGCTTGAATCCATGGGGTTCGAAGAAGAATGGGACTCTGTCCTGTGTGTATTGAAAGGTAGATCCAATTACCTCTGCAGGAGACGTTTTGATAACCTGCTAACAAAGCAAGTGATTGACAAAGAAGAATGCCTGCTTATGGCCAAAATACTTGTTTGGTTAGACACCACTCAAACTGGCGACAGATCTGAGTTGAATCTAACCCGGAAATCCCATGGCCGGTTGTGGCATCGTATCTCGGCAGAAGGTTCAGGCCTTTGTGAAACCCCAATGGGAACATGTTTTCTCAGGCAAGCCCGCGACTCTGCCTCTCGCTCTAATCTGATTATCACCAATCATTCATTACTTTTGGCAGACGCCGGGTCCGGGGGAGGTATATTACCGAATTACCAAGACTTGGTTATTGATGAAGCACATCATCTTGAAGACCAAGCGACACGTTCCTTTGGATTTGATATAAACCCAGGAACTGTAAACGAGTTACTGAATCAATTAACAGGCCCAGATTCCTCCGTTGACATCGCTTCAAAGCTCCTGAGTAACATTTTCGCTGTAGAAAAGAAGAAGTTAACAACAATTTCTACAGTGGGGCACCTCAGTGAACTAGTCGAGAGAGCCAAGGTTGGATTTGGTACGTTGTTTGATCTATTGGGAAAACAAACTCATCGAGATCCATCAGCTAATAGGAACGGACCATTAAGACTTGGATACGATGTAGATGACCCTACCTGGAACTCAATATGTACTCTCACTGATAATTTAGACCTACAGATAAGAGAAATCTTGGGGAACCTTGATGCCCTAATTCTAATGCTGGACTCGGAGATAAATCATGGGCAGGTACAAAACTCGCATAATGACCTAGTTGGTTACAAAAACTCCTTAATCGAGTTACATCAACATCTTTTAGAGGGTATTTTAAATCCTTCGGAGAGCAGTGTTTATTGGTCGAATCCGACGAACCGACCGAACGCAGCCGGACTTTGTATGGCTCCAATCGAGGTAGGCGAAACATTAAATGAAGCTATTTTTTCTCAGAAAAAATCAATTATTCTAACCAGTGCTACGCTAGCTACTGATAATACTTTCCGCCACCTAGAACAAAGACTCGGATTTGAACCAGATGATGAGGCGACGCTAGCCTCGCCATTCGAATACGAAAGCCTATCTTTGATGTTGCTGCCAACCGATTTACCAGATCCCAGGTCCCAGCATTATCTGGATGAATTAAGCAACGTCATCATGGAATCGTCAATTTCAGCAAATGGCCGGACCCTCGCCCTCTTTACCTCTCACGAAGCTCTAAGACACGTATATCGGCAAATCTCTCATAAGCTTTTGTCAAAAGGCATTAGAGTTTTAGCACAAGGTGTTTCTGGGAATACACAAAACTTGATTGAGCAGCTGAGGAAGAATTCAAAATCGGTTTTGTTGGGTACATCAAGTATGTGGGAGGGTATCGATGTAAGAGGTGACGCCCTTCAAGTGGTAATCGTAACAAGGCTCCCATTTGAGGTACCTACCGATCCGATCTATCAAGCTCGCTCTGATCGTTATAAAAACGGCTTCATGGAATATGGTGTGCCAGGAGCTATCATGAGATTTAGACAGGGTTTCGGGAGACTTATACGATCCTCCAATGACAGGGGGGTTTTCATCGTAGTTGATAATCGAATTTTCAAGAATAACTATGGACATAAATTCACCGAGTCTTTACCAACCATGAGAGTCGAAAAATGTGAATCTAAAAGTCTAGGAGACCATATAAAACATTGGTTGAACCAATCGAAACCTCAATAGCACTTACCGAATCGTACGATCTGTCGGAAACTTTGTATAGTGGACAAGCCTTTAGGTGGGAACCTTTTGAGGATGAAGATCAGACTGTTTGGCATGAAGGCATTGTGAATTCAGCACGAGTTCAACTTAGACAAGAGGGTAACAAACTCTTCTTTAATCCAAGGCTTAATATCTCATCGAAAGACATAAGAGTTTTAGAGTCATATTTACGAATCGCTGACAACATGTCAGAGATCTACCGTTCTATGCCTATTGATGCCTACTTGGATCAAGCGGTTAAACAATTCCCGGGGCTCCACATCTTAAGACAAGATCCTTGGGAGTGCCTAATCACTTTTATATGCTCTGCCAACAACAACATTCCACGGATACGTCAACTAGTGAGTAGAATGTGTATCGCCGCAGGAAAGAGAGTTGACGACGATTGGGGTCATTTTTTTGCATTTCCCACAGCTTCTGAATTGAGTTTGTTTGGAGAACAAAATCTAAGGAACCTAGGCCTTGGATTCCGGGCAAAGTATGTAGCCAAAGCAGCAATGATGGAAAATGAAGGTGAAATCGGCATTTCAGAATTAAGGGGACGCCGTTACGAAGAGGTATTAGAGACTTTGATTCGAATTCCCGGAGTCGGAGACAAGGTAGCAAATTGCGTAATGCTATTCTCTCTGGACTGCCTTAATGCTTTTCCAGTGGATGTTTGGGTCAGAAGAGTGTTGAGAGAATCATATCTTGATCAAAATACAAAATTACCGGATTCTAAAATAAGAGTTTGGGCCCAGGAGTATTTCGGAGAATATGCCGGCTACGTGAATCAGTATCTTTTCCATAAGAGAAGACTAGATTAAAGTGCAAACATCCCGTTGCTAAATTCCCCGCAAATTTATCCATGTACTCTCGCGCCCGAGAGGATTCGAAGAGATTCTATTTGTCAGACCGCGTCCCGCGCTGTCACGTTGTCCCTTCCTGGTCGTTCATCATCGGAAAAAACAAGTTTTCTAACAGGATAATTAATTTCTATATCTTCGCTATTAAATCGCTCATGAATCCGTTTAATCAATTCACTTTTTAACTTGAATGTCCCGGACCTGTCTACGGCCTGTAGAAAAACAAAAAAATCTATGTTTGAATCTCCGAAGTTTGAAAACCCAAAGAATGGTGATACATCTTTTATAGCTTGATCACTCTCGTCAATAACAAACTGGGCCTCTTCAAGGGCATAACGTTCCACGTCTTTCAAATTAGCGTCATAACTAACCCCGCAGGTAACCACCACGTTCATCGCTGGGGTAGGACTAAAATAGTTCGTGACTATGCTTTCTACCATTCTAGAATTCGGAATAATCACGAGATTGTTGAAACGGCTTCGAATTTTCGTGCTCCTCCACCCGACTTCTTCCACATAGCCAGACGGACCCCCTTCGAGTTCAATAAAGTCTCCCTCTTTTAATTCTCCCTCCGTGACAACGTAAGTACCGGCAAAGAAATTGCTTAAGGTCGGCTGAACCGCCAGTGCCACCGCAAGGCCACCAATCCCAATACCTGCAAGTATTGGACTGATCGATACGCCCACGGTATCAACGACAACAAGGGCTCCCGCTGCATAAACTGTGAGTGGCAGTATTCGACGCACCGTTGGAAGAAGAGTGTCGTCAATTTTGGTCTCCGTTTTCTCTGCCACATTGACCAAGTACCATAGGATCATCCGATCCGCCAGCTGAGCTATTGTCACTGTTGCAGTCAGTATTACAAGAACTTTCCAAACTCTTATGGAGAGTTCTCTAGTACCCGAAAAAGGGGCGACAATTTCACTGTCAATTTCTATTGCTAAGAGATACGAAAGCAGGATTCCGACAGAAACTAGAAAAAAGCTTACAGGACCTTTCACGCATTCCAAGATTATCTCTGGAATTCCGTGTTCTTCCTTTCGTTTCATCTTTGATAAAATGATTCGAACCGCTAACCTGAATAAAAGTGCCAGTAACGCAAAAATAATCAATACGACCACGGCAGAAATCGCCCTTAATACGAAAGCGTCGCCTATGTCAAAACCAAACATCACACACCCCAGAAATTGATAATCGTAACTCCAAGCCCTATTTGACTTGAGAAACTACTTCTCTACAGTAAGTCTAGCCCTTAGATTACATCGTTAGAGAACATAATACGACGATATCGCGAGAACATAATAGCCTTCTAGATAGTTTTCTCTTCTATAATGCTTTTTGGATGTTGACCAGTATTTGTGTTCGTTTTTATAATTTGATGTTGCCACGACATAGGTGCATCTATCAGTGTCGACAAGGGATTGGAATACGATTTATGACCGAGGAACTTGAAGAACAGTTAACGACAATAGAAGCCCACTCGCTATGTCAACTGGCGCGCTGCTCTAGTACCGAAGAACTAGAGCAATGGCGAGTTGCAGTCATGGGACGTCGGGGAAAGCTAACTGTAATACTCAGGTCACTTCCAAACTTAGATCCAAGTACCAGACCCGTTATCGGAGCGCTAGCCAACCAGACCAAAGTCCGACTAGAAGCAGCGCTTGACAAACGCAAATATTTTTTACTAAACCAACCGTCGGATGTTGAACTAGCCGACAAAGATCGTATTGATGTCACACTGCCTAGCAGATCAATAAAATCCGGATCCCACCACCCTACTACTCAAATTGTAAAAGAGATCTCTGAAGCATTTGCGACTATGGGCTTCCAAACGATAGAGGGGCCAGAAGTCGAGCTGGATTCATACAATTTTCAAAAATTGAATATCCCTTTAGATCACCCAGCTCGGGATATGTGGAATAGTCTTTGGATAAAACAGGAAACTAGTGATCAAAATTCTTCACTTTTGTTAAGGACCCATACTTCACCGATGCAGGTACGTGTCATGGAAAATAACGCTCCTCCTATCAGAGTACTGGTTCCAGGTAAAGCGTACCGTTACGAAGCCACCGACGCCACTCATGAATGGCAATTCACCCAAATTGAAGGTCTGGCCGTGGACAAGAACATAACTTTTGCCAACCTAAAAGCGACTTTGGAAGAATTTGCCCAGCGGATATTTGGTGACCAGCGGAGAACTCGGTTTCGCTGCGATTTTTTTCCATTTGTAGAGCCTGGAGCTGAAATGTCTATTGACTGTTTTCGTTGCGACGGAGAAGGCTGCCGAGTCTGTGGAAATTCCGGGTGGATAGAAATACTCGGAGCTGGAATGGTCCATCCTGAAGTTTTGAAGGGTGTCGGTTACGACCCGGGTGTCTACACTGGATTCGCGTTTGGTATGGGGGCAGAGCGAATATCCATGTTGAGGCATGGAATAGACGACATAAGGCATTTTCATCTAAATGACCTCCGGTTTCTTCGCCAATTTGCATAACGCAGGAGTATTTTGACCATATGAAAGTTCCCATGTCCTGGATCGAGGAATATCTTGATATCGAGCTTGAGCCGTCTGATATAGCGGAGAAGCTGACTATGGCCGGAGTGGAGGTTGGGCACATTGAGCGTGTCGGAGAAAATTGGGACGAAGAACTCCTTTTGGTTGGTCAAATCATCGACATCATTCCTCATCCTAATGCCGACCGACTAAGTCTGCCTACCGTGGACATCGGTGGAGGCAGGGAGATCCAAGTTGTCTGTGGAGCCCCCAACATAACAGTGGGACAGAAGATTGCATTTGCAAGGGAGGGGGCAGAGCTTTTTAACCCACGGACAGAAAAAACAGAGGTGCTAAAACCCACCAAGATAAGGGGGGTTGAATCAAGCGGTATGGTCTGTTCTTCCCTAGAACTTGGCATGGGTACCGACCATGAAGGCATTCTCGAATTAGATCAAGAATACCCAGTAGGATCTTCCTTGGCAAAAGCTTTTGGAGAAACTATTTTTCACACGGAATTGACACCAAATCGGCCAGATTGTCTTTCCATACTCGGAATGGCATACGAAATCGCCGCTCTAACAGGTCAAACCGTCAGAACCGGATCATTGCACTATGAAACTGAGCAAACTCCGATCTCCAATGCGATAAATGTTTCAGTAGAAGATCCATCCCTCTGTGCTCGTTACACTGGCACGATAATAAGGGATGTAACAATAGGAAAATCCCCTGAATGGCTAAGAAACCGATTGGAAAATTCCGGGGTACGTTCCATCAACAATGCCGTTGATATTACAAATTATGTCATGCTTGAATACGGGCAGCCTTTACATGCATTCGATGTTGATAAAATCAACGGACATGAGATCATCGTCCGACGCGCCAGATCTGGCGAGACATTAGTGTCTCTTGACGGGGTATTGAGGAAATTACAAGAGACTATGTTAATCATTGCTGACTCTGAAAAGCCGGTAGGTCTGGCTGGCATCATTGGTGGTCAAAACACAGAGATAGACGAATCCACAATGAACATATTCTTGGAATCTGCTAATTTCTCTCCCTCCAACACCCGCAGAACAAGGACAGATCTCGGATTAAACACTGAGGCGTCTTATAGGTTCGAGAGGAACTTAAGACCAGAATTAAGCGAACCAGCGCTCCGCCGAGCAACACAACTCTTTTTAGAACTCTGTGGCGGAAAGGCTTTGTCTGGAATCATTGATAAATATCCCGGGAAGTCGGAAGTATCCCCTGTTCGGTTAACTACCGCCCGCCTCGCTAAAATTTTAGGTGGGAATTTTCAATTGGAAAAAGATGTGTGGCCCGTGTTGGAATCGCTGGGCTTTCAACGGGCAAAGGGACCTACTAGTATGGTAGATCTTATTGAGGCTCTTGAGGGATCCGCTTCACGTGAAAGAGGTCAATCTCTATGGGTGACTCCCCCGATTTGGAGATCAGATATCCACATCGAAGATGATCTGGTTGAGGAATTCGCCCGGGTTTACGGATATGACAATCTGCCAGTTAGCGGGTTGTCCTCATCTGTACCGACGAGAATTTCTGACCCATCGAGAGGTTTAAGAGAAAGTCTCAGAGATCGGTTGGTTTCTGCAGGAATGGACGAAGTTATTACGTACACCACTTGCACCTTGAACGCCTTAAAAGTTGTGGGCAGTATTGTAGAAAACAGCGATGCCATTCATCTAGCTAACCCAATGGATTCAACCAAAGGAAGCTTGAGGACAAGTCTGTTACCTAACGTTTTGGAAACGTTGAGCCGTAACTCTCGACATCAGGCAGATGCGCCTTTAAAACTTTTCGAAGTAGGTCATGTCTTCCGACCTTCGTCTGAACCTTCGCAGTCTTTATTGCCGTCTGAAACGGAGGAAATAGTAGGTGTGATTCTCGGGCGGAGAAATCACGATTCCATTTGGGCCACAGATCACGATAGCATCGACTTTTTCGATCTAAAAGGAATTGTAGAACACGCCGCGGACGGAGTCTTTGGTGAAACCAGCTATCAGCCAAGTGAACATACAGCCTTCAGCCAATCTCAAACCGCAACCATATTAAAAAACGGTTCTCCGATAGGGACCTTGGGCGAAATCGATAGTCCAGTGGCGTCTTATTTTAATATGCAAGGTCGTAATATTTACGCGTTTGTCCTAAACTTCACAGACATAATAAAATTGGGTAAAAAGGAGGAGACTCGTTTTATCCCGCTCAACCGCTATCCTTCTTCTACCAGGGATCTTGCGCTGCTATGCAGAATTGATATCCCTGCGGCGAACATCACCAAAATCATCCAGGATCACCTTCTCGTATCAAATGCTTACCCAATCGACACCTTCATTGGGGAAGACATGCCAAAGAACATGAAATCCATCACGTATCGGGTAACATTTCAATCCTCGAGCAAAACTCTGGAAACATCGGAGTTGGAAAAAGCTCAACAACAGATTTACAAAAATTTAGCTCGACGACTCGACATAGAGGAAAGATTCAGTGCCGAAACGTAAGGACATCCCAATATAGATGACAAAACAAAATCAGAGTCATAGTCATTACCACGCTGACATGTTAAGCGTTGAAGAAGCGCGGGAGATCATATTGTCCTCGCTTGACGTTATGGACAGCATTCAAATACCTCTCGGGGCATCTTTGGGAATGGTCGTCTCCGAGGACATTTGTTCCCCAATAGACATCCCTCCACTAAACAACTCTGCGATGGACGGATATGCAGTTAAATCAAAGGATATTCAAAACGCCTCTGAAACCAACCCAGTAACTTTGACGATAGTAGGAACTATTCCTGCCGGAGAACTACCCGAATTTAGCGTGGGATCTGGTACAGGTGCGCGAATTATGACAGGGGCCCCCATACCTAGAGGAGCGGATACTGTAGTTCCTTTTGAAGAAACTACGGAATCTACTTTTGATCAACCCAAGCGACCTGAAAGTGTTGGGATCTATCAAGCCGCCCGAAAGGGAACGTATATAAGGCCTGCCGGTGGTGACGTTAAAAAAGGGCAAAGTATCCTTTTAAAGGGTACAGACATACATCCGCAAACTATAGCTCTTTTAGCATCCATGGGATTCAGTAAGGTACCTGTGTACAGAAAGCCCGAAGTGGCAGTTCTTTCCACGGGAAATGAGTTGATTGAACCAGGAAGCAAACCCACACCCGGAAAAATTTTTGACAGCAACACCCTTGGAATTATGGCCTCGATAGAGGCCGCGGGCGGAAACCCCAAGAATCTTGGAATCGTTCGTGACAACCTTTCGGATTTGGAAACAAAGATAAAGGAGGCCATGAGTAGTGACCTAGTTGTTACGTCCGCTGGAGTGTCTGTCGGCGACTATGACATCGTTAAGCAAGCTCTTGCTCAACAAGGAGTATTAAACTTTTGGTCAGTGAGAATGAGGCCTGCCAAACCCTTGGCTTTCGGCATGCTTGGCAATGATGAATCGGATCAAAGAACCCCGCTGATAGGCCTTCCTGGCAATCCAGTAAGCAGCCTGATGGCCTTCGAGCAATTTTGTCGCCCCTCAATAAGGAAAATGATTGGCAAGAAACATTTAGCAAGACCAACTATACAAGCCACTTTGACGGATTATATCCATAATGACGATGGCAGACGTGTATATGCACGTGTTACCGTTGAACGTGACGGCGAACACTACAAAGCAACCACTACGGGATCTCAAGCCTCCAATATCCTAAGTTCTTTTGCAATCGCAACCGGCCTTGCAATATGCCCCGAGGCTGACTCCCAAAAGGAACCTGGAGATTCAGTGGAGGTAGTTATGCTACATTGGCCAGAAGAACAAATATAGAGAGCCATTTTTACATATGCGGGGGAAAGAATATATTGACTGAAAACACATTTAACTCAGAGAACGCACATGATGTGGGGCTACGCCTTGTGATGCCTGACCATGGAACCTCCCTCTTTTCGTTTTACTTGTCGGTTACTCAACGAATGTGCAAAGACTGTAAAAAAGATTTTAATTCCAATAATCCTGACAAGAAGGAAGTCAGTCGCACCGTGAGGCAAATCTCCAAGCACTGTTCCAAAGAGGAAACCTATATTGCCTCGCGAATTCCCCTGGCGGAGGCAATTTTTCGCGAATTACTGGCAGTGGGGATCAAACCCACTAATGCTGGTGCGGTGTCGGAGTCGTTGATGGCTAGATGGGCCGCTACTCCAACACATCCCCGAGTCTCAGGTGAAGTGGTGGCGCGTCTTGCGAAATCATTACAAGACATAGAGATTACGAATGAGTAATAGAGAGATTTTGGCTGCCCTAAGAGCAACGTCAATCTATCTCCGCCAACTGCCGCATTCCCAGGAAGGAGTCCATAAATGCCAGACGCGCTAGCATATTTTAAGGGTCAAACGGTCCCTATTGAAGAGGCAAACGTAAATGTCATGACCCACGCGCTCCACTACGGAACCGCTGTTTTCGAGGGCATTCGCGGTAATTGGAACGAATCAGAATCGACACTGTTCATCTTTCGGATGAAAGAGCATTACGAGAGGCTTCTTCAAGGATGCAGAATGCTGATGTTGGATATCCCATACACTGTTGAAGACCTCTGCGAGATCACGTTAAATCTTGTGAAGAATTGTGGTTATCAACAGGACCTATATATACGACCGCTTGCCTATAAAAGTGAAGAGTTAGTCGCAAACCTAAAATTACAAGAAATTGAAAGTGACTTTACTCTTATCATGGTACCCTTCGGTGAATATCTGGATACGGATGGCGCCTTGCGATGCTGCACTTCCTCTTGGCGAAGGGTAGACGACACCAACGTCCCTCCGAGTTTAAAAATCTCCGGCACTTATGTAAATGGCATTTTAGCCAAAACCGAGGCAACATTGGCAGGGTTTGACGAAGCGATAATGCTCACTCAAGACGGATTTGTGTCTGAAGGATCGGGAGAAAATCTTTTCATGATAAATGAAGGAATCATATACACCCCTCCAGTTTCTGATAACAATCTCACCGGTATAACTCGTGACTCCGCGATCACTATTGCCCAACAAGAGACAGGTTCAGAGGTTGTGGAACGTAGAATCAGAAGAAGTGAGCTTTACTTCGCGGATGAGGTGTTTTTAACCGGTACAGCCGCCCACATACAGGCAGTTGGGGAGCTTGATAATCGGAAAATCAATACGGGTACCGCTGGTCCTATCACTCAAAAAATTAACGACGTTTACCAGAAAGTCATACGTGGAGATAATCCTAAGTATCGAGAGTGGTGCACAGCCGTTAATGTTTGAACCAGACGCACGAATAGCAAGTCTAACCCCTTAACATGACATCAAGTTTCGAATTTGATTATTTCGTCTGTTCGTTTATCGCATCAGTATCAGTTTTGCAACTAGCTTTTACCAAGGCCAAAATAACAAATTTGATATTTTACGCCCATGGCAAAACAACTGTCGCGGTATGTTTATCAGCTTTGTTCATGTCCTTTATTCTGTTCTTCACCACCGAAAATAGGAACGTAAACGATTTTGCCGGAGGCATGGACGCAAATCAACAAGCCTTGACTTTTCTAGCCTCAACAATTGCTGCATTTCTCTTTACCGGGGGAATATGTTCCTTTAAATTACTCAACCAACGTCAAATTCATAGCAGTCAGGAAGACATCGGACTTGAGTCATTGAAAACTATCACCTTAGCTAATTTATACAGAACAAAATGGAATACCTTGAAAAGGTCGATTTCACACTATTTAAGATAATTAATGGCTTATCCGGTCGCTGGCAGACGCTCGATAGCTTCTCGAGCATAGCAGCAAGCGATTATTTAATCCCCATGATGATTGGCCTTATTCTTACATACCTGTGGTTTGGAAACGCTAACCCGCTAGAACGTGAGAGACGACAATGGGCCACAATGGCCGCCCTAATCCACATGAGTATCGCCAGTTTCACCGTGTTGGTAATTAACCAGTACGCCTACCGTTTTCGGCCTTTTGACATACTCGACCACAATTTGTTGTTCTATATGCCCACAGATTCATCATTTCCATCCAACGCAGCGGTCGGCACGCTGGCTGTTTCTATACCGTTTTTCTTCGAAAAAAAGATTGGCTGGGGGACTATCCTTTTTATTCTGTCGGTTACTATTTCGTTTTCTCGTATTTTCGTTGGCGTTCACTACCCGGGAGACATCATCGGCGGATATTTATTAGTCTTATTACTGATTCCTGTGTCAACCAATATTGTGAGAATCTCCAAACCAGTCCAGAAATTTCTGTTACGACTAGTGAAAGGCTTCGGGATGGCTTAGAAACTTCTGGATATTAAAGCGATCGACAATGTCGCGAGGCCCAAATAGATTATAAACCCGACCACGTCAGTAACAGTGGTGACAAGAACAGCCGAGGCAAGGGCGGGGTCAATTTTAAGAGCCCGTAGACACAGAGGGAGCACGACCCCGCTTATCCCAGCTACGACTAGATTACCCAACATAGCCAGAGATACAACCAACGCAAGATACTCGTTACCATGCCAGAGGAATGCCACAACACCAGCTACCAATCCTAATATAACTCCATGAACCAAGCCAAGGCCAAGTTCCTTTAACAGTAAATGCCCGGCATTGGAACTATCTATTTCGCCCAGAGCGATTGATCTGACCACTAAGGTCAATGTCTGGGTTCCGACTATTCCTCCCTGCCCTGCAATTACGGGAAGGAACACTGCTAGAGCAATAACCTGAGATAAAGTGGATTGAAACAACGTAATGACAACGGCTGCAACACCAGCGGTACCGAGATTTACACAAAGCCACGGCAATCGATTCTTTACTGACTGCCAGAAGGGACCCATCACCTTCTCTTCGTCGCTTACACCTACCATCCTATACATATCCTCGGTTGCTTCTTCCTGAAGGACATCGATCATATCTTCGATCTTCACTAAGCCTTCCAATATCCCGTCGGAATCAGTAACGGGAAGGGCAAGGAGGTTGTAGCGTTCCATGATCCGGGCGCATTCTTCTTGATCAGTATCTGCTGCGACAGAAATGACGTTGGGAAACATTACTTCCGAAATATATTCTGAGGGTTCAGCCGTGACAAGACGAGACACATTCAAACCGCCAACTAGCCCGTTTTTTCCATCGACTACAAGTATGTACGAAACCTCGTTAACGTTAATTTCCGAGCTAGAATACCTGATAGAATCCATCGCCTCAGATACTGTCATATCCTCATATAACGCCACAAATTCTGGCGTCATTAATCCGCCAGCATCGTCATCCTCATACTTGATAAGTTGGATCACGTCGTCAGCATCCGTCATCGAGGAAAGGGCTTTCGAACGCGTCTCGTCTGGAAGTTCCCGAAGTACATCAGCTGCAATATCCGGGCTAATTTCATCCAACACCTGGGACAGGTCTGCTAATTCCATATCTCGAGATATCTCAACTACATCATCTGGTTCTAATTCCTCGACGATGAGCCCGATATTCTTAGGCGTTAGCAAAGATAGTAACTTAACTTGATGATCCCTCCTCAACTGGGCCATAACATCGGCCTGATCGGGGGGACGCAATGATGAAAAGTTTGTTATTGCAGCTTGAAACAATTCACTATTCATTGATTCCGTTATCGCATCTACTGCGACCGACACTTGTCCAAGAGTATCAAGCCGACGAGATTCTCTGCCAAATAATGAAGCCAACATTTAGAAATCGGTACGTCCTTACATGAAATAGTTGCTCTCGTCGAGCACGCCAGTCTAAGGTGCCGGGAAATCCTAAAGCGTGAGGAGGCAAAATATAAAGCAGGAAATGGGCCTGTATTTCGGTAAAAATGACCTAGGATTCCGACTCAACCTCAAGGCAGTTTACATTTTTTTGGCAAACCGTTTTAGTGTGCCAGTGTTAAGCCCTTCTGCCGGATAAAATTTACCCGACTTCAAAGCTTTAATAAGGCTTGATTGATCTTTTACTTCATCATCAAAAATCGTTAAACTTTTCCCGATGCCTTGAACCGAGTGAGAGTCGCTCCCACCCGTACCCGGTATGGACAGTTGGTCGGCAATTTCCAAGGTGAACCTATTTTCTCTATCGCTATTTGCTCCATTTGTAACTTCTATGAAGTCTACGAAAGTGAACAATTCATGACGACTTGCTTGCCTAGGCGTCCTAGGAGGGGAAGGCCAATTTTGATATAAAAGATTTGCATTGTAAGGTGGAGCATTGAAAAAATTTCGCAAGGGGTGTGCTGAGATCAGTACTCCACCGACGTCATCAATCACTTGCCTCAATACCTCAATTCTGTGGATTCCCGGAGAGTAGCTGTTTAGTCCTAGGGCGATAACGTGCCCCATATCGGTTGTTACTTCGAGAGCCGTAACCACGACAAGATTAGAAAGACCGAATTCCTTTTCCACCTTGGATTCATCCCATCCACCACCATGTTCGGTAAGGCAAACACCATCCAATCCGATACGCTCGGCCTCTCCAATCAATTCCCTTGGGGACAATCCACTGTCACTACTCCCAAGCACAGTATGAACATGAAGGTCAAATTTGAACACTGGTCAATTCCTCAACATACGTTTAATTGTATGAAAGATGCTAATAGGGATCAAAGAATTAGACAGCGAAATACGGAATCAACCACCCGAATGATAAGGCAAAGGAAGCAAGTGCCCAAACGTATAGGCGCCACATTATCCGTCCTAAGATCAACACTGGTAGGGCAACCATTGACGTGAATAACAAAACTAGGCCCGTGTATATCAGATTAGGACTCCCCAATCCATTGCCAGGGGAAGATTTTTCAATAATGACAAATAAAAAAGCAAAAACAGCACCGAGGCCGGCACAGGTCGGATTTATCAACAATACGAATGGGAAAATAATTTTGGAGGGGGAATGTCTTCCTAACAAGGCTAGTGCAAATGGGTGTTTACTCCCATACAACTTAAACAGGGCAAGGCAAAACAAAGTTATCCAAAACGACGCAAGCAATAAACCGGTTCCCGCGCCCGCGATAAACACATCCATTACGAATTCAATCCCCCAAGGGGCACTGATTCTGCAATAATGGCATCCACCCGATATTTATGTTCTAAGAGAATCTGAATTGCCCTAGCCGATTCCAGGTTGGCAATTCTGGCAAATAGAGCAGGCCCACTTCCAGAGAGAATCGCCGACCTGCAGCCAATTTTATTCAGTAATTCAACCCCAACTTGTACCTGTCCGATGGAGGTTTCTGCGACGATATGGAACACATTAAACAACAATTCATCCGGGACATCCCCGCCGCCCCTGACTCGGGCCTCCAATTTTCTGGACAACCCCCCACTGGTGAAATGGCTGTCATCTATTTTTGAGTACATAAAGGGTGTTTTATTAGGTAAATTCACTTTAGGAACCAGCAGAAGAAACCATTGTTTATCTAAATCAGGTAGCGACCTGACCAACTCACCCCGCCCCCTTACGCTAGCAGTTCCTCCACGTAGAAAGAATGGTACGTCAGATCCTATTTCTGCGGCCACGTCAAATAACCGCTCCTCAGAATCTTGAATTTCCCACAATTGCCACAGGAGCTTCAACACCGTCGCAGCGTCACTGCTTCCCCCTCCAAGACCTGAAGACAACGGGATGCGTTTGTCTATGTTTATGTTGGCTCCCATAGAGATCCCAAAGCGCTCCCTCAGCAAATTTGCAGCGACTAACGCCAAATTACACCGATTATTGATTTCTGCGACATCACAGTTCAGGGTCAATTGTTCCGATGGATATATAGTTATGTAATCTGCAAGTGAAACCGTTTGCATAATACTCACGATTTCATGAAATCCATCTTGCCGCTTTCCCAAAATCTCTAAAGTGAGATTGATTTTAGCGTAAGCCTTCGCTTCCAGAGCAGCCATCTACACCTCGATTAAAAGTCGCATTTAGATGGGACACTAGTTTTACTGAGTGTGGCACGTCCATGCATCGTATAGAAAAGCGCGACCCAATCAACAATCTGCAGAGTCCCAGGTCTTCTCATCGGATCTATTCCGCAAGATAATAATATTTCCCTCGCCTCCTGACCACTCAATCCAAAGCCATTGGCCAGCGAATTGTGGATTTGTTTTCTTGGGGCTGCGAATCCACCTACGATAAAATTGAAATATGTTTTCGATTCCTCCCTTTGAATTTTAGGACAATTCAAGGCCTTCAATTTCACCACGCCGGACATCACCTTTGGAACCGGTCTAAAAGAAGAAGGTTTAACGCTAAACAGATACTCGCAGTCAGCGAAGGCCCCTAAAACTGCTCCGGAAATACCCAACTTACCATTCTTAGGTGCCAAATTTTGAGCGACCTCCCTTTGAAGCATGACTATTGACTCAACAGGAGGCCGAGAGCCGCATATAAAATTTCTTAGAATCTTGCTCCCAATATGGTAGGGGAGATTGGCTACGAACTTATATTGTCCTGATTGTTGAAATAAATCTTGGGGATCCACTTCAAGTGCGTCCGCAGGCAAGATGTCCACGTTAGGCATATTGGCCAATTCTGCCAGCGGACCCTGAACCAGCGCATCATCTATCTCCACAGCAATTATCTGAGCCCCTGTTCCCGCCATTGCTCGCGTCAAATGGCCTCTCCCCGCACCTATCTCCAAAACAATATCGCGACTTGAAAGTTCTGCCGACTTTACTATCCGGCTAAGCACTTTCTTGTCGTGAAGGAAATGCTGCCCGAGGCTTTTTTTCGGTGGAGGATGATCTGCCATGGATAGTCAATCACATCGTTAAACAGTCTGAGAAATGGCCAGTTTAGTTTTCCTTGTGGGCCGTGCACCTTTCGTCGAACTGCCGAGCCAACTTTTCCAGCAATAAGGGCTCGAATCAGGCTAACCCACGGCACCCGAGAGACACTGCTTACCGCTGCTTTCTTCCGAACCTGACGGGGTTCACAGACTCTCGCCGCGTAGGACCAAATTCTCAACACCCTAAATCACCAGCAGAGGTCAATTCAGACAGGCCTCGGATTGGGGTTAAGCCCCGCTAGAGCGGATTGCGAGTTTAGGGCACCGCTACCTCCCCGCCTAGCACGACCCAGATTTATAGTAGGACAGGTATGTACACGTGTCAATCAGATAAGAATTGTCTTGGCTGGGGAAGGGGAGACTCGAACTCCCACGCCTTTCGGCACATGATCCTAAGTCATGCTCGTCTACCAATTCCGACACTTCCCCGCTCGATATGATTATACAAGGATCAATTTCGCCTAAAGGATGACAAAATTCCCAATTAACCCTCAATCGATAACTTCTCATTTGAAAAAATCAAAGCTACAAGAGGTATATTTAAAGCAACAAACGCACGGAACGATCTTCGTGAAACACAAAGACACATACTTTGAAAAAGAAAAACATTTTAAACTCATTGAAACTCGCCCCGCAGCTTACCCAATCCCTGTTCTTTCATTCGCTCCAGAGTATCAGTATTAACCTACGTGGGAACTTTACTGCTCAGAAACTTTGATTGGATTCATGAGCACTTATCAAATTTCTCAACACGAATCCATCAAAACAAGCCCGATAACCACAGTTGACACTCCAGTTTCGGAAAGATTCCTCAGGAGACTGCTCATAAGAAAACCGCCAGGTCTTTTTTTACAATCCTCGTTGTTGCCTAATAGTCATGACTAGTGACCTTGTTTAATGAACTCCGCGATCCGTTCCCCAATCATCATGGTCGTTACATTGGTATTAGCTCTAATACAGTCAGGCATTATGGATGCATCGACCACTCTTAAGCTTTCCAATTTATGCACCACACCATATTGACTTACCACTGACATTGCGTCCGACTCAGGGCCCATCTTGCATGTCCCTGATATGTGCTGGCCAGTCGTGGCCTCCCTCAACATCCATTGATCCAAAGCATCGTCAGTTTGGAGATCCGAGTCCAATGGTTCGATTCGTTCGGAGAATATTTCTTCGAAATACGGATGCCTTGCTAGGTCGATGGCTTTACGAACACCCTCCCGGGATCTCTTTCGATCAAACTCTTTATCGAAATAATTGTAATTGAGCTCTGGCTGCACGTCAGCATCAGGGGAAGTCAACTTTAATTCTCCGGAGCTGACAGCCAAGTCTAAGACTATCAGCATCCGCATGCCAATTCCCTCCATCCAGTCCCCACCCCGATTTATTCTCTCAGTGGCAAAATTATTCATCGTAATTTTCATGTCATTGCGCAAATCGGATCCAGACGCCGTGTATCGCAGCATGAGCTGCCCTCTCGGAGCTAACCCATCCAACTCAACTTCTGGTTTAGTTCTCCACGTGACATAAAGAACAGGGTGATCTCTAAGGTTCTTACCAACACCAGGAACATTAAGGACCAAAGGGATACCAACTTTTTCAAGATTTTCTGAAGGACCAACTCCAGAGAGCATGAGAATCTGGGGAGATGCTACGGCTCCGGCGCTTAGGATGATTTCATTGCCTTCAACGATAAAAAGCTCTCCCTGACTTTCAACTTCCACACCTACAGCCCGCCGCCCCTCAAATACCACCCTCCTAGTTAAACAATCTGGTCGAATCGTTAAGTTAAGCTTGTGCCGGGACATTGAAAGGTAACCCAAGTTGGTACTCCACCTAATTCCCTCTGGATTATTGAAAGGCGTTGGTCCTATACCAGTTACGTCCGGATTGTTTTGGTCAGGACCGTCTGGATGTCCTGCCTCTTTCGCCGACGCGTAAAAAGCATGCTGGGCCGCTGGCCAAGTATCTTGTGCAAAACGTCGAGCGATGATGGGGCCTTCAGTCCCATGAAAGTCATCACCGTAGTCTGTATCACTCTCCAATTTTCGAAAAAATGGCAAGCAGTTCTCATATGTCCATTCGTTGTTACCCATGGATGCCCACGCATCGTAGTCTTCGGGCATACCTCTCAAGAAGACCTGTCCATTTATCGAACTCGAACCCCCAGTTACTTTCCCTCTAGGAACCATCATGGGGTCGGCTATCGGGGAAGGTTTTCCCCAAATCTGCCAGTTGTGATCACTAGTCATAACATCAGTGCCAGTGGCATATCCGTTGCGTACCTCATCAGGTAAGCTGTCCAAATCTGCATAATCAGGACCCGCCTCCAAAAGAATCACCGATTTACTCGCGTCTTCAGACAATCTGGTCGCTAAAATGGCCCCTGCCGATCCTGCCCCAACAATCACATAGTCATATTTCATTGCAATATCCAAGTACCTCTAAAAAATTAGATATATTAGGGCATGTTATTTATCTGTAGCCACGGAGTCAATTAAGCATCTCAAATACACCCGACAATGCTAGGAATGCCAGTGACAAAAGAAGGTTAACGAACTCGCAAAAGCAAATAATGAAAGCCCGAGCACTATATAGGATCTGGTTCCACTACCAAACAGCGATTTTTAAATACCTGAAGGGGTCACACCATCACTAAATTCGGGCATCACCTGTTCCGTGAACATTTCTATGCAACGAAGAGCTTTATCTTGATCCAGTCCCGCAGCGCCAAATTTTCCAAATATGCGATTTATTCCCTTTGAACGGAGCACCTCAATCCGTTCATATACCACCTCCGGAGTACCCACTAGCGGCCGTATACCTTCCTTTTTCGCCCGTTCGGATGCAATTTCTCTATCTCGATCCCTATTTACCCAATGTTTGTAATTGATAGGAATGTTTCCAAGTTTGTCGGCCGGATTTCCTACTCTGTGGAACTCTTCGTTAATGTGATCTTCCAGTCCTTTGAGATCATTTTCTGCCTCCTCCATTGTCGGCGCAAGGTAGATGTTAGCACTGACCGGTAAGTCGATATGCTCGTGTGCATTCCCATAATGCTCCATACGTTCATGCCAGAGTTTAACTACCGCCGGAGTTTGCCCTAAAGTGGTCGTGGGCCCCCCCACTAGAATGGGAATACCCAGCTTTGCCGCCCCATCCACGCTTTCCGGACTAGTACTCACCGCTACGTAGACAGGCGGACCTGGTTTTTGAATTGGCTTAGGTACAACCCAGACATCTTCTATGTCTATATATTCCCCTTTAAAGGTTGTTGGCCCTTCCTCCCAACATTTAGATACAACCTCAAGATATTCCGAAAACATTTTTCGGGACTGACGTATATCAACCCCCATGCCATGAAACTCCTGGGCCTGGTAACCTGCGCCCACACCCAAGTTGAATCGACCATTGGAAATAATATCGATAATTGCACTTTCTTCTGCGACTTGAACAGGATTGTGAAACGGCAATACGACAATCGCAGTTCCGATTCTGGCTTGCTTTGTCTTCGCAGCCACCGCTCCCATATAAGAAAAAATTCCCGAAAGAATTCCATGCCTTGAAAAATGATGTTCACCCAGCCAAATGTCCTCAATACCTAAGCTATCTGCGAGTTCAATCTGCTCCAATGAGGTCTTTATAGTTTTTTCATCGCTCCAATCCTTATGCCACCTGATTGTGTCAAACATCCCAAATTTCACTTTGATATCCTCCGAAATTGAACTAGCTGTCGTCTTAACTATTTCGAAACAGGACGAAATTTCTGTATGCTCCGATCTCCCCGGTCAAATCCCAAGAAGGTCTCACACACTTCCGCCACGTAAAAACTCCCGTTTGAATCCACAGCAATCCCGTGCGGAGCACCAAACAAACCCGGACCTGGTTCATGTTTTACCTTCCCTCGAATCATTGGGTTTCGACTCGGGGAATTAGGTAGCCCTGAACCTGTTTCGGAATCATCTAATTCCAATCCACCATGCCCCCATCTTGTAAGAACCCTGCCAGCACCGTTCACTACGCTGATTCTATGGTCCAATTCAGCGACGTAAAAGTTACCATCAGGACCCTTCCGGATCGCGTTTGGCAAATTGAACCCCACCCATTGGTCTATGAATTCCCCCTTTCGTGTGAATATTTGCACGCGGTTGTTATAGCGATCTGTTGCATATACCTTATCTTCATCTTCAATATCCACGTAGACGCTATGAATAGTGTCAAATTGTCCTGGCGCACTTCCGTTTCCTCCCCATGAAAATCTCAGATTTCCTAGAGAATCAAAACAATGAATGTGTGAATTTCCGTACCCATCGGAAGCATAGAAGTCGCCATTAGAGGCCACAGTGAGGTGAGTTGGCCTGTTGAAAGGAACCCCGCTTTGCTCAGGAGCACTTCGCATAGGTTCCCCAATTGTGAGGAGCAACTTCCCCTCCCTACTCCATTTCCGAACCGTGTGATCCCCCGTGTCACTAGTGTATACAGACCCGTCAGGACCAACGCTGATTCCATGTGGAACCATGAAGTCAAAACCCACCTCTGGACGTCCACCAATTCTCCCCCAACCGTTAATGTAAGACCCTGATGCGTCAAAAACCATAACGGCCGCATAAGGACCTCGATTGAACACATAGACGTTATCTTCCCTGTCCACCGCCACATCAGCCACTTCAACAAATGGCCACCCTTGAGGACGCTTAAAGAACCCTTCCACTACCTCAAATTCGTACCCGTCAGATCCAAAAATATTCATACTTTAGTCCTCCTTTCCAGCTACGTAAAATCTCCAAAATCCACACTCTTTTTGACCGCGATAGCTCCATGGCCTACACAAATAAAATATCAACTGCAATAGGTGGTCAATAACTGACATTCTATATAAGTTTCACTCCTTCGATTTGTACCTTAAAGGCACTGTTTTGTTCAAGCGACTCGATTTTCAAGATGAACAATGCTTAAATTACCGTTGATTGTTGAACCCACGCTCCAATACTTGGCAAAATCCCAAAAGCAAATCTATGTAAAAGGGAACAGGGAGAAATTCATTGAACAATTCACAAGGGACACTTTCAGGTGTAAAGGTTGTGGCCTGTTCTACTGCTCAGGCAGGAACAGTACCATATATGTTAATGGCAGATCTTGGAGCTGAGGTTATAAAAATCGAGGTGCCTGATGTCGGAGATGGATCTCGAAGGGCGGGAGAGTTGAAAGGTGAAGTAAGTTCTTTTTTTGAAACGAATAACAGAGGCGTTAAAAGTTTAACTCTAAATTTACGACTGGATGAGGGTAAGAAGATACTTCATGAATTGATCAAGCAAGCGGATGTATTCGGTCAAAATTTTCGGCCTGGTGCCGCGGAAAGAAACGGCTTCGGCTATGACGAATTAAAAAAGATCAACCCTGCCTTGGTATATGCATCCGTTTCGGCATACGGTCCGGACGGTCCGGATGCTGGACTTCCCGGTACCGATGCAGTCGGGCAAGCCACTGGTGGAGTTACCGAGGCATTTTCCATACCCGGTCAACCTATGAGGACTGGCGTCGCGTCAATTGCGGACGAGGCATGCGGCATCTTGATTTTTGGAGGAGTTTTAGCTGCGCTAATTCATGCTCGCACCACAGGAACTGGTCAGAAAGTAGAAGTCTCCCTTGTCGGTAGTGTTTTTCGACTTATGGGTTGGACAATGACCACCGCCATGTGGAGAAACGAGGCGCCGATTACAGGCGCCCGAATAAACGGTACAAGAGAGCGAGCAGGTATTGCTGCCTGTTTTAATGATTCAGAGGGGAAACCCTTGGCTATGCAACTGGATCATAGACATTGGGAGCCAGCCCTTAAAGAACTCGGGTTTTATGAGTCCATGGAGAAAGATGGACTCAATGATCTTGGTTTGGCCTTTGAATCAGAGACAAGGAAAAATGACATTTTGAACCGCCTTTCCCAGCTATTCGGAACTCGAAAAAGAGAACACTGGATAAAGATATTGCGGGATTCTAATATGGTAGCCACCAAAGTAAATACGATGCTCGAAGCCTCAAACGATCCGAATATATTGGAAAATGGTTACGCTCAAGAACTCTACCATCCGAGACTTAAGGAAAAAATTAAGGTCCATGGGAGCCCCTGGAAATTTTCTGAAACACCAAGCGATCCAGGTATAGCGCCAACACTCGGCCAGCATACGGGTGACATTCTGAAAGACCTAGGCTACGACGCCGATGACATCTCCCGTTTAAAAGAGGCTGGCGTAGTCTAGGAGCCTAGTTTGCATTGGAAAGGCTCAGCCTATCCTGAGCCTTTCAGCATTTTCTCGAAAGGTAAAACCAATGATCCAGGTTTGTATTATTTTTATTGGGGATTGACCATGAAATCTGCGATCCTTTCGCCGATCATCATCGTCGTTACATTTGTATTAGCCCTGATGCAATCTGGCATGACCGAAGCGTCTACAACTCTTATGTTGTCCAATCCATGAATCTTACCCCTCTGGTCGACGACCGCCATTGATTCACTGGAGGGCCCCATCTTGCAGGTCCCCGAGATATGGTGCCCCGTTGTGGCTTCTTTCATCATCCAAAGATCTAAGCTGTCTTCTGATTCCAGGTCAGACCAATCAGGCTCAACGAGGTCTTCAATAAGATCGGCAAAATCCGAATGTTCAGATAGTTCGATACACTTGCGTATGCCTTCACGCACTCTCTCCCTATCAAATGGATGATCAAAGTAATTGTAGTTCAGGAATGGCTGTACATTAGGGTCCTTTGATTGAAGTGTAAGACTTCCGGAACTTTTCGCCAAGTATAGTGAAAGAGTCATGCGAACCCCAAAGCCCTCCATTCTTGAACCACCCCTATCCACCCTTTCAGTAGCGAATGACTGCATAATAATGATCATGTCATTTCTGAGATCGGAACCCGAGGCAGTATAACGCAGCACATATTGGTTTCTTGGCGCTAAACCATCAAGCGGGACATGATCCTTTGTCTTAAAACTTATTGGAAGTATCGGATGGTCCCTTAAGTTTTGCCCAACGCCCGGCAAATCATGTACTAGCTCTACATCATGTTCTCGCAGATGCCTTGCTGGACCTACCCCGGAGAGCATCAATATCTGCGGTGAGGCAATCGCCCCTCCGCTAAGTACGATTTCTTCACCTTCGACCGTGAATGTCTCCCCTTCACTCTCTACTTCCACTCCATACGCCTTCTTACCTTTGAATAAAATTCGCCGAACGTTACAGTTCGCCCTTATGGTCAAATTGAGCCGGTGTCGCGACATGGAGAGATAGCCTAGGTTTGTGCTCCACCGTATACCGTTCGGATTATTGAGGGGGGTCGGGCTTATGCCTTCAGAATCTGGATGATTGAGATCTGGGCTCTCTAAGTGACCGGCAGCCAAGGCTGCATTTCGAAAGGCGGCTTGCGCCGGGTGCATATCATCAGACTTGAATCGCCGAACTATGATAGGGCCGTTAGTGCCGTGAAAATCATCCGAGAAGTCAGTGTCGGTTTCTAGGGTCCGAAAATACGGGAGAAGCTTCTCGTAATTCCACTCGTCATTCCCCCACTCGGCCCATGTATCGTAATCTTCTGGCACACCCCGGAGAAACATTTGACCATTAATTGCACTAGAGCCACCTGTTACCTTGCCTCGTGGTACCATCATCGGCTCAGCAATACTTGTGGGCTGACCGAGAAATTGCCAATTATGATCACTCACCATGACATCAGTACCGGTAGCGTATCCGTATCTCACCTCATCCGGTAGTTTCTCTATTTCATCGTAGTCAGGCCCTGCCTCCAGAAGTAGTACTGATTTCGAGGGATCCTCAGTAAGCCTCGTGGCAACTATAGATCCTGCAGAACCCGAGCCTATCACTATGGCGTCATATCTCATCAAATTATTCCTATTCGTAAATATATTATGTGGTCCCTTATTGTAGGTTTATTGAATCGTGTACCTATCCATTAATGCTAAACCAGAAAGATCCTGGCATCTGTGGTATCTGGGAAAAAGAAAATTCACGGGCATGATCTCCTAGCCACCCGGCGCGGAATAAACAATCTCAGCTGCCTTCTTCATCGACGACACGGCATCTGCTGCACTTAGTAGCCTAGTCACCTTCATAGAATGAACGATCCCAGAAGCACAGACCGCCATAACCAGTGCTTGCGTATCGACATCATCATCGTCAGTTGTGAAAACTAGATAAATATTAGTTTCTCCAACTCCAAACCAATAATGCTCTATGTCGAAACCAAGGGAATTAAAGAGAACATTATTGGTTCTATGCCGGTCTTCCGGATTTTGAACAAATCCCCTGAAGGCCTCCGCTGTACATTCAATGGTTCCCAAGTATCTTGCCACCGTTAGTCTCCTTGATTAGGTTTTGACCTTGGGATCATAGCAAAAACTGAAGGTCTTTTGTCTTACCTCGTTGGTTAACCAAAACGATCTGAGTCACAGGCTAAACGCCAAAGGACCTTGCACCATTCCAAATTTAGATCTAAATATGAAGACGTCACAGCGTAAAGTGACAACCAAAAGAAGATAAAAATTCTATGTCCATCTATACCGTAATAATAATTCGTGAAATAAATATCGTATTTCTGCGTGACATACAGGAGGTTGGGCTTGAAAATGTTCACCTTGGAAATATTGGGTAATCCATCACCCACATTCCCTCGCGACGATTCTAGTAAAGGAGTAAATATGGGTAATATATCTAGCAATAAATTAGGAGGCCTTGGTCTTATCATCGGCCCGGGTTTAGCCACCTTGATTTTCCTTATCATCTTTGTGGCCCTCGGAGACGCAGGATCCGGAGACCCGACTGATTTCACGGATTTCACCAAACAATCATCTCTGGAAGGGTTCCTCGGCATGTTGCCGGGTATCTCTCTTATTTTCTTCCTATACGGCCTTATTACCTTAGGAAATGACATAAAGCAGAACGGGAACAATGAGGCACTTTTTCAGTTAGGTTTGCTTGGAGTATTTTTCGGCATACTAGGGATCATAGTGGGGACGTCATTAGGCGCAGCCGTAAATTTTGACAACATTACGGTAGGTGCAGGCTACGAATCCATAGTAAATCTTGTGGGGGGAGCGATCCAAACGTATACGGGCTTGCTATTTGCAATCGGAACAACATTGATCGCAATCGCTTTATCGACCAACAAAGATGGTGCCCACAAAATATTCGCTTGGCTAGTTGCTCTGCTGGGAGCTATCAACATAGTGGTAGGTTTCGTAAACTTACTGGACGCTTCTACGTGGGAGTCAACGTTCATATTGACGCCCATAACCTACCTAGTGTTTTCAATATGGTCAGTCACTCTCGGTTTGAATTTGGTAAAAGAAGCTTAGAGTGAAAATATACAAAATCAACAAAGGTCAACTGCATTAGCAGTTGACCTTTAGCCGAGGCGAATGTTGTCGGCATGAACACGAGTCGAGTCGTTAGTACACACCTATACAATTAATCTGTTAACGTATCGGATCATGTTTTAATCCCGAATCTTTTACAGCGATTCTTTCGTATTACAGGGTGACCATGAGCAAATGGAATAACAGTTCATTTACCGTCCATTTAGCTACCGTGTTTAACGAATGGACCTCCGATAAAATCCTTCCCGACGATCCAATGTTAATCGAGGAATCCCTATTAACCTTGGATTCGCTCAACGTGAAAAATATATCGTCCAAAGATTTGCAGTATTTCGCTTACACCCCCAACCTTAGTAACCTATCCGTCTCTTTCACCGGTGACGTTGATATCGAACCTTTGGCAAACCTACAATCCCTCACGCATTTAACTTTGAGAGGTGGAAATTTGGAGGATCTGAGCTCGCTCACTAATCTAAAGCATCTCAACCATCTGGACATCAGCGGCTCTGAAATCGGAGATTTTTCTCATATCTCTGAGCTTGCCACTCTAAGAACTCTAAGGGTGAGAGGTTGCGACATAGATGAACTGGAGGTCCTACAGTCCTTAGTTAGGCTCGTCCATCTAAACCTAAACGAGAACAACATTGATAATCTAACTCATTTGTCCGAATTGACACTGCTTGAAGTATTGGATCTAGATGGCAACGAAATATCGGATCTTGAGCCGATTTCCAACCTGCAGAATATTACGTGGATCCACGTGGCAAGAAATAACGTCAGGGACATCAATCCACTTACTTCATTGACGAAGTTGAATTCTTTGAATCTTGCTGATAACAAAGTCAGCAACATAGACGCCTTGTCGAAGATCCCCACTCTCCAATGGCTAGGGCTAGCCTTCAATGATATAAGAGACATAAGTCCCTTGAATTTCCTTCCGAAACTACGTTACCTAGACATAGAAGGCGACTCCTTTAACCAGCAAAGCACCCGTACCCACCTCCCGAACCTAGTTCGCAAGGGGGTTGAGATATTCAAAGGATATTAGAAGTCCTTAATGGTCAACATTGACAGATTTCTAACTAACCCTAGCAAGTCAACGGGCATTGAGGTTTGTTCGACTATTACGATATCCTCTTAGCACCTAACCTAGAAGTAAATGGAGCATCAACATGACTTTAGATAAAAAGAGCGGCGATCAACCTTTTGTTTTTGGGCATCGTGAAGATCTGAGTAATCTTCCGCCGATTACAAGAGAACACGAGGTTGATTTACACGGCGGCTTTGCAACCGATACTACAGGAGATAACACAGTCTACTACGGCATGCCAGGATGTGGGATCATTAGCATCGACCCAGACCTCAAGAACCAGAATGTAATAGGTTTACCCAAACAGATTGAGTCGTTTAACTTTCACGGTACAACTATTGCTGAAATAGGTGGGGAAAAGCGCTTAGTATTATCTGCCAACAATGATGAATCAGTCTGCGTAATAACCTTAGATGGGAAAATAGATTACGTACTCCCACGCCCTCCATTTAATGAGTACGGTCCCATAGAGAATCCGTACAAGCCCACTGATACTGTTGTCGTCGGAGATCAACTTTACATCGCCGACGGGTACGGATCCAACCACGTTGTATCTGCTAATGTGACAACAAAAGAATGGAATCATATCTTTGGAGGGAAAACCGAAGACCCTCAAGAAGATGGAAAATTTACCACCGCGCACGGTATAGGATTCAATCCAATTCACAATAAATTAGATATTACTGACCGTCCCAATTCTAGAATTCAAGTGCACGATGTCGAAGGTGCTTTCGCAGCTTCCCACCGTCTATTGCCAGGTTCTTTCCTATGCGGCATAGATTACGTTCAATATCAGGATCGGTGGTATGCTGCAATAGCTTGCCTAAACGACCCTGATAAGAACAGACCAGCCCCAATTCTGATTATTGACGCTGATACTTACCAACTCCTATCGGTAATAAGACCCAAGGAAGATTTAAACATTGATCTGGCCCAACACATGCACAATGTTGCCTTCCATCTCTATGACGGCCAGCTTTACTTAATTTGTCAGGCCTGGAACCCGGGTCATTATTTCGTGTTGCAAAAAATTTAAGATTCTTGGCAATTTAAAAATAAACATCCGCTGGATTCATCGCCGCTAGGGCTCAGCAACACCTGCTAAAGTGCCAAATTATCCTACTTGGACCTTGGGAGACCACTTGTAAATTTTCTGAAGGCTCCCGCCCATTAGCATAGAACGTTCCGAATCCGAAAGAGCATCGGTTATCCTAAAAGATTCCACACCTTCTCTATACGTCAGCAAGTTAACAGCCCTGGTCCAGTCAGTGCCCCACATGCATCTCTCGAACCCAAACACTTCAAATATCTTCCCCAGCGGACCCCAAACATCTGAAAATGGAAAGGGTTGTTGGGATAATGTACATGCACCAGATATTTTTATAGCTACGTTGTCCAGTACTGCGAGGGAAAGCACATCATCCAGATCTGAAAATGGGTTTTGGGGTACCGGTGGGGCATGGGGTTGATCCAAACCTAAATGATCTATTACCAATTGGGTGTTCGGGTGACGTTCCGCCAGTTCTCGGAACAGGCCCAGATTTCCCGAGCACATAACATTCAGTGGAATACCCTCAGTAGAAGCAGCAGAGAGTATTTGATTAACTCCAGGGTGATCGGATCGATATGGTGTGGATTTCAACATAAGACGAGCGCCAACCACACCTTTCGTATGAGCCCAAAGTGCAATCTCATCTGATACAGACTCAGATTCAGGATCAAATGGTTTTATTAAAGCAAATCGCGTTGGATGTGCTTCATACACTTGAACTGCATAACTTGGATCATAGCCATACATACTGAAAGGTGAAACGAGCAATGCCCCATCAACACCTACATCGTCCATCGCGGCGACCATATCGTCTCCAGTAACTTCGTCCGGTCCGTCTAAATGGCCCAACCATGGCCGTGCTTCACTATTCCTCTCATATGAATGCACCTGGACATCTATAGTTGGTGTTGAGTCTGTCATTTCACTCGCCCCTCATCGGTTCTAATTTGTACATTGCTACCATAACTCCATAGAGCGACCACGTCCAACGCCACACTTGTTAGGAACGTGTTACCCGAACAATTAAATAGCGGTGGATATTAATTTCCTTACATGAGCCTAGACCTTGAAAATAGTTTGGCAAACGAACGATTACAGGCGTGAATCACCTCATATATATTCGCAACTGGTTCAAGTAAGGCCGTCTAAGTTCGCTCTATTTCGCACCGGCTGATGTCAAAATTTCTGTCAGAAAAGAGGGGTGACACTATTCTCACTCACTAAATCGAAGGACGACCAGAGATGTTCTCGCAATTATTAACAGTCACACAGCTTTCCGATGGACAATTAATTCCCATAAACCCTTGGCCTTCCAATCCAGAATATGCATTTGCCATCAGGTTAGGTCGATAGGTCAGATAGAAATCCCCTAATTGTCTCAAATTTGCATCTCCCCCCAATACTGGAGCTATTTCAAGCTCTTGGCAATTCACAAAGAAAACTTGATTCTAATCCTTGTAAAATTTATCTACCCTATGAAATTGGTGTGATCAGTTCGCATCCCTTTGTAAGGATTAAAATATCTTCTGATTGGTAGAAAAAGAACACTTCAGTTTGTACGCAACGCTTCTGCAGGAGGCATGGTTGCGGCACGTATAGCGGGGTAAAACCCCGCTATAACGCCAATAAGAATAGAGGACAACATTCCCCCAGAAATAGCGTAAATTGGAATGACAATAGCCCATTCTCGGTAAGTCGCGTAAATTGCAGTCACCAACACACCCACAATTATTCCTGCAATTCCCCCAAACACAGCTAGCAGCAATGATTCAGTTAAGAATTGAATAGCAATATGAAATTTTGTTGCTCCTAAGGCTCGACGTAGCCCTATTTCGCTACGACGTTCAATTACCGCTATGACCATAACATTAGCGATGCCGATTGTTCCCACTAAAAGTGCTACTGCCCCGAGTCCAACGAAAAGGTTAAGAAAAGTATCCGAAGCAGCTATCCTCGCCTCCAATACATCGGAAGCGCGTCCAACTTGAACCTCTTCGGGATTTTCAGGACTAACTGTAGCCGGCAAAACAGAACGTACGTCATGAATATGTTCTGGATACGCGCGAACATAGATTGTCTCTGGAGGTTCATCAAAATCCAAAAACTCAGAAGCAGCTGTATAGCCAATGATAGCCGACCTATCTAAATCTGCTGCGAGAGGTAAAGGTTCCAAAATCCCTGTAACCAAAAACCATTCCCCCTTCAGCAAAATTCTCTGGTTCCTAGAAGTATTTTTTATTCCGAGCCTCTCAGCTGCGACCGAACCAAGAACAACGAAAGGAAAATGAGAAGTCATTTCATCAAGAAACTTCCCTGATGTCAGTGAACCTCTTTGAACACTAATCAAGTTCAAATCAGCAGCGACTATTGTGATCCCTTTTGTTCTACCATCTTGAATCAAATCATTTAGAAAAACTCCACCTTCGATTTTTGTGGTCGCAGAAACCTCATACACAGGACCTATGCGACTGATCATACCCATAGCCTCTGATGATAAAGTAGCTCGTTCAGCTCTGAAACCGTCACCTGATTGCACTTTAAGCAGGTTAGTACCCAAAGCGTCGAGATCCTTCAATAAATCGGCGCTTCCAGATTGAGAGAGGCCCAGAATACCGACTAATGCAGCTATACCGATTGTTATTCCTACCACCGATAAAGCAGCTCTCACTCTTCTGGTTCGTAGCCCAGAACTACCGACATGGAAAGTGTCCCAGAATCCCATCTTACTGCGCAGGGAAGTGAATTCGTATTTGGCAGGATCATTCATAAATGTTTTTCCTCACCGGCCGGAGTCAGAATAAATCCGTCCATCACGAAGGGTGATTTTCCGTTGAGCGGATTCTGAAACCTCTGAGTCGTGAGTAATTAAAATTACCGTTGTACCATCTTCATTTAATTTTAAAAGCAATGCCATCAACGATGAGGTGTTTTCAGAGTCGAGGTTTCCAGTCGGCTCATCTGCTAGAACGAAAGAAGGATTATTTATTAATGCTCTTGCCACAGCAACCCGCTGCTGTTCTCCACCAGATAATTCATTAGGCAAATGATTACATCGATGCTCAAGGCCAACTTTTCCCAGCATGTCAAAAGCCCGTTCTTTCCGTTCTTTTGAGGGCGTTCCAGAATACAGTAACCCATTCGCAACATTTTCCAGGGCGGAAAATCCCGGCATTAGAAAGAATTCCTGAAATATAAATCCTATTCTCTGAGATCTAACCCCAGATAATTGGTCGTCAGACATACCCACAACATTTCTACCATCTATGAATATAGAACCACTGCTCGGGGTAGAAAGAGTTCCCATTATATGTAGTAGTGTGGTCTTCCCGCTTCCGGAAGATCCGATGATACCTAACAATTCACCGGTATATACAGAAATTGACACATCTGAGAGAGCATGAACAGTAGGGGGCCCTAGGTACACCTTGCTTATTTCTTCTAACTTTAATGCGATTTGTGATGATTTGATTTCCAAATTAAACCTGCATACTGATACTCATTGATTAGGTACTATAATTTCCGTTCCAGGCTGTATTCCAGCGCCATTGACTTCAACCCATCCATCGGCGTATATTCCTGACTCCACCGGTACAAGAACGATTCCGGTTGGAGCTACGACTTCTAGCGCATAGCCACCTGACAATAGAGCTAATAATCCATTTACTGGTGCAGCAAGAACCCCTTTTGCCAGTTCTTTAGTGACGTTTATCTTCACATTTGCTCCTGTCCATTTGAAATATTCGGTACTTGCTTCCACCGCAATTGAAACCTCCAAGAAAGGGTTTCCATCTTGTGGAACAACTGCAAAATTGCCAACTTCGCTAACTATTCCCGTTATCATAGATTCGTCGGGAAGTTCTATTTCCACTTTCGCTCCTGTGCTGACCAAATTTAGGTCTTCAACATCCACTTGGATTTCAACTTTTTGTAAAGATTCCCTTTCAATTTGTATCGCACCATCAGAGCCAATTCGAGTCCATGCTTTTTCAATGGGGGTTAAAGAAAATAATTCTGTTCCGTTATTGATTTTTTGTCCGATGGTATGTGAAGTTGAATAAGTTCTTACCACTGATGTTCCGGGCACGAATATAACCTCCCCAAAACCTATTTCTCCAGACGGTATGATGCCCAAATCTGACTGCATTTTCATAACCGCCGCTGTGGTGTTGAAGTCAAAACTAGAATCCGTCCCAAGCGACTCACTGGTTCCATATCCCAGAGCAATCAAATTAAGCTTAAGCTGACTTATGTCTTTATCATCCGTAATTCCTTCTTTCATATCTCGCCAAGCAGGAACACCTCCAAACATGAGTAGGGAAACTGAATATCCTTCCACAAGGTCTTTCCTATTCTCCAAAACTGTTCTTAAACTAGCCTCAGCAGACTGAAGTGCTTGCATGGCTTGAAAAAGTTCAGCCTCTGTCGGTGGTTCATCCAGTGACAGTCTTTGCTCCTTCGCAGACTGAAGTGCTTGAGTGGCCTGAAGAAGTTCATCGTTTGTCGGATGCTCATACAGTGGCGAGCTATTATCCATCGCGGACTTAAGTGGTTTAGAGAA
>CAYPDR010000004.1:0-60994 GCA_964409595.1 uncultured Dehalococcoidia bacterium
TAAACCTGTTATTGGCCCAACGAACAGTGCAAAAATAATCGCCATGCATGTCCACAAAAATAGACCATAGCGATCTGCACTTCGTTTTAGAAAACGTTTCAAAAGAGGACGGACAAGCAAAAACGCCCCAAGGATTCCGATGCCGCCTAATAATAAGGTTGGCCAGAATCCCATATGTTGGGCTTCCTGCCAATGGCTAGGTCGAGTCGCATTTATCATGTGAACTATCACTGGCAATGATCCCAGAGCAGATCCATAAACTGTTGCCAAAATTATTAGTCGTCTTGATCGATCTTCAGTCATATTAAATGCTGTCAGTAACAGTCTCTTGGTCTCGGTTGTACCTTCAATTTTATAAATTAATTAGGGATTATATGGACTTTACTGAATTTAGCCGCGCCTTGCACGTACAAAAGACTTAATTGCTATCAAACCCCGAATTCAACGTCAATAATTGGTAATCTAAGTCACTGAAACAGCAGGATTAACACCTGTGAAAAAGTGGTACCCCTAGCAGGACTCGAACCTGCGCACCCGGTTTAGGAAACCGGTGCTCTATCCTCCTGAGCTATAGGGGCAGATCAATCATGTTATCCGTAATCTCGTTGCTTTCAAACCACTCGAAGGTCTAACCATTTTACCCTGATTCCATAGATCCCATTTTCAAATACTATCGTAGCCTCTGCTCTGATCCAAAATCCTCTACTGCGTCAAAAGAAAAATAGATATATCGAGCAGTCGTTCCGATCAACTAAAAAAAATTCTTATTCTTACGGGGAATTCAGCAAATCTAAAAATCTCGTCGATCTTAATTCTCTCTCGGCTACGTATCGTAAATAAACACGCATAACTGCCTCCACTTCACGCTGAGTTTCCAAAGCGATTTTATTGTCGTGCATAAAATCATCGAAATTGACGTGATTTTGTAGCCACCTCACTACTTTCATCCCGTTAAACGAAATATTCAATCTTTGAGGATCGTATTCCATAGAACAATCCTTACAAATTACCCCTCCCAACTGAGGGGAGAAAGCGTACCCTGAAGGCTCCAGGCGATTGTTACATTCTACGCATATTTGGAATTCTGGTAGAAATCCGCAACAGGCAAGCAATCGCATTTCAAACATACGGGTCGCCATAGGACTAGTGACAGTGGAATTTAAAATGAAAAGATGTTTTAAAAAGGAGGTAAACATGTCCTTGTTAGGGGCCCAATCATCTCCGAAGGTATCGACTAGCTCAGCAATATATAAACCTTCGGCTATCAATTTCAAATCAGCTTTTAAATTTCCAAAGATCCGTAACCCTGTTGATTCCGTTATGGTATCCAAAGTCCTCCCACGAGAAAGTGAGACTTGTACGTGGTTCAACGGCTCGAGCGTGCCCCCAAATCGACTCTTCGGTCTTCTCGCCCCCCTCGCTACTCCGACTATTCGGCCCAGCGACGACGAATAAAACGTAACCAATCTATCGGCCTCCCCAATCGCCCGATATCGAAGAACTATAGCGTCTGTTTGATAATTCCTACTTCTGATCATCTCAGTTTGAAACGAGCCCTAAAAAGAACTGGTTCATTGCGGAATTGAATTTCTAGAATTGCTGTCTACCATCAATTGCGCGACCTAATGTTGCGTCATCGGCATATTCTAAGTCGCCTCCAACCGGAAGACCCCGTGCAGGCTTCGTAACTGTTATATCCATACCTTCTATCAACCTGTTGATATACATCGACGTAGCTTCACCCTCAAGGTTTGGATTGGTCGCTAAAATGACTTCTTTTATCCCTTCAGATCCTATTCGGTGCAACAATGGACCTATCTTTAGATCTTCCGGACCAATACCATTCATCGGTGAAATCGAACCATGCAACACGTGATATATCCCGTGAAATGATGCCGACCTTTCTAGTGCTACAACATCTAACGGCTGTTCAACGACGCAAATCGTATCAAGAGATCTCGTAGGATCTGTACAAATCCCACAAGGATCAATTTCTGTAATATGAAAACAGCGAGAGCAAAAAGTGATGCGGCGTTTTACCGACAAAATGGCGTCGGACAAACTTTCGGCCTGTTCAGCAGGCATACGTATCAAGTAATACGAAAGCCTCTGGGCAGATTTCGGTCCTATCCCGGGTAACCTGCTTAACTCCTCTACAAGTCTCTGTACCTGAGAGGGTCCGCCATAAGGTTCAATGTTCATGTTTACTCACCAAGAAGATTCCACGTTTTCAGCCTATAGTTCGCAGACTACAGGAGTCCTGGAATATTCAATCCACCTGTCAACGCTCCCATTTTTGAAGAAGCGAGTTCTTGCGCTTTCTCAATGGCTCCATTTACGGCTGTTTGAACAAGGTCTTGGAGCATTTCAGTGTCTTCTGCATCAACCACATCGGGGTCAATCACTATACTTTCGACAATCATTTTTCCGTTCACAATTACCTTCACAACTCCTCCACCAGCAGTGTGCTCTACTTTGGAAGACTCGATCTCCTTTTGAACTTGCAGCATCTGCTTCTGTAGTTGCTGTGCCTGTCTCATCATATTTTTATTCATTATGTTTGTTTACCTCTCTCTTCAACTATACGTGCCCCAAGTGATTGAGCAGATCTTACTAATTGGCTTCTCTGAGATGCAGGCCTCCCATTACCTTTTGGGTCTTCCCCTCTTAATTGGATATCAACCTCGAATCTCGAACCAAGAACACCTTCAACTACCTGTTTAAGTTCATTCATTACTGAGGGGTCGTCTAATTCACCTTTTATCCTTTCGACATGAGAGGAATATTGAAACGTAATTATTAACACGCTGCCCTGTATAGATTTTTGCATACTACCCCTTAAGAGAGCAGCAATGTTAAATCTATTACCAACCCTTCTCAAAGATCTCAATATCTCATTCCAATTAGCGTCCAATTGCTCTTCAAGTTCACTACGATCCTGAACCTGAAGAGGCGTCAACTTATCATTCTCCGACGTGATCTCAGGAGAATCCACTTTGTCGTCGTAATTATTCGGGTGCTCCGAAGGAATATTACTTATGCGACTGATCCTTGATTCATCTAATATTTTATTGTGTTCCACCGAGACCTTACTTCTCATTTTGGGTTCTACACCTTTGTTAACATGAAGTGCCTTTTCTGACGCAAGCGTTGCCTGTCCAATTTCGACAGTAGCCTCAATCAAACCAAGTTCCAAAGGGAGAATCTCAGATATCGAATTGCGAAAATCAACGTTATTTAACGTTTTACCTATATGCAGGAGTTGGACAATACTAACGTCCGATCGGAACGGCTCTAGCACGCCCTGCGCAGAGTCGCTAAGACCAGATCCAGTAATCACTCCCGACTTCAAAAGAAGGAATTCTCTAGCCAAATCAACAAGATTGGCATGAATTTGTTTTGGCTCACTCCCGGCCGAAACCATATCCGACACAAGGCGAAGACTAGATACCGCGTCTTTCTTTATCAAATCTCTTAACAATTCCGCCGTAAAAATATCATCAGATAAATTTAGAAAATCTCTTAGGTTTTGTTCGGTTATAGGAGAGTCAAATGAAACAATAACTTGATCTAATATATTTTCCGCGTCCCTAAGGCTCCCAGTGGACTTTCGTGCAATGAGATCTAGTGCTTCAGGCTCGACTTCGACGCCTTCATCCTTACACACTGAAGTTAGTTTTCGGCATATCGCATCGACAGGAATTCTTCTGAAGTCAAACCGTTGGCATCGAGACACGATCGTGAGCGGAACTTTCTGAACATCTGTCGTGGCTAAAACAAGTATCGCATGCGAGGGAGGTTCTTCCAGTGTTTTCAAAAGGGCATTAAAAGCCTCCTGCGTCAGCATGTGGACCTCATCGATGATATAAACCTTGAATTTAGCCTCGCCAGGTCCATAGTGGATCTTCTCGGTCAAATCCCTTATATCAGCGATTCTTCTATTGCTAGCGGCGTCTATCTCTATCAGATCTATAGCTCTCCCTTCAGAAATAGAAGTGCACATAGTACATATTTCGTCAGGAGCGCCATCAATTGGATATAGGCAGTTGACAGCTTTAGCGAGGATTCTTGCGGTGCTGGTTTTACCAGTTCCCCGTGGCCCACAGAAAAGGTATGCATGGGAAACCCTGTCCAAACGCATTGCTTGTGTCAGAGTTTGGGTAACGTGGGGTTGTCCAACCAAATCTGAAAGATTACCGGGGCGCCACTTTCTATAAAGTACCTCAGGCACTCTAAACGAACTCAAGCATAATCGTTTTTTCTAAATTTTCCATCTCGCACTTCTCGCGGACTTCCATATGGTCGTAGCCTAGCAGGTGTAGGAACCCATGGGCAACAAGATTAATTAATTCTTCCCTCAGAGTGATCTCTAGCTCCACTGCTTGCCTTCTCGCTTGCTCTATAGATATCAAAACTTCTCCAATCTGGCGATGTTCGCCTGGGGGTACAACAAAAGTCCGGTCCGAACTGTTTTCAAAGCCATCACTGCCACCATAATATTTACCAGGATATTCCGTTGAAAAGGAAAGCACATCCGTTACTTCATCCAATCCCCTGTAGGTTTTGTTAAGTCCTTTGACAGTGCAATCATCCGTCAAGCCAATAGTAGCCTCACCAGATTTAATATCACACAAAGCCAAGACTCGAACAGCTACTTCCTTGAGTTCAGAAACATAACAGTCAAGCTCAAAAATATCCATGTCTGTTGTCACAGATACCTTTATTTCGTTGCCCTTCAAGGGAAGCACGCCTGTTAGATGGTCAGCAAATTTTTACAACTGAACCGTACTGGTTGGTTCGTACATCGTGAGAATTACCTTCGTAAGTAAAGTTGACCTCGAAGCCGGGTACCTTGCGCCCCGAAGTCCCTGCGGAGTCGGAGCAACCAAGTAGGTTATCGGGCCAATTCTTACTCTCTATAGAAACAAATGTTAAATCGGGTTGGTCTATCTTTAGTTCCCCGGCCAGATACCATGCCGCGGACACCTCAGCACATTTGGCTCCAATTTCCATATCTTCCTCAGAGAAAGACCCCTTTCCTTCGTCGGTCAACGCACCGATTTTAGTTGCCTCCTCCACACCAGATCTAATTTGTTCAAACAACTCTCCAAAACCTGCCAGAGGCATTACCACTGTGGTGTCATTTGGGAGAATTTGCTTCAGAGACTCAAGGGACCGCTGAAAGGAATAAAATTCTGGGTCCTGTTCAAGGGCCGCAGCAAAAATCCGTGTGGCATCAGCTTCCCCGCAACCTCTGACAATACTACTGTCTCTCTGTGCATTGGCCATTATGATTGTCGCCTTACGATCTGCGTCAGACCTTACAGAGGCATCAATCTCGGCTCCTTCGGCTCTTTCTTTATCAGCCTTTCTTTTTCTTTCCGCTTGCATTCTAGCGTAAACGCTTTCAGCAATTTCCCCTGGAAAATCGGCCCTCTTGATACGTACATCTTCCACTTCAATACCGAATTCGGCAAGCTTTGGGGTTACTTGCCCTTTCACATTGGCAAGCATGGCATCTCTCTGAGTTGTAATAATTTCTGACTGATTGTGACTTGCAATCTCTCTTCTCAATTCTGAGGAAATTATATCGACGGCTTTACTGGAGGCGTCATTCTCATCAATGAACCTTTCCTTAAATATCCTAGGATTCGAAATACGTCCCCGAGCATACACATCAATAATGAGTCTTTTCTTGTCTTTTGTAAGCAGCGAATCTGGGGGGGCATCAAATATCAGTAATCGCTTCTCATATCGAGTCACCGAGTCTAGGAACGGAGCTTTGACGTTAAGTCCAGGAGTCTGCTTTACACTTGTGATTTGACCAAATCTGGTAACGACAGCCACTTGTGTTTCGTCAACAGAGAAAAACAGCTGAGGTAGGAGGACAGCTGAAACAACTATTACTAGAATAATTATGATGGATATCAGTTTCATTTTCTTTGTTACTCTTTATCGCCAGTCATTGGCACAGGTATCAATCTGGAATTCCCCTTATCAGGAGAAACGAGAATAACCTCTCCTGGATCACCCAATATCTTGTTTATGCCTGGAAGAATCTCCTCCATGGCCTCCAAATATAACCTTGTCCGAGTTATGTCCTGGGATTTTTCATATTCCCTTTGGATAGCTATAAACCTTTCCGCTTCACCTGTTGCAACCGCTATTTTTTGTTGCCTGAATCCTTCAGCGTCTTGAAGAGCTCTCGCCGCCTCTCCCCTTGCCCTGGGGAGTATGTCTTCCTTGTAAGCGTCAGCAAGATTGATTATTCTGGCTTTATCCTCTTTTGCTCTTACAACATCGTCAAAAGCATCTTTGACCTGTTCGGGAGCAAACACATTAAGTAATTTTACCTCTCTTACGTTTATTCCACTGTCGTAGGCATCCAAAATGGATTGAAGCTTTTTCTGAGTATCAAACTGGACTTCTTCTTTCTTGTCTGTAAGAACATCATCGATCGGCCTACTTCCCACCACTTGTCTTAAAGATGACTCTGTTGCATCTTTGAGTGTAGCCCCGTCAGGTGAAACCACTTTGTAAAGATATTTTCGTAAATCTTTAATGTCGTACTGCACAAGTAGTTGCACGTCAACAATATTAGGGGCTTCACCAGGGTCACCATCTTCATCAGGATCCCCCGTAATCATGAGGGATTCACTCAGGACGGGTGTGTCCCCGCGTATACCAAGTTCCAGCCTACGAACTTCATCAACACGAACAATGTCCCGGGCTCCTATGGGCCCTGGCCACCACCATTGCAGACCAGGCTTCTTCGTATCAGCATAAGCACCGAACAGCCTAGTTGCAGCTTCCTCACCTGGATTCACCGTGAAAACACCACTAGCCAGCCAAAGACCTACCGCGACTGCAATCACTACCAGCAGGACAACCGGCCCAATCCCTCTTCCTGAACCACCTAACCTTCCGAAAAAGGATTTGAACTTTGCAAAGATGTGTTCAATATTTACTTCCGGCTCTTCCTGTCTATACATCGTTAAGAAAGTTATCCTCCGTCACCCGATTCTAACATAATAACAGCGAAAGTCCTTGCATTCGAATTCTCATGGAAAGAAGAGTCCGTCTCTTCAACATGAACACTAACGTCCACGACCAACAATCATATATATGGCGACAATCAATTTAATTATAAAGATAATTTTAGCTCGAAGAGCAGGAACTATTGGATAGCTCCTGATAACTTCCAAAGGATACATTTCTTCTACCTCGTCTTCCATAGGCAGGCGTAAATTACTTCGGAAGGAAGAGCAACATATTTGGAACTGGAAACTTAAACTGCCAACCATACATTTATTTAAACATATTTAAGAATCGATCCTCATAGAATCCAAACACGCCCCATTTGTCCAACTCAGACTTGAGGGTGTCTGGACTACCGCCCATTTGAACAGACTTAAACATTCCTTCTATTTGATTAACCGCAGCCTGTGGGATTCCTCCAGCAGATTCCATAGGCTCAAATAAACCACCATTTCTCATTTCTTTAACATTGTAGGCAGCAGAAGAAGCCGTGAATTCATAGATAAACTTAAGGAGTGCAACATCCCAAAACTCATCAATGCCCACTATAACTACAGATAAATCATTTTTTTGTTCAACTAAATTAGAAGAGATTCTATTGGCAACCTCTGCGGGCATACCGCTTACAATTTCCAACTTACTTGAATCGTTCTTGTACTCGTAAAGAAGTCCGGGACTGTTCGGACCATAGGCCTGAGACACATGACGCATATATTCATATGCGCTGTCACTAAACCCTTTTAAGTTTAGCGCATAAGTCGGAGTAATTAGGGAGGGTTTACCAGCGATGACTCTACCTTTACGAACGACCGCTTCAAGATCTTTCTTCGAGGAATCCATCGCCTTGTATATGGGCTCCGTAACTACGAAATAATCTATATTCGTCACGCCAAAGGTAGCAAGATGCTGTTGGGGGAACTTTACAACATAAGTTTGTTCAACTGCTTTAAGCCAATCAGGGTATGCGTTCATGCTCTATCAAGGTGTCTTGTTCATTAATATTTTTCCAACGTTTACAGTGTACAACAAGACTCCATTGGGAAGGTGAATCTACCTTTAGGGAGCACAATAAATCTATTTCTTCCTACTTTTAGCAAAACCCAGCGGAATAAGAAAAAAAGCCGTAAACATAATCCCATCCAAATTTTCGTAGCCGACGCCCGGACGCACACATGACCTCGAATCTATGGCTTCTCCAATGCCATTTTCAACACTTTCAGTAGCGGGCTCTTCTTTGAGGCCCACATTAGGGTTTTCGATTCTTAATTGTTCCATCTCTGGGGTTGCAGTAGAAGGATTTGTAGGTTCCACTGTTTTAACTTGAATTCCTGCCCTACCACCTTCACTTGACTCTACTACCCTAGATCCGGCCTGTGGCGTAAGAGAAAAAACTACTACTGTCGGTCGAGGGACCGCGGTAGGAAGTACGGAAACACCCTCTCTTTTCTCGTATCTATCAGCACCTATGTAATCCCGCCAATTATTCTCAATATCCGCCTTGGTCATACCGTAAACATCTTCGATGGCGGCATCTATATTAGAACCATTTTTTAAAGCAGCCATGAGTATTTTCATATTTTCCGGTCCCAATTGAAACACCATATATTCGATCAGTGAACTTGCCTGACCATAGTAAATGATGACGTCCTCGGGATTCCCCGGCTTACCGGGCATGGAAGTGATTGGCAATATTCGCCCAGAGTGCACTGCGAAATCCAAGGCTATGTCATATGAGAAACTCGGTGATACATTACCAAATTCAGCCAGTCCCTCGTGGAGCCAATCAGGGATATTCCCAGTGACACTGCTTGCTGCTCTGTGAACCAGAATATGAGTGACCTCATGAGAAGCAGTACCTGTAGACATTCTCCCGCCCCCAAGCACTAGAAGGGTCCCGATTTTATTAAATGCTTGTCCTTCGGTAATAAGTTCCCTACGTATAGTGGAACTACCAGGAGGTAAAGCGACTAACATTTCTGCCACATTGTTATACATCGTCACTCGGATAGGGCCTTCATCTTCCACACCCAAAATAGGCGCCATAAATTGCTTAGTCGATATTATGGCATCCAATATGTCTTGTGCTCTGGATTCCAC
This sequence comes from uncultured Dehalococcoidia bacterium, assembly GCA_964409595.1. Classification (GTDB taxonomy): domain Bacteria; phylum Chloroflexota; class Dehalococcoidia; order Lucifugimonadales; family UBA826; genus CAYPDR01. Next base: position 9,136 of record CAYPDR010000004.1, read on the forward strand.
TGGCCCATGGTAAGCTACATTAACGCCTTCAGATTCCACCTCTTTCCATTCGAATCTAGCATCGTGAAGGACAACTTCAAAAGGTCCTACCTCCAAAATGGGTCCCTCTGACGCCTTGACCTCAAAACCGTAGGTGATTATAGTGCCGGGCGGTATATATCGCCGCGAACTGCCTGTACTCCAGAAAAGCTCTGTCACAACTTTATCTGAAGGTTCTATCTCAAAATATTCATATACGCCGGAGGTCTGTTGCCCAATTTTCATCCGCAAAGAAATTTCTTCTATGACCGATTTTGAATGCACTTCTAGTTTGAACCGGATACCGCTGGGAAACTCACTCTCAGCCTCATATGAAACGACGGTTATATCCTCCTCTCCCGAGGTTTCCACTGATTCAGACTGTATCAATAGTACAGCCAAGACCAGTACACAAAGCCCAAAACAATGCTGGACAGTCATTGGCATCGTAGCCATCTTTTCATCAATCCACCTTATCTAAGGCGGCATTAATATGTTCTACTAGCATGGCCTCATCTCCTGCGCCTGTGAAGGAGATTTTCTCGTTGATGACTGTAAGAGGAACTCCTCTAACGTTGTAGGTAGAGCCCAGTTCTGGAAACTCTTGAACTTCTATAACTTCTGCCACCACGTGATCAGAGATCACAGCCATCGAATGAGCCAAACTGGCCACACCTGGGCAATACGGTCAATTGGGAGTTACAAAGACTTTTATTGATACATCCGAATCCAACCGCTCTAAAAACGTTACGGTGTCATCGGAAAGTTTAGGTGCTCCTGAAGAAACGTTCACTATCGCTTCAAGTAAAACAGGAAACTCCGTCCCTGAAGGGATTCCCAAATATCGAACGTTGGTCTCACTGTCTCTGGAAATGACAATAGTAGGAATTCGTTCGATAGAAAACGATTCCGATTCCTCTGTGTTTTCGCGGTAGTTTATTGTCCGCAACGTTACTTTACTGGATAGTTCACTTACTTCTTTCAAAAGTTGTTCTGTTGGGGCACACGACTCACAGTCACGACCAGGCACAACCAGACCTTTCAGGTCAGGCTGTGTGAATAATGTCACCGTAACATCGTCATCAAGTTCTTTGTCAAAACGTTCGCGGACCAATTGCCTGTTAGATTCATTTAAAAATTGCATTGTCGATTTACCTCTCAATTATCTCTCTAATTGCTTTGAGGAGTGCATTAACCTTTGAACCGTTGTAAATAACCCAAATATCGTCAAAGCTAGTAAAACTACAAGGAGAATCTCTGAAATCCATTGACCCAGTAGCAAACCACCCCCTAGCAGGAGCACACGTTCCGGCCTAGTCATTATCCCAACCTTACATTCTATCCCAAGACTCTCAGATCTTGCCCGCAAATAACTAACCATCACGGAGCCAACAAAGGCAGTATAACTTAACAGTATCCCTATTGCCCCTTGATCAATAACCCCAAACAATTCATCGCTGGAAACCCATACGTAATAGCACAAAACCCCGACCAAAACCAACGACTCCTGAAGTCTATCAACGACTGAATCTAACAAAGCACCAAATCGGCTTACCAAACCTTTTCTTCTTGCTAGTCCTCCATCAATCAAGTCAAGAGCGGATCCTCCCAGCATTACCAACCCCCCAACGAACAAATATCCGAAGCTTATTAGAAGAGCCGAGATAGCAGTGATCAAAAGGCCAATTAGAGTAACACCATTAGGAGAAAACCCAAGTCGACTGAAGAGCATAGACACAGGTTCCTCGTAATAATGCGAAAGAAAAATCCTTAAAGAATCTCTGTCCATAAAATAATTAACTCATCCAAACAAGAGACTAGCGACCAACATTAACCGACACGGGCGTTTCAGATTTCAATCTGATAAGAGAAACATAGTAGTCGATAAGCCGACTAGTTATATTTTTCCAGCAGTAATTTTGAACAGATATACGCCCATTATTTCCCAGCCGCCTTCTGAGACTCGAGTCTTGTATAAGTCTTGTTAATTGATTCTCAAGATCTTTGACATTTCGCGATTCAAATAATAAAGCCTCCCTCCCGTGACTCACGACATGCGAAAACCCTTCGATGTCACTAGCCACGATCGGAAGGGCGCTTGCCATAGCTTCAAGCAAGACAATACCGAAACTTTCTTGACCAGTCGCGGGCGTGCAAAAAATATCTGCTGAGGCATAGAATTTTGCCTTCTCGGAATCCGGTACTTCTCCCACAAAAGTAACGTCGCCGGGGTTTCTCTCCCCAAGTATTATCGAAGACTCGACATCAATGTTTCCACCACCTACCACTATTAATCGAGTATTGGGAAAGTGCCACTTTAAATTGCTATAGGCATCCAATAAGTATCTTAGGCCTTTACGTTTCTCTAACCTGCCGACAAAGAGAATATTGATTTTGCCGTCGCTGAAGAATGGTAATATCTCCTTGTTCGAGAATTGTTCAAGGTCAATTCCATTCGGTATCACTTCATACTTTCCGGGGAGCCTATCACCTATAAACTTTCGGGCAGGTTCAGAAACAGCCACACGGCCATCCAATCGGCTAGAGTATCTCTCAAGCATTCGATTTGTAGCAAATTTGTATAATTGAGTTCCTTGAAAAGTGTGGAATGTGGCGACTTTAACGGGATTGTTTGAAAAATCCCCGCCGAGGGCACTCAATGTGATAGCCCCTGCAAAAGGTTCATGAATATGAACCACGTCAAACCTTCCTCTCTCGACCATTCTCCTTATTCTGGAACGTAACCACACCGAAAGAGACACTCTCGCAATCGAACCTCCAGAAGGCACAGGTATCGCCCGCCCCATAGGGATGAATCCGTCGTTCTGCTCGCCAACATCCTCAGATACTGGTGCTACTATTCTAGAATCAATCCCATTTCGCAAAAGGTGGAAATTTAGACTCTTTACGTGCTCATTCACTCCACCCCTAAAGGCGAAATCGTACGGAGAGAATAAAACTACTTTACGGGGAACGTCCATTTACAGTTGGCCTCCTAGACGAAGGACTCTTACAAATTCAACTGATCTGCTATCCTTGAGCAGATTCTTCCCCCGCAATAAAATCTTCCACTAACTGTCTAGCCTCGTCGTCGGTATATTGAACCGGAGGGGATTTCATAAAATATGAGGAAGGAGCAACTATGGGACCACTAAGACCTCGATCCTTTGCAATTTTGGCACATCTAACCGCGTCTATAACCACTCCGGCAGAATTAGGACTGTCCCAGACTTCCATTTTTAACTCTATGTTTAAAGGAACATCCCCGAAACTCTTCCCCTCCATCCTTATGTAACACCACTTTCGATCTGTTAGCCAAGGTACATAATCGCTGGGGCCTACATGTACATCTCTATCAGGTATGAATTCATCCACCTGAGAGGTTACAGCTTGGGTCTTTGAAATCTTTTTGGAATCTAGCCTATCCCTGTCCAACATGTTCATAAAGTCAGTGTTACCACCGAAATTTAATTGATATGTGCGCAATAACTCAACACCGCGATCCATAAATAGTCTCGTTAATACTCTGTGGGTAATGGTTGCACCAACCTGAGATTTTATATCGTCACCAATTATGGGTGCCCCAGCTTCCCTAAACCTTTTTTGCCAATAATCATTCTCTCCGCTAGCAATAAACACAGGTATGCAGTTTATGAGCCCGCAGCCAGCCTGGAGCACTTGCTCGGCATACCACTTAGTAGCTTCTTCAGATCCGACTGGTAAATAGTTGATAACTACATCTACTTCCCTTTCTTTCAATATCGAGGCAACGTCGTCGGTTCCACCCTCAGCTTTCGCAATAAGTTCAGATGTATATCTTCCAATACCATCATGGGTCATTCCCCTCTGGACAACCACGCCTTGATCGGGCACGTCTTGAAACTTTATGGTGTTGTTTGGCTCACTGAAAATAGCCTCCGACAAATCTTTGCCCACCTTGTTGGCATCCACGTCAAAGGCAGCCACAACTTTAATATCTCCGATCCCATATTCCCCAAGTACTGGATGCATAAGTCCGGGAATCGTGTCACCAGGTCCGGAATCCCCATATTTGGTGATCCCTTGCATTAAGGACGACGCGCAATTTCCAACTCCAATGATAGCGACTTTAATATCAGCCAAAACTAAAACAACTCCTCATTAAATGGTGTTAACCGTACTAAATTCCTGGTAAAAACAAGCGCCAATTCGCTTACTTTCACCAACCCAGTCTAGCACTTTGATTCAGACGTTAACAATATGAAATACCATCAAAATTATATCTTGGATCTTTGAACCATCAGCTTTGACCCTACCACATTGCCCATGCTAGCATCACGATTATGGGGATGCCTCCAATAATGGTGTAACTTTGAACCTACCAAGGATACTATCTCATAAAACACCTTTCTTTTATGGGTGGGTGATTTTGAGCGCTTCAGGCGCCACTCAAGTCGTCAGAAACGCCGCAGCCAGTCTAACTCTGGCGGTCTTCATGTATCCAATGCACAAAGAGTTAGGATGGAACATAACGATGATCGCGGGGGCTGCCAGTGCCGGCGGGCTTGCTTCGACATTTTTTTCCCCAATTACAGGATGGGCAATTGATCGGTATGGGGCCAGAGTTGTTTTAACTTTTAGTGTGTTAGTTCTTGGATTCAGTACATTCCTAACCGGATGGGCTACTGTCCCAATTTTCTTTTACATCACCTACGGAATAGGCCGAGTCATCTTCAGTAGCCCTGTCCAGATTGGATCCTCCGTAGTGGTATCTCGTTGGTTTATTCGGAGGAGAGGGAGGGCAAACGGTATTTTATCTTTTTGCCATTCAATTGGAATGACCGGATTCCCTCTCATGTCATCTATCTTGATAGCGGCATACGGATGGCAGGTCACTTGGCACCTCCTAGGGATTGCTGTTTGGGTGGTAGCGCTGATACCTGTGTACTTGTTTTTAGCTGAGACGCCCGAATCAGTCGGTATTTTGCCAGACGGTAACAAGCCGACGGAGCCTGAATACAAAATTCAAGGACAAAACTCAGTAAATGAACCAAAATGGAATTTTAGGGGGGCCATACGTACTCCAGCCCTGTGGCAATTGGCTGTCGGCGGAGGACTCCTATATGTCATACAATCAGGCACAAATACTCACCTCGCCGCCCACATACAGTCAATAGGGATGACCGCGACCGTGGCGGCCTCAACTGTCAGTTTGAATGCCGTGTTTACCGGGTTGAGTGGTCTATGTTGGGGATGGCTTACAGAAAAAATACAGATCCGTTTCTGCTACGCCTTGGTCGCAACTCTCATGGCAGTTTCTGTAATCCTATTCACATTAGTTAATTCCCCGTCAGGCTCCTTTCTAGTGGCCTCTTTATTCGGCATCTCTTTGGGAGGAATGCTAGTGGTACCCTCTGTGTCATTCGCCGACTATTTTGGGAGGGAGTCTCTTGGGGCTATTAGAGGTGTAGCCGAGCCGTTCGTAGCATTCGGACAAGCAATAGGGGCGCTGATGTCAGGCATAATTTACGATATGTCGGGTAGTTATGATACCGCATTTTATATTATGGCTATCATCGCGGTATTCGCAGTGTTTATGACTGTAACCGCCACGATCCCTAAGAGTGGGAACACATCGCTAGGATAAGTTAAAACGAGGCAAGAGGGACAACTCCCCCCTTGCCTATAAAATGATTACCTAATGAAATCTTTGAGAGTCAACCCGATCCAGGACCTCTCCCCATGGAATAAGGCTGCCATCTTTTTAGGCCAGCCCCTGCCAAAACTGCCGGGTTCACACAAGTTCTAGGCCACCTCCCTGTTAAAACTAGAGAGATCTCTTGCCCTACCCTTCTCCTAGTCTCGGGCGCCATCCTTTGTGAAGCTGAAGCTACGTGCGGAGTTGCAATAACATTTTGCATATGTAGGAGAGGATTCTCAGGATCCGGTGGTTCTTGCTCAAATACATCAAGCCCCGCGCCAGCTATCCAACCCTCTTCCAGCGCCTTAATCAATGCTTTTTCGTCAACAGTTGGACCACGCCCATTATTTATAAATAGGGCACTTGATTTCATAGATTTAAACTGAGGTTCCGACATTAGGTGATGGACTTCTTGCGTGGAAGGAGCATGCATAGATACGAAATCAGAACGCTGCAGAAGTTCATTCAGAGTACTGACTGGTTCCACACCATATTCGGTCATGGAGAGTTCCTCAATATACGGGTCAAAAGAAATCATCTGCAACCCGAACGCTTTAGCTCTTACAGAAGTAGCCTTTGCAACATGCCCGAAGGCAATAAATCCTAATGTTTGTCCCCACAACCGAGGGAAATTGGAAAGAAGGGGCCTACCTTCAGACCACCGACCCGTACGGACCATATCGTCTAAAACATTGAGGCGCCGAAAGGAGGCCAATAAAAGCATCATAGTGTGATCAGCCACTTCTTCTATAAACGTATCCGGCACGTTGGTGACAGGTATACCTTTATCGGTGGCCGCACCCACATCTACCGTATCTGCCCCTACGCTTCCCAGAGAAATTACCTTGCAATTCTCTAGCGAGTCGATAATTTCTTTCGATATCCTCCTGCCCCTAGCTATTAACGCATCCGCATTTCTTGCCTCTGCAATGAACTCCGATTCAGAAGAGGCATCCACCTCAATAATCTCAGCACCGATTGGATCAAGCGCTAATCTTTCAAGCTCATATTGACCATCTGCAAGGTCAAAAGTCACACCTGCAGGTTTCTGGGTTACCACTTTAAATTTTGCCAATCTACTCCTCCACTCAAACTACTATATACCTAATTAGAATCCCCTCTTTTTGAGGGGGTCAAGCATAAGCGAATCATTCACTTATGTCCACCAAACATTACTGTGACTTACATTCAAAAAATTGCGATAGGGTTAACAGGAGAGCCAGTAGTATTGGTTAATTTTAAGGGAGCCAGCGAGATCATAAATTCCCATTTCCTACGACTTGCGCATGCTTGGGCGAGATCCTCTAAATTAGCATTATCCAATATCCAAAGACCCATCGATACAATCCCTATTTGGTGTATGGGCTGAATAACGTTGGGATAAGGCGGCGGCATAACGTCATTGCCTGTATCTGTCCCCAAAACTGATATTTTTCTCTCGTGAAATACGGGTAGACATGCTGCGTGACACGCGGTAGAGCCTTCCAACCTGAAATCGACTGCTCCTTCTACGTTCCTTCGGTGGAGCTGCCCAGTCCTCACGAGAAGAACGTCACCTTCTTGTATACTAAACCCGCATTGTTCCTCCGCTTTCTTGATATCAGATGGGAGAACACCTTCGCCACGTTCCATCCAGTCGATTCCCCTGATTCTGGGGACATCCACAAGTACTCCTCTTGTCACAATTCCTCGACCGGCGAGTTCGACAGACTCTGCGGTAGCACCCAAATTAGTAGATACGAGGTGGGCGGCCCTTCCGTTATACATTTGACCTTTCCAGAAAAAATGGGCAAGGCTGTCGATGTGCGTAATAGTGTGTCCATGAAACACCATACCGATGTAATCAGTAGCCGCTTGGCTCACTCTAGAAGTCACCTTGTCTCCACTGGACCAACCTTCACCACTTTCGACCATGTAATGAACCGCCGGTCCAGTAGCATCAGGGCTTTGGTCGAATGTCACAGGTCGAGCACAGGAAACAGTAACGCCTTCCTCCACAAGTGAAAGTGCTCTCTTAACCTTAGATTCGTCGAGGAAATTCAGAGTTCCTAGCTGATCATCTTCCCCCCACCGTCCCCAGATGCTTAAAGAGTCAAAAAATTCAAAAACCTGTTGCTCCGATGGTAAATTATCCATGAACAGTTACTCCTACGACGAATTATTGTAAAGTTAAGACAGTCCATCGTTGCCACATTTTCTTTTCGCTAGGACATATAATACCTGCTGAAGGAAACTCTTAGGCACGGGGCATTTTTGCTAACTACCTTTATCACAAATAGATTTTTATCCGCCCTGCAATTCAGGGACTACCGTATCCTCTGGACGGCCAATCTTAGTTCAGGAGCTGCCGCCTGGGCCCTCATCGTGTCTAGGGGGTGGCTAATCTGGGACATGTCTGAGTCTTCCTTTTTTGTCGGTATTGTGACTTTTCTAGCGATGATTCCGAGAGTATTAATACCTCCTTTCAGTGGTTACTTGGCCGATCGATTTGAACGACGAAAAGTGATGGCCGGAATGTTTGTACTTAATCTGAGTCACAATCTGGTACTCGCCGTCCTAGTCTTCAGTGGAGACATTGAAATGTGGCACGTCATGCTACTGGCTTTTGTAAACGGATCTGCAAGATCAGCACAAATGCCAGTAGGTCAAGCACTATTACCAAATCTAGTTCCCAAGGACCGCCTTTTAAACGCAATCGCCCTAAGCCAAGCCACAATGCACGGGTCAAGGTTAGTCGGTCCACTCGCTATCCTCCCATTACTAACTCTGGGGATTGGGTGGGCCTTCCTGCTCTGTTCTGGGTTTTATCTAATAAGCCTCGTACAGACTCTGAGAATAAAAACATCATCGACAGGGGTAATGGACCAAAAACGGGGATTCCTATCAAACATGATGGAAGGAATACCCTACGTTTACAATCATCCTCAATTAAGAGCTATTGTACTTATGGCGTTCCTACATTGCGGGTTCACAATGTCCTTTGAATCCGTCTTACCTGTACTCTCGCATTACAAATTCGGAGCAACCGAAGGCGGGGATTTCACCGTGATGATGATGTCTATTGGTGCTGGTGCTCTCATCAGTGTTTTCTTGCTGGCAGGGGTAACCAAAGAGTCATCGAAGGGAAGATTGTTCTTGAATTTGGGTGTGCTTAGCGGAGTAGCACCATTAATACTAGCCTTTTCTATTAATATGCCCATGGCTGTTGCCGCTTCGATAATGATGGGCGCAGCTCAGGCGGGATATATGACATTAACTCACACTATGATTCAAACAGTTACGGATGACGGAGTCCGGGGTAGGGTTGGGGCGGTGTATTCTGTACATATTGGTGGAATCATGGCATCTATGAACTTGGCAAATGGGGCGTTGTCTGACATGCAATTCCTCCGTATCGATTTATTTGGAGGGTTATTGGAACTATTACCGGCTGACACCATGCTGACAGCTGGCGGAATATTCTTTATCTGGTCAGTATTGATTAGCTGGTGGCTCATGACATTGAGAAACATTTACCAAACCGGTCTTCCAATGCACAATCCACCATCTACAAGCCCCACCAAGACTTAAAAATTGCTTCGTAACACTTTTCAGCACATTCCTAGCATAGGACCAAAAAGGGAAAGACTATTGTGGGAAGCTGACATTCTGAATTGGGAAAATTTTCTGAACAAGAGTTGTTTTACTTCTCCGCACCTTCCGAGAACATCAACTGGTATACGCGTCATTACAGAATCCGTACAGAATTTGGAAGAAGGCAACATTAGATATTTCCGAAACATCCTACCGAAAGGGGAACTCTGGCGTACATATCCGGAATTTATGGAAACCTCGGCATTTCTTGACATTGAGACAACGGGTTTAGACAGTAGGCACAGCGAACTTACTTTGATAGGAATTGCGGACAGAAACGGTTACAACGCCTTTGTTAAGGGTTGTAATATGGGAGACTTTCATGAAGCCGTCGCCCAATACGATCTAATAATAACCTTTAATGGATCCTCCTTTGATCTGCCTTTCATTGAAACGCATTTAGGAAACGTCTTCAGACACACCGCTCATATTGATTTAATGAGATTACTAAGTAGGATCGGCTTCAGAGGTGGGTTGAAAAGAATAGAAGTTGAACTAGGCATACACAGACCGTCACTTCTTCAAAATCTAAATGGTTATCATGCGATCGAATTATGGAATCGACATATCGCTGGACAAAAGCAGGCCCTTCCTACTCTTATAAGATACAATGCCGAAGACGTGGCCAGCCTACCAGAATTGATAGCAATCGCCTTCAATCAAATGGTGGACCGAACTGGAATCGCAAAATTCCAACATATCGGGTCAAGACGACCAGAAATAGAACATTTATGTTTCGATCCCGAACTTGCGCTGGAAGTCATAGAAGGAAGACGGAACTACAGTGCTGCGTCCCATCCTATTCTCTTATAGCAATAGTGTCCGCTACACTTCGAACAGTTACCAAAGCCTCTGTTGTCGGTCCCAATTGTTGACAATGCAACGATGCTGCAGCCACAGCAAAGGCCATTGAGTCCCTCTTGTTGAACCCACTTGTAACCCCGAAAAGATACCCAGTTGAAAATATCGCGCCCGCGCCGTTGGCATCAATTACATGGACCGACGGAGCCTCGAGTATAAAGGATTCGCTCTGGCTAACGTAACGACATCCACTAGAGCCACCTGTTATCAAAACAGATTGAACACCCATGTGAAATGCATTATCTATAAACCCTAAATTGGGATCATCAGCGAAATTTCCCAGCGAAATCTGTATGGTATCTGCGAAAGGATAGAGAGCCTCCGATAGTTTCGGATCAAGATGTTTATCCTCCATGTTGATTAAGACCGGTACCCCTAATGAACAGGCCTCAATTAATGACCGCTTGTTAAATGGCCAGTCATACCAGTCAGCATACAAATGTTGGCTTCGCCCAACTATAGAAACGTTGGCGCTAGCTAAGGTCTCCAGCACCTCCAGTCTCCTATCCCATATATAGGTTCGGCCTCCACTCCTATCTGAAAAAACTATCTCGTAGGGGGTCCTAATACTTTTATCAATTCTAAAGTCACCTTCGACCCCTATTCTCCTGAGTTCCCGAAGCACATTGTGTCCGCTAATATCGTCTCCAAGGCTACCAGCCACCATACCCACATTGAGGCCCCAGCCCTTAGCGGCTATAGCGACTATAGAGGCATCCTCAGAAATGTAATCGGCTCTGCTAGTCCACTCTTGGCCCTTGTCCCATGTCGGCACGTTTTCCACAGCATAGACCTCGGCCGGAGAAAGGATACCAACTGTTACTATTTCTAAAGGTTTTTCTTTACGTGCACAGCTGATTGTGGAAGGATATTGAAAATCCATAGCTAGAGAATGTTTACTCCATATTCAACATTTTTTAGCCAAAAGGCTAACACAAATAATTTGCAAAACTTTCCTATTTATGAAAGAAATAGAAATTATACTCGTAAAGCTATACATCTATTAATGTCAAAATCTAGCCTTGATGTGAAAAAACTTCCCATGACACCGAACAACCTTATACACCTCATGAGAGATATTTGCCGATATTTATGGGTCCAATAGTCTTAAGCGCCATCGTCATATTTTCTGGATTAGCTTCAATAATTTGTCTGATTGTGTCCTACTATACATACAAGACAATACGCCAAGCATTCTCAGTAGCAAATAAGCCTCACGAATATTCCTCTCTTATAACGCATTTAGATGACAAGTCTGTGACCATCCTCCCGGGCCGAGAAGAGATCGGAATATCGGAACTCCCAATAATAGGCTTTACTGGCAGGAACGGGAGCGTCTTAGCAGGTGGAAAAGTTACAAGGCATGAATCTGAAATCACGAGAGACGTTTTATCTACTTTCGGAACAGTCCAAGAGGGAGATCAGGTATACACAGATCTCTTTGTTTATCAGAGGGATCCGAATACAGCTTTCGGTACGAACTTTGAAAACATAAGGTTCGAATCCGAGTTGGGAAATTTGGATGCCTGGATTATCCGTCGTTGCTCTTCCAGATGGGTGATATTTGTGCATGGGCATCGATCCAGTCGAAGAGAGAGTCTCCGATATTCAAGGATCTTTTCTCGCCTCGACATTAGCCAGATGATGATCACCTACAGGAATGACGTTGGTGTCGAAAGGGACACCAGTGGCTATCACATGTTCGGTCTAACAGAATGGAAGGATCTAGAATCGGCTATCGAATATGTAAAAAGCAGGGGAGCAAGCACTATTATCCTATTCGGGCACAGTATGGGAGGGGCCGTAGTATTTAAATACCTTTTGGCCACCGAGTCTAATGATCTCGCCCGATACGCCATCCTGGAATCCCCTGCCCTAGATTTGAACAGAATCATTTTGAATCAAGCCCGAAAACTGCCGTTTCCAGCCACTTTAGCTTTGGGCCCTGTGAAGAAGTTAGTTTCGTATTTAACCGGGGTACGGTGGGAAGAATTAAACTACGTCCTTAAAACGGCAGAACTGCAAGACAACGTACTACTTATCCACAGCGAGTCGGACACCATCGTGCCGATAGAAATTAGCGATGATTTAGCTAATCATAGTCCGCATAGAATCACATATATCCGACTGAAAGACGGTCCTCATGCTGGACTCTGGAATCTTCACAGAACGCAAGTGGAAAGAGGAATCACAGCATTTTTAGAATCCAATATTTTAGGAATAACCGAGCAACCTTAAAAAGAAATTTATCCGACGTATGTGTTACATTTCGGCACGTCCATACAAGGAGGCATCTCAATAATGACGCAACTAAGAGGTACCGGCATACTTGCTATTTGGTGTGAAGTACCTGAGGATCTCGAACAAGAATTCAATCGGTGGTACAACGAAGAGCATATCTATGAAAGATTGAGTGTACCCGGGATTCTAAGTGCAGCGAGATATGAATCTGTACTCAATGGACCCAAACATTTAGCAATTTATGAATTGGAATCACCTGCCGTCATGGAATCTGAGGAGTATATCCGTTTCAAAAACAACCCTACAAAGTGGTCAAGGGAGATGTCTCCAGAGGTGATTGGAACTACCTTCATCAGGAATGTATACCACCAAATATTTCCCACAGAAATGGATGCCGCCACCTCCATAGATCCTCCCTCACCTGTTCTACAAATAGGACGTATGAACATACCGCCCGAGATCGAGGGAGACTGGAACAACTGGTACAACACAATTTACGTTCCAAATTATGAAACAGTGGATGGAGTCATTAGAGGTAGACGCTATAAAGCAGTTTCCGGAAGACCGATGTACATGACCTTTTATGAGATGCGGTCACCTAAAGTATCCCAGAGTGCGGAGTGGATAACTCAGCAAAATGCGCACGAATCAAATGCGGGAATGCGTAAGGCGATGCAACACGTTCCTGACTCACCAGGTATATGGGTGAAAACATTCGATCCTTCTTGACTGCTTCATACAGTCTAGCCGGTTAAACTACTCCCTATGGAATGGATGATATACGCCGCTGCTAGCTCCTTTACTTTTGCCCTAGTATCGATCTTGGACAAAATTCTTATATCCAAGCATGTAGACAGTGGGAAAGTTTTTGTAGCAGCCGTCGGCATTGCTCAAATTATTCTAGGACTGTTAGCTGTTCCGGTGATTCTAGGAACTACATACTCTCTATGGATCGTAGTAGTTGCCCTTCTCTCAGGTATATTTTCGGGAGCCTATTTAGTATCCATGTTTATAATCATGGAATCTCAGGACGTTTCGCGCGTAGTGCCAGTTGTGTCCACGTACCCAGTCTTTGTAGCTCTCCTTGCTTTCCTGTTCCTAGGCGAATCGGTAACTTATTTTTCGTGGATATGTGTTTTGGTCACCGTGGCAGGTGCGGCTCTTGTCTCTTTAGCCCCATCGGGGTCAGAGTCACTTGAAACTGGCGTAAATTTGACAGCTATGTCTTTCCTACTCTTGGCGAGTTTATCATTCGGGCTAAGTCAATTTTTGTCAAAAACCATCGCTGAAGAAATGACTATGGGAGCGCAATTCATGCTTCGTGCAATCGGTGGAGGCATGGTGTGTTTTTCACTAGCACTGTCAAAAACTGTACGCGAAGGTTTGGTCAGAGTAATGAAAAAACCAAAATCTGTTGGCCTTATCGCTTTTACTGAAATACTATTGGTTTTCTTTGCAATATTGTTTTTCTTCAAAGCTATATACTCAGGAGAGGTTTATCTAACCTCAACAGTTATGGCAACTCGACCATTATTCGTATTTTTAATTAGTCTCTCCCTCAGCCTACCGTTTATTGGAATGTTTAAAGAGTCGGCCCATGGAAGAGCCCTATTGACGAGAACCACGGGAATAATCTTGACTGTGGGGGGAGTGATGGGAGTCTCACTACTATAAATTCAGATTATTGGTATTTGCTTGGACAAACAACTCTATTTTTCGCCTTCAAGCTAAGTATTTCCTATTACAGACAACCTGCTTAACACCCACCGTACACCCTAAACCCCATACACCTATCATTAGAGCACTAGCGACCGAAGAAACAATGGCAGAGTCGGGACGTTCCGAAACAATAATATGGAGAATTCTTGGGTTTGGGGTAATGTCGTGGTAGCCCAGACTGATGAGGAATCCGCTTCACGGACCTCACCGGTATTCAAGGCCTGCAGTTGCCTCATACCACACGCCCGTGAAAATTTAAACAACTTACAGGAGATTGAATCTATCCACACGAAACTTAAATCCCCTAGATTCCGACTGAAACATCGCCTAATCTACGGGTCGCCAGAAACGGTTGCAAGCAATATCAGAAAGCTGGAGCAAGGATCGGTCCTAGGGTTAATTGTCCATTTCAGAATTGGCAACCTCTCTGCACAACATAATGAGGAAAGCCTGAGGTTCTTCGCACACGAAATTATGCCTCATTTCAAGGTTAGCAGTTAAGAAAAACTGCAGCTACTCAAGAGCGTTTTCACCAGTTATGTCGCGACCGACAATCAGAGTATGAATGTCTCTGGTTCCCTCGTAAGTATCAACAGTCTCCAAATTTAGCATGTGTCGGATCACCGAATAATCAAGAGTTATACCACTCCCACCCAACACTTCCCTGGCAGTACGGGCAGCCTTCAAAGCGGCTCGTACATTTTCCCGCTTGGCCACCGAAACATGATTGTATGCCATCTTATCTTTGTCTTTCATTGCAGCAAGCCTCCAAGCTAGGAGTAGACCTTTCGTATGATCAGCAATCATATCTACCAACTTTTCCTGTACCAGCTGACGACTCGCTATCGGATTTCCAAATGTACTCCGAGACTTTGAAAATTCCAAAGCATCTTCATATACTCCTTCAAGCGCTCCAAGGACTCCCCAGGCAATCCCGTACCTGGCCTGTGTAAGGCATGACAGGGGGGCAGAAAGACCATTAGCATCAGGCAACATCGCTGTGGCTGGCACCTCTACATTGTCAAGAACCAATTCGCTCGTCACTGACGCACGCATACTCATCTTGCGTTCTATTTTATTTGCAGTGAACCCCGGAGAATTTGTGGGTATTAGGAAACCTCTAACCACGTCGTTCTCATCTTTGGCCCATATCAGAGCAATATCGGCAATGTTACCATTGGTAATCCACATTTTCGTCCCATTCACGACGTAAGTCTCCCCATACTTTTTAGCATTGGTCTTCATTGCGCCAGGGTCAGATCCTCCTTCATGTTCGGTTAGGCCAAAACAACCTACAGCTTCACCTTCGGCCATCGCTGACAAATACTGTCGTTTTTGTTCCTCCGAACCATATTTACTTATCGGGTACATAACAAGTGCACCCTGAACACTTGCAAAACTACGAAGACCAGAGTCAATTCTTTCAAGTTCATACATTATTAAACCGTAAGCCGTATTGCTAACTCCAGGACATCCGTATTCCTTCGGCAAATTTGACCCAAAAAAACCCATTTGCCCGAATCCTGAAAGAGTTTCCATCGGAAACTCCCCAGCCTCCCAACACTGTGAAATCTTGGGTTTGACCTTCGATTCAAGATACTCTCTTGCAGACGATTGAATCTGTCGCTCTTCAGACGTGAACAATTGAGACAATGAATAATAATCAAGCATTTAATTCTCCAGTACAATTCAATTACATTACTATGACTTTCACCACCCCCAAGCTTAAATAATACTATCTTCCAAAAAAAGGACTCGCTACCGCACAGATAAATGTCTCAATGAAAAATTTATCCCAAAACCAAAACAAAATCATCCGCGCCTGGTGTATGTATGACTGGGCTAACTCTGCGTTTGCCACAAGTGGGGTTGCCGCAATTTTCCCTGTATATTTCGTATTTCTGTTCAAAGAATCATTAGGAGATGGATCAGTTTCTTTTGGCGTCCCTTTTACGGCAAGTTCGTTATGGAGTTTAGGTATCGCTGTTTCTACGGCGTCGGTAGCATTGACGAGTCCGATCTTGGGAGTGATCGCAGACAGAGCCGCCATTAAAAAAACCCTACTTTTTGTATACACTTCCATAGGATCATTGTTCACACTTTTAACTTTTTTCTCTGCTTACACTTCCGAACCCTGGCTTTGGCTTTTCGCCATGTTTTTTTTCGCGAATATAGGTTTTGCCGGCAGTCTAGTTTTCTATAACTCGTTCCTGCCCCACTTAGGAACAAAGGACGTTCTGGATGACATAAGTTCAAAGGGTTTTGCCTATGGCTATGTCGGGGGAGGGCTATTGTTATTAATGCACCTGGGAGCGAACCTATTTACATCCGGCACTGACCATGCTGACCTTGTAACCAGGTTGTCAATGGCATCCATCGGAATTTGGTGGTTCCTTTG
Source organism: uncultured Dehalococcoidia bacterium (assembly GCA_964409595.1). GTDB lineage: Bacteria > Chloroflexota > Dehalococcoidia > Lucifugimonadales > UBA826 > CAYPDR01. The sequence continues at coordinate 25,686 of CAYPDR010000004.1, forward strand.
GTCTTTATGGACTTTAAACACATTGCCTGAACCATCAGTAATGTACGAGGCTAGAAGAATCACAGTTCTCTCAGCTATAAGGATCGCTATCGCGACCCTTCGAAACACTTTTAAAGAAATAACTAGGTTTAAAACTATTGCCGTTTATTTATGTTCTTATCTCCTCTTTAATGATGGGCTGCAAACTGTGTTGGGAATAGCCGGTGCCTATGCAGCAGACACATTAGGAATACCCCTATTTTTCAATATGACAACAATCCTTATCATACAATTTGTAGCGGCGGGAGGAGCTATATTATTTGGTCGTATAGCTACCATATTCACCACCAAAACAGCGTTGGTCATTTCACTCATAGGCTGGGTTATCATCGTGCTGATGGGGGTCGGACTCACTCCACTCGCCCCGTACCATCAAGCGGATTACCAATATCAACTTGAATTTAGTAAAGACCGCAGTATGTACGAGTTAACTGCATCTCCAAATATAAACAATTCTTCCCAAAATGCCGCTTGGAATGCCCGAACTAGAAACTTGTCAAAAGGTGACTTTATCTCTGTCAGTGCGGCCCGGATTTTCGTCAACCATGTCTCTACCATGAAAAATTCACACAGCGTGTTTCTGGCCGGAGGGCCACTAGACGGGCTTGAGGCTGTGGGTCCACTCCACATCTCAAATCTCGGCGACGGCGCGCTAGATTGGTGGCCAAGCCTTTTGAGGAAGACCATTTGGGCACCAATCGGATTGAACGTGGGTTTCCAATGGTTAATACTTGGAGTTGGAGTTGGCCTTGTAATGGGAGGAAGTCAGGCATTGGCAAGAAGTTTGTTTGCGCAGATTTCTCCGCATACTAGAAGTGGGGAGTTTTTTTCCTTCTTCGGATTTATGAGCCGAGCATCATCGGTATTTGGCCCAATGCTTTACATACTTGTCACCGGGTTACTAGATACACGCGCTGCAGTACTATCAATAGTTATCATCATCATAGCCGGTACGATTATTCTAAAATGGGTTGACGTGGCTGATGGGACCAAAATTGCATCACAAGAAGACAGACAAATCAAAAATACAGTTCCACATGAAAGTCTAAGCTAGACATTATTCGCGAAAAAATGGTTGGCCTCAGTTGGCCAATTCACTGTCACACCATCCACTCCTAATTCCAGGGCGATCCTTAGCTGCTCTGGTGAGTCCATCCCCCAGACTCCAGTGTATAACTGCTCACGTTTTGCTCGAGATATTGTTTCTTTATCCACCAAACGGAAATATGGAAAAAAACCTTTAATTCCATTTTTAAGACAGAAATCTATATGCTCGTCATCTCCTCTAGTAACAAGAAGTCCATGATCTAGTTCCGGAAGAGCCTTGCGGGATAATAATAATTGTTCGGGTAAGAACGATATGACGGAAATTCCAGGCACGCAGAGCGGGGGCCCAGACAACCTTGAGATCCATCCATTCTTTTCTATTAATTGCCGTAAGGAAGCACTCAGATCCTCTTCCACCGACTTAATTTCAATAAAGACGTGTGCTCTGTCGAAGTATCGAGTCAGAATTTCTTCGAGGGTTGGAACTGTCTGCGCACTGTAATGGGGTGCAAACCATGAACCTGCATCCAATGCCTTAATGTTTTCTAAAGTAAGTTCACTGATAAAGCCCGTACCATCTGTAGTCCTATCCACCGATTCATCATGTATTACTACAAGGGCCCCATCGCTAGTCTGATGTATGTCCAGTTCGATGAGATTAAAGCCGGAATCCAACGCCCAATCAAAACTGGCAATGGTGTTTTCGGGTCTTTCGGCGGAATATCCTCTATGAGCAATTACTTCAATCGGCATGGACCTAACTCAGTTTGGTTCAAAAATTATCAAGTTTCCGTTAGACCACTACCCTACCACTTTGAGCGTGAGTCAGGTTATTCATTATATTCACCCAGTCAGAAGGATAGCAATAAAGATGTGCTAGTATTTTTACGTTGGAGGGTTCCCGATGCCAACGTAGCTCAGGGGTAGAGCAGCTGTTTCGTAAACAGCAGGTCGGCGGTTCAAATCCGCCCGTTGGCTCCGCAATTAATAAATATCACACATCGTATACCGAATAAGGATGTTCTAACTAAACTTGCATACCGCGCAGGCCAAGTTTTCAATAAGTGCAGCTCATTATTTTGTTATTTTCCACTTGAGAGAGGTTAATCTTTTAAAAATGGCTCTGGCCAAGTATCGTTACCAAGTGTCATAACAATTTAATCGTCAGAAACCTTTATAAAGTTTGCTGACAGCCAAGTTAATCACTTCGTGGGGCAGCCCACTTTGTTCGGCCGCCCTACGCCCTGACGGAGTTACTAACAAGGTACCGCCGGATCCAAGTACCTTGCCCTTTGACATTATGGGAAACCCGGCTACAAAACTCATAACTGGCTCCCCACTAACCGGATCGATCACGGTAATATCGGCATCGGAACCGACACTAAAATGACCCTTATTTGTCAGGCCAAGCATAGTAGATGGAATCCATGACAATTTTTTGGCCATTTCAAGAGGAGACAAAGCACCGAATTTCACTAAAGACATAGTGCTTTGAATCGCTACATTTCGTGGATGGGACCCCCCGTCAGTACTAACTGCATCTACTATGAAATGTCCTCCTTCATTCTTGGAAGTACTTAATGTAAACGCCGTAGCCGGCAAATTGACAGGGAAGCTCAACCCAATCCTCGTACGTGCAGCTTCGTACAATTGAAGCGCAGGTTTTCCGACCACATATATGACTTCCTCATTCTTCTCCCGTATAACTGAAGCGTAACCGTCTAGTATTGCCCCTCTCACACCCGCGAATGTAGGTTCATAGCCCCGAGATTGCAGGCAATTTCTAGAAACATTAGCCATTACGTTACCATCTTTATCACAAGACCCATTCGTTCCATTTGGTACGGCGTGGTAGGCTTCTGAGTTGAGTTGCCCTCGTAGGCTCTCTAATATGCCCATCGCCTCCTGACATTCATTTTCGGCTGTATCAATAATCCCTCTGCAATAAGAATTCACATGGCAAACATGAAGTCGGCCTCCTCCAACTATGTCAGGAATCTCCCTCAATCCGCCCAAATGGCTACCGGAATCCTTTGTTCCCAAATGAAAAGCCACATAAGCGTTTTGCCTGTTACATTCGGCTATAATTTGCGAGGTGCTTTCGGGAGAAAAAGGATGGTAGCCACCTAAAATTTTCACACCAATACATCCTTGCCTGAGTGCACCTGACACCACGCTAGCAATCTGTCCCTTTGATGGTGCGTCCGACGGAATCGTCAACCCTGGAATCAAGGCAAGTAAACATGCCACGTTCAGTCCAGACCCTCTTCTTTTCATTCCTTCGATTAAATTCTTCCCGGTTCCCCCCATGTCGACTGCAGTAGTGGTGCCAGCCTTGGCCAACATTCGATGACCTAAAGAAGGGTCCACCACTCGAGATACGCCGGCAACGTGGACGTGTGTATCAATCTGACCAGGAATAACCCAAAGCGATCCAACATCTACCGTGGAAGAGGCCTGTAATTCGGAAATGTCGTCCTTTATAGATTCTATACGTCCCGACTTTATCCCCAGATCCGAGACAGAATCGTACGAATTAGCAGGATCTAGAATCCTGCCTCCTTTAAGAACTAAATCAAATTTCTGCATAAAATGGTGTCCCGTCTGCCCATATAGCTCACTTGATACAAAAGAGCTATAGTACACTACATAAACGTCTGACCTTCAACTAACTTTTAGCTTTTTCAAAGGTACAACGACAGGAGAATTTTATGATCGAAATTGGTGCATCGGCTCCAGAATTCACGTTACCTGCCCATCTGGGTGAACCTATAACTTTAGGAGACTACAGAGGCAGCAAAAACGTCGTTCTGTCATTCCACATTCATTCCTTTACAGGAGGTTGAACACACCAAGTCTCTTCATTCCGTCTATATAACGATGCGTTTGAAGAGGCCGATACCCAAGTATTGGGTATCAGTTGTAATGCGAAACCTGCACAGACTGCGTTTGCATCAAGCCTTGGATCTATCCCGTACCCTATATTGTCCGACTTTTATCCCCACGGGAAAGTGTGCAGTGACTACGGCGTACTCAATGAACAAACCGGAGTTCCAGTAAGGGCAATCATCATCGTGGATAAGGAAGGATTGGTACGCTTCAGCAAGATATACAAAGCGGCATCGGACCTCAACCCAAGCGACATTCTCTCCGAGGTGGCAAAGCTATAAAAAGAGTAGTACCTAGATAAGTGTCAAAAACAGGCAGTCTCCATCGAGGTGGTAGTTTCCAAATGGGAGATACCGTCATCCTGTCGGATCGTAGAGAGCGTCAGTACATGTTCGTCATCGAGCCAGACGGCCAGTTCGAGTCACACATCGGTAACCTAAGTCATAAAGACCTAATAGGCATTGCAGAGGGAACCTGGGTCCAGACCAGGACAGGCCATTGGCTTGTCGCCTTTCGGCCCACCAGAGCAGAATACACTTTGAAAATGAAACGGATCGCTACCGTGATATACCCAAAAGATATAGGAGCCATTATTGCCTACGCAAATTTATTCCCTGGGGCTCGGGTAGTTGAAGCTGGAAGTGGCTCTGGTGCTTTGACTATCGCATTATCCAACGCAGTGGGAAATAAAGGACACATCTACAGTTACGACCTCAGATCCGACATGTCCGATCTCGCTAAGGTAAATTTATCAAAAATTTCTGGATCAACTAATAATGTTAGCTTCAAAATCGGCAACATAGATGACGGAATATCTGAAAAAGAAATCGACAGCGTAGTTTTGGACGTTCCGGAACCTTGGCACTCAGTCTCACATGTTTACCAATCCCTCAAGTCAGGAGGCATGTTTGTCTCATTTTTGCCGACAATAATGCAAGTTAGTGACCTAGTACAGGCCCTGAAAGAAGAGGGGAAATTTGCTCTAATTCATACCAAAGAAATCCTAGAACGACCTTGGGAAATAGGCGGCCGTACCATCAGACCTTCTCACCGCATGGTTGGTCACACGGGTTTTGTAACGATGGGTAGAAAATGTCAACCGCGAGCCCGCCGTGGTTAATTTTTTTGCAATTCATTTGCCATGTGCCGAGAGGTGACCGGCGCTATGGGCCACTCATTCTCCACGCATCGCAGATCCGTAAACAAATCTTCGCACGCGACTTCTCCTATCCCCTTACTTTGAATCTCAACCCTAAACGCTCCCAGACCATCCGGATCCACCAAGTTGTTGATGAGACTCAGGCAACGCCTCGAAATATGTCCGCGCTCTCTATTTGCATTAATAATTTCTGTAAAATGAAGATTAGTCAACCATTCCCTTTGACTTAATGAACAAACATCTTTTAGCCCATTTGCTGCGGACATCTCTCTAAAGGTGGTGAAATCAACGTGAGAGGTAATATCCTGATCCCCAACTTTATCCAATGGGTTGAGTCCGTCAACGTGTTGAAAGTAAGTCTGCAGCAACCGATTTGAACGTGCCATAGAATAATATTGGGACCTTTCGAAGCCATAGTCTATAGTCAACACAAATCCGCGATCGAGAGTATCCGACACTGACTGACACCAATCTGCCATATGCATGGGAATCGGCCCTCGATATCCCTCTAGATCACGCAGGTTTAAATCAAAACGGAAAAATTCATGATCTTCCAAAGACTCGTTGTTAGTTATTTCAATAAGGGCCTCGTTCGGACCCAACCCCACCAAAATTTCGTAAGGCCTCCCACATCGGATTTCAATTAATTTGACTGGGAAAGCGTCCAGAAGTTCGTTGGATAACACCACATCCACCTTACTCAATTGTGGTAGCCGTGTAGAAACTATACTGGTTATTTCCTCGATCGGTTCGCTAATGGGAATCCGGTCAACAGCAACGTAGTTTAAAGAGCTTGCAATTTCTTCTGAAAATTCTTCCAAACATCCAATGATATCTCTCGCCAATAACCCATTACCGGAACCAGATTCCACCACCGTAAAAGGAATAGGTTTACCTAATAGCTTCCATATTTTCCACAATTGCACGGCTACCATCGCACCAAAAATAGGATGGATGGTTGGACTGGTAAAGTAGTCCCCTGCGTGTCCAAATGGCTGACTATTCGAGTAAAATCCTTGCTCTGAATAAAGAGCTATTTCCATGAAAGAGTCAAACCCAAGCGGACCCCCTTTGCGAATTTTCTCAACCACTTTGTTATGAGCGCGCCCGCGATCGCGTACATCCACTAAATTACCCGTTGAGCTATCTCCTCATATAAAAAGAGACTCCGATCATCCGAAGTCCCTATTACAGTCACTCTATTTAACATCTTTGATTACGATGAAGTTTGTTTAGTTTTCCTCGCTTGACCACTTCGGTCCCAACCCGATCCTGGCATAGAATTACGAAACTCTTCGCTAATACCGCACCTTTTACAAACACCGCTGCTGGTAGGCCCATTCGGTTGAGCCAATACCCAGTGATGCACGCATTCTTCAAAAGTGGTTTCCTTATTCAAGATCTATAGTCTCCTTTCTTTTCGGATATATTTTTCCGCTGGGAACTAAGCCCTATCTCCAATAGCAACGAATTCCCTATCAAGTTCGCCAACATACTGCAATCGAGGCCTCAACAAGATATTATTGTTAAACTGCTCAACTACCTGTGCAGTCCAGCCCGGAATCCTCCCAACAGCAAAAATGGATATGAAAAGATCCTCTGGAATATCCAGCAAGAAATACATTGCACCTGAAAAAAAATCTACATTCTGGCATATGCCACGCCGGGCATACGGTTGCATAACTTCCACAACTTTTTGCAAAATGGAGTACCATTTTGGCTCACCTTTTCTCTCACCAAGCTCCTTCAAGTCGTCTTGAATGTGCAAGGATCTCGGATCAACAGCTCTATAAACCCTGTGTCCAAATCCCATAATTCTTCCACCGCCTGAGAGCGTGTCTCGAACATATTTTTCGGCATTCTCTTCACTACCTATTTCCAAAGACATGGTCATTACAGATTCGGCAGCGCCTCCATGAGAAGGACCTTTGAGCGTAGCAATTCCGGCAGTTACGGCACAATGCAAGTCCGCCTGAGTAGAAGCCACAACCCGAGCACCAAAAGAAGATGCATTAAGGCCATGTTCCGCGTGTAACAAAAAATCTTTATCTATGAGAGCAGCATCTCTCGGATCAGGTATCTCACCAAATAACATGTAAAGAAAGTTAGCCGCTAATCCAAGTTCTGGGCTAGGCACAACAGGTTCTTTACCGTCTCGAATGCGCGCATGAGCTGTGACAATAGTAGGAGCCATTGCAGTCAATCGGGTCCCTTTCCTCAGGGTTGCCTCAGGAGAGTTGTCGTCGACCTCAGAGTCAAAGGTAGCAAGGGCTGATATCGCGGTCCGGAGAACATCCATGGGATGGGCGTCCTTCGTAGTACGGATTATATCAACGATGGCCTCAGGAATTTTCATATTAGCTTTTATCTCGGAGGTAAACTGTTCAAGTTGAGTTTCTGTAGGTAATTCCCCCATCATGACCAGGTAAATAACCTCTTCAAAGGAACAATTATTGGCGAGATCGTCGATGTTGTAACCACGGTAGTAAAGCCTGCCAAGCTTTCCGTCAACATAGCTTGAGGTCGTTCTATCTATATAGACTTCCCTTAACCCTCTGTGAAGCTCTACGCTTTCCTCAGCCATTAATTACCTCCAACGTGAGTAAAACTAGCGATGCAGACTATTTACAAATAGTTTGCTTTTGCCGCCCCAGCTTCATCTAGCAGAACAACTGCCTAAAAAAGCTCTGCAATTTTAGCAATGGGTGGGAAATTCAGTCAAGGAAACATTAACTGCGAGTCCATAAAATCGCTCATTGGGAGCCTAATGGAAGGAAAATGGAGAATTACATTTCACAATTAATACTCATTAAGTTATACTCGCGGGCGTGGATTAAGTGAGTCCTTGCAGTTTGACCATCTTAAACTCGCGCAAGCAAAGCATGCTACGAGACATCAACACCAAATACAGTGACGTACCCGAAGTCGTAGTATTGCGTCTTCCTCTTTACGTTAGAGTACTAACACAGGTAAAGGATGTCGGAACCAGCGTTATTAGTTCTCAGCAATTGGGGCAGTTGCTGCAAATGACCCCGGCTCAAATCCGAAAAGATCTCAGTTATTTTGGTAGGTTTGGGAAACAAGGCCGCGGATACGATATAGATTTCCTATTAGAGGAGCTCCGACAAATTTTAGGAATTAATCACGGATGGAAGGCTTGTCTAGTCGGAGTGGGAAGACTGGGACGCGCCATCATCAATTACCCAGGTTTCTCTCCTGAGGGGTTTGAAATAGTGGCCGCATTTGACCGTGAACCAGTTAAAATAGGTACGACCCTAGGAAACATAACGGTTAGCAGCATGCAAGAACTACCTCAACTCATCCAAGATAGAAACCTGGCGATTGGCATAGTTGCAGTGCCGTCTCTGCAGGCGCAGGATGTGATAGACACTCTAGTTCGTCACGGTATACATGGAATTCTAAATTACGCGCCTATTGCGCCTCAGGTTCCCTCAAATATAGTCATGCGGAATATAGACCCTGTACTATCTCTGCAATCGATGACGTTCTATATGAAAGAACTACTATAAGCCAAATTCATGGTTGGCATCTGTCATCTGAAAAGTCTTATCAGTTTACTTTTGTCTCAGTTACTGCTCGCCAGTACCGTTACTTTATTATTCATTACCTCTAGAAATCCGCCGCTGACCGGTATAGAAATCTCTTTCTCCCCCAGTCGGATCACAACATTCCCTTCTTTAATCCCAGTCAGCAAGGGAGCATGCCTCGGGAGAATTCCAAGCTGACCCTCTCTTCCAGGTGCAATTACAACATCTGCTTCACCGGAATATAGGACTTCTTCAGTTGTGACTATTTCTAGAATCAAATTCTTACCCGTGTTTCGGCTCTATTATGCAGTGGCCATCTCTTTAGCCTTCTCTACAGCTTCTTCTATGGTCCCAACCATGTAAAAGGCCTGCTCAGGAAGGTCGTCGTGAAGACCATCAAGTATTTGCCTAAACCCTTCTATCGTGTCCTTTACAGGCACATATTTACCGGGCGAACCCGTAAAAACCTCAGCAACGTTAAATGGTTGGGTCAAAAACCTCTGTATCTTTCTAGCCCTAGCCACCGTAGTACGATCTTCATCGGACAGTTCTTCTATACCTAATATGGCTATAATATCCTGAAGCTCTTGGTATCTCTGGAGAACCTCCCGAACCTCGGTCGCCACATCGTAGTGTTCCTGGCCGACGATCGTCGCCTCCAGTATGTTGGAAAATGAAGTAAGAGGGTCGACTGCCGGATAGAGCCCTTGGGACGCCAAAGACCTCTCAAGCGTCATTACCGCATCAAGATGCCCAAAGGTGGTTACGATACCAGGGTCTGTATAGTCATCGGCTGGAACATATATAGCTTGCACAGATGTTATGGACCCGTTCTTAGATGAGGTGATTCTCTCCTCCAGAGCTCCCATCTCAGTACCCAACGTTGGCTGATATCCAACAGCTGAAGGCATACGACCTAGAAGAGCCGACACTTCCATGCCAGCAAGAACATATCTATAGATATTGTCTACGAACAAAAGAACATCTTGCCCGCGTTCTTCCTTGAAATATTCCGCCATGGTTAGACCCGCCTGAGCAACTCGTGCCCTCACACCAGGTGGCTCGTTCATCTGACCAAAAACCAGCACTGTTTGCGGTAAAACACCCGCTTCTTGCATCTCATGCCAAAGATCGTTACCTTCGCGGGACCTCTCTCCAACGCCAGCGAAAACCGACACCCCTTGGTGTTCAGTTGCTATGTTATTTATCAATTCTTGAATAATAACGGTCTTCCCAACACCAGCCCCACCGAATGCTCCAATTTTACCTCCCTTAGTGAAAGGAGTTACCAAGTCAAGAACTTTAATGCCGGTTTCCAAAACCTCCACTTCGGTAGCCTGGTCTTCGAATGTGGGAGGTTGCCTATGTATTGGCCAAGTTTCCGCCCCCTCTATTTCCTCCAGTCCGTCAAGTGTTTCCCCTAGGGTGTTGAATAGTCTACCGAGAGTCGGATCCCCTACTGGTACAGCAACGGGTTCTCCGGTATCAATCACGTCGATGCCTCTCTTAAGACCCTCTGTCGGACCAAGGGCAAGACACCTCACCCAGTTATTACCGATATGCTGTTCCACTTCCAATACAAGCCGTTCATCCCCAATCTTGGTCTCAAGAGCATTAAAAATTGAAGGCATATCATCGGGGGGAAATTCAACGTCTACGACGGTTCCAATTACTGTAACGATTTTTCCGGTTGCCATCCTTTATGCTCCTAAATCCAAGAAAAGCTCAAGTATCTACTTTTTAATTAACCTTCTATTGCAGCAACTCCACCTACAATATCAAGTAACTCTTTCGTGATCGTCTCCTGTCTGAGTTTGTTCATCAACAGGGTCAGGTCACCAACCATTGCATTCGCGTTATCTGTAGCCTGATTCATGGCCACCATTCTGGCAGACTGCTCACTCGCGTTCGCCTCGAGTAACGCGTGATGTATTAATGTTTGCACGTACCTAGGCAAGAGTTCCGACAGAACCGTACCCGCGTCGGGCTCAAAAATGTAACCAATATTGCTCGTGTCAGATACATTTCGCGGAAGTACAGGAACCAGTTGGTTGACGGAAGGTCTTTGAACAGTAGTGTTTACAAATTCAGCAAAAGCGATATGCACAGAGTCTATCTCCAAACGATTGAACGACTCAATTATTGCATCTGATGCGGGAATGCTATCTCCTGGGGTCGGACGATCACTGATACCAGTAAATTCACCGATTACATGGAGGCTGTTCCTTCTAGAATAATCCAAGCCCTTCTTACCCATCGCCACAACTTTTACAGGTACGGATTGTCGTCCAATAAAATCTCCGGCAGCCCTGAGAACATTTGAGTTCAAACCACCAGTGAGACCCCGGTCCGAAGTTATAAGCACTAGTCCGACATTGGAAATTTGCCTTGCCTCGGCAAGAGGCTGAATATCCTCATCACCTTGTGATTGAACCATCACATTAGAAACTATCTTTGACATGTTGTCAGCGTATGACCGCCCCTGGGTGGCAGCTTCTTGCGTGCGTCTCAGTTTCGAGGCAGCTATCATGGACATAGCCTTTGTTATTTTTGCCGTGTTCTCAACGCTTCTTATGCGTCTCGCAATTTGCCTTACGCTGGGCATCTAACTCCCCAAGCCACTCTGTCTGAATTCGTCTATAGCATCCCTCAGCAGGGTCTGGGCATCATCGCTTAAGTCCCCTTCAGAAGAAATTGCCTGTAAAATCTGGGAGTGATTAGCTTTCATAAAACCGTGAAACGCTGCTTCCCAACCACGTATTGCAGATATTTCTACGTCGTCTAAATACCCCTCGTTTAAGGCGTATAGAATTGCAACTTGCTCCTCCACTGGCAAAGGAGCATTCTGGCCCTGTTTGAGGATTTCCACGGCTCTTTGCCCTCTTTCTAACTGTCTTCTAGTTGCTGCATCCAAGTCATCAGTACCAAATTGTGCGAATGTAACAAGCTCCCGATATTGGGCGAGATCTAAGCGCAAGCTACCCGCGACTGACCTCATAGCCCTAGTCTGCGCCGCACTGCCTACCCGTGATACTGAAATTCCCGCATTCACAGCAGGCCTTATCCCAGCGTTAAATAGTTCCGGCTCAAGGTAAATCTGACCATCAGTGATGGAGATTACGTTTGTCGGAACATAAGCAGAAACATCGCCAGCCTGCGTTTCGATAACGGGTAATGCTGTTATCGAACCACCGCCATGCTCATCATCCAATTTTGCAGCTCTCTCGAGTAACCTGCTATGGAGATAGAAAACATCACCTGGATATGCTTCCCGGCCGGGTGGCCTTCTCAAAAGCAAAGACATTTGCCTATAGGCCCATGCGTGCTTCGACAGATCATCGTAGGCGATTAAAACATCTTTACCCTGAGACATGAAATATTCTGCCATCGCGCAACCAGTGTAAGGCGCGAGATACTGGATCGGTGCCGAGTCGGAAGCATTTGCTGCTACAACTATCGTGTGATCCATCCCCCCGAACTGCTCCAGAGTACCTACAGTCTGCGCTACTTTGCCGACCTTCTGTCCGATAGCGACATAAATACAAATCAGATCCCCCCCTTTTTGATTTATAATCGCATCAACACATATTGCGGTTTTGCCGGTTGTCCTGTCCCCAATTATCAATTCTCTCTGCCCTCTTCCAACTGGGATCATAGCGTCTATAGCCTTAATACCCGTTTGAACGGGAGTGTCAACAGATTTTCTTATTGCTACATTGGGTGCCACTATCTCCACTTCGCGAGTCTCACTTGTATCTGCTGGTCCCTTTCCATCAATCGGGATGCCAATTCCGTCTACTACCCGACCCAGCAGTTCATCACCGACAGGTACCTGCATAACTCTTCCAGTTCCTCGAACCTCAGTACCCTCCTTGATTCCGAGGGGATCCCCTAATATTACGATTCCTACGCTATCTTCCTCTAAGTTCAACGCTATTCCAGCTACCCCGCCGTCAAACTCAACCAACTCGTTATAAGCTACACCAGATAGACCGTAAACTCGCGCAATTCCATCTCCAACTTCTATGACGCTTCCAACATCGACAATTCCTAAATCAGTGCCAAACCCTTCGATCTGTTTTTTAATCACCGAGGCTATGTCCTGTCCCATGACAGCCATATCTTCCTCCATTAGGGATCGGTTTTCCCTTTTTACATAAATTGTTTGAAATTAATACTTGAGCCGATTATGTCGTTCTTACGAGCTCTCTCTTCAAATCATCAAATCGTGTCTTGAGGCTACCGTCTATGAGCTTGTCTCCCACTCGAGCCACAAATCCTCCAAGAATCTTTTCATCCACCCTAGTTTCCACTGTAATCACCTTCCCGACAAATTCCGATATCTCTTTAGATATACGCCCTCGTTGTTCATCTGTAAGCGCGACAGCCGAGACAATCTCACACCTTTCCATCCCTTTATCTTCGTCTACTAGCTCTTGGAAATAATCAGTAATCGAAGGAATGTTTTTGGCTGCATTTATACTAGCGAGCAAACACATCAAGTTCACGGCAAGCCCTGCTACCTCCTTATCAAATAATTCCCTTATGACGGCGGATTTCCTCTCCGTCTCCACCTGGGGGGAATCAACAAACGATGCGAATAATTTATCCCCAAGAGCCGCGGCTAAAACGGTAAGATCACCCAGCCATTTCTCCACTTCACCATTTTCTTCAGCAATCTGGAATATTGCCTGAGCATATCTTCTTGCGGAAAACGTTCGAGCCATTTTTTAATTCCCAGCAGTGCTTTCTTCAAGCACACTTTCGATGAGTTCTCGATGATCGTCAGCATCAAGAGAACTTCTAACGACCTTCTCGGCAGCTGCTATCGCCAACCCAGCGAACTCTCTCCTAAGGTCCTCGATGGCTGCATCACGCTCTCTTTGAATGTTAGATTGCGCCCGATCTCGCTCCGCTTCAATATCCTGTCTTACCTTACCCATTTCCTCTTCCCTAAACTTCTCAGCTGTTTCTCTCGCCTGTGCAATCAATCTTTGACCTTCAGTCCTAGCGTCAGCCAGTTGTTGCTGTATTGAATCCTCGGACCGGGCCGCGTCCTCTCTAGCTCTCTCAGCCGCTTCTAGTCCTGCCTGTACCTTTTCCGACCTCTGGTCAAGCAGCCCTATAAGAGGCTTATAAAGCAACTTGGAAAGAATGAAAAACAGGATTATAAAACTGACTATCTGAGTTATCAGACCAGGCAGGTTGATTCCTAATGCATCCATACCAAACTCCTAATAAACACATTGCAGTGCAATGTGGCGTAAACCAGATAAGCTGCCTTCGAGGTCATTTATACGAATTTAATTATTATTGCGACGACCAGAGCATATATGGCTATAGCCTCGGTAAAGGCAATCGCAAGAATCATGTTCTGTTGGATTTGCCCCCCAGCTTCAGGGTTTCGACCAAGGGCTTCCATCGCCTTCGCAGCTAACAGTCCTATCCCGATACCAGGACCAACGGCCCCAAGACCTATGGCGAGACCCGCGCCGATATTCATGACATCGCCTTCCATATCAATTGTCCTCCCTTTCATTTCTATAATTAATAAATTTTTTTTAACTGCCCGTAAATGGGCCGAAAATGATTTAGTGTCCTTCCTCACCTCCGTGGCTTACACTTGCCATAGAAGCAAAAACCAGAGTCAGCATAGCAAAGATAAAAGCCTGTATAAGGCCCACAAATAGTTCCAATCCCAAAAATGGAATAATACCTACAAGTGGCAGCAAAAACCCCATAGCCATAAGCAACACTTCGCCTGCAAATATATTTCCAAAGAGACGAAAGGTAAAACTGATAACTCTTGCAAGTTCGCTTATTAATTCCAATATTCCAACAAAAAACCCTATTGGACCTTCCTTTACATTAATGAACTTCCCCGCATGACCAAAAGCCCCCAATATACTAAATCCCCAATAGTGAACCATCACCATAGCAACCAAAGCCATGGCAAGGGTCATATTGACATCTGTGTTGGCACTCCTAAGAAACGGAACAAGGTGTCCAGCTCGTCTACCGACTCCTAAGTCACCATGGACTTCTTCGTATTCAGAGAAAGTGAGTTCGTCATTTAAGGAACCTGGCGACAAGACCGCCAAGCGTCCACTCCCATTAAAAACATGAAGCTTGACCGACGACAAATGATCACTATGGGCCCCATCCTCCTCGCTCGCCCCATGAGATGTACCATGGTCTGTTTGCGAATCTTGAGCGACCCCTGACTGTGCGGGGTCTGCATATTCATGTACCCCATGATGATGGGCGATCTCGGATGGATCCGCGACCCTTCCAATAGTTCCAAATCCTGGAAGTATTCCCATCCAGTTTGCGACAACAATAAATATAAAAATGGTAAACACAAGGGGGAAAAACCTCCGCGCCTTTTCTTTACCTGCCACGCTCTCACAAAGCGTGATGAAAAACTCAATAATGAGTTCAAAAAGAGCCTGTATTCGTCCTGGAACCTCTTTCAAACCAACTCTTACAAATACGGCTGCGGCAATTAGGACAATCATCGCTAGCCACGTAGTTACCATAGTGTTCATGAGGTCCCACTGACCCACAGGGGTTAAAAAACCTTTGGTGATCACTTCTGCAGGTAATTGAATAGCAGGCAGAGAGCTCGCTAAAAAGCCTAGACCGAAGGCATTTCCCAGCGCCCCTCCAAGAATGCTAACAACAAATACAGCAGCGACGATTATGGTTAACGACAGGGCTTTTGGACTGCCCAAGAGCTTCGCCACTATTTCAAATTCTCCTAAAGTTAATCCGCATCAGAAATATACCCGAGGACTGCCCTCAACATTCGATACATTCCAAATATCGCCACAATAATACCCAATCCAATTCCAGTGAGGGTAAAAAGCGGATTTAGAGCAAATTCTTTATCGATCCACACACCAAGGACGGCCCCGAAACCGATACATATCCCGACATACCATCCTATGCCTACCAATCGGGCAATCGTTCCCATCCTCTTGGAGTTAATAAATCCCCTCGCGAACGGTGTTAAAGATTATCACAACGGTCAAATAACGGTCAAAAAAAGAGCGCTGAGGATGTGAAAATAGTAACGCTGAACATTGTTTCGGTTAAAACCCTCTATTGGTCTTTACCTAAGTCCTCCAGATCAAGTGTATCGATAAAGTCGCTAAACGCCGAAAGCCCTCTCAACTCTTCCTCATCAACCGCCGCGGTTCGCAGACCTCCTTGGGATTCTGATTTCCCCTCAGCAACTGTAACTTCCAGGTTAACCCCGGCCTTGTCTACGACTTCCTCTTCTGCAAATATTGGCGCGTTGGTTCTAACTGCAAGAGCAATCGCGTCGCTAGGCCTCGAATCGATTTCCATGGTAGACCCGTTATATCCCACCAAAATTTTTGCGTAGAACGTATCATTTCTCAGCTCAGACACGACAATTCGCTCTACTTCCCCGCCAAGATTTCCGATAACCGCGCCTAACAGATCATGAGTCATGGGCCTTTGGACCTCAACATCCATTAGTTTCAGCCGAATAGCCTCCACCTCGAAATGACCAATAAAAATAGGCAGAAACAAGTCGGAATCTTTTACACGTAACACCACCGCACGCTGCTGAGTTTCCTGCCTGATGCGGATGCTTTCGATCTCCAGCTCCCTCATCTCGGCGCACCTCCTTGCTATTCCATTATCCCGAAATTAAATAAATAAGGCGAGTAATTCTAAAATCAAGTGAAACGCGTGTCAATTACTAGAAATAACCACCCTAGAAGTGAAACCTACTCGTTATTCTTTATACCCTTAGACCTTTTCTCTAATTCTGACCTCGGAAGAATCAGTCTCCTGTGACATTTATTGCAGGCTATACCAATATCTGCGCCTATCCTATCAACTGTCCATTCTGATCCGCCACAGGGATGTGGTTTCTTCATCGTAACTAAATAACCTATTTCGAAGATCTGAACCATATGACTCAATAATTACTGTTTTCCAACACTTAATATGGAATTGATGCTCTCCTTTAGATATTTTGCAGATTCGCCGGCTGCATACCCGAATCTATCTGGTGAATCAGAGGCATAGTTAATAGAACGAGAGGAGCTAATAATCAGATTGGGAAACCCGGTTTCGGCCCCGGCAACCAAAGAATTTTCCAAATCACCTTTTTGGGATCCAATTCCTGGAACCAGTATGGGTATGCCTGGTGCTAGCTTCCTAACTATGGACAGCTCTTTAGGGAAGGTGGCGCCCACTACCAGACCAACATTACCATTTTGATTCCATTCAACGGCCATTCTCGCTATACGTTCAAATAGACTTGACTGTGAATCTGAACTGCTCCCTTGAACCTGAAACCCGTCAGGATTAGATGACCTGCACCATATCAACACACCTTTTTCTTTGTAGTCCAAAAACGGCTGTATTGAATCTCTGCCCCCAAATACGTTAACTGTGACTGCATCGAAGTTCCAATACTGGAACAACGCCGAGGCATATTTAACGCTCGTGGATCCTATATCTCCTCTTTTCCCATCACCGATAATTAGTTTATTCGGATGATTATGATGAACATATTCAACGACCTTTTTCAACGAAAATAGTCCGTCAATGCCAAGAGCCTCAAAAAAAGCCATATTCGGCTTAACGGCCGCTACATAATCAGACGTCGCGTCCACTATAGTACGGCAAAATTCATAAACATCCTGAACAGGCATTTTATCAGGGTCAGGATCCAACCCTACACAGACCAATGAATTGCTCGTCTGAATCGCATTCTCTAATTTCCGTGCAAATATGGACATATCTGTTCGAACTCCTTGACACATAGTCGATTTTAACTCTTCCACGAAAATTTTGATAACCTGATAATACCGCCACAACCGATATATATAGGTAAGTGCACCTTTGCTATGAGTCTTCTTGGAACAATACTACTTAAATTAGAGAACCACTTCGGTGACCAGCAGTGGTGGCCCGCCGAATCTAATTTCGAAATCATGGTTGGTGCGATACTTACCCAAAACACCTCCTGGAGCAATGCCGAGAAGGCTATATGCTCCCTAAAAAATGCCGACGTCCTAGA
Source organism: uncultured Dehalococcoidia bacterium (assembly GCA_964409595.1). Classification (GTDB taxonomy): domain Bacteria; phylum Chloroflexota; class Dehalococcoidia; order Lucifugimonadales; family UBA826; genus CAYPDR01. The sequence goes on from CAYPDR010000004.1 coordinate 43,432, forward strand.
TGTGGAAACTATCTATAATCTGTCTTCGATGGAGCTACAAAATTTGGTCCACCCATCAGGATTTTATCGTTTGAAAGCAAGGAGAATTAAAACATTAGCCGCGAGCCTAATGAAAAACTTTGGAGGTGACGCTGACGGTCTAAGAGCATTGTCACCATCTTGTGCCCGAGCCTTTCTACTGAAGATAAACGGAATCGGACCCGAAACTGCCGACTGCATGTTGCTGTATGCCATTGGCAAACCGATATTCGTTATCGATTCGTATACCAAAAGACTAATGCAGCGGATCGGTGTTGGACACAACTTGGACACATACGACCACTGGCAACAACTATTTATGAAATATATTCCACCCAGCCTTAATGCTTATCAACAATACCACGCTCTGATAGTTGCTCATTCAAAGCTCTACTGTACCAGCACTCCCGCTTGTAGCGGGTGTCCTTTATCCTCACTATGTAAATTGGGACAATCAAAAAAATGCCAACCAGCTATTCACCAAAACATTCAATCACAAAATCAGTATCGCTAAGAGCGACGTTTAACAAGAAATTTTCTTTCAAGGCTTAAAATCTTCTCGCCCCTTTGATTGATACCCCTGCTCTCCAGACAAACTATTCCTCGATCTGGTTTTGACCTTGACGGGACAACATCGAGTACCTCGCTTACACCATAGATAGTATCTCCGTGAAACGTTGGACCATCGTGAGTAACTTTCTCATAGACTAGATTCGCTATCGCCTTGCCAGAAGTTTGCCTAACACTCATACCTACAACTAGGCTCATTACAAGCAACCCATTGACAAGAATCTTGCCGTGTTGATGATTCGACATGTAGTTTTCATCTGTATGCAATGGATTGTCATTCATAGTGATGAGAGAAAATAAATGATTGTCCATTTCTGTAATGGTTTTTCCTGGCCAGTGTTTAAAAACTTGGCCCACATGAAAGTCCTCGAACCAGCCCCCGAATGAATCCTTCGAATCAATGATCAGGTTGTTTTCAACCATTGCCTTCCTCCCTACTTAAGTTGCGTAATTTTCTAAGAGACGTCTTGCTATAAGTAGTTTCATAATCTCATTTGTTCCCTCACCTATAATCATCAAGGGTGCATCTCTGTAATATCTTTCGATGGGTAGTTCCTTCGTGTATCCCACTCCACCGTGCACCCTCATCGCTTCCATAGCTACTTCCCCGCAAACCTCACTAGCGAAAAGTTTTGCCATTGCAGCTTCAAGGTCGTTCCGCTCTCCACTGTCCTTCTTTTGGGCAGCGTCGTAAACCATAAGTCTGGCACCATGTATTTTCGAAGCCATTTCGGCCAACTTTAGCTGAATGGCTTGATGTTTTGAAATAACCTCACCAAACGCTTTTCTACTTTGGGAATATTTAATGGCTGCGTCAAAAGCAGCTTGTGCAACTCCCACAGCTCTAGCAGCAACATTTATACGGCCCGTTTCGAGTCCCGACATAACATGATGAAAACCCTTCCCTTCCACGGCTCCTACCAAGTTGTCTACGGAAATTCTGCAATCATCAAAAATCAACTCACAGGTATCAATTCCCCTGTAGCCAAGTTTGTCAATATGTTGTCCTACTTTGAACCCTTCAACAGGTTTTTCAAATATGAAACAGCTTATACCCCTATGAGCTGGCTCCGCCTCCGGGTCAGTTTTAGCCATTAAAGCAAATACATTCCCGTTTTCACCGTTACTGATAAACATCTTTCTTCCGTTGATGACATATTCCTCGCCGTCTTTTCTTGCAACAGTAGAAATATTCTGAGCATCGCTTCCCGCTTCAGACTCTGTGAGAGCAAGACCTCCTCGTAATTCCCCAGTGGCCATCCGCGGAAGCACCCTGTTTCTCTGCTCTTCCGTTCCATATGTGGATACTATGTGGCTAAGCACATGGTGGGTGCCAATGATTCCGGAAAGGCTCATCCATCCTTTACTTATCTCTTCGAAAATCATCGCAAATGTTGTGTAATCCAATTCCATCCCACCATACTCTCGTGAGATGGTAATTCCAAAAAGACCTAGTTCCCTCATTTTTGGGATAAGCTCATGAGGATAAATGTCCTCATTGTCGTAAGTTGATGCGATTGGTTCGACGTCACGACGAATAAAGTCCCTTACCATCGCGACTATTTGCTTTCGGTCGTCATCTGATGTTCTAGCTACCAAGAGATAAATTCCTTCCTACCTAATAAATGAAAATGCTTAATCTGTAAGATGCTTAGACTGGCGAACACCCACATTTCGGGCAGACACACCTAATACATTAAGAAAACCTTCAGCATCTACATGATCATATTTACCCATGGATTCCATGGAACCATCGTCCGTGTACAGGGAATACGGCATCGATCCCGCAGTATCTTCTGCTGTCTCAAAAAATATTCCTCCCCGATAGAGTTTTATATGTATAGTTCCAGTAGCTAATTCACTGAATTTGGAGAGCGAACCTAAAGCTGCGTGTGTAGTTAAATCAAACCAGTAACCTTGATATATCTGCCTACTTATAATTCGTGATATCTCTTCGAAAAACTCCCTAGATCTTCTGTCTAATATGAATTGAAGGAGAAATTCGTAACTTCTGCCAAGAAATTCCATTGCAGGAGATTCGTATATGCCTCTTGACTTAATCCCAACGAAACGGTTCTCGACCACATGCGTTCCAATCCCAATTCCATTTCGACCTGCTACGTCGTTACAATGCAGAAAAATATCCGCTAGATCCATCTCAATTCCATCAATAGACACCGGTCTTCCCTCCTCCCACCTCACGGTCACGTAAGTTGGCACATCTGGCGCTTCCCAGGGCCACACTCCCATTTCTGGCCTGACAAATTCTGGACTAATTCCTACATCTTCAAGATCACCGGCTTCATGAGTAAGGCCAAGAAAATTGGCGTCTGTTGAATACCTAGATTCCGATGAAGACCTTATTGGCAATCCATTGGCCTCACAGTAACTAATCATCTCCTTTCTACCAGGAAAACTGTCGAGGAATTCTCTATCCCGCCAGGGTGCATATACCTTTACTTTTGGAGCCAACATATTGGTCGCTAATTGAAACCTTACTTGGTCATTACCTCTGCCTGTAGCCCCATGAAAAAGCACGTCTATCCCTAGCCGCACAAATTCTCTTAAAATTACTTTGACGGTTATCGGTCGAGCTATCCCGGTTGTATTCCAATAGCCACCTTCATACCGAGCTTGAGATTGCAGGACCTGCAGGCCTGCTTCCGCCAAATCACTTTGTCCGCGGAGAATTGCGGCTTCTGTGGCACCACAATCCAACATTCTCTGAGCGACATTTTTGAGATTTTCCTCGTCTGGCTGGCCGAGGTCAACGGTAAAACATTTCACGTTAATCCCCTGACTGTACAACCAGTGAGTGACAGTGCAACTATCTAGGCCACCAGATACGGCACCGCCATATATAGATTGTCCTTCAGGGGTAACATCCCTCCAATTCAAGAGTTGTTCCTTATGTTGTGGCTTTTTTCAGGCCGGCATCCAATCGAGAAAGTGCCTCGTCTATCTCTTCCTTTGTGATTGTCAAAACCGGCATAAGCCTTATTGCATTCGGTCTCATAGGATTCATCAAAATACCAGCCTCATTACACGCTGGTATGACATCGGGTGTAAGATCTGAATCAAACTCGACCGCCCACAACAGTCCCATACCTCTAACGTCTGTTATGAACTCGTAATTTGATTGGAGTTCCCGCAGTCCATCTCCTAGATATTCGCCCATCCTAGCAGCATTTTCTGAAATATCATTGTCGATCAGATATTTGGTGGAGGCGTGAGCGGCAGCACATGTGAGTGGGTTTCCGCCAAAAGTAGAACCATGATCCCCCGGATCAAATGCACAAGCTGAATTCTTTGCCATAAAAGCACCGATCGGAACCCCTCCACCCAGACCTTTCGCTAGAGTGATTATGTCAGGTTCCACTCCAAAACTTTGATAGCCAAACAACGTACCCAACCTACCTAACCCAGTCTGAACTTCATCAAATATGAGCAACAATTGGTTGTTATCACACCATTCTCTAACACCACGCAAATATTCTATTGAGGGAACATTCACCCCACCCTCTCCCTGAACCGGTTCTATCATGACTGCTATCGTGTTGTCGCCAGTAGACTGTTTAACCGCGTCTAGATCATTAAAGGGAACGTGTGAGAATCCCGTAGGAATAGGCGTGAAAAGTTCTTGATAATGAGGCTGTCCAGTGGCGGACACGTTCATCATTGTACGGCCGTGAAAGGAATTCAGTGCAGTAATAATCTCATACGCACCACCTTTATTCTTCTTACCATACTTTTTTGCTAGTTTAATTGCCCCCTCGTTAGCTTCTGCCCCACTATTGCAGATGAAAATCTTGTCTAAACAGCTGTTGTCGACAAGAATTTGAGCCATTTTCAACTGGGGTATCGAGTAGAACTGATTGGAAGTCTGTACCAATGTACGGGCTTGTTCCGATATCGCTTTCGCAACCTCTTCATTACAATGACCCACATTATTCACAGCCCAACCCGACGTGAAATCAAGGTACTCCTTCCCATCGACATCCCACACCCTAGCTCCCTCTCCGCGTTCCAAAACCATTGGCTGTCTTCGAACCAGGAACATGTAGTATTTACTTTCTAGTTCTTTCCACTCTTCTGACGTGGTCATACTATTCTCCTTTTTCGCCGTCCACGAGCTTTTTGAGTAAATCCTCTAGGGCGTCGATTTCATCCCTCAATCTCTCTAAAGAGTCCCCTATCTTACCAGCCGAATCCAAAGTACCCAAAATGCCCTCTGAAACACTAGTTTTTAAATCTACGTTTACCTCCGCTCTCGGAGTCATCTGGGATTCTGAATTTGACAACGTTACCGCCGTGCCTGTGAGACTCTGTAAGGCCTCTTCTAGGGAATCAGCCATTACGACTTTATCTGAAGTAGCTAATATCACCTTCTTGAGCTCTGGAAAACTAACCCCTTCCGCTTGTATATAAACCGGCTCCGCGTATAACAGCGAATTGCCAACAGGAATTACCAGTAAATTCCCTCTTATGCATGTTGACCCTTCAGAGCATCGCAAGGTGAACCATGCTGAGATGTCCTGGTCGTTATCAATCCGTGCTTCCACCTGTTCAGGTCCATCTACCTGCCTGTCCTTTGGAAAATTGTACGCCACTAACTTGCCATAATGCTCCCCGTCGCTTCTTGCAGCTAGCCAACCCACCATGTTTGGTCTGTCATTCGGCGTATAAGGCATGAGTAGTACAAATTCCTCACTCTCCTCACCAGGAAGTTTCATAATTACATAGTATGGTTCCACGACCTGTAAGGATTCCCCTTGACCGAACTTTTCTTGCGGGATCGCCCAAAGGTCCTCGTTCCCGTAGAAATGTTCTGGATCATCCATGTGGTACTTTATGTACTTCTCTGCTTGCACGGAAAAAAGTCCCTGAGGATATCTGATATGTTCTTGGAGCGACTCCGGCATCTTTTCGCGATCAGTGAAAAGATCAGGAAATATTCTCCCGTATGTTTCGGCAACAGGGTCATCTTTGTCCCAAATATAAAAATCGATGCCTCCGTCGAAGGCATCGACAATCACTTTTATGCTGTTCCGCACATAATTATAATCTCCGCTAAAGGCAGAATTTAATACTGGATCGGAATAGGGCATATTGCTGGATGTAGTGTAAGCATCCTGCACCCAATACAGACCACCTTCGGCAGCAACTATGTATGGATCCCCATCCAAGGAAAGAAAAGGAGCTACAGTCGATACTCGTTCCTGTATCGTTCTCCTGTATTGAATTCTGCTTTTGGAATTGAGTTCACTACTGATAAGGATGTTGATATCCCTCATTTCCCACGCATAAACAAGCTTCCTCCAAAAAGAGCCGACTGGCACTCCACCGACTCCTTCGTACCGTGTCTTCGCCAAAACACCGTCACTGGTTTGATAATCAAGCTCTTCAGTATTGGTATTTACGATGACATAATCTAAGGTGTTTTCCCCGTAATAAATGCGTGGGTTTTCCACTGTTAGGTCAGGAAGTTCGGGGCGAGCGGGCGAAGCGATCGGTATTTCTCCATTTGCAGGAATATCTTTAGCAAAGAAGACAGGTCTACCTTCCGGAGTAAACTCCGTCACCGGACTCATGGCTATCCCTATACCATGCGTGTAATAAAGCTTGCTATTAATCCACGTTTGCGCTGACTCATCCAACTTTTCTGGCGCCACTTCTCTTGCAGCCAACAAGACCTGTCTGTATTCGCCATCTATTGTGTACCTGTCTACGTCAGCATCTTTGAAATCGTAATAAGGACGAATTAATTGGATCTGCTTGTACACACTGGTCAACGGACGGTAATCCCACAACCTTATGTTTTCAATCGTTTTAATATTTGACGACAGTAATTCCGCAGTTACCTCACCTTCAGTCTGATGAAACGTGTTTCGAATTTCTCCAATACCATAGCCTCGCCTGGTAAAATCAATATTCTTAACGATGTATTCTCTTTCCTTGGCGAATTCATTGGGATCAACAGAGAATTCCTGCACCATTGCCGGCCATCCTGTGCCCAAGGCAAAAATTAATACCACCCAAACTCCGACAACCCCCACTACGATCCTCATCCTACCCATGTAAACCCCAACGATCATAGCAATCGCAACAACAACTCCGAGAGCAGACAGAATAGTAAACCTGGTTGTTTCGCGTGAATATCAGCATATGTAGCCCCGTATACCACTCCGCCCTGTGAGTGAACCAGCTCAAGTCTATCAATCCAGAGGCCCACAGAGGCAATTATCACTATCAGGGCTGCCGTTATTACGGCTTGCATTCTTAATGATGGTGTCAGAGTAAAACTGGCCCCTCTTATTGTAAAATTAACGAAGGAAATAACTCCGGCTCCAATTAAGGAGACTATTGCCACCGAAAACACCCACCCTTGTACGAACGAATAGGTTGGCAATTCAAATATGAAGAAAGATATATCCTTGTTGTAAAGAGGATCTACGTAATGGAATGATGCTGCATTTGTGAATCTAAGAAACAATTCCCATTTAGAAGAAAATATGGTCCCGAATATGGCTGCGACCACTAAAATTCCCAAAATAGATCCCACCAGAACCAATTTCTTAGCAATCGAGAATAATCCATCTGGAGTCGTTGCCTGACCTACGCCTGATGTCGATCGATTTGCTGCGTATAAAGAGACCCCTAAAAGCAGAGCTGCAATTCCAAAACCGGACAGAAACAGTAAGGTGCGAGTGACAATAACTTTTAGGAACACTCCTGTGTAATTTAATTCCCCAAACCACAACCAGTTAGAATAAATACCACGTACGATCGAAAGGGAAAACAGCAAAACCAAAAATATCGCGATTGGTATTATCCATCTAAGACGACCCGTCAATCTACTGGGAATTGACATATTTTCGAAATCAAATGGCGGCAAAGGTCCTGTGGTCATATTATGTAAACCTATCCTATCCTTGTTCCAATATCACTACCGGAAAGAAGTTCAATTAATGCTTGAGGCTGACGTCCATCTATAATCCGGGTGACAGCTCCGCTGCTGATCGCCTCAAGGCATGCTTCTATCTTGGGAATCATTCCACCCGCTATAACTTTAGAATTCACCAGTGAATGCGCCTGCCTGCGCGTAATTCTTCTAATGAGACGTTTCGAAGAATCCAATACACCCTCAACGTCCGTCAAAAAAACCATCCTCTTGGCCATGAGTGCTGACGATATGTGGCCGGCTACAGTATCAGCATTGATATTGAGCAATGAACCTTCTTCGTCAGCCTTACGAGACATGTCGAATCCAACTGGAGCAATCACAGGTATGTAACCTGCATCCAAAGCATTTCTCACTGGAGACGCGTCTATTTCATTTACCTTCCCAACATAACCAAGATTTGGATTTGCTATGGAAGCCCTGACCATTCCACCGTCAGCGCCGGAGAGACCAATTGCCCTACCTCCGCGGCTGTTAATCGAAGCTACCAAGTTTTTGTTGATCAAACCTGTAAGCACCGCAACCACTATTTCCAGACTAGCTGAATCGGTTACCCTAAGGCCTTCCACGAATTTGGGCCGCACACCTTGTTTCTCCATCCATTCCGATATTGTTTTACCACCACCATGGATTACAACCAATTCAAATCCCTGCTTTTGGAGCGAAACGAGATCTGACAATGTGGTATCGTGCCGCCCCAGCGTACTCCCACCGATCTTGATCACTGTGGGAGCGGTTGTTTCACTTTGCTCATTGCCCGAGGGAACTTTAGTTGCGCGAGGGCATGGATCGTCTGGATTCAATTGATGACTTATTGGGTTCATTGGGTTCAGGTTCACCTGACTGCCTCTCGAAAATCAACTGTTGGATAACGGTGGAAAAATCATATGACCATTCACAAATCTTAAGTGCTATACGCTGAGTTAAATATCACATATTCTTCAGTCAAGTCGCATCCCCACGCTGTCGCAGATTCGTCTCCGATGTTCAGATTTATCCTGAAGTTAACTTCGTTACCATCCATTGCGCTGACAACTGCCTCTTTGTAATAAGGAATCGCAACGCCACCATGGACAATGTGTATATTGCTTATGAAAATATCCACCAAAGACTCTTTCAGATCTATTCCACTTTTACCGAGAGCCATAACTATCCGACCCCAGTTGGGGTCCCTCCCGTGTACCATTGCTTTCACAAGTAGCGATGAGGCAATTTCTCTGGCGGCTTTGCGGGCTTCTTCTACATCGTTCGCCCCCTCTACCGTAACTTCTATGAGGCGTTGAGCTCCTTCTCCGTCTCGAGCCAGTTCCTTTGCTAACTCAGTGCATATATATGTCAAGGCTTCGGCGAAGTGATCAGCACCTTCGCTCCCCTCCGAAATGGTGGGGGTATCGGAAGCGCCGTTAGCAAGGATTACAACAGTATCATTCGTACTCTGATCTCCATCAACATCGATCATGTTAAAAGATGAATTGACGGCTTTAGAGAGCAATACTTGAAGGAAGTCTCGCTCCACGTCACCATCTGTAGATATAAAGCACAGCATGGTTGCCATGTTGGGATGAATCATTCCAACGCCTTTCGCTGCCCCACCTACGGTAACTGTCCTACCTCCATGGATGAACGACACCGCTCTTTGCTTATGCTTACTATCCGTGGTCATAAGGGAACGCGCAAAATCGGTACCGCCATCCGATCTTAGAGATACGTTCGTAATATTTTGCCGGATCAGTGCCATGGGAAGCTCGACCCCTATCATTCCTGTACTGGCTACGAAGAAATCATTGGCAAGTACTCCTGTATGGGCAGCCGCAAGAGAAGCCATTTCCTCAGCATCCGTGTATCCCTGTGCTCCCACACTACAATTAGCGCATCCGCTGTTTACTACTACTCCGCGGGCAGATCCGATGCGCAACCGCTCTCTGCTGGCGGTTACTGATGGTGATTCGATACTATTGGACGTGAAGGTGGCAGCTGAGTTCGCGTTTCTATCAGACAACAGTATCCCTAGGTCTAACGAATCTATCTCAGTCTTCAACCCGGCATAGGTTCCTCCAGCCGTAAACCCATCCGCTGAAGTGACACCCCCTCCAGTGATTACCTCTATCATAGCAACAGACCTCCGACACAGGACTTATTCCGACAAAATTTAGTGAGACACTTTGCCGTCTTGACCTAATATTCCGCAGAATAAAAAAGGCGGGCAGTAATGCCAGCCTATTGAGCGCCCGAAGTATAACACACAGGCACCGTTTAGGTACGGAATTCAGCTAACCTTATGCTACAATCATCACGGTCCGAGAAAAAGACTATGAATTGAATTTTATGAAAAAAATCCGATTTATTATCTTGTATAACTCAATAGATTTTGACTCACAATCGCAAGCTTAAGGAGCCAGAACAACATGACTACGAAACCAAAAGTAGGAAACGATAGTTTTAACGCCGTTGGTAAGCGCCCAGTACGCCACGATGGTTACGATAAAGTCACAGGTAAAGCTCTTTATGGAGCTGATATGAACCTTCCTGGGATGCTCTCCGGAAGAATTCTCAGGAGCCCTCACGCTCATGCGAGAATCCTATCGATCGACACTTCCAAAGCCGAAGCACATCCTGACGTTCAAGCGGTGTTGACAAATGCTGACTTTCCTCTCCAAGAGAATCAGTCAACAACAGTAATACCCGGGCCACCCCTTAACCCAAAACAGCAAACAGATAACATCCTAGCAAGTGACAAAGTGTTATATAAGGGCCACCCTGTGGCGGCGGTTGCAGCGCAGTCTCCTCACGTGGCCGAAGAAGCTCTCGCTTTAATCGGTGTTGAATATGAGGTCTTGGAGTCGGTCTCTACTGTTGAGGAAGCTCTCTCTGGCGAAGCCCCGACACTTCACGAAGAGTATGAGAATAACATCGCAAGTCATACCCAGCTTAGGCTTGGAGATCTGGAACAGGGATTTGCCAGTTGTAGTCATATAGTTGAGCGAGAATTTCGGACCGCAACTGTTCATCAAGGATATATCGAACCCCATTCAGCAACTGGTTGGTGGACTCCTAATGATCGGGTAACTATCTGGGGAAGCTCTCAAGGACATTTTCAGATAAGAGACAAGACCTCGGTGGTTCTTGGTATACCTTACTCATCTATCAGGGTAGTCCCAATGGAGATTGGCGGCGGATTTGGAGGTAAAACAGTGATATACCTAGAACCGATCGCTGCCATGTTGTCCAAAAAATCCGGATCGCCTGTGAAGGTCACTATGACCCGTTCTGAAGTACTGGAAGCAACAGGACCCACTTCTGGCTGCTACATGAAGGTGAAAATAGGGGCGGATGATGAAGGAAAGATCCACGCAGCCTATGCTGACCTCAAATTTGAAGCAGGTGCCTTCCCCGGGTCTCCAGTAGGAGCAGCAGCCAATTGCATTTTCACACCGTATGACATTGAAAACGTGCTAATTGACGGATATGACATCGTGAACAACAAGCCCAAGACAACTGCATACAGGGCACCAGGGGCTCCACTTGGCTCATTCGCGGCAGAGACGTTGCTTGACGAACTCGCAGAAAATTTGGGAATAGATCCCATAGACTTGAGGATAATGAACGGAGCCAAAGAGGGTACTGTCCGGCCGTCCGGAATAACCAACCCGAAGATAGGGTGTATCGAAACTGCCCAAGCAGTAAAGGAACATGACCACTACAATAGCGAAGTTAGCGGAAAATTTCGTGGACGCGGTGTAGCTTCTGGGTTCTGGATCAACGGCAGCGGCGCAGCTTGCGCAATAGCTAACGTCAACTTTGACGGCACCGTCAACCTGACTATTGGATCAATGGACATAGGCGGACTTCGCCCGGCAGCCGCGCAACACGTATCGGAGGTACTCGGTATCCCGATAAGTGATGTGAGCCCTCAAGTTGGGGACACTGAGACCATAGGCTACACATCAATGACAGGTGGAAGCGGTGCAGCGTTCAAGACCGGATGGGCGAGTTATGAGGCTGCCCAAGATGTTAAACGTCAACTTCTTCAAAGGGCAGCAGAAGTCTGGGAAACTAGCTTAGACGATATCGAGCTGGTTGACGGAATGTTTAGACACTCGTCAGATCCAGAACTGACTATGACATTCAAGGATCTAGCCTCAAAGCTCCCAGATACTGGGGGGCCTGTCGTTGGGAGGGCCAATTTAGATCCGCGTGGCCCAGGAAGTGCATTCGCGACGCATGTCGTTGATGTCGAAGTAGACCCAGATACGGGCAAAGTCGAAATACTGAGATACACTGCGGCTCAAGACGCTGGTCGGGCAATCCATCCTAGCTATGTGGAAGGTCAGATTCAAGGTGGTGTTGTTCAGGGTATCGGTTGGGCACTAAATGAAGAATATTTTATGAATGATGATGGAACAATGGCAAATTCAAGCTTACTGGATTACAGGATGCCAACCTCATTGGATCTACCTATGATCGAAACCCTTGTTGTAGAAGTGCCCAATCCGATGCACCCATACGGGGTTCGGGGAGTCGGAGAAGTGCCTATAGTTCCTCCGCTGGCCGCAATAGCTAATGCTATCTATCATGCCACAGGGGTCCGAATGACAGAATTACCCATGAATCCGTCCTCTGTTACTTCGGCTCTTCAAAAGCAGCAAAGTTTATAGAGATTGTGTGAATAAAAACGTCATGCAACTTCTTTTTCTTGGCATATGCGGTACTAGAAACAGCTAAAGCGCACGCAAGGCGGGGAGCGCGATGATCGCATTTTGCGAGAACGCCGCGTATGCCAAAGGAGAGGATTATGCCATTGGTCATCGGTATAACAGGATCTATCGCGTCCGGAAAAAGTACCGCTTGTAAGTATTTGGTCGGTGGAGGCGCCGCCTATTGTGATGCAGACAAATTGGTCCACCGGATGTACGATCCAGGGAAACCCGCTTTTGCTCGTATCATCGAAGCTTTTGGCCCTGAAATCGTCGGGAAAGACGGGTACATCGACAGAAAATTACTCGGTGCTAAGGTTTTCGGAAAACCGAAAGCCATGTTAACGCTGACCACCGCTATTGGTGATATACAAGCTGAGGTACGCAAAGTAATCGATTCGTGGCGCCGTAATTTACAGGATAACGAGATAGCACTGTTGGAAGCGGTTAACTTTATTGAAGCAGGTTACGGCCGTTTCAGCGACTTTACTTGGCTTTTTGCTGTAAATGACGATATTGCAATAGAGCGATTGAAGTTTAGAAACGATTTATCTACTCAAGCCGCTGAGCAAAGACTAGCTAGCCAGCGCTCCTGGATAGACAGGGAACCTGCCGCGGATCTGGTCACTCACAATAACGGATCTAACGACGCATTTATAAAGTCTGTTGACAAAGAGATGTCAAAAATTCACAGCCAATGGCTAAAGGGGACATTATCAGTTTCTAGGTATCACGCTTGGTGGAAAATTCAAAGTTCGGAGCCCGTTTAACCTCGTTGGCTTCCTAAATCTAGGTCCTTAGTTCCAACCTCTTGAAGGGCTCAGCAAGCTCAGCGTGAACTTTATAACCGTACTGTGAGAACCTATTCTTAAGTCTAGCTGATCCGGCCTCTTTTGTAAGACTCATCTGGCTTGAGTGGCAATAAAGCGCGTCAACTTTTTTCCCAAATGTCAAATCGATGTCAATAAACACGTCTGGTTCGTCACTCCCCCATAAATAGACTTCCTTAACCTTATGAGGCTCCAAGCCATCTTCTAACATGGCGGAATAAGACAAGTGGTCCCTCGCGTATGGAAAAACTGCGTCCAAGGCAACCCTCCCGGTTACAAAATGGTCCCTGTGCCTAATCCACTTACGCTCTGGGTCTATCGTGATTACGACATCAGGACGGTGTGGCCTTATCTCGCGTACTAATTTTTGACGAAATTTAAAATTATCTTCCAACTCCTGATCAGCATGATCAAGAAATATGACGGTCGTAACACCTAAGACTTTGGCAGCGGCCGTTTGCTCTTTACGACGAGTCTTGGCGACGTCAGAACTACTCTGCGATCTATCAGATGTACCTTTATTCCCATTTGTGCAGACAACCAAGACTACTTTTGCCCCCTGTCCCGACCACTTGGCAATGGTCCCGCCTGCACCACTTTCTGCGTCATCGGGATGAGGTGTAACAACGAGAACTCGCCTCCCATTCATATCTATCATTTATCTGGCTTCCTTCCCTCGATTAAAATGTCCGAGATTTTCCTACCTATGAGCCTAAACGCTATGCACCGGCAACATTTTGAACATTTTTTGCCTTCACCATTGGTATAACTTCCTTTCCAAACCTTTCCAGCTGTTCACAAATAACGCTTTCCGGGGTGCCAACAACTTGACCGACATTTACAGTTCTGAGCCCCGGATATCGCTCCTGAATCTCACTTAATTTTTCAGCAATGGACTCCGGAGATCCAACTAGCCAACTACCGGAGGCCACTGCGTCCTCCAACGTAGGAAGCTTCGCGTTCCGCGCTGTTTCCCCTCCCCTATCAATCGCTGCGACTTGATCATCACTGAGCCCTCGTACAAAACCCAACGGAGCAAACATTTTCATATTTTCCTCATAATATGGCCTCGCCTCCTCTATCGCCTTCTCTGGGGTAGCCGCGATATGAAAAGAGAATCCGATGCACAAGTTTCCTCCAAGCTCAGTATCCGTTCCATATTCTGCTTGTATACTTTGCCAATCACGAATCACATTTTCACTTGCGCCCCCAACGGCCGCGCCTCCTCCCACAATCCCTTTCATCTTATGCTTGGCCATAAATCGCATTCCCCTTTTGCTAGCACTCACAATAGGCTGCCAGCAGTCAACTGGCCTGTTAACTGGTCGGGGAACTAAGGTTATTTCTTTGAGGTCATATCCTCTATATGGAACTTCCGGAGGAATCACATATTGTTTTCCGGTGTGCGAAAAAGATTCGCTGTTAAAAGATTTTTGGATGACTTCGACTTGCTCTTCAAACAGCTCTCTGTTCGCCTCAGCATCTAACATCGGGTTTCCGAACGCTTCAACTTCCCGAGTGTGGTAACCACGGGCAACGCCAAAAACCACCCTACCTCCAGTCAAGATATCAGCAGTGGCGAAATCTTCCGCCATTCTCAAGGGATGCCACATAGGAGCCACATTGAAGCCGCAACCAATGCGTATGTTGTCAGTGAGATGGGCCAAATGGACCGCCAATAACATTATGTTGGGAAGACATTCATAGCCCTCTCTCTGAAAATGGTGTTCAGCCATCCAAAAAATATCAAACCCATTGTCATCCATAACCCTTGCTATCGCTTCGGTTTTATCATAGACAGTGTTGAGGGCCTTTTCAGTCAACCAACGGTCGTTCAAAGATGGTGCATCGAATCCAACATGGTCAAAATCTACATGGCCGGCGTAAAGACTCCCATAACTTTCAATCATTGCGTTACCTCCCTGTTGTTCTAGTTTCTCGACCGAAGGCCGTATTTACACTATTACGATTAAGACAAATTTTCATTAGGACTTAACTAGCTGCGACGTCGATCAATCGTGACAGCCAAATTTAAGCCTATTACGTGAAATTTAAAAAGGTAAAATTATTTACTGAAAAATTATTCATTAAATGCTTGACGTTTTTATTTATAATCCACTATAACTTACGTAGCCTTTGTGGCGAGAGCGTTTCCTCAGACTTCAGGCGGGTCTCCCCTTATTCCCGACCTGACGTGTCCCTGCCCGGACACACCCCCAAAAACTGAGAACGCTGCCCCTCTCGCCACAAGGGCTACTCTATCCCTTTGCCTCTGATGAGATCATCCTCACCTAGGCCTCACAAGATTTCGCATGTGTAATATTTGATTCGTTCTCAGGACATTTCTCTGAGCAGAAATGTAAAGCGGTCTAATAGATCCAGATGTTGACTGAATCTAAGTTGAATGAGGAAAGGTCTTTTTACCTCACCTTTTAAAGACCGGCACGAAAAGACCAAGTAGAAAGTGTTTACCCGCGAATTAGTAAATTATTGGAGAAAAACACACGTCAGGACTCTTCCAATTTATGTAGAAGAGACCGGTACATTCATTATTCCAAATCTATTTTCCCAAAATTGAAGGATCTGTTTAAAGAGGTACCCAGAAACGCTAGCCTTACTGGCCATGACTCCCAGAAGAGACATGTTTTCCTGGCTGGATAATTATGAAAGATCAATTCTTTCCTTCAACGCCTGCATATCATTGGCGAATATGGCGTCCATAAGATCGTTCACTCCGGCTGTAATTTTCGTGGACCCCAGATGAGCATTGGGTGGCGAAATAGTTACGCTAACCTAATCTAAGAACTCCTAGAGACTCCATAGATTTTTGTACTCTTGTGGCAAGCTCCATTTCTTTCCCAGGCTTGGGAGTTCTGAAAGTATTTACAACGTAAGATATTTATAATCTCCAAAACAATTCATTTATATAAGTTTGCACATAAGATGGTGTAATCGCTCAACCTAAACAGTTCTTTTCGTCCGTCGGAAAATTCTACCCAGCTCACTAGCATCTGCATTATCCCAACCAGGGAACACAGCAACTAAATCTCTCTGACCTCCGGGAATTGTAAAAAGTACCGAAGTGTGGGGCATAGGGTTTATGTAACTACCAAGCAAAAAATATAACCCTGCCGTAAGGGCCAACATCGAAACCAGAAAATAAATAGATTCAAAAGTAGTCCCCAATGCTCTGATAATATTCCAATCCAATAAAGAGTAGGGAACGATTTGGAACAATAGTAAAGCGATTCCGGCTAAGGAACAACGAACCCCAAGTGTCCTCTTACTTGATTTGCCACCATTTTTCAGTCGAGGGGCCATTGATTCCGAAATCGGAGCCTCCAACCATTCAATCACTCCACTGGTTAGATGGGCTTTCCTTGATCGCCGGTCTGGAACAAATATCCGTATATTTGTGAGAACCGCATTCTCTGAGGCGAACTGAATCTCCTCATTGCTATCAAATTGGATGTTATACAAATTCTGGCAATTTTGTTCTTCCATCGTCGTAAATTATAAGCTAGTTGGCGTTTACCCTCTAGGGTCGTCTCTTAGACACCTCCAAATTCAGCTTGCTCTACTCTTCGGAAAGTAATACAAATTTCGACAACTAGTATTGAGCCAATATCATTCGGTGAAAGCCCCCCCGTGACAGGGTTGACTCATTAGTGATGCAGGTATAATATTGTTGGGCCTTAACAGGCGTATATATGAACAAATAATTTCACATAGAAATATGCGGATCCTGACGTAGGTCGGGGGTTTCCTCCCCCGGCTTTTTTTTTGCACCTTAACAACTGAATTTCTGTCGAAATGTAACGAGTCCTGATCTCCGTATATGGAGATCAACGTTTGGGCATCGCAATTTGCTCAAACGAAACTGAAAGGTAATAGAAATGCCTTAATGTGGGTCAAGTTATTAAGGGTTTACGGTGGATGCCTTGGGGCCAAGAGCCGAAGAAGGGCGTGGCAAGACTGCGAAAAGCCTCGATTAGCTGTCTAGCAAGCTTAGTCGAGGATTCCCGAATGGGGAAACCCGTCCTGGGTTATACCAGGCCATTCCTATATGGAAGGGTAAGTATGTGAACTGAAACATCTAAGTAACATGAGGAACAGAAATCAAAAGAGATTCCCTTAGTAGTGGCGAACGAACGGGGAAGAGCCCAAACCAGTCGGTCTCAGTGGAATGAGGTCCTATGTCCGTCTGGGGTTGTAACGTACACCAGCCAGAACCTCAAATATGGCAAAGAGTTACAAAACTTTTCATTAGTGGAATGCATCTGGAAAGAACAACCACAGAAGGTGAAAGTCCTGTACGCGAAAGTGAAAAGCCTCTTGGTGTATTGTTGAGTACCACGGGACACGAGAAATCTTGTGGGAATCTGGGGAGACCACTCTCCAAGGCTAAATACTCTTGGCCACCGATAGTGAACCAGTACTGTGAAGGAAAGGTGAAAAGTACCCCGGGAGGGGAGTGAAATAGACCTGAA
>CAYPDR010000005.1:0-54760 GCA_964409595.1 uncultured Dehalococcoidia bacterium
AATGCTGATATGGTTATTGGCATAGGTGGCGGAACCGCACTAGATGCTGCCAAATACGTTGCCTTGAGGAAGGATCTACCCCTCCGTTTGGTTCCGTCCGCGATATCTACAGGGGCAATTATTCACGGGATATTTGCAAAATGGGAGGGGAGGAAAACCGCGGGCAAACCTCCAGAAGAATGGCCCTATTGTGACTTTGAGCACGTTTTGGTCGATTACGACTTCGTTCTTGAAGCTCCAAAATATTTGAATACAGCAGGCCTTGGGGATATTTTGTGCATGTATTCTGGGATCGCAGAGTGGGAGCATGCGTCAAGTAACGGGAAGGCACCTAAGCCAGATAATAGTACGATAAGTCCCATAATCTCCTACTACGAGTCTGTAGTTAGCGATTTCGCTGCCTCCCTTGACACAGCTAGAAGCCTCACAGCCGATAGTGTAAGGCTTATGATGACCGCTATGAAGGAGCGCGACGACCGTACGCTGCAAAGTGAATACGCTCCAGGGACAGGTCATTCTATGACCGGGCCGATAGAAGAAGCGACCCAAAGAGGGTTGATACATGGAGAGATGGCTGCCCTTGGGGCCGTAATAGTGACTTTTTTAACTGGCCATCAGGATATGTTGACAAGTTGGCTTGACAAATGTGACGTGAGGTTTCGCCCAAATGAGATTGGGTTGTCGCATGATGAGTTAAAAGCCTCCCTCGATCTAGCCGCGAAGAATTTTAGCACCTCCGATCCCGGCAGTATCCTGGCGGGGAACTTCTTCAGCGAAAGCCATTTTGCAGACCTGTGGAGCTATCTTTCGAAGTAAAGGGGCTTCGGCCAGAGCCAGAGGAATGCACGTCGAGGCTGCTTGGGGACATAGTCCCAGTTCGGACTCCGTTGATTGGAATTCGGAATAATCTGTCGCCTACATGTAGGCTGTGCGAGCTGAGACGTCTGTGTCAGGCCGACGTCGTTGAGAATCTGTAACACAATAAATGTTACGAGATAATTATGTAAATCAGTAAAAATGATGGTTGAACAAAGTCTTGACAGATTACGTAAGACTGTTACCCTATTCGTCGGCTGTGGCACATAGTTCGTGTTGTGGCGTACGCAGCGGTTGTGTTCGCCGACAGTTTAGACGCGGTTGGTGTCGTACTGGAAAGCAGCTGATAATTAGACCGGAAAAGGGAGTATAGATATGTCAAGTTGGTCGATCTGGCCCTCTAAGTCATTCCTCTACGCTGGTGCCTTGATGGCAGCTTTTGCTGTTGTCTTTGCATGCGGCGGCACAGAGACCATCGTGGTCGAGAAGGAAGTCATAAAAGAGGTACCAGTTGAAAAGATCGTTGAGAAAGAAGTGGTAAAGACGATTGAGGTCCCTGGTGAGACCGTCGTCGTCGAGAAGGAAGTGATAAAAGAGGTGGCCGGGGAGACTATCATCGTAGAGAAAGAGGTGGTGAAGACGGTCTCGGTCCCTGAATACGTAGATAGAGAAGTGGTGAAAGTCGTTACCGAATACGCGACTTTAGAGGTTCCGGTTGGCGCTCCAGAGGGCGAGATACACGTCGGAATTGGTTACATAACCCCACTAGTCCAGCTTTGTTCGTTGGACTCACGAGGCTCGGTCGGCGGAATAGGGGTGGACTATGAGGCATTTGAGGGACTATTCACCTCTGAGCACACACCTCCCGGGGTAATACCATCGCAGGACGTTTATTCACCTGAGATAGCCTCAGGTTGGGTAGTCGCACAGGATCTGAGCAATATCACATTCAAAATCCGACGAGATAGCGAATGGTCTAAAGGATATGGTCCTGTAACAGCCCATGATGTAGCTTTCACATACAGCAGCTGTGTTGAAGAAGGTTCTATAAGCAATGGTGGTGAGCAAATAGCATTCGGGCACATGACGCAATGGGAAGTCCTGGATGATTACACTGCCGTTATGCCGGTCAAAGACGGTGAATTCTCACCGACATGGGGTGTTTGGATGGGCGGTCGAGGCCATTCCGACGGTACCTACGGTCTGATCAGCAAGAACGCCTACGAGCAAATGGGAGATGAAAAGTTCTCCAGTAACGCTGTAACTTCTGGGCCTTACGAAATAAATTTCTGGACAGGTCACGATCAGATAGAATTTGAGGCGAAGCCTTCGCACTGGCGGGCACGTCCCCACGTAGCGAAAGTTCATCTGTATGAGATGCCCGAAGACTCAATACGAGAAGCGGCATACCGCACAGGGGAAGTAGACTTTACAAACATATCAACTAAGAAAGTAGGAGGCGTCGTCAAAGACGCCGGTGGAGTCGCGATCCCAGCCGGGATGCCGTGGCCACAGACCATATACATGTCTGGTAACTACTGGGCTGAAACCTGCAAGACCTGCCCCGATGGAGAGCAGGATCTGGTTGCGAACCCGCGTGAGGGATACACACCGGACAGTGACCATCCATGGATAGGTAGGTATGGCGACGATGAGAGCATGGAGAACGCTAGGTTGGTTCGATATGCTATGAACCTCGTTATCGACCGCCAGGGGATCATAGATAACGTCCTCGGTGGATATGCCGACATTGCATACTCTTACCTGCACACCCAGTTCCCTCCAGGAACGACGTACTACCAGGACGATTGGACAATTCCTTTCGACCCTGATTTGGCAAAAGAGAAACTGACCGAGGCAGGTTATGGCGACGGATTCGCAGTGGAGCCCTGGGTGAGCCCCGATACCGCACACCTTTGGGACCCAGAGGTATTCGACGCTGTCGCAGAGATGTGGCGTAAACACCTAAGCTTGGACGTCACAATTGACAGGTCACCGTACTCCACCAGGAGACCGGAGGCTGTCAATAAGACAATGAATGTGCCGTGGTTCCACGGCTGGGGACTACCTCCTGGAGGACCCAAGACATCTTCCCTTTGCGCAGGACCGGGAATCATGGTGGGAATGGAACTGCCTGACGAGGAGTGTGAATACCATCTCCTTACAGAGGGTGACCCATCACAGACATCGCGCACAGAGAGAAATGTCGAGCTTCAAAACTGGTTGCATAAGTGGCAGTTAACTCCGACGATATCCGCGGTGCCCAACTACATGTTGCAGGGACCAAGGATAGAGTCGTATCAGCCATATTGGAATCCGGGCTTTAACAACCCGTCAACCGTGGTTTTGAAGTAAAGGACTGAATGACAGATTAAACTTGAGGCCCTCCCAATCCGGGAGGGACCTCACAGATCCCCATAGGATAGAAGCTTTGGGGGTCTGGATGGTGGACTAAAGTACGCCGTTGAAATAGGGGGTCTTGCTTTCTTAAAGCACAGACCCCCTTTCTCTCAAGGAATAATTGCATCTGTGGGATGGTGTAGATGTCTAGATTCATAGTACGTAGATTTGCCGCAATGATATTGGTGATGGTTCTGTTAACCATGATCGTATTCGGGTTGTCACATGCTACCGGTGACCCGCGCTATATGTACATGAGCGAATATTCGACAGGGTCGACCAGCGCTGAAATGTGGGAAGCACAGGGGAAGAGGCTGGGTTTGGATAAGCCACTTCATATCCAATACGGGCTGTGGCTAGGCAGGTCACTTAAAGGCGACTTTGGCACTTCGCTTACCTACAACAAAAATTCTATAGATGTGATTTCAGAGGGGTTGACTGGCACTTTACAGCTGACTAGCGTCTCATTTGTATTTGCAATTCTGCTAGGAGTGCCATTAGGAGTCCTTTCCGCTGTGAAAAGGGCAACCTTCTGGGATTATCTGGGAAGGAGTTTTGCCCTGATTGGTCAGTCAGCGCCACCTTTTTGGATAGCGATAGTATGCATATTTGTGTTCGCCGTATATCTCGGCTGGCTACCAACGTCCCGACGCGGAGACTGGACACATTACGTATTACCGGTAATAACCCTGGGCTGGATGCCTGCTTCAGCTCTACTGAGACTCGTCCGCTCGTCGACGCTCGAAGTTCTAGATAGCGAGTTTGTGAAGCTTGCCAAGGCGAAGGGTGTGTCCAACACAACGGTGATATGGAAGCACGCATTTCGAAATTCTTTGATAGCTCCCCTCACATTCACTATGGTTCTGTTGGCGGGATTTTTGACCGGTACCGTAGTGACAGAAACAGTTTTCGCCTGGCCTGGTCTCGGAAGGATGGCGGTCAGGGCAGCATTAAATATGGATTTCCCATTAATCACGGCGTTGGCAATGGTGTTTGGTCTTATGTTCTTATTCACCAGTTTTATCGCTGACGTCATTTACGGACTAGTTGATCCACGAATAAGATATGACCGTTAAATTTGATATAAATACCCTCCAGCAAGACAGTCTCTGGGCGAAGTCGGTGCTATTCGTTCGTAGCTACCCGATCCTTCCCGTAGTTATAGTGCTTACCCTTGTTATATGTGGAATATTCGCCCCGTTAGTTGCCCCAAACCACCCACTGGAAGGGGAATTGGAGAACAGACAGCTGCCGCCCGTATGGTTAGAGGGAGGGAGCTCACAATATCTTCTCGGAACGGACCATATAGGAAGAGGCATCCTGACTCGGATAATATTTGGAGCTCGAATTTCCCTGACAATATCTGTTGTCGTGCTGATCGGGGGTGTCGCTCTGGGAACGATTGCCGGTCTAGTTGCGGGCTATATCGGAGGCATTCTTGATGAAATCGTAATGAGGTTGGTTGATTTCACGTTCGCCATGCCGTTCATTGTCGTCGCGCTGGTAGCCTCTGTTGTATGGGGACAAAGTATGACACTAATGATCATATTGTTGGTCCTATTCACCTGGGCTCCCTTCGCAAGGCAGGTCAGGGCTGAGACTTTACTACTTAAAAGTTCGGACTATGTTTCCCTTGCGCGGGTGGCGGGCGCATCAGGGCCCCGTATCGCCTTTAGACACATCTTACCTGGGCTCGTCAACACCGTCATGGTTCTCTCATCTCTCCAGGTTGGAAACCTGATCCTAACCGAATCTGTTCTAAGCTTCCTCGGAATCGGTCTACCGCCTCCGGCTCCTACGTGGGGAACTATGGTATCTGAAGGCAGGCAGTATGTTTCCACCGCCTGGTGGTTATGTTTTTTCCCTGGATTCGCCATAATGTTGGTCGTCTTCTCTATGAACTTTTTCGGGGACTGGCTCAGGGACAAGTTGGATCCGAGACTAAGGCAATTGTAAAAAGTACCTGTTTCTGTGAGGTCCATTCATCTATCATTGGGACTCAGGAAATTAATCAGTTGCACAGAGATATTCCATGCCTGCAATCCTGGTATTTAACACAGATCTAAAGAAAAGAAGGCTTGTGGGGATCATTGCGATCCTCTGTCTGCTAGGTCTTTTTCTGATATTTAACCGGATACCTAAGCTGGATACTGTAGAAGCGGACCTGGCGATCGCAACTTCTCCGGCCACTCAATGTTTTCAAGGCTTTTGCATTGAACAAGCGGATGAAAGGAGCTTATGGGAGAGGTGGTGGGATTTTTCGATCAGCTATTTAAACGCCGTGTGGATCGGAATGGTGTTTGCATTTACTATGGCAGGCATAGCGGAAGCTTTCATTTTCCCTAGAGATATGAACGAGAGATTCATTGGTCGCGGCTTTAAAGGAATTTTAAAGGGTGTTGTTATCGGACCGGTAATGAACCTTTGCTCCGCGTGCATTGTACCTATCGCAGCCACTTTTCGGAGAAGGGGAGCGGATGTGGGTACAACAGTGGCTATAACTCAAGGTTCTTCTACAATGAACCTACCCGCGCTTATTATGGTCACTCTCGTTTTTGTACCCACCATTGGGGGTGGGCGAATTGCCCTTAGCATCCTAGGTGCTTTCCTGATAGGTCCTATCGTCGCGAGAGTCCTTAAGTCCCAAAAGGATCCGTTGATTGCAGAAGAAATTGTACCTAGTGCCGGATTGGAAGACGGTATTAGCTGGAAGTCTTCATTAAGCACCGCGTTTCTTCTTTTTCTAAGGGCCACTGTTCGCCAATCCCTTCGGCTGGGGCCTGTAATGATTATCGCCGGGTTTGCCAGCGGGCTGGTTATTCAGTGGATAAGCCCGGATACAGTGACTAGCTGGATCGGTGATGACGTACTTGGCATCGTAGTTGCCGCTTCTCTGGGAATAGCTATAAATGTTCCATTGATGTTTGAAATACCCCTTGTGGCCGCCATGCTTCTTGCAGGCATGGGTGCCGCTCCTGCGACGACTCTGCTGTTCACTGCTGCAGCGGGAGGGCCAATTACTTTCTGGGGACTGGCTAAAGCTATTTCCAAAAAGGGCACACTGGTGCTGGGAATCTCTACATGGATACTAGGTGTCGCAGGGGGGTTGGTAGTCTTAGGAATTTTGGTCATGAGGGACTCAGACAGAAGCTTCTCATTCAAGGCGGATTATTCGGGTATTGAGAGTGTAGGTACTTCTGTCTTTTCCCAAAATTTGAGAATTGATGGACCATCTGGAACCATTCAACCCTCCTATTCACCTCCTGTTGTATCTGAAATTTCCATTTCAACCGATGGGTCAGATTCGCCTGTTCCGTTTTATGACTACTCCACAATACAGACCTTCCAGAACATTGCGCCTACCGCCCTCGGTGGCAAGATAGAGGCCCAAAATTACAGGCCGGGTTTGGTGATTTTCGATTATGACAGGGACGGTGATTTGGACTTCTATATAACTTCTGAATCTGATCAGGCAAACATGTTATACCAGAACCAGTCGGGTCTTATATTTGAAGATGTAGCGGAACAAGCTGGGGTTTCTGCAGTCAGCAGTAACGGGACTGGAGCGATAGCATGTGATGTCAACAATGATGGTTTCCAAGATCTATATATAGGATCTAGGGGAATGATGGGTGATGGGTTAGATTATAGAGCTGCCATAAGACGTCTCTCAGACAAAGGCAAATGGGATCTACCCTCCGCAGACGTTCTTTTGCTAAACAATGGAAACGGGACATTCAAAGATATTTCTGAATCAGCTTTTGGAGAGTCCATTAACCTGCGTTCAGCCGGCAGTATTGCTTGCGCTGATGTAAACAATGACGGCTGGCTAGACATATATGTTGGAAACACTATTGATGAAGATTTCTGGATCTTCGACCAGCCTTCACACCCAGGTCATTTCAACGTTCTTTACTTAAATGGTCAGGATCTGACGTTTACTGAAATAGCACAATCTGCAGGGGTTCGGGGCCCGGAGATCTACATGAGAACCGAGGATGGTGAACCCATAGTGTTTAAAGATGCCGCGAGTCAAATATCATATGAAGGCTATGACCCTAATGCGGAGGATGCCAGCGGCGATCCGATTGGAGATCCGACTGGTCGCACCCACTCTGTCCTTTTCATGGACATCGATGGTGACGGTGATCAGGACCTATGGCTCGCTAATGACGGGGATCGTTTGCACCTGTTCAGGAATGATTCGACAAAAAGTTCTGTATTGTTCACATCTATTACTTCCGAAATCGAGGGAGGTAAAGTTGGAAACTGGATGGGGTTTGCGGTATCTGACTATGATGGTGACTTAGATCTTGACGTATTCGTCACTAACATAGGCTACCACCTGAGACTATGGCCACCTCAGGAGACTCCAGGAGGAGACTGTAAATATCAAGAAAGGTTCCCTCAGGGCACGTGTCTCCATTTCCTGCTGAGGAACGATCTGGAACTGTCCAATACCACCGGGCTAGGTAAGCCGTCATTCACAGATGTTGCGGAAACAACCTCAGTTATACCTAGCCGCACTATGCCACCCAGTTCTCTTGAACCTTCCAACATCCATTCTTACTGGGAAGTTCCCAAGGGCTTGGGGGCCTATGACTTTGGGTATGGCACCACTTTTTTTGACATGGATAATGATGGAATAACGGATCTGTACTGGTTGGGCTCAGAGGGTCCTCCAGGAAATTCAGTATACCCATCGGCGGGCCGAATGCTTAAAGGAATAGGCGATGGAAACTTTGTCGATGTCACTGTAGAATCCCACTTGGTGGATGCAGAAAACGTAGACTACTCGGTCACTGACCCATCAGATCCCTTGTTCAATCGTACTTCTCAGAGAATAGGATTTGAGTTTCATCTCAATGGAAAAGGACTGGCTCATGGCGATTTCAACGGGGACGGATATGTGGACTTGGTAGGGACCAATAGCAGTGGTCCTGTTTGGGATAATGTACTAGAAGGCTTCAAACCGGCTTTGGGACCATTATTTGTCTGGATTAACTCCCCTGGAGATAACCATTGGGTCACTATCAGATTAAAAGGTAGGATGGCGATTGATGGCTCAGGCAGTAATGCAGATGCAGTAGGGGCAAGAGTTCAAATTACAAGCACTGACGAGGATGGAAGTAATCCTGTAAAGCAGGTCCGGGAAGTGAGAGCGGGCTCAAGTTATATTTCGATGGATAGCATTGATCTGGAGTTCGGTATTGCCTCGTCCCGACTTGTAGACGAGGTTATCATCTACTGGCCCAGCGGAGTTGTTCAAACCTTAGAAGATTTAGCTATTGACGAGGTTCATCTCATAATCGAACCATCGGCAGAAGCTGTCCCCTAAATTTAATGGGAAATGGACTGGGGACGTCTGCGGTTTTCTAGTTTCTTGATTTCATTGTAAACAGTGAAATCTTCCGTTGGCACCTGCGCAAAAAATTATTAGAGAACTCACAAGAGTTCGTAGATTTGAATTCTGTGCCTGGATGACTCCACCACATATAACCGGTTATCCTCGCCGACCAATACAGAGGAAGGGCCCCAGAAATAAGATTCTATTTGCGTAGAGATAAGATAAGGAGTATTAAAATGGCTGGGTAACTCAGGCATCAAATCAGAAATGTCCCTTTGGCTGGACTCATCAGGATTTGCATCAAGAAACTCCTGTGCCCACTTGGATAATGTAGCTTCACCTCTGAGGGATTGGATGAACTGTCCACTTGGTGAGTATATCTTTACAGCTTCATTACCCCAGTCGGAAACATATAGGTATCCATCACTATCTACGGCAGGTTTTGAAGGCCTGTGTAAACAGCCTCCATTTTCGGAAGGCCCACCAAAAATTTTCAGTGGAGTTCCTTGAGAATCGAATTGTTGCACGCGATCATTACCCCAATCGGCGACGTATATGCTTCCGTCCTTACCTATACAAATTCCCCACGGTTGATTCAGCTGCCCTATTTCGTTGCCAGATTCGCCCCATGACCTGACGGGGGTTCCATCAGTCTGAAACTCCTGGATTCTGTTGTTATTTTGATCGACTACCAAGATATTCCCATTATTGGCAATGGCTATTCCAGATGGGCCTCCAAATTGCCCTACATCACTTCCCTCTTCTCCCCATTTCTCCAAAAACTCTCCGGAAATACCAAATACGGTAACGTTGTTATGGAACTCGTCACAGACGAATGTGTACCCGTCTGCGTTTACAGCTACACCGGTAGGCAGCCAGAATTGCCCATCACCGTGACCATAGGTCCCATATTCGCGAAGATACTCTTCCCGATAGGTGCAAACGCCCACTCTTGTAAAGCCTGGATGCTTATTCAAAACATACAATTCGCCGTTTCGCTCAGCGATATCTATAGGATGAGCGAAACCTCGACCGAGGGGATTGTTATTCACAATACCTATAGTTTTATCGTAAGTTACCCTTTCGATTACAGTCCGGCTAGTCATGGTAAAACAGATACCTTCCTAACTAGTCTCATTGACCCATACCCCTGCCATCTCCCATAGTTAGGCACGTTGATACTCTTTTGATGCGGCTATGAGAGCGAGAATTTCAGCAACTCTTTCCTCCGCGTCAGCCATCATTTCGCCAGTACAATCCCCAAATTTAATGGGGCCTTTCTTAGATACATGATCGACGATAGCGTTTCGAGCCGAATCCTCAGTCAACTCCAAGGGCCCCATAAATTTTAAACAGGATTCTACAGCTTCTTCTGGACGTAAATCACCGGAAACAGATAACCTCGCGGTTATATCTTTAACCTCGAGCGACCCGCTGTTTCTCCAAACCTCGTAAGCGAAATTTACCCTCTCAACAATCGATCCACTGTTGATCCACTCTGTCCCCTCGTGCCATCCTTCCACAGAGGGTGGATTCAAAAGCGTCTGACCCATATATTCCATAACGTTGACAGCCTCATTCATTAACATGGTGGGTTTGATGATTGAATTACTTACTCTCAAACACCCTGCAACATATTCTGCCGGGCACTTGATCCTTTCATAACAAGAATCCTTAAAGAAATCTGATTTCAATAGAACCCTCAATACTTCAGTCAAATCATGACCGTTAGACATATATGCGTCAGCCAGGGTTTCGATCGCCTCCGGATCTCTTGGAGGAGTGTAGGGCCATTGGGGCACAGGCACTTCGTCGGCAACAAAAAAATCATACAGGTGCCTCGAAATAAATGTCGCTGTCGCTCTTTGTTTAGAAATGATGCTAACTATGTCGCTGCCGTTAAAGTTGCCCGTCTCACCAAGAAAAGTTTTTTCGCCATGGTCATGATCTTCATCTCTATATTCATAGTGCCAAGAGATTCTTCCGTAGGGCCATATAGAATCTTTCATGGCCCTGACTGACATGTATTCAGCATTTCTGAGCGTCCATCCCGTAAATGCTCTCGAGCATTCCTTAATGTCTTCCTCTGTGTAGTTTCCAATTCCCATCGAGAAAAGTTCTAGAATTTCCCTTCCAAAGTTTTCGTTAATGGCGCCACTGTGGTTATCTTGGTTATCCAACCAAATTATCATGGCCGGATCCTTAGAAAGCTCTTCGAGCAAAACGTCAAATTTTCCTAATCCAAATCTTCTGAACATGTCGATCTGAACCGATAATGCCCGAGCCTGATTAGTCTTGGCGTATCCTGTGGCGAATATACCGTGCCAAAATAGAGCCATTTTTTCGACTATCGGTGTCTCTGTTGTAACCATTCGGTATAGCCATTGCTTCGCTGACCAAGGTCCCCCTCGCTGCTCATGAACCTCAGTGTGGTATCTGAATACCAGATCGTCAGACAGATGATTCGATTCTGTCGGATTTAGGAGTTGGTCCACTACTTTGTTGTAGTCGAGTTTTTCCAACCTATCAAGTTCAGACTGGGTAGCTCCAAAACCCGTTCTCCTGATCAGGTGGGCCATAAGTGACCTCCCCTCAGTTACATTTCCAACTGTTACCATATCGGCGAATACCTCTCCTCGAATCTGAAATTTAATCGCACTGGCACAATCACCTACTCAAAAATTTCGAATTTTTCAAACGTGCCATTCACAATTGGCACTGAATCAACCTGAAACCAATCTTCAAGTATGTTTGTGTAAAGGGACCTGAAGTCATTATTGGCGTGCATATCCCCGTTCAATTGATCGGATTCTTTTAGTGAAGGATATCGACCATACATCCCTCCCTTAACTGAATCCCCGATCAGGAAAGCCACCCCACCTGAGCCATGGTCTGTTCCCGAACCATTGTCTTTTATCCTCCGCCCGAACTCGGAGAAAATCAAAATTGCAGTGCTGTCAGCATGGCCATGTTCGCGGACGTCGTCCATGAAGTCTCCTATGCTGGAGGAGACGTCGTGCCACAGTTTAGAGTGAACAGGAAGTTCACCTCCATGAGTGTCAAAACTACCGTGCTGAGTGTAAAAAAACCTGGTCCCGACATTGGCAAACATCACTTGGGCGGCATCCTTCAAACTATTGGCCAACGGATTGGATGCATATTCAACACTCGAGGAATACTTCTCAGGAGCCTCCCTCAACACATCTGCTCCAATCATCGCATCCTCACCGGTCTGGCTTAAGAATTCCGAAACTGCATCCCTGCCTTCTTTTCCCCCATACATTTGGGAAAATACGTTTAAAATATCATTTCTATCTTTGGCTTCGGAAACCGATGGAAAAAGACCATAAGTGTCGAGGTTCCCAACTGAGGCCACGGGCACACCCGGGCATGACATGGCCCGCGGTAGACCCCTTCCGAAATTGATCCCTCCCAATACGTTGTCTCCTTTTGGATCAAGTTCCCTGATAGTTTTACCTATCCAACCCTCAGTCAATACCTTAGTTGGCTCGGCAGTGTGCCAGATATCCATAGACCGGAAGTGAGACCTATTCGGATCCGGATATCCTATTCCGTTGACAACAGCCACTTTACCCTCATCCCACAGTCGCTTTATCGCGCCCATACTGGGGTTCATAGCCAACTCTCCGTCTAATTTCAAGGCTTTGTTCGGATCGATGTGCACTTGAGGTCTATTATCATAGTAATTTCCATCGTTGTATGGGATAACGGTATTTAGTGCGTCGTTCCCGCCAGAAAGCTGAATTACAATTAATTTCTTTTCAGCTGAGCTAACCATCACTCCAATCTCCTTACTATGACCTCAATCGAATCTCATAAGGTTTTTTTATAGGCATTTAGATTCTCATTATTGCCCTTATAATGTCACTCCATAGTATCAATTACCGAGGATAAAATATACAGTGGTGGTTGTATTTTGACGGGAATTATGCTACGTATGGGAGGCATGAATCATTGAGGTAAGTGATTCATATTTATTCCAAATATGACACATAGTTGCAATTAGAATGGTTGAAGAACCGGAAAGTTTTCTCGGCATAGACGTGGGCACCTCTGCTGTAAAAGCGTTGGTGGTCAGTGCAAGTGGTAATATTCTGGCGGAGGCAGAGGTCCAACAACCTGTTGCACATCCACGACCAACATGGTCTGAACAGAGTCCTGAGTTGTGGTGGCAAAGCACGAAAACTGCCGTATCCAAAGTAATTAAATCCGTCAAGTCGACTCACAGAAAAATTGAAATTTGTGCCATCGGTTTATCTGGTCAAATGCATAGTTCCGTGTTCTTGGACAATGATAAAAACGTCATCCGACCTGCCATACTTTGGAATGATTCAAGAACATCAAAGCAATGCCATGAAATTACGAACCTACTTGGGCTCGACACGATGCATAGAACAATCGGCAATCTTGCCTTGGAAGGGTTTACCGCTCCTAAAATTCTGTGGTTACGTGAAAAAGAGCCCGAGAATTATAGTAGCCTCAGTACCTTACTTTTAGCGAAGGATTACATCCGTTTCAAATTGACAGGAGAGTTGGCGACCGAGCCATCGGACGCTTCCGGGACTATCCTTTATGACGTGCATGAAAAGGACTGGTCCACAGAAGTCACCTCCGCGTTAGAAATCGATCGGTGCATTCTACCGAAAGTTGTAGGCTCTACAGATATATCCGGTGTCGTCAAACCCTCTCTTTGTGAGGAACTTGGCTTGCCCAAAGGCACGCCTGTTGTCGGTGGCGGGGCAGACAATGCTGCTGGTGCTGTAGGGTGCGGAGTTCAAGACGAAGGACAGATACAAGTCAGTCTGGGCACTTCTGGGACCCTATTAGCTCCTACCAGAGGCCCGCAAGTGGACAAAGATATGCGACTTCATACTTTCTGCCATAGCGTTCCAAATCGCTGGTACATGATGGGAACCATACTTTCCGCAGGCGATTCCCTTCGATGGCTAAAAAACGTAGTCGGAAAGGAACTTAGCTATGACACGCTTATTGGGGAAACCGAAACTCTACATCCCGGCTCAGATGGTCTCACCTTCCTCCCTTATTTGGCAGGAGAGCGAACGCCACACAATGATGCAAAGGCGAGAGGAGTTTTTTTTGGGCTCCATCTTGGACATCAAAGAGGGCATCTAGTTCGTTCTGTTCTGGAAGGAATCTGCTTTGCTTTGCGAGATTCTCTAGAATTAGTGCGGCAGTCGGGAAGAATAAGTGAAAACATTACTGCGATTGGGGGTGGGAATCGAAGCCGAATATGGCGTCAAATTCAAGCAGACGTATTCAATTTGCCGGTGCTTACGATTAGCCCCAATGGTGGTCCTGCATACGGAGCTTCTCTAATGGCGGCCTCAGGGTCAAATTACATACCTTCTTTAGAGGAGGGAGTTAAAGATTGGACGAATACAATGGAAGTTGTAGAACCCAATCCAGAATTTGTTCCAATATACGAAGAATTGCACCATCTCTATAAGACCCTATACCCGAGCCTTGAGGATCGTTTTGAAAAGGCGTCGTTGATCCACGAGAATCTCTTGTGAAAATCGCACGTTAAGTGACAGAACAACTCGGCCCGTTCAAGGATTTGACTAGCATACCTTACGTACTAGACCTATGATGGAGATAGTTTTCCCACTAATCAACTGGGTTTTGTAAATACTTGCGGTTCTAAATCATGATAGAGACCACCTAATAC
The DNA here is from genome assembly GCA_964409595.1 of uncultured Dehalococcoidia bacterium. Classification (GTDB taxonomy): domain Bacteria; phylum Chloroflexota; class Dehalococcoidia; order Lucifugimonadales; family UBA826; genus CAYPDR01. The sequence continues at coordinate 14,274 of CAYPDR010000005.1, forward strand.
TAGGGAGCCGATCTCAAAGTCTATCGAATGATATCCTTTGAACAACTGAAAACGGGATTGCTATCTGCTGTATTCGGGAATTTGGGCCAAGGGCGGCTAAGATGGAAACAGTACCCGATAAAGATCCCCATACGCCTTAGAAAGGTGCGCGAGACTGAGTGGATATGGAACTTAAAACATTCTGGTCCGATAAAAGGCAATGGAACGAGGTAAATAACGCGTTCGCGGGATACGGTTGCGGGTGGATCGCCACACCAAATGGTATTCATACCGGCAAGACACTCGTGAAATATTTTATTGACCGGATTGTGAGTGGGGATGCTGTCTCAGAGATATTTTCATCCGTTGACGGCAACTTTGGATTCGCTTGCCAAGTTAGAGATAGGATCTATATTGCCGGCGATTTAAGCAGAAGCACGCCCATTTTTTATAAACAAATTTCCCCCTTTGAGATAATAGTTTCTGACGATATACAAAAACTCGCTGGTAGATTATCGAAGGATGTAGATAGATACTCCTTGCTAGAAATGGCGACTAGTGGATATGTGACCGGCCACAATACTTTGTACCAGGGTGTGAAAGGATTGCTTCCGGGTCAAATAGTGGTATGGGATGAGCAAAACACACAAGCAAAATCAATAAGGTACTTTGAATACAAAAACTCTTACAGCTTCCAAGAGGACATAAATGACAAGCTTGATGGATTAGATGAAGCTCTATCAGAGTCGTTTTCTGTGATTATAGAATCCCTCAATGGTCATCAGGCTATAGTTCCTCTGAGTGGAGGACTCGACTCAACTCTAGTCGCAGTCATGTTGAAAAAGTTGGGTTACGACAACGTGTTATGTATTTCTTACGGGGTACCAGGTAACAAAGATTCTAAAAAAAGTGAAGAAACTGCCGAGAAGCTCGGTCTAAGATGGATGATGGTGCCCTATCACCGAGATGATCACCAAAGGCGAGCTTACTCATCAGAATTCAAATCCTTTGCAGAATTCTCCTTCAATGGTGTTGCAGTACCACACATTGATGATTGGATAGCTCTGAATAAACTTAAGGAACTGAAGGAAGTGGATACGCGGTCGATAATACTTCCTGGACACACTGGGGATTTTATATCTGGAGAACATTTGAAATATGTGGACGGGCTATTTGGTGACAGCTCATTCCGAAACATACATGGATCGATTGTAAAAAAACACTACTCACTGTGGACGAACATTTTGAATAGGAAGGGAGTGTTCGACACCATAAAAACTCGAATCGATGAAGTGATCGAGTCATTTGAAGTCAAAGATGAGAAAAGTCTAGCTGCCGCGTATGAGTATTGGGAATGGCAAGAGAGGCAAAGTAAATATATCGTAAATTCCGTTCGCTCCTACGAATATTTCGAATACGAATGGAGACTACCTTTGTGGAGAAGACCACTAGTGGATTTTTGGATGAGAGTTTCACTGGCAGACAAACAGAATCAAAGCCTATACATCCAATATCTGCTATCACATGATCCTGACGGCGTATTTGACAATATTCTAGGTCCGTTCCTAAATACGGACAATTCAAGGTTGGCTCAACATAGCGCTTTCAGGCGATTTGCAAAGAATCTAGTCTATGGGCTACCAGTACTTAGGGCAGCAATGGAGAGAAGGGCAACATGTCGATTGTTTAATTACCAGTATCGCAATCATCCGCTCGGTATGCCTCAAGAGTATGGATGGCCAAGATATGTGTTCCGTGACCCAAAAAAACGCCACCACCTTTCCCTTTTCGTCAAAGACTATATGAAAGATTGGTTAGGCTACTCACTCAAGGATGTTACAGATCTGATTGCCTCTTGCGATGTATATCAGAATTAGAATTCAGATAGGAATGTTTGATGTTTCGGTTCATGAAAGGGAACCATTACTACCAGCCTGATCCATTGCCAAGAAAGGCACTAAGATTGCCTATCAGACATGGTAATCTTGGCGCAGGGGCTTATTTATAACGACATAGCGACGAGCAAATATAGGAAGGTGGGCCATGGACAAATATACCAGCGAGGAAGTTCTCTCTGAAATAAGTTTAGGAGGTGATCTCCAAGATGCAGATCTTGCCGGACTGGATCTGCGTGGTGTTGATTTCAAAGGTATAGACCTAAGCGGAGCAAAGCTCACTTCAGCACGGCTAAATGGATCCAACTTTTGCAAGTGTAAGTTGGTAAAAACCGACCTTTCCTGGGCAAATTTAAGTTTAGCTAATTTAAGCCATGCGAACTTATCAGAAGCTAATCTTTACGATGCTAACCTTCAAAAAACAAACTTTAGTAATGGCAACTTGGAAAGCGCGAATATATCGGAATCAAATCTAAGCGAAGCCAATTTTACGGGCGCTAACTTGAAAAATGCGGATATGTTAAACACGTTTCTGATGGAAACCAATTTTAAAGGCGCTGATTTGAGTGGTGCCAATATTGAAGAAGCTAACTTAACTAAACAGGATATTGATTCTAGGGCAGCAACAAGGCCGGACGGATAGTTGTTACTGGCAAAGGTTACAGGTAGCCGAGTATAAAAGATGGGATTTGAATCCCTTATCACGATATCTGAGGAATACAGATGGATGAAATCACTTACGCGTCCGCAAAAACTCTCAGTAAGGCTATACGCGAAAAAAAGGTTTCAGCATTAGAAGTAGTTAATTCACACTTGAGGCGTATCGAAGAAGTGAATGGGAAACTTAATGCCGTGGTGACCATAACAGCTGACAGGGCAATTGTTGAAGCCAAAAATGCTGATAAAGTCCTTTCTAAGGGAGAGCCAGTTGGGGCGCTCCATGGTGTTCCAATGACAGTAAAAGACTCTCATGACACGGAAGGAATCGTTTCCACCGGAGGCACGAAAGGGCGAGAAAAACACATACCAAAAACAGATTCGACTGCTGTGGCTCGGATGCGTAGCGAAGGGGCTATTGTCCTTGGTAAAACGAATACTCCTGAGTTGACACTATCGTTTGAGACAGACAATCTGATTTTTGGTCGAACTAATAATCCCTATAACACTGAGTGCACCCCTGGAGGCAGTAGCGGCGGAGCGGGTGCAATTATAGCTGCGGGAGGGTCTCCCTTGGATTTGGGGACGGATACAGGGGGTAGCATTCGGGTACCATCGAGCTTCTGCGGTATAACTGGCCTGAAGCCTACAAGTGGAAGGGTGCCTAGAACTGGCCACATCATCTCCCACTCGCTCGGTGCGATTGATGCTTTGACAACTGTAGGACCTATGGCGCGTTATATTGAAGACTTGGAACTGGTATACCCGTTAATTGCCGGGCCAGATTGGAAAGATCCGGCGATCATACCAATGCCTATTCGCCAGCCTAAAGATGTTAATATCCGCAGCCTGAAAGTCTCTTATTTCACCAACATAGCAAATTTAACAGCCACCGACGATGTTGTATCTGCGACAAAGTCAGCAGTAGGGGCTCTTAGAGATATCGGAGTTTCCGTAACAGCAGATATGCCTGAAGCGCTTGGAGACTCTCAGGGCACAAGTTTATTATTCGCCGATGGAGGGTCAGCGATACGTAGACTACTAAGCAAGTGGGGAACAAAAGAGATCCATGGATGGGTGGATAGGCTGGCACGGGATCGTGAACCATTGCATGTGTCTAAATACACGGAATTGCTTGAGAAAATAGATGAGTTCCGGTCAAACATGCTTAGATTTATGAAAAATTATGATGCCATCCTTTGCCCTGTTCGCCCTTTTCCAGCTTTGGCACATGGCAATTCTCTGCAAAGCGATAAAAGGGATGCCAACACTTATACCAGCTCCTTTAATCTAACTGGATGGCCAGCTACGGTAGTCCGCTCAGGGACGTCAGAAGATGGCCTTCCTATTGGAATACAAATAATAGCGCGCCCTTGGAGAGAAGATGTGTGTCTTTCCTTAGGATCAATTATTGAATTAGCAGGCGGGGGCTGGAAACCACCTAATATATAAGGCATAAACCTCTAGTTAGAGGTGTAAGGTGTGGCAGTTGGAGTGTTGACTGTCATCAAAGTTATCGTCATGGTGTAGTCGCCTATAGCTGCGACGTCAAGAGACTGTATAGTGACGGTGTAAACACCTGATTCGAGTAACATGAAATTAATAACGGGTTTGACACCATCATCCCAGTCTCGCCTTTCGAGTACGCCATTAGGTGAAAGCAATTTGACATCAGCTGCAAAATCGGACGCAGATACAACTATGAAGTAGTCCTGATGTTGTGTTCCGACAAAGTACCATTCATCTATTTCGCCCGAAACATCTAAAGTCCCGTTAGCCACGCCTCCGTTGGCGATCAGAACTCCATCGCCTGGGATAGGTATAGGTGTTGGCGAAGGGGTAGTAGTTGGAGTGGGAGTTATAGTTGCAGTTGGAGCTATTCTCGGAACAACTGTTGGTGTTTTCGTTGGTCCAGAGGTAGCGGTTACTGTTGGTGTAGATGTCATCGTCGCTGTGGAAGTTACCGTTGCAGTTGGAAGGATTGTCGGGGTCGCTGTCGGAAGTACGGTGGGTGTTGCTGTGGGAGGTGATGTGGGGATTGGGGTGGAGGTGGGAACCGCCGTCACCGTTGGAGTTGGAGTTTGAGTTTGAGTTGGAGTTGGAGTTGGAGTTAAGGTTACAGTTGGAGTCTCGGTCGGAATTGTAATCCTAGCAGGAGTCGGCACTTCGGTTGCTGTCGCAGACGGTACCGGTGGCAGTGTCGCGGTAGGTTCTACTGAAGGCACCATCTTTGCCAAAGATGTTAAGGGAACCGGTGTCCAGTTGCCGCACCCCTGTGATTTAAAGCCCAAATCACTTTCCAGGATAGCGACAATCGTTTTGCCAGAGGTAGCGTCATAGGCAATGATGTCTTTCGAGTCTCCAGAAAAACCCCTCAGTCGAGCCCAATAGCATAGTTCCTTGCCTGGAGCTTGATACGTGCCTGGCTTTATCTCTTCACCTACCAGCCAAACACCATCTCCTATGCCATCTTCCGATGCTGTTACAGCTTGAAGATTAGTCACTGTGGCTGTAGGTTGACTAGTAGGGGAGGCTATGGGAATTGGTTCAGGTAGTGGAGGATTAGTGGTAAGTGACTGCGGCTCTTCCGCAGGAGTGGAACAGGCCACAAACGTGACTACGCTTATGGCTATCCATTTCGCGTTCAAAAAACTTAACTGCTGCCGCATATTGATAGCAATGAATTTGTTAGTAAATTTGAGCATACAATTCCATGGGTAGATGTATTAACAGTATGAAGGAATAAGCAACGCTAAGATAGGGTAACTGTGACCTAGTTTGGCTCCCATTACAAACTCCAGCAGCTAAAAATATGAATGTAAGCCATATTTCTATCTTCATTTGTGATTTCTACAACCAGTATTACACTGATATACCCCGAAAGGGGGTCAGCGCATATACATATTGGAGTTGAACTTTAATATATTTCAAGGAGTAAACGGAATTCTCCACGATTTGATGAAAATGTTACTTTAAGTTCCTGTTATTAGACGACCGAATACTAAACGTAAACATGGAAAGGCAGTTGAATGGATGTTGATAATAAAATCTATAGTCAACTCTCAGAGAGCAAGGTCATCGCTGTGGTTGGAATCTCTTCGAAGGAAGATAGGCCGAGTCACTACGTATCAAAATACCTAAAAGGAGCGGGATATTGAGTGATACCTGTAAACCCAGCGCTAAGCTCTGTCTTAGGAGAGACCAGCTACCCTGATTTGAGATCCATACCTCTTAAGGTGGATATGGTTGATGTGTTCAGGGGACCTGAGTATGCCATAGAGATTGTGAAAGAAGCAGCCAAAATAGGTGTTCGATTCGTATGGTTGCAAGATGACGTCATAAGTTATGAAGCGGAAGAAATACCTGAAAGAGAAGGGCTCTCAATCGTTATGGATAATTGAACCCTCCGCGGACACCTCCGTAGGTTTGGTGGCAAGAGTACAATTCAATAACTTTCTACAGACCAACTTACCAGATGATTAGGTATGGGTTGTCAGCAAGTTACTCAACGATTCCCAAAAACTTCCCTATGAACCATCCCTGATAATGGCTTTCTAGGGGTACCCCTGCCTCGAAAGTCATCGGAACGGAATCCAAATGGTAATACAGTGATGAGATCCGCTCCTTCAGGAATCCTCAACAAGTTTGCGATACGCTGTTTTTGGTCCTCAGTTAATGTGACAAAACAAGTGCCAAGGCCTTCAGACCAGGCCATAATCTCCATCTGTTGTAGAGCCCTTCCTGCGTCCATGCCTGGTTGGTCTGCGTTTTTCATCAAGATGGCTATAGCAATCGGAGCATCCGCAATAAATGAACCCGTACTAGCTATCTCCCCCATTTCACGTAAAGTACTTTTTTGGGTAACGACTATCAGTTCCCAGGGCTGCTGATTACGAGAACTGGGCGCCCAACGTGCTGCATTGAGAATCTTATCCAAAACATCATCAGAGACCTTTCTGTCGCTAAATTTCCTTACCGTGCGGCGACTACGTAAACATTCATATACGTCCATTTACCCTCCTTTTAATAGTCCGGAACAACTGGGTTTACAAGCGATCCAACATTCTCAATCCTGACCTCAACATCGTCCCCAACTTTAATCTCACCTGTGGCAGGACATCCTGTGGGTATGATGTCACCAGGACGAAGCATCATCACCTCTGATACCCAACTAATCAGCATGGCAATCGGAAATATCATTTCCGACGTGCGTCCAGAGGCAGATAGCTTCCCGTTGACAAAACATTCGATTCCCAAATTATTAGGATCGCCAACATCAGTTTCGATATAAGGCCCAATTGGACAAAAAGTGTCGAAGTGTTTCCACCTCATTGATAAACCTTTACCTATGTCACTAGCTACCATATTCCTAGCGCTCACATCGTTTATACATGTGTACCCGAGTACATAATCGAACGCTTCTGACTCTTCAATGTGCCGCCCAGTTCTAGATATGACGACGCCAAGCTCAGCTTCATGTATTATCGACGTGCAACTTCTTGGATACACGATTGGTCCGCCATGAGCTTGGTACGTGCCGGGTTGCTTCATGAAGATTCCTGGCCCGTCCCTGTCGTCTTTTTCTCCATAATTAGCGGCAATAGCGGGCACCTTATTTGTCGCAGAAATTGGGGCCACCAAACTTGCTTCACCTAAGGAACAAATCCTGTCGCCCATACTGTTAACACCGTATAAATCTCCATCTAGGGCATAGAGCTCTTCTCCCTCGATGAACCCCCAATGGCTATTTCCACTATAATCGAATTTTGCAATTTTCAAATTGATGTCCTCCGAATCTTCCTCTACAAGCTAACTGCTTTCAGACCTACAAACCTTTCCACGAACTGTTTATGGGCAACTTTTCTTTCAAGTTGATTCAGTGCTTTCAAGCCAGACACAAAACGATTAGCAACGTTGGCCCACTCGTTATTTATAGCACACACAAACTGCGAATATCACCAGCTCCATTTTAGTATTTCTATGATTCGTGCATTTTACGGAACCGAACCGTATCTGAACTACCTATGAGATCTCCACAAATCAAATGTTTTAGCCAGCAGGAATACGAAACACGACATAAACACCTTAATAAGCTAACGGAAGAAAACGTACTTCAGGCCCTAGTCATCCGTTTCCCGGAGAACATTTTCTAATTAACTAGTTATCAGACACCAGTCTATTACCGGCTCAGGCACTTATTTTTCCATTAACTCAAGTGAGAGCAAGCCATTGGAACATAGTACGTGTTTTCATTTGATCACTACTATGCGGATCCATGATTTAGTGGCAATCGATTGTAGCGACACAGTGCTCATAAGAGGTAGTGGTTCGGAAAGACTGACAACGGCTATTTCTGTGGGTGTCCAATTCAGAGAATAAATTAGTTTAGCGTCCTTACTAGAAGTGGAACGTCATTGCAGTAGACGGTTCTCACCGTAGCGGAACTCATTTTAGAGATTTTTCAAGAGCTTCAGAAAAGTCTGATAGGAGTACATCAAGTTTTCTTCTTAATATGGTGATATTCACAGTGAGGTATATGATGGAATTATCCTCGTTTTCGGCATTTACAAAGATACCCTTTTTTCTTAATTGCAAGCAGAAATTTTTGCAATCAACTTTTCCTGATAATTTCACTGGGAAAATGTTTGAACCATCGCTGAAAGGGGTGGCGTCAATTAATTTAAAGCTATTAAGGTGTTCAACTAAATTGTTACCTGCCTCTACTGCGCCATCAAAAAATTCAAAGAATCGCTTACTCCCTTCGATCGCTAGGGCCGCCGCCATTGAAGCAGATGGTAATCCGCTTCCAAACATTCTCCTTTCGTGGTGTAAATTTTTACAAAACTCGTAGTTTCCAGCGAGTATCGCACCAAAAGGAGCTCCGAAATATTTCCACATAGATACATAGATGGTGTCGAACAGTTCGGAATATTCTCCAACGGTTTTACCAGATGTCGCACTCATCATAAATAGCCTCGCTCCATCTAGGTGAGATCCAATTCCTGATTCTTTGCAGAGGTCAGTAATTTTCTTCATTTCCGAGAATGGCATCACTCGACCATGACATCTCCGCACGGGGCTCTCGATCATTAAAGCCCCCACCGGTGTTAATACCCTACCACTGACAGATTTTTCAAGTTCTTCCTTTACCTCTGTCAGCGTGAAATAGGGTCTGCTAGGAGCGAGAGGGACTAGATGGATACTACTGAGCCGTTGCATGCTGTCTCCGCTATCCAGATAAAGATGACTTCTTTCTTGGACGATCGCTCTCGGATAAAGTCGGGCGTGGTTCCTTATTGCCAAATGGTTAGCTAACGTTCCTGTCGGCATGAATATTGCAGATTCTTTCCCAAGAACTTCCGCCATTTCCTTCTCAAGCTTGGCCACAGTACCCCCAATGGAGTAGTTGTCTTCTTCAATCAAATTGTTCTCTATGATCGAAGAGAGTCTTTGAGCTAATATTTTGTTGTTGACCGGCTCTCCGTCGCCCTTGAAAACGACGGCATCTGGGTCAAAAATTCCTGTGTTATCAAACAAGTCGCATTTCCTGTTGTTCTTGGTTAAGTCGACGGGTCAATCCTAACTTAAATCCGTAGGAGATCGGTTTGTATCCTCCAATTTATCTTTCGATATTGATCGTTAAGCCACCTCTCACTCTTGAAATATCATCCGTTGAAGATATCCAAACCTTCCGGGAACCAGAAACAATCTAATAGAATGGGGATACAGGTGACTACTTTCTCAAAATTTAGGATTTAGGCAACAGCCTCACATGAATTTATGAAAGAAGCAGGAATTGATTGAAGTTTGCAAATCAGATTAAAGTTTACAGTTCTAGTAAACCCTCCCTCTAATATTGTCTTAAATGAAGCTAATTCAACTTGTAGAAACGGACTTTTCCTCAACATTTGTAGTTCTTGGTCCGACAACACTAAATGGATAAAAGATCTTTACCAGCTTTTATAGCCATTTCAATGGGTGTTTTTTGCTTGGTGGCAGACCAGACGGGTGTTCAGGTCGCCTTGCCGTCCATATCAGAGTTCTTTAATTCAGACCTTCCAACAACTCAATGGGTGCTAATCAGTTATGTGCTTGCCATAAGCATTTCACTGCTACCGATGGGACGGCTGTCAGACATGGTGGGCCACAAAAAAATCTACTTGGTTGGATTTATGTTGATTTCAACAACAACATTCGTGGCTGGACTCGCACCTTCAATAATCTGGCTGATCGTGGCGAGCTTTATCCGCGGAGTAGGTTCAGGAATGACTCAGGGTACGTCTATGGCGCTAGTCGTAGCGATCTTTGGCCCGGGAAAGGGTGGCAAAGCCCTCGGGTCATACATAAGCGTAGTTGGTCTGGGGAGTGCCCTTGGTCCGTTGATCTCCGGGTACATTTTGACTTCGTTCAATTGGAGGGTGCTGTACTACTTGCTCTCTGGAATCGGCATTGTGGCGATGTCGAGTGCTGCATTATTCGTTCAATCAGATAGGACGCCTAAATTCAAAGTGACAGGATTCAAGTTTGATTGGGTAGGGGCGGTCCTATTTACGGTAGGCATAGCCTGTTTCCTCCAAGGAATTACATGGAGCCCAAATCTTGGTTATGCCGACATCCGAATAATATCGGCACTGGGGATTTCATCAATTTCGCTCATCGTATTTGTGTTCTGGGAGATATACTGCAACGACCCAATGATGGACTTGAGGTTGTTCAAAAGTCGTATGTTCTCGTCCGGAATCGGCTCAGCATTTCTCTATTTTATGGGAACTTCTACCACGTTTCTTTTTATGCCTTTTTACCTACAAATAGCACTAGGCTACACTCCTTACCAAATGGGGATGTTTTCGGGGGCGGGTGCGTTGACCATGGCCGTTGTTGGAATATTCGCCGGTCAATTGTCAGATAAGTTCGGTCCCAATGGTTTTACCACAGCGGGCATTTCTATAAGCGTTGCTGGCCTTGCAATACTCGCCAACCTTAATATGGATTCATCCTGGGTACACCCACTTGCAGGAATGGTCTGTTGTAGTTTCGGGCTCGGAACTTTTTACGGACCCAACAATAAAATTATTCTTGCCTCAGTGCCTAGAAATTTTCATGGCGTAGTGTCGGGCTTTATCCACTTGGCTCGTAACTCTTCAACCGTTATCAGCATCGCGGTCGGGATTCTTGTAGTTACCACATTCATGAGTTCAATGGGATTTGCGCCTACCCTTGCCGGCCTTTCTAGCGATACTGATTTCCCAGTTCTCAATTCTTTCGTGAATGGAATGCGAGTCGGGTTTATAGCTTTCGCAACCATACTAATTCTGGCCTTGGCGGTTTCCCTTTGTGGCGGTACATATGAGGAGATTGAGGTTGCCGACTAGGTAGGATTAACTCAACAGGTCTTTTTTTGGTTATAGTTTAGCGGTCTGGACATATGAACGAATATCGAGAACTCTATCGTTATTTTCGGCAACTGTTGAATTCTGTAAAAGTCAGCATTGAGGATTCCTATGAAAACTCCGTTGTTATTCGACCCGCTGGAAATTAGAAGCCTGACAATTAAAAACCGCATAGTTGTCGCCCCGATGCACCAGTACGCCGCAGTAAAGGGATTTCCCACTGACTGGCATTTAATGAATGCCGGCCGGTTCGCGGCCGGAGGGGCAGGTTTGGTATTCATTGAGTCCACTAAAGTGGAGAGGCGTGGCTGTGGAACAGCTGGCGATTTAGGACTCTGGGATGATAAATATGTACCTCATTTTAGGAGATTATCAGACTTCATACGAGCACAAAACTCCGCACCCGGGTTGCAACTTGGCCACAGCGGCCGTAAAGCTCGGAGGTTTCGACCCTGGGAAGGAGGAGCCCCATTAACGGAAAAAGGTGCTATAGAGGCAGGTGTTGACGATTGGGATGAGTGGGGTTTGATAGCTCCGAGCGAGGTCACTTCCACTAAATCTGAGCCTATCCCACGCGCGTTATCCACAAACGAAGTAAAGGTTACCGTTGAAAATTGGGCTAAGGCAGCCTCCCGGGCAAACGCAGCCGGGTTTGATGTTCTTGAAATTCATGCGGCTCATGGATACCTGATCCACCAATTTCTATCTCCAGAGGCTAACCGTAGGACAGATGAATACGGCGGTTCAAATACGAATAGAATGAGGTTCGCCATTGAAATAGTGGAAGCGGTAAGAGAGAACTGGCCAGATGAAAAGCCACTTTTCATGCGTCTGTCAGTCCAAGATGATGCAGGATGGGGCCCTGAAGAGAGCGTCATTCTTTCGAGAATTGTGAAAGAGAAGGGAGTGGACGTCATAGACTGTTCCTCAGGTGGTCTTCTTGGCAGCCCGGTTATTAGCGCCGGTTCAGTAAGTTATGGTTATCAAGTTCCTTACTCAGAAAAAATACGGAAGGAAGCTAACATGTTCAGCATGGCCGTGGGATTAATAGTGCATGCTGAGCAAGCGGAAGAAATCCTTCAAAGTGGGGGAGCCGATTTGATTGCGATTGCGAGGGAATTTTTGCACAATCCCAACTGGGCTCTTGATGCTGCCCTAAAACTGGGTATTCCGAGACCCTTCAAATTAACTCCACCCGCCTACGACTACTGGTTGGAGAAGAGGGCTTCGTCGGTAAAAGATGTTATCCCGTCCACATATTTCGCGGGATTCTACAAGTAAATCTTTAAAGAGTATATCCAAGGAGATGTAATTTGTTTAACAAGCTCAAAGTCTTGGAGATTGGGCACGACATATCGACACTATATTGTGGACGCATCTTATCAATAATGGGCGCAGAGGTTATCAAAGTAGAATTTGTCAGATGCGAGATACCATCAGATGTTTCTCCAAAAAACAGAAGCGAGAGTCAAAAGGAATTTCTCGCAGCAATGAACGGGGGTAAAAAAGCGGTTCGCATAGATTTGAGCGGCGATAACGGCAAACGAGACGTACAAAATTTATTAAACAATTCCGACATCATCATCACAAATGTTGTTGAGGGAAAAGAACAACACAGTATTTTTTCGTACTCAGAAGTGAAGCAAACTAATAAGGGCCTAGTTTACCTTCTTTTTTCTGACTTTGGGACAAGAGGCCGGCGCAGTAAATGGAAGGGAACTGATCTGACACTTTTCCATATGAGCGGTAACGCCCCCGGTTTGATTGGGCCGGTAAGTGAACCACAAAAACAACCGCCAGTCAGGGCCGGAGGCTACCAAGGAGAATTTCTATCAGGGTTGACTGGCTGCACCGCATTGATGATGGCCATATTCCGCAGAAACATAACAGGAGCAGGTGGATATGTAGAAATCTCGAAATATGAGGCATTAGTTAATCAAACCATAGCTGGATTAGCCAACATGGCATTCGGAAGATCAGCTCCTGAAAGAGACCTTGAAAAAGTGAAAGAGGCTTCTGTGGGGGGCATGGTGGGCGCCATAGGGGGTGTGTTGCCTGCTAAAGACGGTTACGTGGCGATTTCCCCAAGGGAAGACGACCAATGGGACAGGTGGGTTCAATTGATGGGGGAACCTGAATGGTCACGGGAAGAAAGGTTTTCCTCTCGATCAGGGAGGGAGGAAAATCACGAGGAGCTATGGGACCTGATTGCTCTTTGGACAAAAAAATTTTCTAAACATGAAATCGCTCAATTGGGGCAAGACAAGCACATACCATGCTTCCCAGTTAACACTGTGGAAGATCTGCTAGCAGATGAGCAATTCAACCACCGGGACTTTTTTATTGATATGAACCTAACCGATGGGGGATCTTTAAGAATACCGGGCGTCCCCTACAAACTTTCGAGAATGCCAATGAACCTCGTGGGAAGTCCGGCTCCGGAGTCTGGTCAACACAATCTGGAACTTTTAGGCCACAGTTAGACATGAGGTTGCCACTAGATGGAATAAGAGTGCTTGATCTGAGTTGGATAATTGCCGGGCCTACAGCAACTCGATTACTGGCGATAATGGGAGCTGAAGTAGTCAAGATAGGTAGCTCCCGCAGACCAGACCCATCTTATTCCGGACCAGCATTCCACTCGTACAATCAGTCGAAACACTATGCCAGCGTAAACATTGCCTCGGAACAAGGAGTCGAAATTGTCAGGACCCTCGCTAGTCTATCAGACGTTGTGATAGAGAACTTCGCAACAGGGGTGATCGAAAGAAGGGGTTTGGGGTACCAAGAATTACGAAAGTCAAACCCTTCCATCATTATGATTTCATCATCTGGGGTTGGGCATACTGGTCCGAAAAAAGACCATGTTGCCTACGGGAGCCTACTACAACATTACACAGGGTGGAACAGTCAATCCGGGTATCCTGGGGGAACCCCAATTAAGGGAGGTCTTTGGGCAGACCCCTGGGTTGGTATGGAGTTGGCCATGGTTATCGCGACCTGCCTTAATTACAGGGCCTCCAGTGGAGAGGGGCAATATGTAGACTTCTCGATGGCAGAAGCTTTAGTTGGATCCATGACCATGTCGGTCATACATCAGCAAATTACGGGGCAACCTTTATTACCACAAGGCAACGAGGACTATTTTGATCTCCATAGCGGAGTATACCCCTGCGAAGGAGATGATAGATGGGTCTCTTTATCCGTTCGAAGCCTGGAACAATGGAGATCCCTTTGTGACCTTGTCGGGGCGTTAGAATTTAAGTCTGAGAATCCCAAAAACACTCTATCCAAGCGCGGTGCCAATAATTTTATCTCCAATTGGACCAGGCAGCACAGCGACCTTGAAGCAACTGAGGCTCTCCAGTCTTTGGGCATTGCCTCAGCGCCTTCTTGGAACGTTTACCATGTCTATCAGGATGATTTTCTAAAAGAGAGTAACTACTTAGTTGAGACGGAGACGAACGATGGAGAGACTAGATTTATGCCAGGTGTCCCATGGTGGTTTGATGACGGGTTGACCCCAAATGTGAAGGCGGCGCCGAAATTGGGGCGAGATAACCGTCTTATATTCAGGGACCTGCTAGGCATAGAGGATAAGGAGTACCTCGGCTTGGTCAAATCAAAAGTTTTGGAATGAATCAGCGTAAAAACTGAATATATTGAACCCTGTTATCCGTAAATCAAGGTCAACCAACGAACATTTGTCTGCAATTAGTTCATTCTGTATCTCTCCGTATATCCATCAGCCTCGACCATTCATCTTCATCTAGGGTCGAGTATCCCTCTCCTTTCTCCCTGATTCCACCGGTGAATTCGGGATCTCTTTTTTCCAGAAAGGCTGCTCTGCCTTCGTCCCCGTCAGTTGTCATCTGTGTCAGTAATGAATTCATCAGAGTTTGAACCCTCCATGCTTCTGTAACATGGGTCTCTCTAAACCGAGTAACAAACTCCTTCATCATCCTGACAGCTATTGGAGGCTTCGATGCTATTTGGCTGGCAAGTTCCTCTGCCCTCTCCATTAGGTCTTTGTGGGGCACGACCTCGTTTATTAAATTAATACGCAATGCTTCTTCCGCGCCAAAAGGCTCATCTGTTAGTAGGATACGCATAGCGTCTACATACGCTATCTGACGGGGTAGATAGGTGGCTCCCGGACCTCCCCCAACCCACCCCTGGCTAAGCAACGCAAATTTGAATCGCGCATTCTCCTTCGAGGCTATTCGAATATCTGTCGATGTGAGCATTATGTAAAAACCTGCACCAGCGGCCCAACCGTTTATAGCGCCTACCACTGGCTTATATATTTGAGGATAATGATCGCCTAAATGACCAGAGAGCCCTATCTTCGCTCCATTTACTGTTCCAGCCAGTGGCCAGAATGTTCCTTCCGACCTCATCCTCTGACGCTCTTCGTCAGTCACTCCTGGAATAGGTGCCAAATTATGCCCGGCACAAAAGTATTTATCTCCCGATCCAGTTAGCACTATAGCCCTAACCTCTCTGTCTTCCCAGACCTCTTTCCACGCGTCACTTATATCACTGGAAGTCTGCTTGTCCAAAATATTGGCTTTAGACGGATTATCGATGGTTATATATGCAACATTTTCCCGTTTCTCTAATATCAAACCCATAGAAATAAGCTCCCTTCCTATTAAATGATCAAGCGATTTACCTTATATTAACTTCTTCTTTGCGAACGCGATCATTTTTGAACAGGCCGGGCGTCCAAATTTATTAGTGCAACTCCATACTGTTGCAAGCACAGATGGTACTATGCACAAAAGCGCAGATTTCGCCGTAGAAAATCTTATAAGATATGCTAACGACGAGAACCTCAAAGGATTAATAACAAAAAAGGCTTGAATGGAGATAGATTGAATTGAACTACCAGAAGATCGATCTGCTTGGCCACCTTATGAGAAGGGCTGGATTTGGAGCGACTCTTGAGGAACTGGGGAGCCTAGAGATCAAAAGTTATGAGGAAACTGTCGAAGATTTAATTAACCCAGGAGAAACAACCTGGATGGGTGACTACATGGTGAGAAGATTCGACGTGGAAGCCTCCGGCATGATAAACGCCCAAGGGTCTGCGAGGCGCTGGATATACAGGATGATCAGCTCCAATACGCCGCTTCGAGAAAAAATGACCCTATTCTGGCATGGAATCTTTGCAACTGGCGTACCAAAGGTCATCAACGGAAGGGTGTTATCTGATCAGATTGAAATGTTCAGAAAACACAGCATGGGCCGGTTCGACGATCTATTGCTGAAGTTGGCAAAAGACCCGGCTATGATAGTCTGGCTAGACAACCAAGAGAACCATAAAGGTTCGATAAACGAGAACTGGGGAAGGGAATTGCTGGAGCTCTTCTCCATGGGTGTGGGCAACTATACAGAGGACGATATCAAAGAGTGTGCCAAAGCCTTTACCGGCTGGACTATAGGGAACTCTGAATACATGATGGTTCGCGCGAAGAGAGACTCTGACTGGCCTTACGGGAGGATTGCCTACCACTACGAATACCGTGAAGACGACCACGATGGGAGCCGAAAAGATTTTCTTGGTAGAGGTGGTAATTTCGACGGTGAAGATATAATTAAAGTGATTTGCGAGCAGGAAAGTACTGCAAAGTTTCTGGCTCGCCACCTGTACCATTTTTTCGTTGCCGATGAAGCCCCCGTTCCTTCCTGGAACCAGTTGCCTCCCAGGGATCCTGAGGCCATAGACGAACTGGTGGATGCTTACTTCCGACATGATCACAATATATCCGACATGTTGAAAGTGCTTTTCAATTCGAAATTCTTCAAATCCGGCGATGTTAGATACAAAAAAGTGAAAGGTCCAGCAGAATTTGCGGTCGGGGTTTTGAAATTAACTGGGGAGTTCACGGTACCTAACCGGGACATGATTCCGAGATATAGTCAAGTAGGATGGATGGGACAGGAACTAAACAATCCCCCAAGTGTGGAAGGTTGGCACGAGGGCCAGGAGTGGATTAATACCGGAGCATTAATAGAGCGAATAAATTTCGCATCTGAATCGCTTGGTAACCAGGAAAACCCCGGTGTCAGTCAGTTAATTACATGCATCGAATCTTCCCTAGATCCTGACACACATCCAAAACAGATCGTGGATCAATGTCTCAGGCAAATGGGAGCTCTCACATTGTCAGAAAAAGCCATGGAAGCCATGGTTGACTATGCCGCAGGATTATCAGATTTGAGAGAGCAAGTCTCAGGAATTATAAGACTAGTGGGATCTACAAAAGAGTTTCAAATGGCCTGACATAGACTGAGAAAAGCCATGCAGATTAAATTACCATGAATACAGTTCAGGAAGGCCCACTTACTTACCTATTAACCTTGGGAATAGTTGCTATGGAAGGTAGAGGGTTTGAGTATCCTAGCGACGCTTTAATGGCAGAAAACCATCGCCTGTATGTAACTAATAAAAGCAGAAACTATGGTGAACGAGGCGTCAGAATTACCGTGTTGGACTTGGAAAGCCAATACTACGGAACCTTTGGCCACTACGGTGTTGAAGAAGGATATTTGATTTCACCTTCAGGTATAACCGGGAATAATGCTGGCCATATATATGTGGTTGATGACTACACTAACTCGATTTCCACATTTGATTTAAATGGGACATTTGTTCGGAGATGGGGTAGCAAAGGGAACAATTCTGGTGAGCTGAACGGTCCTTCAGGTATAGCCTGTAACCCAACTACAGAAAAGATTTACGTTTCTGATACTAAGAATCATAGGGTTCAGATCTTCGATACATCGGGGAACTTCCTTTCCAGCTTGGGAGCCCCCGGAGATGGTAATGGTGAGTTTAACTTGCCATGGGGCATAGATGTGTCGGCAGAGGGGGAGATCTACGTGGCAGATTGGGGAAACAACAGAGTACAGAAATTTTCCCCCGATGGAAAATACACTCAAACATTTACGTGTGAAGCGGGTGAAGAAGCACATAGGCTGAATCACCCTTCAGGAGTGGCGGTATCACAGGACGGGCAAATATATGTATCAGATTGGGGAAATGAATCGGTTAAAGCAATTGAAAGCTCTGACTACTTGGTGCAGGAGTTGAGGGGCGAGGCCACTCTGTCAAAGTGGGCAAGCGAGTTTCTTGAAACAAACCAAGAGGAAGGACAGGCGAGAAAGTCAGCCAATTTGGAGAATGAGAATCTAATGTCAGAATTGAAAGACCCTCATACAATGTCGGCACACATTGAAAAGTTGTTCTGGTCACCGGTTTCCGTACGACTGGACACATCAGGGAATCTCTATGTCACTGAATCTAACCGACACAGAATACAAGTCTATTCCTTGCTGAATAGATAGCCACCCTGTTTTATAGCTCTGGGGGCTGCCAACCGCCAGTATCACTTTCAATAACTGCTAAACCAGCAAGAACTACGTCCTCCCGCCATGGCCTCCCAACAACCTGTACTGCGAAAGGTAGTCCGTCAGATGTGGAACCTCCTCTCACGACACCAGCAGGCCAACCTGTCACATTAAACGCAGAGGTGTAAGAGTAAAGAAACTTGTTCTCTGGAAGGAAAACCTCACCAGGGCCGATCGCAGCCTTAGCACTCGAAGGGCACAGAATCATGTCAAAATTCTCCATGAATCCGATCATTTGGCTCCTATAACTATCGACGAGCTCTAAAACCTCAGTAAATTCGCCAGTCTTCATCTCCGATGCCTCTGCAAGCCTGTTTTCTATAAAGGGGGAGTATTTTTTAGTTCCGGCTCTCTCAAGAATACGCCGCACAGAGGCTCTCCCATCTCCAGTCGAATTTCTACTATCGATCTCTTCTAACATCTTAATCGCGTCGGGTCTAATTTCAGTAACATCTGCGCCTATATCTTCCAATGTAATAGCAATTTTTGAAACCGCATCTTGTATTTCTGGTGTCGGTGTCATCAACCCATTATCTGTGTGAAAGGCGACCCTGAGATCTTCAATTCTGACGCCTTCAGGATCCCTTAGCGGCATTGGTATTATCGCTGGATCTACAAAATCCGGACCTGAAATAACCTGCAATATCGGAAAGAGGTCCTCAACCCTACGTGCCATCGGGCCGTTTTGCGTAAGGGACTCAGTCGCTCCTAACGCATAAGAAATGCAATGCCCTGTCCTCGGAACCCTACCTGATGTAGGCTTGATGCCTGCGATACCGCAGGAATGGGACGGAATCCGTATACTACCCCCTGTGTCGCTTCCTATATCAAAAGCGGAGCCTCCCGAGGCTATTATGGCCGCGGCCCCACCGCTACTCCCACCTGGGGAAAGTTGGTCATTATAGGGATTGGCAGTTCGACCATAAACCAGGTTATCGGTATCTGCAGCAAGTGTTAATTCCGGAGTATTGGTTTTGCCTAAAAGGATCGCCCCTGCTCTTCTGAGCCTCCGAACAAGAGTGGCATCCTTATTCGGAACAAACCCTTTCCTACCCAGAGTACCCCAAGTTGTAACCACGCCTTCGGTATCCAACGAGTCTTTAAGTGTCATGGGCACGCCATGGAGTGGTCCCTTAAGTTCTCCCTTTGAAACCTCCTCGTCAACTGTCTTGGCTTCTTCAAGTGCCCGTTCTGAACATCGCTCCACGACCGCATTAAGCCGGGGATTAACCTTATCTATCCTCGCTATATGTTCCTCAACTACTTCTTGTGCACTACTTTGCCCAGTGGTAATTGAAACACCAATTTGCTTAGCCGAAGCTTTCGTAACTCTCATCTCCATCTGAAAACTCCCGAAATCATCATTAATGTGTGTAACTCTCCATTTGAGGTGAATTATAAAATGAGGTATCTTCTTTGAAAAGAAAGAGAAATGCCCAGAAACTTTCTAGTCAAAAAAGGGCTGGGCGGTACCACCGCCCAGCCCTTTAACATTCTCTTGGACTGCTTCTAAATGTTTAGAACTCTTAGTCTCTAGCCATCATGTCCTTGCCAAGCCAAATGCTCCAGAGAGTCCATATGATATAGACTATGCCACCAATCAGGTTCATTGTCTGTAGTGTGGTGGAATCAAAACCACCTATTACAGCGGCGACAAGGCCAACGAGGGCAACTATGGCAACCACGTAAGCTACGTTTTTATTGATGTAGTCCCTTCCGGCTATCCCTAAGTTTATCGCCGCAAATCCTAACGAAAACACTATCGCTGAAAATTGGTTGATTCCCAGAGCCGCTCCGTAGAGCCCTCCGTTACTTATGTCACCGGCGATTGAGGCCGTTATCCCGTTTCCTACCACCCAGCCAGCTGTGCCGACGATGATGAATTTCAGACCAAGGCTAGAAAGTGCATCTCCACTCTCTTGCGTGAGCCTGGCAACCCCGTGAAACAGAATTATTAGACCGATGGTGATTCCAATTGCGGTAAGTACAGATAACTCCGCACTGCCCGCTAGTTTTTGAACTACTGCTGAGCCGTCGGCAGGGTCAGTCCCATTGCCAATAACTCCAAATTGCTGGATAAAGTAAAATACCAGCGCAACGACAGGTCCGACGATCAGTGACAGACCGGCCAGCTTATTTACCGAAATATCTCCCATGTTTACTCCTCCTTTTCTAATAAATTATCGCAGTTGCGAATACTTATTCTCCGCTAACAAAATAACTGGGTCAGCAGCAAGAGGCCTACTACGTTAACTAATGAACGACAACTTTGGCAATATATTTCGTGATCTTTTTTTCATGAATTTATATCAGTGAAACTTAGATCTGTACGAGAGCCTTTAATGGGTTTCATTCAGCCAATATTCAAGTCTGCCATTTACAATTCGGTCCTGGTGTAAGGAATTCACTAAATATGAGTATGTCCAAAGTGCGAGCGAAATTAAGAGTTGGCGGCAGATTACTTCCGGCTCTTTTCACGGCATCAATTATCTTCGCGATTTCCCACATTCCATCGGAACAGATAGACTTATCTTCTGGTGGGAAGCTAGGGACAACGTTAGTCAGATTGGATGTGGCTTACCATCTAATAATCTTCTTGATTCTGTCCATTTCAATATGTTTTGGAATAAGGGCCCGTTCAACAAGAACTTTGTTGCTCTCGGCCCTTATTGCCACGGCATATGGGATTTCGGACGAGTTCCACCAACTCTTCATACGGGGAAGAGATGCTCAGATCATAGACATGTTCATAAACTGCCTTGGGGCAACATTAGGTTCTGGGGTCTGGAAAGGCTTCTACTATATGATTCGCTCAGCCGACCAGCCAGCCGGGAAAAAGGGAAGACACTAAATTGATGCGTGTCCCACCTGTGTCTCTGGGATCAGACTGGCAAATCTAGCCAACTGCAGTTGGAGGTGGATAAATTAAGTTCTTGTATTTGGAATCATATGCTACCTTCCGGGTGGGGTGTAGCTGGTTCCCCCAGCCTTCTTTATGGCTTCAAGTCCTTCGTCAATAGTCATTAAGGGAACTGTCTTGAAGGAACTAAATGCGCCACTTGCGCCAACAGCTATAGATATCGAAGCTGCAGTTATATTATCTGGGAATTGGAGGACAACGAATATATCGTAGTCGCCAAAGGCATAATAGGCTGCCTCTATACTTCCATTATTTGCCTCTATCAAAGGCCTTATCGCTTCTATGCGATCTCTAGGATTCTCTATTTGCGCCGCCCAAGCCTCACTCGTGTACGAACCGACGATCAAGTAATGTGACAATGTTTATCTCCTGTTTCATCCTCTATAAGCTTTACCAACAAATTCTTCGCCGTAATTGAGGGACCTGCAATACCCCGCTAAGGTGCTATTTCGTAGCCGTTGTCTTAAATTTACTCCAAGGCCTTGTGCCATTGGAGTAAATTTAAGTTGAGATAATCTACAAGTCTCGACGGTATACCTCAAGCCGTGAACAATCTTATACCATCTTATTATGCTATTTAGCGGTCGTGCCACCATCAATGACTAACTCTGAACCAGTCACATATCGGGATTCATCGGACGCAAGATACAACACGGCAAAGGCGACATCCTCCGGGCTAGCAAATGTGCCTAATGGCGTTCTATCTAGCTGATATGCTTTCTCTTTCTCGTCGGCGATCATTTCAGCCACCATATCAGTTTCGATTAATCCCGGATGGACCGAATTACACCTAATCTTTTCTGGACCGTATTCCACAGCGGCAGATTTTGTCAGGAGTCGAACGGCACCTTTGCTGGCCCCATAAGCAGTGTTAGGCGAGGCGATTAGCCCTGAAATGGAGGATATGTTAACTATGGATCCCCCCCCTGCCTCACGCATTGCGGGTATTGACGATTTTATCCCTAGGAAAACTCCCTTTGAGTTGACATCTTGGACCCGATCCCATTCTTCCCCCGTCGTTTCTTCCAACCCTTTACGGAGTAGAATTCCGGCATTATTCACTAATATGTCAAGCTTCCCATAGCTTCGTACTGCCTCGGACACTGCCAATTCCCACTCTGATTCACTAGTTACGTCCAAGTGAACGAATTTTGCAGATCCTCCTGTCTCATTTATTTCAGCCTCTATCATAGCGCCCTCTTCATCTAGTATGTCACCAATCACCACACTAGCCCCTTCACTAGCAAACAGCCTTGCCTCAGCTGCTCCTTGTCCTCTGGCTCCACCGGATATGAGAGCAACCTTTCCGTCTAACCTTCCCATAAATATTTAGCCTCCTCAATCTATTACTGTTGACAATATACAAGGTTTCTTCTTATAGGAACACTTGTTGTATCAGAGGAGATAACAATAGAGGCAGGAGCTCTTGATGCAGCAGTAGTCTCGCCAAAAATAAATCCCTCGAAGTATTATCTCGTTGGCCAAATATAGGATTTAAGATCTGTTTGCTTTCCGGCCAAATTTTAACCTGAAAAGGCCGAAACGATCACTTTACTGTATCCATATCTCATTTAGAATATTGGTATTGGTAGCCATTCTCCAAATGTTCGATAATGTCACCCAGTATGGTGGTTGATTGATTTTATGGCATTGAAACTCTAAATTAAAACTTGTTCTTACGGACGGAGGTAGTACGATTCGACGGTTATAAATGAACAAGTATTCAACCTCATATGCTAACTAGCATAGAATAAATTTTCGGATAAAAGGCTAGGAGCGAAGCAATTTTATGGTCTGGCAAAACGAAATAGATGAATTAAACAAGCGAATGGAGATGATCCAGGGTATGGGTGGCGATGAAGGTATCAGGCGTCAGCATGAGAACGGAAAGCTCACTGTTAGGGAGCGAATCGACGGGTTGGCGGACCCAGGAACTTTCCAAGAATTATCCGCCCTCGCAGGTAGTGCCCTTTACCAAGAAAACGAACTGGTTGATCTGAAACCGTATCCTAGAGTCATTGGGATTTCAAAAATTAACGGTATGCGGGTATTGCTCGATGGGGGCGATTTCACCGTGAGGGGAGGTGCCGGGGAGAGAGGACACGGTAGCAAGCCTAGCTCGCTTAAATACGCAACTCAATGGCGCCTTCCCTTAATTAGGCTATTGGATGCAGTAGGCGGCAGCGTGAGGACATTTGAACAGCTCGGTAGGACGTATCTTCCCGACGGTCCCAGCACTGATCTTGCAGTAAATCTGTTGAACCAGGTTCCTGTGGTATCTGCGGTATTGGGTTCCGTAGCAGGGTTGCCAGCTATTGAGGCGTGCCTATGTCATTTCAACGTCATGGTCAAGGATACGAGTCAAGTGTTTGCAGGAGGGCCGCCGGTAGTAAAGGCAGCCCTCGGGTACGAAATAACAAAGGAAAAATTAGGTGACCATAACAGCCAGGTATTCAAATCAGGTGTTATAGACAACTTGGCAAATACCGAGGAGGAAGCCTTCGAAATGATTCGAAAATTCCTTAGTTATATGCCCTCTAGCGTGTGGAAAAAACCGGGCAAGATAAATACCAACGATGATCCCGGTCGGAGGGATGAAGAATTACTTTCCATAATCCCAAAAGATGTGAAAAAAAGTTATGATCCTTACAAGATTTTGGATCATGTTCTTGATAAAGATTCTTTTTTTGAGATCGCCCCTTTTCATGGAAGGTCTCGAATAACTGGGTTGGCAAGGGCGAACGGATACCCGATTGGAGTCATGATTAACAACCCTAGACGCCTTGGTGGGTCAACGGATGGGGCGGCTGGGGAGAAGGCGATGAGGCTTTGGAGCTTATGCGATACATTTCATCTTCCTGTTGTCTCATTCGTAGATGAACCGGGTTTCATGGTTGGTATGGAGGCCCAGAACCAAGGAATAGTGAGAGCTGGGGCAAGAATGGTCGTAGCTCAATGCCGCAGCCAGAGCCCGTGGGTAAGTTTCTACATAAAACAGGCTTATGGAGTAGCGGGACAAACACACCATAGGACAACTGGGATGTACCATCGATACGCTTGGCCTTCTGGAAAATGGGGGTCGATGCATATAGAAGGCGGAGTATCAGCGGCTTACAGAAGAGACATTGCATCCTCCGACAATCCTGAAGCTAAACGGGAGGAAATAGAGGCTCGACTCAATGCGATGTCCTCACCTTTTAGGACTGCTGAGGCGACTGGGGGTGAGGGCAACGGACATGGAATCGACATAATTGACCCAAGAGATACAAGACCTTTGCTTTGCGATTTTGTGGAGATGTCACAAGACATGATAGATACCCAACTGGGTCCTCCGCTGTTTCCGTACATGCCTTAGCTGGTCAACGATAGATAAGTCGATGCATTTCGACTGTGAAAAGACTCAATATTAGATCTTCGTTGAATAATGGAGGACAATTAACTGTTATGGGATTCAAGTGTGGAATAGTTGGTTTGCCTAACGTCGGTAAATCAACCTTATTTAATGCTCTTACGCAGACCGCCCACGCTCAAGCTGCTAACTACCCATTCTGCACAATAGAACCAAATATAGGCGAAGTTGCGATTCCCGATCCGAGGTTACAGGCCCTGGCGGATATCGCAAAGTCTGAAAAAGTCGTTCCCACACGGATGACATTTGTAGATATAGCAGGACTTGTTGAAGGGGCATCTAAAGGTGAGGGACTTGGAAATCAATTTCTTGGAAATATTCGTGAAATGGATGCCATAGCGTACGTATTACGATGTTTCGATGATGATGATGTCGCCCATGTGAACAATCGTGTCGACCCTGTATCTGACTCGGAAATCGTTGAAACAGAACTCATGATGGCGGACATCGATAGCATAGAGCGCAGACTACCCGCTCTAGACAAAAAGGCTAGGAGTGGTGATCAGCAATCCCGGGAGATACTACCTATTCTTGAAGACGCATATCATCTGTTGCAACAAGGGAAGCCAGCCAGGATTTTAAGTCTAAAAGACAACGAAAAGACGATCTTTACAAGTCTACAGCTGTTATCAGCCAAGCCCATACTCTACGTTTGTAATGTGGATGAACAATCCGCTTCTGCTGGAAACAAACACTCAGAGAAAATTTCTAAGTTAGCAGATATAGAGAATGCTAAAACTATCGTGATATCCGCGAAGATAGAATCAGAATTATCGCAATTAGAAGACAATGATAGGTCAGAATATCTTAGCGGGATCGGGATCGTGGAACCCGGTCTTAACCGATTAATACATTCAGGCTATGAACTCCTGGATTTAATGACTTATTTCACTGCCGGACCGAAAGAGTCTAGAGCTTGGACTATACCAAATGGGTCAACAGCGCGTAGGGCTGCGAGGGAAATCCACACAGATTTTGAAAGTGGCTTCATTAGAGCTGAAGTAATCTCATATACGGAATATGTGAATCTCGGGGGGGAACAAAAATCTAAAGATGCGGGAAAAATGAGGGTGGAAGGGAAAGACTACATAGTCAAAGATGGTGACGTAATATATTTCCGGTTCAATGTCTGACGTTCCGCCCTGCAGGCACTTAGCTATTTGGAAGTAAGATTCCCTTTTTTACTAACTCTAGCTTGCCGTAGTCTGGCATGCCCTGAAAGTGTCTTCTTGCGAAGGCGAAGGTTCTCCGGCGTAACCTCAATCAATTCGTCCCCAGTTATCATATCCAATGCCTCTTCCAGACTAAAATCTATAGGTTTCACAAGCTGCGTCGCTATATCGGCAGTTGAAGAGCGCATATTAGTTAATTTTTTTTCTTTACAAACATTTACCACAAGGTCTGCTGGCCGTGAGTTCAAGCCTACTATCATGCCTTCATACACTTTGGTGCCGGCACCAATTAAAGTTTTCCCTCGATCCTGTGCATTTATGAGACCATAAGTCACTGAATCTCCTGCTTCCGATGCGACAAGAAACCCGTGGGATGAGCTCCTAATATCACCCGCGACAGGCTGGTATGACTCAAACCTGCTGTTCATTGTTCCATCGCCCCTTGTTGTGTTTTGAAAATGTGACCTGAATCCAATCAGCCCGCGGGTAGGGATGGTAAATTTCATTCTGATTTTTCCGCTACCATCATTAATTACTTCCTCCAGTAAGCCGAGACGCCGCGTTAAATCTTCGGTGAGCGGTCCATAGTAATCAGATCCTGTCTCAATGATTAAGGATTCATAAGGTTCATACTTTCTTCCATCAATCTCTTTCACAATCGGCTCTGCCTGAGACACTTGAAATTCGTATCCTTCCCTTCTCATATTCTCTGCTAGAACTGAAAGATGGAGCTCACCTCTTCCACTGACGTCGAACTGATCTGGGTTTTGGGTCGGGGCCACTCGCAATCCTACATCTATGCGAAGTTCTTGAGAAAGACGTCTGAACAACTCTCTCGAGGTACAGAAAGAGCCTTCTTTCCCCATCAGCGGCGATGTATTAGTCCCAAAGGTCATTTTGACCGTAGGTTCGTCCACCTTGATTGGTTCTAATGCTTCTGGGGAGTACTGATCACTTATGGTGTCACCAATACGAACATTGTCCAACCCGGTCATTGCTACAATGTCTCCGACGGAAGCCCCCGCAACCTTTTTCTTGCCCATCCCCTCAAAAATAAACACTGACTCCAGAGTGTGCCTTGAATTACCGCCACCGGTCGACATGAGGGTAACTGGCATTTTTGAACTTACGGTTCCCCTAGAGACTTTTCCGATAGCTATTTGACCTGCATAGTCGTCGTAATCGAGCGCAGCCACCAGAATTTGCAGGGACTCTTGTGAATCACCCGCTGGTGGGGGTATTTTCTGCAATATAGCATCTAGAACTGGTACGATGTTTTCAGGAATGTCGTCGAGAGCGCTTAAAGCGTATCCGTCCCTAGCGGATGCGTAGAGCACAGGGTAGTCTAGTTGAGACTCTTCAGTTGCAAGTTCAAGGAATAGGTCGTCAATTTCTCTATTAACTGTATCTATACGTTTCTCAGGTCGGTCTATTTTGTTAATTACGACTATTGGAGTAAGGCCATGGTCCATCGCCTGTTGAAGAACATATCGCGTTTGAGGCATCGGACCATCTACGGCGTCCACTAGAAGTATGCATCCGTCAGCCATATTCATTACCCGTTCAACCTCCCCGCTAAAATCGGCGTGGCCGGGGGTGTCTATCAAGTTTATCTTGACGTCTTTGTATGTAATAGAAACGTTTTTGGCGAGAATTGTGATGCCCTTTTCTCTCTCAAGAGGGTTGCTATCAGTTATGAGTTCTCCCGGATCTTCACGCTCGCTGAAAGTATTGCTTTGCTTCAACAAGGCATCGACGAGGGTAGTCTTACCATGATCAACATGTGCAATGATGGTAATATTTCTGATTTTCTCTACAGGCAACATTCCATGAATTCCTTAGGCGAACACCAAATATGTGATCCGAGCGCACAATTATCTCACATGCTGCTAAGGGCTTCCTCTCGCAAGTTTTTTCTTACGTAATTGATTGACTACACACTTCGCTAGAACCGAGTTGAAAGGAAGAACGGAAACGGACCCCCCACCTTTTCTCCTCCTTCGTAAATATCCACAAAGTGTCAAAAATGTTGTAAGCGGTCCCCTGACTATTAATTCGGGACTGACGCATTACCAAATGCACCTTTTTGGTCCCGTGCTGCACAGCCTCTAGATTTGCGGTGGTCGTCTTTCTCCAGCCTTCCGCACGGAGCCTGTCGGTCATATTCTCAAGCTGAATTAGATGATCCGCCCTCGATTTCCACATCTGAATTTGGCTTTCCCCTGTAATCCTGACATGTGGGAAATGCATTTCATCCAGCATCCCATTGACATCACGGTTATTAAAGGCGTTCAACCACCGGTTGTACGATTCTATTGCTTCTGTAGCTGGATTGTGCAAAGGGCACCTCATCTCGAAAAGATTTTGTCAATATGGAAGTTTTGGTTATGAAGCTGTGTGTACTCCCTAAAATAGTCCTTAAATTGTGAAGATTCAGCACACCTTTGGCAATGTATAGTTAAGGTTAATAATCCAATTGAAAGGTTTGTTTTTTTAAGGAGGATATATGACAGAATACATACCAAGTCCGAGAAAATGGGTAGCGGATCAAGTAGAACTTTACGAGGGTAGCAATGGAGCGGAGGGCACCACCCTGAGAGAGACAGGCCTTCCTGTGATTATAGTGACGAACCGGGGGTGGAAGACCGGCGCTATACGAAAAACTCCTTTGATGAAGGTCTCAGACGGAGATCGGTATGTATTGGTGGCTTCACAGGGAGGGTCGCCAAAGAATCCACTTTGGTACCATAACTTGAAGGCCGATTCCAATGTTGATATCCAAGACGGTACCGAGGTTCACTTCATGGAAGTTAGGGAAGTTCCTGAAGGACAGGAAAGAGACAGGCTGTGGGATATCGCTGTTAAAGCATATCCACCGTACGAGGAATACCAGCAGAGGACAAATAGGCTAATACCAGTCTTTTTAGCTAGACTGGCTGACTGATGAACTTATATCCCTCGCTCATAGAGGTTCTTCGATATTCCAAGAGGCTGATAAGGATGCATATTTAAAATATCCTCGTTCAAGGTGATGCCAAGTCCAGGTCCAGACGGAAGGTCAACATAGCCATTTTCTTGCCTGGGAAGACCGTTTACGACCTCAAAGTAATGGGGTTCATAGAATTCGGCATGATATTCCTGAATAAGGAAATTGGGCATGGCAGCATCCAAATGAAGGCTTGCCACCGTCCCCACTGCAGAATTTGTATTGTGGGGTGCCATCATCACATGTTGTGCTTCAGACAAAGCTCCAATTTTCTGCAGTTCAGTTATACCTCCAGCGTTGCAAATATCAGGCTGGAGAATGTCCGCGGCTTGATTTTTTACTAGCTCAAAAAATGGAAATTTCAAATAAAGCCTTTCTCCGGTAGCAACCGGGATTCCAATCCTGTCCTTAACTTGTTTCATCTCCGACAGGTTCTCCTGCGATACAGGCTCCTCGTACCAGAACGGGCTGAATTCTTCCATTCGTCTAGCCAGGTCAACAGCGGTGTATACATTGAACTTTGCATGAACCTCTATGAGGATATCAACGGTCGGACCAACTGCTTCTCGAACCGCCGCCACCCGATCAACAGCGAGTTGTGCCTCCTCCCGGGATATTGTCGTGTAAGAAGACCGTCCGAAAGGGTCAAATTTCATTGCGTTGTATCCCATTGAAACGACCGCTTCGGCCTCTTCAGCTATCTGGCTTGGTGATGCTGGATTTGTATACCAGCCGTTGGCATAGACCCGGAGTTTGTGTTGATATGGCCCTCCAAGTAATTGGTAGATTGGGAGTCCCAAAATCTTCCCTTTCAGGTCCCATAGAGCGATGTCGATGCCAGACAATGCGGTCGAGAAAAGCCTGCCACCCTTGTCGAGATTGTCCTGGTAAAGACGAGTCCAGTGCACCTGGGTGGACATAGGGTCTTTACCTATTAAATAATTGTCAGCCCATTCATTAAGCAAGGCGGCTACAATAGGATCGAAGCTCAACATGGAAGCCTCTCCTATGCCTTCCAATCCCTCATCAGTTTGAATACGAACTAGCAGCCAATTTCTCTTAGCATTTCTGTGCATAGAGGAAAATATGTTTGTCTTTATACCCGAAATTTTCATAGCTACCCCCTTATCGGATGTTTTTATGCCCTAGCATTCTATAGCACGGAAATTGAAATATGATGCTAATATCTCGTTCCGTCAAAACTAAATTTCAATTGGGAGAGTCGAACAGATGTCACTAGTAGAAACGGAAAAACAGGGTCAAGTATTAATAGTTAGTATAAACCGTCCTGAGCGGTTAAATGCTCTTGGCTACCAAATAAGAACTGAATTGGCTGAGGCATGGTCGGAACTACGGGAATCCCGAGATCTTGAAGTAGGCGTTTTTACTGGTACTGGCAGGGCGTTTTGCGCCGGTGAAGACATGAAAGAGTCCTTGGAAGATGGCGTTCCAGGAGGTAGAAGGACAGAAATACGGGATCCATTAATGAGCGGTGAACTTGAGAAACCGGTTATCGCCGCGGTTAATGGATATGCTATGGGTGGAGGATTCATGCTCGTTGAATCCACAGATTTAAGAATCGCCGTGCCTGAGGCCATTTTCGAAGTGTCTGAAGCAAAAAGGTGGCTTTTAGGTGGCTACAACCATGGATTCATGGCAAATCTTCCGCATCCCATCGCTACTGAAATGGCACTGGGGTTCCGTTTTACCGCCCAAAGGTTCTATGAAATCGGATTTCTAAACAGAATTGTTGAAAAAGAAAAATTAATTCCTACCGCTGTAGAGATGGCCGAACACATGTTGTCTTTGCCACCTGCTTCTCGTGTAAATACTATACAGATGATGAGGTCTATGAGGCCCAAAATTCCTAGCCAGCTTGAGTCATTTGCAAGGGATCTGAAGGAACACGGAGACCAAGACGATCTGATAGAGTCAAGAAGGGCATTCGCAGAAAAACGGAAACCAAACTTTCGAGGATGGAAAAACCCAGAGGATAGGTACAATCCTCCCACAAAGCCGGGAAGCCCAGGGAATTATTCCTCTGAGATCGATTCATCGGCGTAGCAGGCTGCGCCTATGAGGGATGCGTCATCCCCCAATATCGATGTCTTGATATCAATTGTACCTCTGAAATGCGCCATGGCGTAACGAGATATTTTGTCTTCTACGTAGGGCCGTAACTGACTAAACTTGGCGCTTACCCCTCCACCGATAACAATTACTTGAGGTTCGAAGGCATGCATAGCGTTAAGTATTCCCATTCCTAGGTAGTTACCTGCCCGGGCTACTACTTCCACACAGAGTTCATCACCGATACTGGCGGCGTTAAAAACATCCTCTGTGTTAATGAATTCTTTATTAGATAGCGAAGTTTTACTCCCCGACCGTATTTCTTCTAACACCTTATCTACTATAGACGGTCCCGAAGCGTAAAGTTCGAGACAGCCTCTGTTTCCACAACCACACAAGTCTCCCCCGGGATTCACCGTGACATGACCAAGTTCTCCAGCGAATCCTGACTCACCTTCATAGAGCATCCCATCAAATATGAGACCTCCCCCTATACCGGTTGACAGCGTGTAATAGAGCATATTTTGATATCCCAATCCCGCACCAAACCTGTGTTCCCCAAGAGCAGCGAGGGAAGCATCGTTTAATATGGCGGTTGCCACTCCGAGACGTTTCCCCAAGAATTCCGATATAGAATACCCATTCCATTCCGGCAAATTTGGTGGGTTAACCAATTTACCTGTCCTACGATCTACACTCGGGGAGGAGATGCCTATACCACGGATGTTTCTATTTCCGATATTTTCCATACCAGCATGGATCATTCCCACAATTTGCTGGCACGAACTCTCTGGCTTAGATCGTCGCCCAGTAGGCATGCGGTTCCGATAAAGAATTTTGAAATCTCCGTCCAAAAGTGCGACTCTAAGATGCGTGCCTCCAATGTCTACAGAAACTATCACCGCGATCCAGCTCCTTATTTGGAAGTGGTGTAAGGTTAGCACTGAAACAGTTCTATCGGGAACTATACAAAACAAAGTGTGAGAAATTATGGAAAATGGAAAGCAGACTGTAATACTTATTTCTAAGAACTTGGTGTTTTTGCCAAGGATTGAAGCTGCTGCAGGTTCAACCATGAAGGTTCGTCGCCTTACGGATGTAGATCAAACTGAGAGCCTGGTCAATAACTCAGACGTCAGGGCTATTCTCGTAGATCTTGAGGAAGAACCCAAATTGTGGGCGACTGTCTTAAAGGAATTGGCAATCCATTTCAAGACTCAGCTCAATAAAGTAACGATGGTCGCCTACGGACCTCACGAAGACGAACGCTCAATGAATAAAGCTCGCACCCTAGGATGCAATCTGGTCCTTCCCAAAGGGGCATTTATAAACCAGCTTCGGAATATACTTCACCCTAAAAAAGAAACAGTCTAAGCTGCGTGTTGTCAGAGAATACGATCATCTGGCTTATTGACCCATGAACTCATCTCATGAGGCATAGTGACAAGTTCGGCTGGACAGGTATAGGCGGGAGTTAGCTGGTCAATTGAAGTGACCCCCATCAGCCCCATCGCCACTTTTATTTCTTCTTCCAGTATTTCTAATACTCTTAGCAGGCCCGGGGTTCCACCGGCTGCAAGACCCCAACCTTGCATCTTTCCTATAGCCACTGCCTTCGCACCCAAAGCCACTGCCTTTATTACATCACTTCCTCTCTGAATTCCGCCGTCAAGAACAATTTCCGCTTTACCCTCAACAGCCTCTACTATTTCGGGAAGCATTTCCATTGTCCCCTGTCCATGATCAAGTTGCCTTCCCCCATGATTAGAAATCCACACGACGTCAACACCATGATCTACTGCGATCCTTGCATCCTCAGCAGTAGCAATTCCTTTTAACATCAATGGTAATCCCACTTCTGACTTGATCCGGTCTACGCTATCCCATGTAATAGCCGCCTGCCATTGTGGGTCTACTAGGTTTCGGCGTGAAACAGGCGTCCATCTGCTGAGCATCGGACGCTCTCTCCGGCTATAATTCGCTGTGTCTACTGTTATGCAAAAACCTTTGTACCCGGCTTCTTTCACTCGGGCGATCATGTCCTTTGTCCACTCCCAGTCGCCGTGTATATATAGTTGGTATGACTTGGCAAAATCTGAGGCAGCCATCGTCTCTTCAAGGCTAGGAAGAGTAGCAGAACTGAGCACATGCATCGTCCCGAACTGGCCAGCAGCGGCAGTTGCAGCGGCCCCACCATCTGGATGAAACACTTGAAGAGATCCGATAGGAGCAAGCATTAAAGGAATATTTATTTTGTGCCCAATGAAATCAGTGGAAGCGTCGACATTCCTCACGTCTACTAAAACACGCGGGCGGAAAGCAATTCGATCAAAAGCTAATCTATTCCTACGTTGAGTTGTTTCAGATTCAGAAGCTCCTGAAAGATAATCCCAAGGACCTTGAGCTAAATTCTCCCTCGCTCGCTGTATAATTTGTTCATTAGTGAGATAGTTTGAAAAATCTTCCATCATGTTTCTACTTCCTGCCTATCCAATTCACACTTCCGATGCAATTACATTTGCGGAGAGTTTAGTATAGCTATAATTCTAGTTAGATGTTCCTGCCTCGCCGTTGGGCCACAATATTAATATTTGGAGACAATTCAATGAGGATTTGTTCACTACTACCTAGCACAACTGAGATAGTCTGTTCGTTGGGCTTGCAAGATAGTCTTGTCGGTATCACCCACGAATGTGATTATCCTCCTGAAATCCGTTCTATCCCCGTGGTAACACAAAGCCTCATTGACCATAGCGATAGCTCTTCATCAGAGATAGATCGTCATATATCGGAAGCCGTGCACGAAGGTTCAGGGATATACTCGATAAAAAATAATGTATTGGAGGAGGCACGGCCCGACTTAATACTTACTCAAGAACTGTGTGAAGTATGTGCTGTCTCCTACAACATGGTTGAAGAGAGCGTGCGGGAGCTAGAAGGGAAACAAACGGTTTTATCTTTTGAACCCCAAAATCTCGAAGGCATCTTTGAATCCATCCTCAAGATTGGGAGATTCACGGATTCTACGGGTGCATCGGAAAGTTTGGTGTACGACCTCAAAAGCCGAGTAGCTAACGTAATGCATGTGGCAAATAATGTCCCCAAGAAGCCAAAAGTTCTCGCATTAGAATGGTTGGCCCCCCCTTTCATAGGAGGACATTGGGTGCCAGAAATGATCAAGTACGCTGGTGGGATTGACGTGATGGGTGTGATTGAACAGGCTTCTAGGGAAATTACTTGGCATGAAGCGCTAGATTCTATCCCTGAGATAGTGGTGTTAATGGTTTGTGGGTTTGATCTTTCAAAAACCATCGCGGAGTTCCAATCTAATAAAAGTGGTCCCTTTTGGGACGCCTTCGAAGGGGCTATCTACGCAGTAGATGGGTCTTCTTATTTCAGCAGACCAGGTCCTAGAATCGTAGATGGCCTCGAAATTCTTGCGGAAATCTTACATCCAACACGATTTCCTAAAATTCGATCTGACGAAGATTGGGTAAAGATCTACTGAAACTTGCGATATGCAGAGCCTAGCCTTTGTACTCCTTGGACAATTTTCTCTGATTCGTATAGGGTGAAAGTCAACCTCAGGTTCCTCGAGAATCGACCTGATTCCGAGAAGGCGTTTCCTGGCCTAAAGGATACTCCGTGCTTTTCAGCTATCGGTAGGAATTTTTCGGTGTCAAAATCTTTGGGGAATTCTAGCCAATAGTAATATCCTCCGCTTGGTTTGCGAAAAGTGACGTCGTCTCCAAGCTCTTTCCTTAAAATCCCATCCATTGTTTTTGATCTTGATAGATAAACCGATCTCAACTGCCTAATATTTTTCTCTAGTAAACCCAAGTCTATAACTTCCCGAACTATCGCAGAAGTGAAGTGATTGAACCCTCCGCCGCTGAAAGTTAGAGCCGCATCTGAAAACCGAGGAATTAGGGACTGATCGGCTTGGATCCACCCAGTTCGCAGGCCTGGCGCCAATATTTTCGAAAAAGAACCGAAAGAAATTACGCGAGAGTGGTTATCAAACGTCAATAAAGGGGGAGGCGGAAGTTCACTGAAATGAATGAGTTGGTAAACTTCATCAGCAAATACATAAAAGCCAAAGGTTTCAGCTAGATCAACTAGAGCGATCCGCCTATCAGTGGACAGGGTCACGCCGGTTGGATTCTGATACGTAGGGATAGTGTAGAGGAATCTTGGCCTAACGCCGCTCTCGAGAACTTCTCGTATCTTGGAGATCATTAGACCATCTGAGTCGGTAGGTATGCCCACTATGTTCAAATGGTGCTCTCGAAAAATCTTCTCAATTACGAAATATGTGGGTTCCTCCACGAACACAGTATCACCGGCTCTGGCAAAAAGTGTACAGGCGAGATCTATTCCCTGAGAAGCCCCGGCGGTTAAGAAAAGCCCTAGGGGGCTGACTTTCTGCGAATATGCAGGCTGGTCTGATAGGAATTGAGCCAGGCTTTTAAGAAAAGGCCCATATCCTTGGGTGGCGCCATATTGAAGAGGCGCGTTATCACCCGATTGAAACATACTGTCTGCAGCAATTCTTATGTCGTGCAATGGGTGTAAAGACGGTGATGGATGTCCCCAACCAAGGTCGATTACGCCCTCTTTTATATCTACAAGTAATGAAGGAAGTTGGATTGAGTCAAACGCCATCGGCAAATTATAAATCCGGCTTCCGGAACAAGTACACATTTTCTGTAGGAGTCCAAAATTCCCAGTTCCAATGCGTTGCAATCCAGCCCATGGTTTCAGGAGAATAAAAACTCACATGAGTGGGATCATTTATGTAATACCAATCCGGGAAATGGATTGAATCATAATAAACCGATGTCATGATACCCAACATTCCACCCGGTACAAGGAGATTATAGATTTGGTCAAAATCGGTCTTGGGATTAACAAAATGTTCCGCAGTCTCGCTGCATACAACAAAATCATAAAACCTAGCCAAAACTGACCTATCAGGATGGAAATAGGGGTCATATA
The DNA here is from genome assembly GCA_964409595.1 of uncultured Dehalococcoidia bacterium. GTDB lineage: Bacteria > Chloroflexota > Dehalococcoidia > Lucifugimonadales > UBA826 > CAYPDR01. The sequence continues at coordinate 50,166 of CAYPDR010000005.1, forward strand.
AATCAATTTTATGACCATTTTCACGAAATATTTCGGCAAGAGCTGGACCAGGTCCGGCTCCATAGTCAAGACCATTCCCTGGGACTATAAGGTGAGGCAATATTTCCCCTGACAATCGCGAAAGAAACCGTCTGTACCCAATATCGCCAACCTCGTTGTTGTGTTCCATGTATCTAGATTTTGAATCGGTCCTAGATAGATGAAAAATTGATGGCACTTGGACCAACTCACACTTTCCACACTGGAAAAAGTCCCTTTTCAGATTTTTTCGTTCACTACTGTATAACAGTCGATAATTCTCTGAGCAACATAGAGGGCATCGTAAGTTTTTTTGCGATGGATTCAAGAGTGCACCAACTTGCAAACCACAATAATGTGATCAGTATGGTTGACTGACAATAAATATATCTCCTGAGTACGTTTCGCTATGGAACCGGGAACTTTGGACAGTACAACCAAGTTTGGTGGTAGCGCATACGGGATTCGAACCCGTGATCTCCGCCTTGAGAGGGCGGTGTCCTAGGCCGCTAGACGAATGCGCCACGTGTGGTAACGGCTGTTGACCGGTAGATTTTACATCAGTACTCAGTATAGTGTTGCCAAAAGTGTTGCCAACTAAATGACGATATCTGTCTTAAATCTAAAACGCGCCCTCAACTATTCAAGTTCTTGTGGGGCGCTGGGTAGTAGTAACTGTCTAGGGGGAAGGCGGAAAGGGTGACCTTTTTGAGTTTGGGTCACCCATTCGGGGTGGCCACTAAATGGCCATTTTGAATTTTTGCAATACTTCAAACTCTCAGGCATGAATTCAGAGAAAGAAAGCCATTTATTCAAGTGCAGGGCAAGCTAACCTAACTTTCCTTAACAACTAAATTAAGTCTCGCCTTTGTTCCTGTCTACTGATTTAATTCTTAATTTTAATCCGCGAACTTATGTAGTTCTCTGTGAAACAGAAGATATCTTTCCTGCTCCGACGTAAAAGGGCCAACATTCAGATTCTGATTAATGTCCCAAGAATCCAATATGTCGCTTCCTAATTTAGGTGATATTAGTAGTGAGCCGTCCTGGGTGAAGGTGATATAGCCACGGTCGAATAAATGGTCCACATGTGGGGACAGCATTAACCCATTTGCTCCATCTAGCTTTTCGTGTTTTTCAGATAGACGCCAGGGCTTAATATGACTTGCACGTAAGTGTTGAAGCGATGAGACTCCTGTAACTCGGCATTTATTTTCTATCGAAGAAACTCTATCTCGAAAAACTCCTTGCCCTCTCCTAGCTTTGATTAACTGGGACCTTTCAGTTTCAGGTAGTTCAGATTCTTTTTCTATTTCGGATTCATGATTGTCATCTTCAAGTTGCCGAACTATTTCTTCTCCAGATTTTGCGGTGATAACTTGGTCAACTTGATTCCCCAATAGTTTAATTAATATGTTTGCCATGGGTTCGGGGACATGGGCCAAATAGACTGTCTGAACTCCATTTCCGTTTTGCTGTAGGGGAGAATATTTCTCGGGTAGAGTTGGTCTGATTTCAGTAATATGACTTTTCGGATGTATAGGACTATCTAACTCTGTATAGGAAACCGGTGCATACCAACCATCATCTGACCAAGGATTTTCTACGGCATCGAACTCTATAGGTTTGGGAGCTGTCTCTACGTTGCCTATTACAATTCCGATAGCCTTGATAAAAGTATCCTTAAATGAAAAAACTACATCACCTATACTGGTCTTAGTCATATTGTCATAGAACTGATTACGACTACCATTTATTGTGGTTTTGGGTGACCACATGTATCCACCTTCGACTTCATACCTATACGTCTGGTTTTGGTTGACCCACCAGCATTCCATAGTTTCCCCCGGTATTAAGAAATTTCCTTTATCAATGCTCCAACATTGGCAAGTCTATTTAGAATCAACTTCAGTGACTCAAACATTTGATTGAGTTCTACCTGATTAACTTCTCTTCGCTCTCCCGCCGAACCGGCATGTGCCCCATCATTTCTGGATTTAACAATTATATCGATGGCTTTTGATGTTTCATCCCCATCCAGGATAGTGTCTATCTCTTTTCTTATGTCATCATGTTTACCGTATTTTTTCTTAATATCTCTCATCAAAGAATGAACATTAATACGAATTTTGTCTGGCAGTACCTCTGGTTTGTCATTCGGAGTAACCACGCTCGCAAGAAAAGAATCTAGATGATAGTGAATTGATTGCAACTGCTTTAGGATTTTCTCTTTGATAGCTTGTTGTTCATTCTCTTCAGCGTACGCATACTCAATCGCCAACTAGTTTCCCCATCTTTTCAAAATTCTGTGTGGCAGTAGGCTCACTCAATCGTCAGGGCAAAAAGACGAAACCCCTTTTCAAAGCTGTGTGGCACCAACGGTATTGCCTATGAGTGGGTGGAAGGAGGGAAAGGGTCTGTTATTAGGCGAGGTTACGCCCGTTTAGTATGATGCGGGGTATGAAGTGGTTACTTGCGCTCACGGTCTCAGTTCTATCCCTAATGGGTTGCGGCTTGGATTTGCCCTCCTCAACTGACATCTTGTCTTCAGAGCCTGCTGATTCCTCCTCTACGAAGGCGTCTGTTCAAAATGCGAGGGAAGTAGGGGCCGGAAAAACTATCGCCCAAGTAGACAAATCCCAACCGAAACAGGACTATCATCCTGAACCTACGCCTACAAGGACGGCAACACCTACGCCAACACCCACACCAGAGCCACTCTTAAGCCAACAGATGGTAGAGAACGAAATTATTGGCTTGGTTCAACACGAGCTCAGGCAGGTGTGTGTGTTGGACTCTATTTATATGACCCAGAACCTGTTTTCTATACATGATGAATTATCCATGTGGCACACGGGTATTGATTCAGATGAAAAGTCTTATACGGACGGGGTTGCATCTAACGAGAAATTCTATGAGAATTTCATGCCCCCTAGGTATAGGGCCGACTATAAAGGAAATGGGATTTGGTCTGTGAAATTCATTCTTAAGTGGGATGAGGTTTATTTGATGAAAGCTGTTACGAACCCCCTTCATCACACCCCAACGGGAGTTTCTGTCGCCGCGGGGGAGTGGGAGGTATATGAGGACAGCCAGTCAGTTTTTGCTCTACCCAACCCATGGATGAATTTTCTCTGCGGAGGAATATCGCCAAAAGATAGCCTGGGGAATTCTCCCAAGGTGACTGATTCTCCAACCATGCGAAAGACCACGCTACCGTCTGCGAGCCGCACTCCGGCCCCTGCGACACGATAAAATCGACAATCCATGTTGCTACGACTATACGGGTTAGCCTGGTGGCTTAGAGCATTCTCAGGGTTCTACTACAGTGGGCCGGTAGCTCAGAATGCACGGAGAAATCGCTGGGTGCTCCCCGCCGCGCACACGGTTACTTCAATGCACATTTCCTTCACATTCGTTAATATGCGGGAATGAACTGCCCTACATGCAACAACCAAGCTGAGCCGGGCACCCAATTCTGTGGGATTTGCGGTACCAACCTGTCTTCAGGGAAGGTTGCTACCGGGCCTGAACAGCCAAGAGTAGGTTTCGGCCAAGCCATCAGTCGGGGTTTCACAAACTACTTCAACTTCAGCGGCCGGGCAACGAGGGCCGAATACTGGTGGTGGATTTTGTTTACCAGTCTTGTGGGTTTAATACCTATTGTGTCTTTATTTGCAGCCTTCATATTCTTCATACCCAACATTTCATTGACAACTCGAAGACTACACGACATAGGTAAGGATGGATGGTGGCAACTTAGAATAGGGTTGCTGTTTCTTGTCCCTGTAATTTACATGTTTGTTGCTTCCTTTTTGCCCCAGTGGGTTTTCTGGGTATCGATTACCATATCTATGCTAGTCATCCTCATTCTTGCAGTGTGGTGGATAGTCTGGTTGGTTCGTCAGGGAGACACTGGTTCAAATAAGTACGGTCCAGACCCGCGCACCACACCTCGCTCTTAACATTTCACCGCGCCGTGCGGACGGTGTACTTCATTCCTCCGACGTTCTAGAGTTTTTAAGGGGTGTTATATATCCCGAGCAATATGGAACTTTGCGCAGGTCATCAAGGTAAATGCACTACTGAAAATGATGGCTTAATATCTATCATTGTGGGAGGATACAAGCAATCTTTCGGAGGTAAATTATGGCAGACAAAATGGTTAACGGAATACTGTTTATAATCGCTGGTCTCGGTATAGTGGCTGTTTATATTGTTCTAGGACCTGACGGCACAGGAATTCTAAATAATGCCCAAACAGAAAAACTCGCAGCTTATGTAGCGTTTACTATCCCCCTAGCTTTTATGATGACCCGGAATGTTGAAAGAAATAATTTCATCGACGCAGGGTTTCTAATAATAGTTGTTGCCTGGAGCGCGGGAATTGTTTCAGATGCCATAACAGGTGCGGAATTAAGTGCGGAATCAAACGCAATTGGAAAAGCGATTGCACCGACAGCCTGGTCTTCAATGTTTCTTGGAATATTTATAACTGGAATAGGATATTTTCGAACCAACCTTTTCCCTCAATGGCTATCAGGTTTACTATCAGTTGCCTCGTTAGTAGCGTTTGC
>CAYPDR010000006.1:0-28359 GCA_964409595.1 uncultured Dehalococcoidia bacterium
CAGGTCAAACTTGTCAGCGACATGCTCAAGGTACCCAAGGATCTCTGGCTGTGAGGCGAAATGCTCAGACCAGTCCCACTCATCAAGCAGCTCCTGGGAAAAGGAATAGCCATAGGAATAACTCTCCGAGTCAAAGCGGGCTCCGGGATAACGGTTCCAGTACCATGTCCCCCCAACTCCCGTCCCACTCTCAAAAACACGGACCCTAACCCCGGATTCCCTAAGGAGATACAACTGGTACAACCCCGCTATACCCGCCCCGATTACGATAACGTCATAATCAAAATTAGAGTCCGGCGGAATTCCCTCTGGAACCTCCAAAACTTCTCTCATACTTGAAATAGCTATCCTTCAAGTGGACACATGCAGGTACATACGTTCCGTAGCTTCTCACCTATTAATGCTCTCAAGTCCATTTTGAACACCTTGCACTGCCCACGGAGCCCAAGGCATGGTGAAGAATCTGAAACCTTTGTCAACGTAAAAATTGGGGTCCATCTCAGGGGGAATAAAATACATGCCTGGAACTACCCCGTGGTTCTTGCAGGCAGCTGCTATTTTGTCCAAGCCCGCTTGATAGGTGTCACTTGGGTAATCGAGCGGCACGCCGAGCTCAATGGAAAGATCGGATGGCCCGACCAAGAGAACATCTATCCCAGGAACGCTTAAGATTTCATCTATGTTATCGATAGCTTGTTGCGTTTCGATCATTGGTACAATCAACAGATCTCTGTTAACAGTATCCAAATAGTCGCGATAACCCTTGGTCTCTCCCCATTCACCACGAACTCCCGCATTACTGCGATCCCCTACAGGCGAGTACTTGCAAGCTCTAACCATAGCTTCAGCTTCTTCCTTAGTGTTAACCATAGGAACGATGATCCCTCTAGCCCCGATATCAAGGGCAAAGCAGATCAAGTCAGCCCGGTTTGCGCTAACTCGGACAACTGGTGATGCCCGCTTTCCGCTCATGCCCTGGATAGCCCGGTTGTATTGTTTCACCTCTATTGGCGAGTGTTGGGTATCAAAAAGTATAAAATCCAACCCGGAGTCGGCCAACATAGCCATATTGTCCTCAAATACGGACCCTGCCGTTCCTACCACGGTTTTACCCGATTTCAAAAGATCTTTCACAGTGTTCATTTACAAAACCTCTACTTTAGCCAATCTGTTCTTAAAATACGTCCACTTGCTTGGTACGGCTTGAATAATAGCATTCTTGCTAACTTGGTGTAGTACCAATGCCTAGAGGAACAAGTGAGGAGTCTGACGCTAACGGGCCGGTAGGATTTGGTATCCAATTCTCTAAGAGTACTTTCCTTTACGGAATTAAATCGGGAACAGGCCCTTCTTTAACTTCTGTTAACAACAATCAGGTCTCGTATTCTCCAACCTCCGTTCCCCATATGACCATTATTTTCAGGGGGCTATTTCCAGTATTTTGATTCCATGTTCAGTTCCAGAAGGGGCCATTATGGAATTGTTTCTGTATACGGAAACTTTGTCACCGGCGATTGTCATTTCCCCTGCTCCCTCTAAAACCTAATAAACCTCTTCCAAGGCTCTAGGAGCTCCATGAATATGATCTCCTTCGCTAACCCCTTCATCTAATTCCTAAATCTCCATCTGAATCGGTAATCGGCTGGACTGTTTGAAAAGACTTCTTCTTTTTATAGATCCATGACCGTGATGGACTCTTTGAATTACCTGGGCATCGTTTTTTTCAGATTGTTTCCAGTGCAAGTTTTCTCCATAGCTAGAATGCGTCTGTTTTCCCGGATCATAGAATCCTAGCCTATCATCAAGCTATAGCATCACATGTTCAAACGACAAAATATCGATAATTTATAAGGTCAATCAACCATCTTATCGGGTGTAAGCAGTTCACTAAACTCAATCTACGTTTCGTCAACCAAAGTAATTTGTTCATCTGCCGACAGATGTGGGCGTCCAGTATCCAGCAGTTTAATTCCAGACAACGGGGAGAACTTTCGAGGAGGATTTTTTCGGTCGAATTCCATTTTATTTATGCCGTCTTTATTTTTTACCTTGTTAGAATACAAACAATGCATTCGCATGTCATGCGGATATGGAGGAATGATTTAAATCAAAAGGGCAAGAACTGAGTAGCGATCCCTAGGTTAAATGGACCAGGTGAAAATGTTTGAGCACTTGGGATACTGAAGCCATTCAGATGGTGAACCCTAGAAGCCCGACCTAGCCTATCCGCCAAACAGATATGCTCTCTTCGCAACACCCACACAGAAATCGAACACGATACACGACAGTCCTAACCCATCATCCTACTGTTTATAGTTCCTAGCCAAAGGTCAAATACGTACGCTTTTCCATCCCTTTTACGCTGCCTAGAGAGCAATTTCAAGCCTGTGCACCCGGATTTCGGGGATGGTCGACAAGCTCGAGTTGCTCCGCCTCTGGCTTTAGCTCGCTTTAGTTAGCATCCGCCTGTGTTAAAAACTCATGTTGCTCGTATTGTCCGGTAGATACCAATTCTGGATCAACTCCCAACCATCTTTCGGCTATCGTCGAGTAAATACTTCGAAAATCGTTATTAAAATGCAAGTCGCCTTCGAGGTGATCACTCTCCTTTAGCGAGGGATAATCACCGTACAAACCTCCGTTAACGTCCCCACCTACAACAAATGCAACCCCTCCAGAACCGTGATCCGTTCCGGCAGAATTATCTTTGATCCTACGACCGAATTCTGACCAAATTAATAGCAAAACATCATCTTGCAAGTTATGTTCTTTCATGTCATCCATGAAATCTCCAATCGCATCGGAAGTTTCTGTCCACAACTTGGTATGCGTTACCAATGAAGCAGCATGGGTGTCGAAGCTCCCGTGCTGGGTGTAAAACACCCTCGTGCCTATATCCGCCGTTAGAACTTGGGCGATACTTTTCATGGATTGGGCAATCGAATTGTCGGCGTATTCTATGCTCGATGAATACTTGGCTGGAGCTGTTCTGAGTATGTCCGCTCCTTTAAGGGCGTCGATTCCCGTTTGGCCAATAAATTGAGTCACGTTGTCATGTGCCATAGCACTTCCATATATCTGAGAAAATGCACTCAAGGCTAGATCTCTTGCCTGTCCTTCTCGTATGTCGGGAAACAGTCCGTAATTCGCCAAGTCACTTACCGAAGCGACTGGAACGCCTTTACACAATAATGCCCTCGGCAATCCTTTCCCAAAATTTACGCCTGCAATAGGATTCTCGCCTTTCGGGTCAAGTTCCTTTATAGCGCGCCCAAGCCAGCCTGAATCTCCTATTCCTATAGACTCTCCAGTGTTCCATATATCGATCGACCGGAAGTGGGACCTGTTGGGGTCCGGATACCCTACTCCATTTATCACCGCTACTTTTTCTTGATCCCAAAGGTTTTTTATGGACCTTAAGGCGGGGTTGAACCCCATGTAATTATCGATTGGGAGTACCTTGTCTTGTTCGATACGAACTTCTTTACGCCAGTCGTAATATAGGCCGTCCCCGTATGGTATGACCGTGTTTAAAGCGTCATTGCCACCAGCAAGTTGAACGATGACCAGTGAACGAGGCTTCTGTTCCGTTACCATATTTAATCTCCTTGTTATTCATATTCTGCATGCTAATTACAGTTTAGGAATTTTTCATACTCAATTAACTTCTTTTAATTTCTTTTGTAGACTTGAATTCGGTGTCTATTAGTTTCGGTTATAAAGAGGCGTTCGTCTCCGTCCAGCAACAATGACACGGGGCCCCAAAATAATTTTTCAATATGGGAAGATTCCTCATGGGGATCATCATTGAAAAATTCGAATTCAGGTTCCATATCTGCTCTTTCACGCGCTTCTGCTTCTTCAACGTTTACTCTCAGGAAGTCATTAGCCCATTCGGAATCCGTAGCTTCACCGCGGAGCTTCTGGATGAAATTCCCTTCTGGACTTAAGATCTGGATTCTCTCGTTGCCCCAATCCGCAACATATATGTAGCCCTTTTGGCTCACAGTAACACCGGCCGGCCTAACGAATTGTCCATTGTCCCGTCCAGATGAGCCATATTTTGCGATGAATTTCCCGTCATGAGAGAACTTCTGGATTCTATCGTTTCCCCAGTCAGCCACAAATATCTCTGAGTCGGAATTTGTAGTTATACCCCATGGCAGGTTTAACTCACCGTCCCCATCTCCCTCCGTACCGAAGGCGGAAATAAAGTCCCCGTCTTTAGAGAATTTCTGGATTCTGTGGTTCTGGGAATCAGATATCAGCAAATTCCCATCGCCATCTACCGTTATCCCAGCTGGCCCCTTTAGGAACCCTTCAGCATCACCTGGCGCTCCCCACTTGCCTATGAATTCTCCATCAGGGGAGAATATCGATATCCTGTTCAAGTGTTCATCTGTGATGAAAACCCTATCATTTGAATCCAATGCTATGCCACATGGCCATCGGAATTCACCATCACCTTCACCTCCTCGCCCAAAGATGCCAAAATATTCGCCATCTTCATTTAGCATGGTGACTCTGATCGTATCGGCAACCACCCTCTCCAAAGATCGATTAAGGACGTAAATCCGACCGTTGCTGGCCATTGCGGTATCGACGGGAAAATAAAATCCACGTCCCCGCATAGTTGTCATACCCACCGTGCGGACGTAATGCATTGATTGTTCTATGCGTTCATTCTTTGTGACCATATTCCCTCTCTATCTGCAGGCTCTAAGCAGACCAGATCATATTCCGGGTTTTATGCCTTTTGAAATTCGGGAGTCGACGCTATCAGTTTTACGGTTCCTGAAATTGTGTCTTTGCCTAGTTCGTCTAGCTGATTCCCGTCAACCCTCACCCCACCGTTCTCATTTGCATATTCAACTAGTTTTAGACGGGTATCTCTATGTATAGTAAGAGAACCAATATGTTCCAAGCAGATATCGATCACTCTATCGGGAGAGATTTGCTCGGAGTTCTCCGCAACGAATTTATCAAATAATTGCTGGGATCCAGGAGTGGTAAGGTTTCCTAGCTCTTCAGCTGCAAAATTCATACGCTCTACTAGAGCTCCCGTGTCGATCCACGCGGTCCCACCGTCCCAACCCTCTACCGATGGAGGATTACTCAGGGTCTGACCCATGTATTGCATTCGTAGCTGCTTGCTAAATGTGTCATAACGAGGCATATCTACGGCGCCCGTAAGCCTCATTACCCCCGTTACTAGCTCGGCCGGACTCTTTACCTTCTCGTACCAACAATCTTCAGATTTAAAGAAGTCTGAGTTGAAAAGGAACCTCATTACCTCGCGGATATCGTATTTACTATCAAAATAGACTTTTACCAATTGATCGATGGCTTCCGGATCTCGCGGAGGCTGATAGGGCCATTGTGGGACAGGTGGTTCGTCAGCCACAAAGAAATGGTAGATGTGCCGAGCTATGAATCTTGCAGTAGCTTCTTCTTGGCAGATAATATCAATAATATCCTCGCCGTTAAAATTTCCTTTCCTACCCAGAAACTCCTTTTCACCGTTATCGTGGTCACTTTGGTCAAACTCATAATGCCAAGATATTCGACCGTATGGCCAATCAGAGTCTCGCGCTGACCGGACCTCCATGTATTCACAATTTCCTATGGTCCAGCCTGTGAAAGCCCTAGCACATTCTTTAACATCATCTTCGGTGTAGTTCCCTACACCCATTGAAAATAATTCAAGAAGTTCTCTACCGAAGTTTTCGTTAATCGAGTCCTTGTGGTTTTGCTGATTATCTAGCCATATAATCATAGCCGGATCTTTTGCCATCTGCACAAGAATAGTATTAAGATCTCCCATCGCATATCGCTTAAACATACGTATTTGGTCTGCAAGAGGCTTCGCATTAAGTACCTTTGGGTATCCCGTCGCGAAAATCCCATGCCAGAACAGGGCCATCTTTTCAAGCAGTGGAGTATCTGTGGTTACCATTCTATAAAGCCAAGCATCTGCCCCACTAAGTCCACCCAGCAAACTTGATTCGTCCGGATGATATCTCCTTATGAGATATTCCGACATTACAGTCGGGGTTGCAGTATCGAGGAGTTTTTCAACACTAGCCTCGTATCCGATTCTTGTGTAATCTTCTAATTCTTGTTGAGTTGCACCGAATCCTCCCCTTCTCATGAGGTGAGCTATTAAGTCGATTTGATTTTCAGGCATTAACGCGCCTCCTCTCAAAAACCTTCGTCGTAAATAATTACCTAACCAACATATAATTCGATTTTACGAATTCTCGTCCCAGTGGTCAATAATGGAGTGGCAGACTACGATGACGATTTGTCCAGCACTAAAAGTCGTCTTTCTAGGGCCTAACTTGAAAGTCTCCGCTGGGCCGAAAAGCCGAAATGTGTTACAGGGTACCTACTTTACTAGCCCTTATCTGAAACTTTTCCTGAAACTCCTTCGACAAACAAGACGTTGGTACTAGCGGATTGTTGACGCAATTTCATGGGACCGTTGTATTCCTTAGAGTGGTACCATTTTTCTAGATGCTCCATCGTCTCAAATTCAATGACAACAACCCTGCCGGGATCCCAAATACCCTCAGCTTTTTTGGCTGTCCCACCTCTAACTAGGTACTTTCCACCATACTGTTCTACAGTCCTAGCTACCCGACGGGTGTATTCCTGAAACCCTGCTGGGTCAGTCATTTCTACTACGTCAGCGATCAAATAGGCTGCCATTGGTGCCCCTTTAGAATGTACTCGTGTGTACCATCAGCCTTTATGGGCAACATAATGCACTCATGCACATTGAATAACGTTCGATGTTTTGAGTCCAAAATCTTTGAAGGCTCCACCTTGTTGCTCCGTCAACATACGGGGTTTGCGAGGACAGAGGGCGCCACCTTGCGAGGAAGCCAATTACCGTCCGCAGGACTACCGTTTAGGACGCCATTATCTACAATTACCTTACCTCGAAGAATAGTGGTCACTGGATAACCATGGCACTCAAACCCTTCCCAAATGGAGTAATCAGAGTCTGCATGCAGTGCGTCAAGGGTAATTATCTTATCCATATCTGGGTCGAATATCACAATATCTGCGTCACTCCCAGGCGCAATGGCACCCTTTTGCGGGTACATACCGAGAATCTTGGCAGCATTTGTAGAAGTGATGTCCGTGAAACGCTCAATTGAGATTCGCCCTGTTGAGACAAACTTCGTATAAACGACGGGTAACCTGGTTTCGATTCCGTTGTGGCCACCGCATACCGTCTCAATGGTGTTGCCTGAGAGTTTAACATCCTTGTAGGTCGTGTACTCGTCCGTGGCCGTGGTGCTGATCGTACCGTCGATAAGTGCTTGTTGAAGTCCGTCACGATCCGAAGCGTGCTTGATTGCCGGGTAAGTATGTATGGCAGTCCCTTCAGCTTCTCGATAATGATCGTGGGTGAACTCAAGATAGTTATGTAAAGTTTCGCCATAGACAGGCAGTCGCTTGCGACGAGCGTCGGCGATTGCCCAAGCTCCCTCTTTGGCGGTCGTGTGAACGAAGTAGATACCCGTCTCAGTATGCTCTGAAAGCCGCGTGATTTTTCGGAAGGCTATGTCTTCAGAAATATTGTTGTGGGCCAGATGGAGATTATACCCTTGGTCTCGCCCTTCGCGGATAAGTTTGGCTTCCATATACTTGACTATGTCGTCGTCCTCTGCATGGACAGCCATGATCCCCCCGTTATTACCCACCGTCTGAAAAATCGCCCACAGATGTCCATACGGGACTTTGGATCCGAAAGTCGTGAATATTTTGAAGCTGGCTTGGCCAGCTTCGATGGCTTCCCCGATCTCATCAATAGTGTGCGGTGGAACCTTCCCAGCAAGGGTGAAATGAAAGGCAAAGTCAATGTACGAGTGTCCGGAAAAGACGCTTCGCCGGGAATCCAACCTGTGCATTATTGACTTATCCGACTGGTCGCCATCTTCAGTTCCTTCCATACCCCCGGCAAAGTCGATGTATGTAGTAACTCCTCCATGTGCGGCAGCTCGACTAGCGGCTTCGGGAGACTGGGTCATAACTCCAGGACGTCCCGCCCACGCTTCGGATACCCTTGTCGCAATGTGTGTGTGGGGTTCAATACCACCGGGAAAGACGTATTTACCAGCCGCATCTATGTAAGCTTTAGATTCACCAATAATCGCATCGCCAGACGCGACCAACACAATTTTCTCGCCTTGGATTCCCACATCAAATCTTCCAGCACCACTGGGTGTGACAACCGTTCCACCACGTATGACTAGATCCAGCATGCAGCTTTCTCCATGGATTGTGTCTAATTCGTCTGACAAGCCGCTAGGAAAATCCTTTATCAGCGGTTGATTCGTTTCCACTCCTCGATCGTTTCCTGAGTGGGCGGATAATATTTCCCGGGAGCAACGCCTTCGGCTTTTATCTTATCTTTCACAAGGTTCTCGGCCCCTTCATGCTCTATCGCCCAATCCAAAACGGACTCAGCCATCCAGGACGGTACTACAAGCACACCATCATTGTCGCCTACCATGACATCACCGGGACGAACGAGAGCTCCTCCACATTGGATTTGGATATTTTCCTCTGCAGGCAGGCTGCTGGGACTGCCATGGAAACTACGAGCCTTGGCATATACAGAAAGGCCGTATTGCTCCTCTACTATTACATCAAGATCTCTAATCGCACCGTCAACTATGACTCCGTCAGCATAGTTCATGGCAAGCTGGAGTAGCTTGACATCTCCCGCTACCACATCCTGAACTCTCCCACCTATGTCGGCCACAAGTACATCACCCGACCCACATCTGCCCATCGCGATGTACTCGGGAGAATCCACGCCACCTGGTTTATCACCAACGATGTCAGGACGTGTTGGCATAAACCTGAGTGTCCGTGCCCTAGCTGCGAAACGTTCCTTACCCGGCTCAAAGGGAGTATAGTTCTGAAGACCTTCACAGACACAGAAAAGTGATCCGAAAGACCGGACAGCGTTGTAAACCGTTGCTGTAGGTATTGCCTTTAATCCTTCAAGTATCTCTTGGGACACCTCGATGGGCTTCATCTCGAATTCGAGCATAGATTTCTCCTCAACTTGTTTCTGAAAACCTTATTCCATCTCATTCAAGCTCTGTAAGTGGGATTATATCCGAGCAACAATATTCAGCTGAAATCCCAGCGGGGACAGAGCCAGTGAAGATAGTCCCTTCATCTACTTCGTTCTGATCGAACCCTCTCCAAACTTTACCCACTTACGTTATGGTCGAACAATCCTTTTAGTCCGCTCCGATAACTTGGAAAGGAGCGGCTGGGCGAGTTTTACGAACGTACAGGCAAGTTTTCTAGTTTCTCTGGGATCTATAAGATCAACTACATCGCCTTTGAACGCAGCGCGAAAGGGAGAACGAAGCTTCAAAAGTCGCTCTTCTATCATGGCCCGGTGCTTCTCAGGGTTGGGAGCTGAATCTATCTCCCTCCTGTAGGCCGCCGCAACACCCCCCTCAATAGGAATACCACCCCATTCACCCGCCGGCCATCCAAACCTGAGGTTCAGGCCGTGAGGGTGGCCAAGGCTATTAGGAGCGTCAGCAGCCACCCCGTAAGATTTGCGAACGTTGAATTCGATCTTCGGGACCTCGGCTTCGTAACTAGAAATTAAAGCTCTGACCCCTCTCCTCATAGTGGCCTTCCTTTCTGCATGAGAACCTAACATAAAGCCAGGCATATCCAAGAAAATTACTACTGGTAGGTTGAAGGCATCACACAAGTCAACGAAATGGGCATACTTTTCCGCCGCCCATCCGTCCATGGCACCAGCCATAACCCTCGGGTCACTGCCGATTATGCCGACACTGTATCCATCTAGCCTGGCGAATCCTGTTATGACAGACCCTGCCCAATGACGACGCATCTCAAAAAAGTCCCCATTGTCTACCACTAGTTTAATCAGCTTGCGGGGATCATAGGATCGTTTCCTATTCGCCGGGATTATGTTGAGTAGCTCTTCCGGTCTCCTATCGGGTGGATCTTCCGTGTCTATACGAGAGGCTACATCATTAGTAGTGTTGGGCAAATAAGAAAGAAAAGTTTTAATCTGGTCAAAAGCTTCTTCCTCGGAATCAGCAACGTTATCAACCTGCCCGCTTTCGAAAACGTGCATCTTGTATCCCCCAAGCTCTTCCTTATCCAACGTTTCACCAATAGCTCGGCTTACCACTGGAGGTCCAGACGGGAAAATCTGAGATTGGCCCTTCACCATCACCGTGAAATGTGACATCAAGGCATGGGCAGCCGGCCAACCAGCCACCGCCCCCATGATTCCGGCAGCACATGGCACCCTACGTAACACCTCAATATTCTTCCACCACATGCCCCCATCTGGTAAGCCCATATGCCCAGATGCCTCATCAGATTTGGAACTATGTCCCGCCCCTTGAATCAGCTGCACATACGGAATACCGTACTGCATTGCTAAAGGTTGAACAAAGTCCCCAGGACCTTTGTGAACGTTATGCGGGCTTCCGCCTGATATCGTGAAGTCATCCCCGCCCAATGCCACAGGCCTACCATTGATTTCGGCCAGGCCCATCACATATGCGCCTGGGGTGAACTCTAAAAGATTGCCATCATCGTCAAATTCCGCTGCACCTACCATGGGGCCATACTCAACAAAACTACCAGCGTCAGCGATCTTATCGATCCGTTCCCTTATTGTGTAATATCCCCTCTCATGGTGTCTTTTCACGCGGTCTGGACCACCGAGCTCCTGGCCCAGCCCACGAACATATTCGATGTCCTCAATAGCTTTTTCCCATGGCATGCCGGGCTTCCACGTTTCGCGTTTCGGGTCTATAGGCATTTGACACTCCAGTCCTTGAAATAAAAAAGTAGCCCCCACCACTACTATCTGGCAAAGGACGTTAAGTCTACTTACCCTTCGTGACGAATTCTGATATTTTCTCCCCGATCATCATTGTAGGCACGTTAGTATTGGCTCTAATGCAGTCGGGCATTATAGATGCATCTGCGATCCTCAACCCTTCAATCCCATGTACATTCCCATACTGGTCGACCACGGCCATTGAGTCTGACAGAGGCCCCATCTTACATGTACTGCTTATGTGATGGCTGGTTGAAGCATTGCTCCTGATCCACCGATTGAGAGCGTGATCATCATGTAACACGTCTTCAGAAGGCTCTACACGATAATCAATTACGTCGGAATATGCCGGTCCCTCGCCCACCTGGGAACATAATCTGACGCACTCCCTCATACGTCTGAGGTCTTCCTCTTCTCTGAAGTAATTGTAATTTAGATCCGGCTGTACCCTGGGATCACTTGAACGCAGTTTCATTTCGCCAGAACCCACCTGTAAGTACATGCTGGCAGTCATCCCAACTCCACTATACCTGTCTTCACCGTCACCGGAGAAATAAAACCTTTGCATTGCTGTTGGCATGGGATGGACAAGCATGTCGTTGTGCAGGGAAGAACCCTCTGCCGTGTATCTGACAGCAACAGTTGCACCGCGCGGCCCTGACCTGTTGTGTTCATAGGTATCCTTGACCTTCCATGCGAGTTTAACCTGAGGGTGATCTCGAAGATTCTGTCCAACTCCTGGAAGGTCGTGTACCAACTTTATTCCCTTGTCCGAGAGGTGATCTTTGGGGCCAATTCCAGATAACATTAGAAGTTGGGGAGATCCGATCGACCCTGCACTTAAAATTATTTGGTTACTAAAGACCTTGAATATTTCTCCCCCACACTCAACCTCAACACCAACGGCACGTTGGCCCTCTAACAACAGCCGGTAAACTGTGCAATCGCTTCGCAAAGTTAAGTTGAGCCTATTCCGCGCCGGGTTAATGTAATTGAGGGCGGTACTCTGCCGGACACGGTCGATAGTATTAAACGGAAGCGCCCCCACACCTGTTGAATCAGGATCATTGTGATCTTCTGTCGTAGGAAAACCCAAATCTTGAAATCCCTTGTGGAAGGCAACCGCGTCCTCTGTCCATTCATTCACCGGATGGCGTCTCACTCGGATGGGGCCGCTATGCCCGTGGAAATCGCCTTCCATATCAGTGTCGTTTTCCAAGCGATTAAAAGCAGGCAGACATTTTTCGAAGCTCCATTCATCATTTCCTTTACTCGCCCAGCTATCATAGTCTTGAGGATCGCCCCGGAGGAAAATTTGTGCATTAACTGCACTGGATCCTCCCATCCCCTTACCCCTGGGCACCAACATCGGAGTTTCTTGCTCTTTCGTTGCACGGGCCGTAAAAAGCCATCTCTTATCCTTACCTGGATTTATCCACCAGTTGGGATTCTCTAGAAGCTCCGGGCCATAGCCATACTTAAACTTATCGGGGAGGGTTTCAAAATCAGGATAATCACCTCCAGCCTCAAGGAGGATAACGGATTTCGAGGGGTTCTCACTTAGCCTTGCGGCTACTATCGCTCCGGCCGATCCAGCTCCGATTACCATGTAGTCATAATTCATATAACAACTCCTTTCAACATAATTTAGACGCTAGTTTGCGCTACAGAGGCTTAGTATTAGATGAGGACTTCTACCCAATCCTAGCCTAATTCATGAATTGGGAGAAATATATTTTCCCCCAATCTCCCGACCTTACTAAAGAATCCCCCTTGAGACACAATTTAGACAAATCCAGAAAATCGCTATCGCTACTGTTCTCGTATAGCATGCTAACCGTATTGACCTTTTTGTAATGGGTCATTTGGAAGGGAGCGGGCAAAAACTTCGCATTCGACTAATAAATCACCAAGGACCAAAAGGAATATGGAACAACGACAACTCGGCGATAGTGACCTCTACTCTTCCGCGATCGGATTCGGAACATGGGAGATGAGCACCACGATGTATGGGGCTATCGACATAGGTGAAGCCAGCAAGGCTGTTCGAAGCGCTATCGAACATGGAATAACTCTGTTCGACACGGCAGAGGTATATGGCCCATACCATTCAGAAATATTACTTTCAAAGGCTTTAGGCAGTAAGAGGAAAGACATCATACTTGTAAGCAAAGTAGGTTTCGAATACGACCAAGATGGCAACAACTTGGGTCGCAACTCCCAGTTCGACCACATCATTACTCGTGCCCACGGGTGCCTAAAGAGAATGGAGACCGATTACTTAGACTTATTGCTAATCCATTGGCCGGATCATGATACCCCATTCGAAGAATCAATCAACGCTTTAGAGAAGTTAAAGCAAGCGGGTAAGATCAGGCATTATGGAGTTTCAAATTTCACCCCGAAGATGATGGAAGAATGCGAAAAGTACGGTCACATGGCAGCCAATCAGGTTGGCTATCATATGTTTGACCGTCGAATGGAGTCAACCGTCTTGCCATACTGTCTGAAAAATGACATTGGGTTTATGGCCTATGGAACTCTCGGCTTCGGACTCCTTTCCGGAGCCTTCAACGGCTCCACCACATTCAAGGAGGGAGACTGGCGGAGTAACGGAACCGCCTTTCAATTACCACTCTTCAAACCCGACGAATTCGCTAAAGAAATAAGGGTAGTAGAAAGGCTTAAGACAGTGGCCGCTAGGCATAACAAGTCGGTGGCACAAATGGCAATTGCTTGGACGCTCGGCCATCCAGCTGTGTCAGTAGGTTTAGTAGGTGTGCGAAACGAATGGGAGTTGAAGGAAAATGTCGCCGCTGTTGAATGGGAGCTGAGTGACGAAATAAGAGAAGAAATTGATTCCATATTTACTGATGAGGGCGTTTCCACACATGTATCTACAGAACAAGCAACCTGAGGAATTAAACTCCTTCCAAAAATGCACTGCTCCGTCGATAAATCCTGGTCCAGTTATAGGAAAATTGACACTTCTCTGTAAAATTGCGCCAGAACCTAGTTCGTAACTGGCATGCTTCCCGTGAGAATAATTTGTTAATTGATTGCGGGGAATCCGGGGAATTTTATTAAAAAGTAAGGAGGGAAACAGCCGTGGTATCTCAATTGCGAATCTACACTATTAACCGAGGCATGATGGACTCATGGATCGATTTGTTTCATCAGCACCTCAAACCTAATCATGAGAAATACGGTATGCCCATCGAGGCCACTTGGGTCAATACCGACAGGACCGAGTTCATATGGGTACGGAGCTTCGAAAGCTTAGAAGACATTCAGGTCAAAGAATCTGAATACTATTCCTCACCGGAACGCCTTGCGCTGGGAGAACAGCCCCAGTCCCATATCGCCAAAACGGAGGTCAGGATCGTAGCCCCAAGTAACCCCTAATCCCAACAGAGATTTGTCATCAAGGCAAATGGTCAAGCCACTTGGGAAATCCCTCAAGGGAATTACCTAATTAAATTGGGTAACTAGGTCAAACACCACTGGGCAATAGAACATTGTTAGGAAAGCGAGATTCGCATTTTCAAAATTGGTCGGGCTATTAATGGAGTTTTAACCAAGAAGCGGTGCAATTTCAAGTTCCACAAATAGAGGAAATCATACAGTGGATAAGTCTCGAAGTTAGAGTGGTCGAAACAGAACTCCTTTCGTATATCTTCCCGGTTCTGGTGCTAAACTTGGCACTATGACTACGCTAGCGCTGTTTCTAGTCCTGTTAGCATCATTTGCCCATTCCAGTTGGAACTTCCTCCTAAAGCGATCAGAGAACAAAGAAATTTTCGTCTGGGGGCTATTGGTGGCAGCCAGCGTTCTCCTAGCTCCGGTCGGCGTGTTACTAGCTTGGATACATCCGTTCGAGCCAGTGGCCTGGTGGTTTGTTGTGGCTACTATTGTTCTCCATACACTTTATTTCGGGCTGCTTGGACGGAGCTACATGGAGGGCGACCTTTCATTGGTTTATCCCATTGCCAGGGGCATGGGGCCGATGTTGGTACCTGTGCTGGCAGTTGCGTTTCTTAACGAGGCTATTTCCGTTTCAGCCATTGTCGGTATAGTCGTAATAGTCGCGGGCATATATACCGTTTCTTGGTGGGGCAATTTCGGGCTTCTGATATCCCATCCGCTGAGTTTGTTTAGCAATCCCAGCACCCGATACGCCATACTGACTGGCCTCACCATCGCAACATACACCATTGTCGACAAGAGCGGCGTAGCCCATGTTCAACCTTTTCTATACATGTACCTGATGACTCTGGGATCAGCGATAGGCCTGTTCCCATATATCCTATGGAAGCACAGCTTCCGAGGAATCGGGCAAGAACTCCGCTCCAATTCGGTCGGCATAAGTGTGGCAGGTAGCCTAACATTCCTAGCATACGGGCTAGTCTTAACAGCCTTCTCAATATCCAAAGTCAGTTATGTAGCGCCAGCCCGGGAGATAGGGATCGTCGTCACTGTGTTGATCGGGGTGCTAATCCTTAAAGAACCGTTTGGTACAGGTCGCCTGCTGGGATCTGGCATGATAGTTGCCGGACTAATCCTGATTGCAACGTCGCCATAGAGAAACAGATACAGGCGAAGCTACTGTCTCCTTACTTCAACAAATCAGTTAGCGGCGACGCCCTCCCCACCAACGTCCGATCTATACTGCCAATATCAGCTTTGCCACACAGTCCCATACTTGAATCGAACTCATCCCGAAGTAGCCTAAGCAAATGTTTCAAACCCTCTGATCCATTAACGGCCAATCCCGAAAATATTGGGCGTCCAATTAGAACTGCATTGGCCCCTTAAGCATTTGCCTTCACTTTATCGGTGCCTCGCCGAATACCGCCATCTAAGTAAACCTCCGCCCGTCCATTCACGGCATCTACAACTTCTGGGAGTACCTCAACCGTCGCGAATGTCGAATCCAAGCTTCGACCACCGTGGTTGGAAACTATAATCGCTTTGACACCGTTCTCAACTGCTAGTTTCGCATCTTCAGCAGTCATCACCCCTTTAGCAATAAGCGGAAGATCTGTTTTCGAAGCCAGCCAATCGAATTCATCCCACGTAACTTCCGGGCTTACCGTACTAGTAATATTCGAAGGGGAATCATCGCTGGACGGATTTAGATTCCCCTCAGTCCGAATTCCCTCATAATTGGGGCTTGGCGGCACGACATATTTGTTTCTAAGATTCCTTTCCCTTTTAGATCGAATGGAAGCGTCTAAGGTGATACATAGAGCGGAAAATCCTAAGTCTTCTGCTCGATGTGCCATTAGTTCAGTTACAGCCTGATCTCGAAAAAAATACTGTTGGAACCAGATTCGACGCGTAGCAACCCTTGCAACTTCTTCCATTACCACACTGGAACCGGAACTAAGAATCATACCTACGTTCATGGAATTAGCCGCTTTGACAGTGGCTATTTCGGCTTCCGGATGTGCCCTAATGTGATGTCCCGCAGGACAGAGCATCACCGGGAAATCTATCCTTTCACCCAACACACTAGTCGACAGATCACGTTCGTCCACATCCACCAGCATCCGGGGTCTCAACATAATTGAATCATAGACTTGGCGAGTCCTACTGATCGTTATCTCATCAGTAGCCCCACCCTCCACAAAATCCCACTCGTTCTTGGGCATTTTGTTTTTAGCTAATCTTTCATATTCATATAAATTTAGCGGCTGTTCTTCCATCACTTCGGGCTCCACAGCAGTCATTTGAGTCGATCATCATGAGTAGCGAGAATTTAAATCCGAACGGGAGGATATCAGTCGATCGCGCCACGGGCAATCATTGTTATCAATTTCCGGTCAAACGTTCATGACAGAATTGACTTGTTAAGACCAACGATATCTTCATATTTGCTAATGTGCCGTCGGCCTAGCTGAGGTATGCGAGTGTTACAGTTACTGGATCTCAATTTAACAATTGCTATTGGTACACTACATAGATAAACAGGGGACGAGGCAGGGATATGTCTGACTTGCATTGGTACAAAGGAAATATACATACTCACACCACTGAATCCGACGGCGACGAAGAGCCACAGAAGGTCGTCAGTTGGTACAGAAAACACGATTACGATTTTCTTGTTCTTAGTGACCACAATCATGTCACAATTCTTGATTATCAGTCAGGCATTCGCAGGCTCAAAAGACCCCTAATGATTCCTGGGGAGGAAGTAACTGTAAACCTCGCTGGGGGAGCAATAGCTGTCCATATAAACGCAATCGGAATTGCAAATCTAGTTGAACCAATTGATTCAGGGGACGTCGTATCTACACTTCAAGCCAACATTAAGGCGATAGTGAATGCAGGTGGCATCGCATCCATAAACCATCCGAACTACAAGTGGTCATATGATCATGAATCAATAATCCAGGTCACTGGAGCCAGCTTGCTTGAGATCTTCAATGGACATCCCTTTGCAAACCTACATGGTGGTCCAGGGCACTTTAGTACAGAACAGATATGGGACAAAGTGCTGAGTAGCGGGAAGCCAATTTTTGGCGTCGCAGCGGACGACTCACACAATTACAGGGATTTTTCACCATCTCACTCTAATCCAGGAAGAGGTTGGGTAATGGTTAAATCAGCTGCCCTAACGAAAGAATCAATATTAGAGGCTCTTGCAGAAGGAAATTTCTACTCTTCCACAGGAGTTACACTCAATAAATTAGGGGTATCACAAAAAGGTATATCCCTCGAAATAGCCCAAGAACGAGACTTCATCTACACTACCCGATTTACAACTGTGGATGGGGAATTATTAGCAGAGGTCAGTGGGCTAAAAGCAGATTACAGAGCAACTGGTGATGAGACTTACATAAGGGCCACCATCGCTAACTCTGCAGGCACCAGAGCATGGACTCAACCAGTTTTCTCAAACAGAAAATAGTAAATGCTATTGAGAAATTTAGAGTTTACCTCAATCAACTAATTGATCGGAATGGTTGAAGCGGCTGATGGGTTTGGGAGTTGTCCTTTCATAAGTTACACACTCAAAGCGGGAATAAATTTACCGGCCCAGCACAAAAAGCGATATTAACTAAACAAACCCCTCCTCTCTAAAGTCTCCATCCCTCCAATCTAACGCTTCCTTCAACCCTCCGTCTCTCATTGCATCCCGAAAGTCTCCTGCCCCTGGCCTGACATGACCTGATAGCGTGTGCCAAGACCATCCCATAGAGATCGCCGTCTTAAATCCCATTATTTCGTATGCTTGATTGAGAGACTGTTTATTTGCGGAAATTAGGTCGGGTGCAATTTTGGACATCGGACGAAGCTCCCTCATAACTTGATCTTCCAACTCATCAGCAGGAAATGACTTTGCCACCCACCCCATTTCAGCGGCTTCCTTTCCGGTCACTGAATTCCCTGTTAGCTGAAGATATTTAGCTCGGGCCATAGACATCTTCCAAGGAAAATAAAGAGTGTCAGGGGTCGTCATGCCCCTCATAGGAGGATAACCAATTCTGGCATCATCAGCTACAAATGCTATGTTTACCATAGACAATATCTCCGTGCCCCCAGCCACACAATGGCCATGGACCTTAGCTATAACAGGTTTTAGCAGATCCCATATCGTTAACCAGTCTCGAGCACAGCTTCTGGCAAACTGATCTGTCCAATTATCGAAATGTATAGATTCAACCCAGCCTGACTTTTTGTATTCCGGGTCCCGAGCGGAAAGATCATACCCAGAACAAAACGATGGGCCAGCGCCGTCCAGTAATATCAAGGAAACTTCGTCATCCGACTCGGCCGACTTAAGAGCCGAAATCAATTCATCACGCATCTGAAAAGACAAGGCATTTCTTTTCTCTGGTGCGTTCAAAGTTATTCGGGCGATCCGATTTGAAACCGTATAAATAATTTTCTCATATGTCCCGGTCATGTTTAACTCCTATCACTCAAAATTACCCCAGCCAATCCCCATCGCATCGTAACGGACACAGCGACGTTGTAATTAAATCAAGAATAATCTGTCTATGCTCCACCCCACGGTGGCATCGTTAATACAAATTACAAAAATGCTGATGTTTAGAACCAAATAATTGACAACCAAGAGAAACAGTGAGAACAACTAATAACTGTTGGCCGAACCAACGGAATATTATGAGCCAGGTAGAAAATAAGTTATGAGCTGACAAACTCCCTATCAGCTTGAGCGGTTCTCAACGTAGCCTTGCGAAATTCTATCTATAATGACAGCTAATATTACGATGGCACATCCCGCCAACACGGCTTCACCTTCCCTTAACTGTCCCATCGCCCTGAGAACTTCAATCCCTAATCCTCCCGCACCGACCATAGCCGCGATCGTAGACATGGCCAGTGCCATCATCACCGTTTGATTGATTCCAGCCATGATGGTAGGTATAGCCATGGGGATTTGGATTTTAAACAGTAGTTGCATATCACTTGACCCGAAGGATTGCCCCGCTTCAACAACGGAAGGGTCGACCTGTCTGATACCTAGATTTGTAAGTCTTATGCACGGCGGGAGCGCATAAAGCACCGTTGCAAAAATCGCGCCAACATTGCCTAGTCCGAAAAGCATGATACCGGGAACCAGATAAACGAAACTTGGCATGGGTTGCATGGTGTCTAACACCGGACGAATGAATGTTTCAAACCTGTCGCTTCTGGCTGCAAGCACACCTGTCGGTAAACCCATGAGAATTGCAATTAATACCGATACGATCATTATGGCGACCGTCACCATTGTTGGCTCCCAAAGGTTGACTACTGCAAGTCCAAGCAACCCGGCTACAGACATAATTGCGACGTTCAGTGAAGCTACTTTCCAACCAATCACAAAAACCAAGACCATCATGATAGGCCAAGGAATCCAAAGCAAGAAATCCCTGAGCTTGCCAAGCAAAACTTTTAGGGCGTCACTGACAGCGTCGAAGAAGCCACCAAAAGTAACAATTACCCAGTCAATGGAGTCGTCAATGCCACCTTCGATTTCCGAACTGACGTCCAAAGGGAAATCAATAGCAAACTCGAGGCCAGAGCTGTGTATCATAAAAGACAGCACGATCGCCGCGGAAATTACTGTTAAGGGCAAGGAGAGTTTCCTGATCCCGCCCGGGAATGTTGGAGATGTGCTCTTCTCTACATCAACTCCAACCGATTTTTTGCTATCAGACTCAGCTGTGCTCATTTGTTTTCCTGTGTGGTTTGGGTAGATCGTTACTCAGAGGACAATGCTCGCAAAACAGATCTTTGGGTAATTATCCCAACCAGTCTTGAACTAGGGTTTACGATGGGAATGGGAATCTCTGAGTCAGCCAATTTCGAAATAGCGGCTTTAACATTGCTTTCCTGATTGAGAGGTCTCGGCGATTTGATCAGAAGTTGCTCGATGTCTTCATCACGTTCAGCACTTTGGACAGATGAATGAGTAACCACACCTAGAACAGACTCTGACTCGTCCACACAGAGGACATGTTCCGCACCATTCGCCTCCATGGCGGTCTTCATTTTGGCGAGCCCACATGGCAAGGTGAGAACTAGGTCAGGATCAATACAAACAGACCCTAAATTAAGTACCCTCTCTTTCGATACATCTTCTGTGAAATCGGTGACGAAATCGTCCACCGGGTTGAGGATTATCTCCTCGGGTGTTCCAAGTTGTATGATTTCACCATCTCGCATTATTGCGATTCTGTCCCCAACCGTGATGGCCTCGTCAAGGTCGTGGGTGATAAACACTAACGTTTTCTTTATTTGTTTCTGTAATTCGGCTAGTTCATTCCTCATATGCCGTCTTATCAAAGGGTCCAAACCACTGAAGGGTTCATCCATCAATAATATTTCAGGTTCCACCGCAAGTGCCCTTGCTAAGCCAACTCTCTGCTGCATACCACCGCTTAACTCACTGACCTTGGATTGTTCCCAACCTTCCAAACCTACCATGTCTATCATCTGTTGCGCGACCTGGTAGCGTTCCTCCTTGTTCACCCCTTTGATTTCTAAGCCGTAACATGCATTGTCTATCACATTGCGATGTGGCAATAGGCCAAAGTTTTGGAATACCATAGATACCTTTGAGCGACGGAATTCCCTCAATTTACTTTCGTCAAATAATGTCACGTTATCGTCATCAACAAATATTTCCCCGGAGGTGGCTTCCACTAGACGTATCAAGCAGCGGACTAAGGTCGATTTTCCACTACCTGATAGCCCCATGATCACAAAAGTCTCCCCGTGATTAACGTTGAATGAAACGTCGCGGAGAGCCGTAACTTGTCCAAATTCGGACTGGATCTCCGTAGGGGATTTGGACCTGTTTTCAGGATCCAAGGCAACTTCCGGCTTATCCCCGAATATCTTCCATAGGTTATTTACGCGTATGTGGTAGGCGCTCTGGTCAGATTGTTCTGTCATGACAATATGCTCGGTCAGTGCTTACGGTTAGTATACTTCCTTTGCTTCAAGTGGCACCTAAACCTACATTTGAGAAGGAATTATGAATCATTCATAGCAATGAAGGACTGATTTCTGCTCAATCTCGACATGCTATAGCATGAACCGTTTAATTTTTAATTTCGTAGACTTGAAAGGACGACAGGTTTGTGGCGTTGAAGTTAAGTAACAATTGGTAAATCAAAAGGGTCGTGGACAAAAAACAGCCCACGACCCTCAATTCAACTCACAGGCTCAAAATTTACACCCGTGTCAGTGGCTATCCCTCTTTTGCCAAGGCAGCCAGTACCTTTTCCAGTACTTCGTCAGGCACCCAGCTTTGCCAAGCGTCATAAGTACTCAAGTAATGTACAGCAGTTGCTTCAAAAGCCTCTTCGGCGCTGCCATAGTTATCTCCGTTTGCAGCGTACCAAGCCTCAGCAACCAGCTGATTACCAGCAGACCAATCCCAATTATTGAAGAATTCAATTAAGTAAGGAGCGTCCTTCACAAGTGCTGTGTTCATCGCGATCATTACTTCCGCGGGGGGAAAGGCACAGCCATGCACAGGATCATTGTTGGCGCATTCACTAGGAGCGGGTTGGTCCAGGTCAATAATCTTCTCCGGGTAGCCAAGGTCCAGCATCAATTTTGTTGGTCCCCAGTAGTAGAAAAGAATAGCGTCTTCCTTTTTCATAGCCCCTTCTATTGCCGCCGCCAGGGCTCCCGATGTGCCAGGATCTCTTAGTTCTACGTGATCGCTAAGACCATAGGCCTCCACCTGTCCCGGGCCTGCATCTGTGCCTTCCTGCACGCCTCTGCACGCCCATCCTGCTATACAGCCGTACAAAACAGCTTTGCCTCCACTATCCGCTTCAGCAAATAGTGCTTTGTACTTCTCTTCCTTCAAATCGTCCACTGAATCCAGATCCGGATTAGCCGCCTGGACGTAGGCCGGGATTAGGAATGTGCTCTGCCAATTGTCCTCGAGACTCTTCCCGACTGGAATCACTTCCCCAGCCTTTACTGCATCGTTCCAAACAACGTTCTGATTCGGAAGCCAGATTTCCATAGTGATATCAATATCACCCTTTCTCAAACCTTGAAACAGCGGCACCGTGGCACCTTCGATCTGGGAGGTTTCGTGTCCGTAACCATGTTCAACTACGTACCTTGCCACACCATTTTGCACCAAGGCACTATTCCAGTTAAGACCGCCGAACACGATTTCCCGTTTCGGTCCTTCCGGTGGGGCAACTTCCACTATCTTCTCAACTATCTTATCCACCTCGACTGTCACTACTTCCTTCTTGGTAATGACCTTCTCAACCGGAACCTCAACCGTCACTATTTCCTTGACCTCTTTCTCCACCACCACAGTTTCGCCAGGAACCTCTACGGTCCTGATAACTTCTTTTTCGACTGTAACCGTCTTACCCGGGACCGCTACCTCTTTGATAACTTCCTGGGTAACTATTTTCTCTACTGGTACCTCTATATATTCTGTCACTATCTCTGTTTCACCAGAGCATCCGAAGCCCAATACGGCCACGGCAATTGACAATAGAACTAGAGGGCTAACAAGCCATTTTCTTTGCGATAACATATACACCTTCCTTTATTTATCGGTATAGATTCTACATCATTTCACTGGTTCCGTGTTTTTTGATGAAGGGTCTCACAGTGGCACAGTAAGGACAAAATAAGGAGCATTTATGCCTAAAATCACGTTGAAAGAAGCGGAAACCATAATTGAAGGCGCCCAGGTCAAAATACGGGAACTTGGGGTCAAAATGAGTGTGTCCGTCACCGACGCCAGGGGAGATCTAATAGCGATGATACGAACCGATGGGGCATCGTGGAGAACACCTTTCATATCCAGAGGTAAAGCGGTGGCATCAGCTTGTTTCGGCCTACCTTCTGGAGATCTAGAAGAAAGGTCGAAGTGGCCTGTATTCGAAGCTTTCACAGTTCTTCAAGACGGACATTTCATAATGCACCAAGGTGCATTACCGGTCTATAAAAAAGGAGAAATAGTTGGCGCAGTTGGGGCCAGCGGGGGTACGTCCCAAGAGGATGAAAAAGTTTCTAGAGCAGGTCTCGAATACGCTGGGTTGTCATCTACATAATTAAAGATTTAAAACCGATAAAACTTTACAGTTCGCTTAAACAAACAAATTTACAAAGAATAATAAGGATGACCTTGCGGATAGACTCAGTTAGAGTTAGTACCCGACTCAACTGAAATCGAAGCAACTCAAAAGGTTCAATAACTTTTAGAGTTGTGTTGCTTACACAAGGAGCTTTCATGGCCAGTCAGAATAATAAATTCAT
Organism: uncultured Dehalococcoidia bacterium; assembly: GCA_964409595.1. Classification (GTDB taxonomy): domain Bacteria; phylum Chloroflexota; class Dehalococcoidia; order Lucifugimonadales; family UBA826; genus CAYPDR01. The sequence goes on from CAYPDR010000006.1 coordinate 23,639, forward strand.
TCCGTGGATTCTAATTTCGGTGTCTGTGATGTTAACTGCGACGTCAGTGATCGCAACAGCTTCCATTTTCGGAGATGATAGCGACAGTCCGTCTACCGGAATTAGTAAGTTGGCCTCGAGTGTAGCCGTGAAATTAGGAATAGACGAATCTGTGGTGGCCAAGGCAATAAATGAGGCCAGGTCTGAATTAGCCAAAGAGAGAGCGGAAAATAAGTTGTCATCGATGGTAACCAAGGGGTGGTTGACGGAAGAACAGGCTGGGCGGAGGATCCAGGCCTTAGAATCAAGCGGCTACGACCTACATAACTTCCGAGGCAGTGTGTTTGCCAAGAAATCCCACCTGCCTAATCGACCACTTGATCTTTCCTTCATAGAAGAAAGGATGAACAATTTGGTTAAAATGGGATCCCTAACCCAGGAACAGGCTGATAGAAAAATGACTTGGATTGAATCCAAGGTGCGGGACGATAAAACGTACAAAAAACGCTGGGGAAAAGAGCACAACAGACCCGTTAAAGAACGGGGTAATAAACATTGGAACAAGAAATCTGATTGAGAATTAGTCTAAATTCAGACAGCCCTGGGTCGTTCTATTTCCATTCCCCAACATCGATCGTAATTTCCTTAATAACGGAATCCTAATGTCAGCTCATGTGCTGCAAGGCTGAATTCTTCCCATGGGTGTAAGAACCACATGAAGTAGCAGGTACTAAACCTGTATACTCACAATACGCTAGGGAAAAGAGGGTAGGGAAGAACCCACCGAGCCCGGATAAGTATTGAGCCCAGGTAATCAATAAAGGCTATGACCTCATATAACCGTGGCTCCCATGGTCTCAGCTATTCTGGACTCTGTTGAGGTAGTAAAAATGACCTCGATTCCATTAGAAATTGATCAACCGTTTTCATTAGCGGCATTATCTCGTCACACATATTTCTCCCAGATGACCGGATTCTCTCCTTGATTAATTGTTCAAGTGATTTGACGGCCGGATGGCTTAACTGACCAGGTAAACCCATAGATTGGGCAATATCTTGTGGTCCTGTGGTAAAAAGGTCGATACCTTCTACCGTTAAGATGTCATCTATGTTGTCCAGAGCTCGAATATCCTCCAACAATGCTATAACTAACGTGTTATCGTTGGCGTCCTGTGAAGAATAAATTAATTCATCCTCTCCATTTATATTCTCCCATTTATCGAAGTTAAATTTACGGTGGCCCCTCGGGGGATATCTCGCCGCTCGCGACAGTTTCTCAGCAGAGGCTCCGTCGTAAATATGGGGTCCTACTATGCCCATTAGGCCGGCGTCTAAAAAACTGGATATAGTAGCTTCTTCGATATCGGGCACCCTCGCGAATGGAGTTATATCGGCAGCATTTGCCGCTTTGCAAAGTATATCGACTTCATGAGGCGTGAAAGGTCCATGTTCACAGTCAAACATAACAAAATCCAGTCCTGCTTTGCTGGCAATCTCGACTGCATCAGTAGATGGAAATATCTGAAATAGGCCATATGAAACCTTATTCGACATCATGTTAAGCCTTACCTTGTTCTTTCTCACATCACCCCCCGAAAGTCAGCTGACTTTTGCCAACTTAGAGATCTCCTTAATACAATTCAAATTGCCACCGCTACCTGGTTTATGGCGGTACTATCTCTATCAACTGTCATTTAATAGCCTCCGCCACAACAGAAACCCGGTGATATTTCCGACGGCCCCATGCCAGCGATATAGACCGAGACTTACCTCGACCAGCATCGTTGACCAGACCCGTCGTTTTTAATCAACTTAACTAATGGCGGCCGCAACTCCTCTAATGTCGCGAACCCTTCAAACTTCCCCGCTATCTTACCTTCACAATCAATTATGAAAGTCCATTGAAGACTGGGGAGGGCCCAGGTCTGGAAGGTTTCTGAAAAACGTGCCAAGTGCAGATCTCCCTGAAGTTCATCAGGATTATCATAGATCTCCACGTGGACAAAATATATCTTATGACTTAGCTCTTTGTGTAATGCTCTTAGGACGTCTACCTGTGGACCGCAAACTTCGTTCTCGCAAAAGGCTGGGCTTGTGAAAGATACCACCGTCGGCGAGCCACTTTGTATTGTCTCAGCCAAGGAATATCTATACAACTCTGGCTCTCTTATGATTCCCGTAGAAAGCTCCTGAATGTTGCCCACGTCAGCAAGAGTTTTACTGGAAACATCAGGGGCTATGTCCCCAATGGCCGGTGCGGCAGTCTTTTCTCCAACAGAAAATAAAAGTTCGACGAGATGTTCGCTCCCATCGTGTTCAAAATATATTCCTGCCTCCCACTCTCCTGACTCTGGAAACGTTATATTACTCACATATGTTCCCCGTCTCGATACCTTCCAGCTTAGCAAAGATGCTTCATATCTATGCTCGGGTACCGGACTTTTAGAGTGGTTAACCACCAGACTAGCAATCTTGGTATCAACAAACCCATGATCTGACAGCAGTACAAAAGCGAAGCGATTTTCACCCAAGCCAAGATCTGTAGTCGCAAGAATGGCCTGGTATCCATTTGGTGACTCTGGACCAATTATCGGATACGGCACGGACAGATCATTGCTCCCAAAAGATTCCGCAAAACCTTTACCCAAGGAGCCTATATCCAGATAATTACACGCAGTAAACGTAGTTATATAGAAAACAGCTAATAGAATGAAATCTTTACATAGCGAGTGATACATAAATTAAAATTTTATTCTAATTAACTGAACCAAAGGTGAATGAGTAAATAGAAAAATCCTTGGAATTGGAACTTAACTTGAGTTCTTTAGTTTGAAAACTTTCAAGTTCAACCAAGCTAAACATTCTAGAACGATCCACAAGGAGGAAACTGTCTCCCTCTTCACTGAATTGAATATCACTACCAGCCTCTGATACCTCCAGTGGCTCACCTTCGAGCGTAACTATCACCTTGTACGTCTCTATTCCCGCACCGAGAACCACGTTTACCTCGGAAGCAGATATACGAAGCCTTACGTAGTCAATATAGTTACTTGTCTTCCTTCCGTGTTTTAAATATTCTGCTTCTCTATCCCACAATCCATGAATATAGAAAAGGCCCTTTTCCCGATCCCCAGGATCTTCAAAAAATATTTTTTTGTTCCAAGAAGGTGAGCCTAAATCTGTAAAATACTCCTCATTTCCAACATAAGGAGGATACAAAAAATTAGCTCTATAATTACGATTAGTCCCAGCGTATAACTCTCTAGTTTGATTTCTGTTATGAGATTCGAGATGACTTTCCACCCCTCTAGATAGTGGGGCAATGGTCGAGACGTCATAGCCAGCTTCTCTAAGTAGTCCCCTTATGAAAGATTCCGTCTCCTCATACCCACCCTCTCCGAAATGTTGGTACTGGATAACCCCATTCTTATCGAGAAGATATTTTGCCGGCCAGTACCGGTTGTTAAATCTCTGCCAGGTTTGACGCTCATTATCCTGGGCGACGGCATATTCGATACCAAATTCTGTTACTGCGGTTTCGACGTTTTCATATATCTTTTCGAAGGCGAATTCTGGAGTATGCACTCCAACAATCACCAATCCGTTGTCGGAATATTTTTTATGCCACTCTTTCAAGTATGGAAAAGTCCGAATGCAGTTGACACACGTATATGTCCAAAAGTCCACAAGTACCACATTCCCTCGTTTTTCATGCAATGTGAAAGGGGCACTGTTTATCCAGGGTCCCAAACCTTCAAACTCAAGCTCATTTTCCAAATATTGGGATCTTTGTTCCACACTATCGTTCGCAAGCGGCAACTCCGATTGACAAGAGTAGAAACTGAAGACCGAGACTATAGCCCAAAGAAACAGAGTTTTAGTAGGTTTGATATTAAGCACGACAATTATATTTGTGTTCTTTTGAGAAAACCTGATAACGGCCAAGGCAGGAAGGACTTGTGATCCTTGGGTAAACATTACTCATACACATTACATGCTCTCCAAAGTAGTAATGTAGAAATACTCGCTTCGGCAGAACTTATTACGTGCTAGCTTCATTGACAACCCGTTATAAATACCGTTTTGTCTCACATTTGGTTCGGTAGAGACCGTGCGGAACATAGTAAAGGTTTATATTCGGCGTTTGAATTTATGCCAATTATCTAACTAAACAATCGCTTAAGGTAGCGATCATAATTGTCCAGTCCTCGAATCTCCCGGTAACCGCGACGTCGTCACCGCTGTTAAGTCCAGCCGACTGCGATCCATCACTCAGCATGCACCATATTGAGTTAAACTCGAACATTCCTCCACCCGTAACTGAGACATATGCGTCACCCATCAAGTCAAAATCTATCGTCTGCACCTTCCCCCTAACTGTGATTACTTCTCCTTCGTATTTACCTGCAGCAGCCACGGCATTTTCTTCAAACTCTTTCAGGAATTCTGAAGCGTTTACATCGTAACCCCCTGAGGGTGCAGTCGGAGCTGGTGCTACCGCTGGAAGCAACCCAGAAATTGTACAATCGCTTAAGGTAGCGATCATAATTGTCCAGTCCTCGAATCTCCCGGTAACCGCGACGTCGTCACCGCTGTTAAGTCCAGCCGAATGCGATGCATCGCTCAGCATGCACCATATAGAGTTAAACTCGAACATTCCTCCACCCGTAACTGAGACATATGCGTCACCCATTAAATCAAAATCTATCGTCTCAACCTTACCCCTAACTGTGATCACTTCT
>CAYPDR010000007.1:0-42712 GCA_964409595.1 uncultured Dehalococcoidia bacterium
TGTGCGGAAATTGGAGGGTTACTTATCATATTAATGCTTCCATTCATGCTTATATTGCAAGGTTACCAAGTTAGGGCGGTTGAAGAAGCCATTGCAGGCCGAATAGACGTTGGTGAAGGAGTATTAGTTGCAGGTATGGCGATAGACTCTTATCTCACGTTCTTGTTTGCAGGTGGATATCTCTTATTAGGAATCGCCTTGATACTTCAGAAAAGATTTCACGTAGTTGTTGGAAGCATCGTTGTTATAGTATCTGCGGTTGCATTTCTCGACGAGATTCTTTATGAGGCCCCCGAAATTATCCCAATTGTAGGTTGGATGGGCATGTTCATAATGACTGTCGTAATGGGTGTATGGACTGTGCTTCAGAAGGAGAATTAGAACCTGCATCGTATTGGATGACATTTTATTAGGCTCCGCTGTCAGGTAGGGCCTACCGTGAGTTACTCCAATCATGGAGGTTAGCTCAGTGGTTTAGAGCGGTATGTTATAGCCCCGCCTGACGGCGGGGAGTGTGCAGAGGGGTGTGTGACTCGCCCTCTGCGCACCCTACATTTTCCACCTAGTCAAGCAGCTGTATCGCTTCTTCTAGATGACTGGCTGTAACCGATAGATAAACTTGAGTCGTATTGAGGTTTGAGTGTCCTAGAAGCTCCTGCACAGCCTTAATGTTTGCACCCTTCTCTAAGAGGCTAGCCGAATGTGGTGAAGTGGTTGGCTGATACTGCCAGTCCGCGTTTTTTACAGTATCGAGATTCACTCTTAACGACACATTAACGAATAGAAGTGATTATTAACTGCAAGACTTTTCACGGCCACAGACGGGTTGTGTGTGCCAGTCATACTGACAATCACTCTCAAAGAATATACTTAATCTGCTGGTGAGAACAACAATAAATTTGCTAGAGTTGCTTCATGAACTGTCCTACCTGTGGTAATGAAACTGAACCTGGAGCACAGTTCTGTGGTATTTGTGGTACCGGCCTTACTTCGGGAGAGGCCAATACTGCTGGAATCGAGCAGCCGATGGTGGGTTTTATTGAAGCCGTCAACCTTGGGTTCAAGAATTACGCCACTTTTAGCAATAGAGCTACTCGTGCGGAAAACTGGTGGTGGGTGTTATTTACCATACTTGGCGTGACGGCACTCACAGTTATCGAAAACTTAGCTGGTATACCCACTGTTCTTAGCGGAATATTCCGGATTGCAACACTTATACCTTCGCTAGCTGTAGGTGCCAGAAGGCTCCATGACATCAACAAATCTGGTTGGTGGCAGCTCCTGTTGGTTGTAATTCTTATCGGGTGGATAATACTGATCGTCTGGATGGTTAAACAAGGTGATAGGGAATCAAACAAATATGGCTTGGACCCACGCACGACCCCTAGATAATTTAAAATTGTGAGTTTTACTGACCAAAGGTGTCACGGGGCGTAAGTGAGGAAAGTACCGCGTCTCATGGAAATTGGCTGGGGATATAGGATTCGAACCTATGCTTACAGATTCAGAGTCTGTCGTCCTACCACTAGACGAATCCCCACCACTTCAAAAAAGTTTAGCAAAGCACTATATACGACACAAGGCGTTCTATAAACTCGGCTCCTTGCCGAACCAATGTGACAAAACATAAAATTTCTATTATTTATGTCAAGTAATCTGAGGATGTTATGTACACAATCGACTTGTCCGGCAAAACTGCGATGGTTTTTGGGATCGCCAATCAGAGAAGCATCGCTTGGTCAATAACTGAAACCCTGAGTCGTGCTGGAGCCAAAATCGTGGCAACATATCAAAACGAGCGAGTGCGGGGTCCTGTAGAAAAACTCACATCAACACTAGGTGAAACAACAATTGTTGAGTGTGACGTAAGTGATGATACCAACGTAGAGTCCGCGTTCAATATGGTAAGGAATAAATACGGCAGTGTTGACATCATTGTTCATTCAATTGCATTTGCGCAGAGAGATGATCTTGGTGGAAGGTTTATAGACACTGACCGAGAGGGATTTCGAATCGCTCTTGATATAAGCGCCTACTCCCTTGTGTCTATTGCAAGGTACGCGGCTCCTCTAATGAGCAAGGGGGGGGCGATAATCACAATGTCATTTATGGCGGCGGAGAAAGTGTTTCCTGGTTACAACGTCATGAGCACGGCAAAGGCTGCTCTGGAAAACGAAGTCCGCCAGATTGCAAATGATCTCGGCCCGGAGGGTATCCGAGTAAACGCAATATCGGCTGGGCCCTTGGATACTCTGTCATCTAGGGTAATAAGCGGATATCGTGATATGAAAAAGGCCCACTCAGATCGTTCTCCTATGAAACGAAACATCACTCATTCAGAAGTAGCTACAACCGCTCTGTATCTTTGCAGTGAAATGTCAAGCGGAGTCACCGGAGAGGTAGTTCATGTGGACACTGGATATCATGTGATGGGGATATAAAGTCGGATAATCGACATGGCAGATTCCATATGGGTTGAAACTGAGGAAAATGATAACTGCGAGTGGATGCCCTTACAGGTTTATGAAGCTCATGAGAATCCAAGACCTGTCCGCCATTTGAGATTAGAAGACCCGGATCACCCTTTCGGGATATATGAAATTACTGGTTGGAGTAGCGAAGAGGGCGGTTCTTCGTGTCCTGCAATGTACGCCCCAGTATCAGATTCTGGGCAAGCGGTCGTTCATCTCGTATATGGTGGAGACTGGGGTATCCGACTCAGGCCAGAAGGCTCTACAGATGAATGGTCCGTCACTAATGATTCCCAGCATGGCGAGCCTTATCTAATGCTAATAGACGGGAGCGACCTCATTTTCGAATAGCATAATTTATATTGGTTCGTGATGAGGTCTCGCTACTAGACTGCTCAGGAAGTATTTGTCCTCTTATTGACGGCATAGTAATCCCGAATATCGAGACTAAGACAATACCGATTACCGCGTTAAACAGAAGGGCATTCGATGGCCCAATCCAATCAGAGAGACCGCCCACAATTAAGGCACCTATGGGGCCGGCTCCAATTGCAAGAGTCACCACACCTAACGCCCTCCCCCTAAGTGCAGGTTTGGAAACCAAAAGCACAATCGCTGATTGCATAGTCCCGAAACCAGATGTCCCGATGCCGAGTATAAGAAGAAGCGGTAGGGAAATGAGATAAAGTTTTGAAAACGAAAATAGCATTAAGGCGACCAATGCGATAAGCGAACCGTACAGAAACACCCTACCGTGGTACACCATATTTTGCCTTGAAGCGATGAGAGTGGAACCTACCAAAGCACCGAGACCATCACTAGCCATAAGCACCCCCATGAGTAAAGGACCAACGTTCAAAACGTTTTTCGATACTACAGTCACCATCTGCATGTAAGGAAATAATAGTAGATTCATAAATACAGTTATGACTATTACAGCAACTAGGGTTTGGTTAGAGAACGCGTATCTGAATCCTTCCTTTAGATTGGAATAAACTTGTTTAAAAACTGTAATATGTGTAGGTGGAGTCGCACTGTTCCTTATGTCCTCATTGAGTTCTTCCTGAAGATTTGCCGGTTGCTCAACACGGAGCATCAGGAAACATCCAATCGACATTGCTAAAGTGAGAAACACGTAGGCGCCTGCAACACCATTAAACGCAATTAAAGTGCCCGCCACGGCGGGACCCAACATCTTGCTAAAGTGCATGCCGACTGAATCGATTGCCACACCATTCGTCAATTGCCTCGGACCCATTATGTCCATAATTAATGACCGCCTTGACGGCATATCCAATGACCAGCCAATTCCTGGGATGATAATCGCGATATAGGCATACCAGTATTGAACCGCATCTAATAGCAATAGCGCAGTCATGACTACAGCTGAAGCGAGGTTCAAGAACTGCGTAAGTACTATCAGACGCTTCTTATCCAGTTTGTCTGCGAGAAAGCCACCAAATATGCCCAAGACCAGAAATGGCGCCATCCCAAAAAATCCAACGAGGCCAACCTTAAATGCCGAATCTGTCATCTCAAGGACAAACCACGCCAAGGTGGTCATTTGCATCCATCGAGAGATATACATAGTCGCGTTAGTTATCCAAAAAAGACGATAGTTCCTGTTCGATAGGGCGTCAAAAGTATGGATACGACCGATTTTTTCGCTTCTGTTTCTTGAATTAAATGACATGAATTTATTTACATTATTCTACATCGGATTAATTTCTTAACAAGCAACATAGAGAGACCTTTCACGTCAAAAGTAAGTGCTAAGATTGATACTATTCTTATACGCGGTTTATTGTTCCTGTTGACTTGTTAAAGAATCAGCTCTATTTATTCTTGAATTCATTAACATCACCTTTGAACCAAAAGTGAGGTTTAAGACTTGAAGATAACTAAACTGGAAACGTTTCAACTCTCTGCTAAATTGGGAGTTCCTTTCGGGTGGTCTCAAGACTGGATTTATCGGCGTTCGGTAGGCATAGTGAAAATATCTACCGATGAAGGGATCGTAGGATGGGGTGAAGGTTGCGGAGGTCCAGCCGGTGAAGTAGTGGAAGGTATGTTCAGCCCACTCTTGTTAGGTGAAGATCCCACTAACCGTCTTAAGCTATGGCAGAAAATGTTTCATTCAACATACAACGCGAATATGGGAGTAGGGCTTGCCGGCTCAGCAATAAGTTCAATAGATATCGCCTTGTGGGACATAACTGGAAAGGCGATAGGTGTCCCTATAAGTACTCTGTTGGGAGGGAAGATACGAGATAGTGTTCCAGTGTATGCGACGGGACTGTATTACACAAAGGGCGAACTTCCCAATCGTCTTATGAAGGAAGCTGAAGGTTACCTAAAGGCAGGGTTTCTCGGTATGAAAACCAAAGTCGGTGGGCTACCAATGGAAGTAGATGTCAATAGAGTCAAAGCTATCAGAAGTGAGATTGGCCCAACTGTGAACTTAATGATCGATGCGAATCAAGCCTACAATTCATCTTCCGCAATCAGAATAGGAAATAAGCTATCCGAATTGGATCTAATATGGTTCGAAGAACCGGTAAATGCTCAAGATGTCGAAGGGTATTTACAAGTCAAATCCAACATTCCCATGGCCATTGCAGGAGGGGAAAACCTGAGAACTCGCTATGAATTCCAAGAGTTTTTGTCGAGAAGAGCTTACGATATAGTCCAGCCAGACGTGATAAACGTAGGTGGAATCACCGAGATGCGGAGCGTAGCCATGACCGCAAACACTATGGGTATTCAAGTGAACCCTCATGTATGGGGTTCACCAGTAATGATAGCTGCGAGTCTTCATGTGGCATCGACTCTTCCACCATGTCCTCCCAATGGAAATCCAGAACCTTTCGTGCAAGAGCCTGTAATGGAATACGATCGAACTCCAAACTCAATAAGGGACAACTTAAGCGAATACAAGTTCGAAATGAAGCACGGTAGGCTTACAGTTCCTCGCGACCCAGGACTTGGCATAGAAGTCGATGAGAAGGCTTTAAAAAAGCTCTGTGATTAAATCATAGACTTATACGAACATAACCAATCTAAGATTGGCTATGTTCGTATTCAAGCGGACGGAATACCCGGGCGCCCTATTTCATATCAGGAATATCAGCTCTTACCAATTCTGAACACGTTGGTTCCACAAGTGGGGCACTTACCGCGTGTAGCGGGGCGACCATTCTTGAGGGTGGTCTGCTCGGCGTTCTGGATCTCTCGCTTTGCTCGACATTTAACGCAATACGCTTCCATTTCTCCCTCCTTATGAGGACTTACTGATAACATATGATAAACACAAGTGAGTACATGTTGCAAGGCCTTTACACCATATGTAGTGGCGAATGCCTGAGAAGGCCTCGCTATATATTGTGGAATCTGGTTAATTAGTTCATTGTTTGTTGGGATACTTGACATGGGTAGCTCTATTGAAACATTTCTGTAACAACCTTGAAACACACATTTAACAATGAAGTAATGTTTAACAACCATGGTTCTAGTAAAGTAGACAGTAAGAGGCGGTGAGTAACATGAGACTTTTTTGGAAGGAGTCAGGGGCCGTCCAAACCAATAATTAGGAGGATAAATTATGGACTCAGGACATACATCTTGGATGTTAATAGCCACTGCGTTGGTATTTTTCATGACGCCTGGGCTAGCTTTCTTTTATGGAGGATTAGTTCGAGCAAAAAATCTCGTGAACACCATGATGATGAGCTTCATGGCCATCGCAATAGTGAGCATTGTCTGGGTCCTATGGGGCTACAGCCTTGCCTTTGGAACGGGTAATGCATTTATTGGAGACTTCAGCCATTTCGGATTATCTGGTATAGCATTTGCCTCAGCAGAAGGAGAGGATATCCCTCCTTTACTGTTCGTAGCCTTCCAAATGATGTTTGCGGTTATCACCCCAGCTCTTATAACTGGAGCCTTCGCAGAAAGGTTCAAATTTAGTACCTATTTAATTTTCCTAGTAATATGGAGCACCGTGGTTTATTCACCCATAACACACTGGGTATGGGCCAGCAACGGATGGCTCTGGGAGCTCGGGGCCCTCGACTTCGCAGGAGGAACCGTAATCCATATAAATGCAGGCATAGCGGCGGTAGCAGCGTCTCTAATAGTTGGTAAACGACGAAACCCGGGATTACAACCCAATAACGTTCCGTATGTGATTCTTGGAGCAGCTATCCTCTGGTTTGGATGGTTTGGATTTAACGCTGGTTCAGCACTATCTGCCGGCGATTCAGCAGCAAATGCTTTACTTGTCACAAGTTTGGCAGCCTCAACTGCCGCATTGACTTGGGGGGTAATATCACATCTTAAAACTGGAAAAATGGGGGCAGTGGGGGTCGCTACCGGAGCAGTTGCAGGGTTGGTGGCTATCACGCCAGCCGCAGGTGCCGTAAACGCTATGGGTTCCCTTGCAATCGGATTCGGAGCAGGGTTGATTTGCTTATTCGCTGTTGAACTCCTTCACAAAACTAATATGGATGACGCTCTTGACGTATTTGCGGTTCACGGAATTGGGGGTATATGGGGGGCTATCGCCACCGGAATATTCGCTACAACCCTAATTACCGGGGGTACATCAGGCCTCATTGAAGACGGAAATATCAAACAGGTGGGAATCCAAGCTGTTGGTGTAATAGCTACACTTGTATATTCCGGAGTAGTAAGTTTCATAATCCTCTTCATACTGGACAAAATCCCTGGACTCGGACTTCGTGCAGATGAAGCCGACGAAGATCTCGGCCTCGATCTAGCGTCACATGGTGAACAGGCCACTGTCAGAGACGGGGCTGACTAAATACAAAAATAAGGTGTGCTCTGAAGAGGGTTTCCATATATCTTTGGAACACACCTAGTAAAAACAATCACACATTAAAGAGGTGAGAAAATGCTAAAAATTGAAGCTATTTTCAGGCCTGAAAGGGTAAATGCTGTCAGTGACGCGTTGGCTGATATTGGAGTTACCGGATTCCATTACCAAAACGTTACAGGTCAAGGTAGACAAGCAGGTATTGAAGTAGTAATTGGACGCGGGGGGACAACGACCACAAGATCTGCTGTATCCAAAACATTGCTCGTAACGGTGGTAGAAGATGACAAAAAAGACGCTGTAATAGAAGCCATTGTATCTGCAACGAGAAGAGGTGAAATAGGCGACGGAAAAATATTTGTAACTGCTGTGTCAGACGCCATTAGGGTCAGGACCGGTGAGTCTGGCGAGACAGCTCTCTAAATAGAGTCCAAAAAATGCAAATAATAATGCCGGGTGCAATACTGTTTATCTGTAGGGTGGCCCGGCATTATTATTGCTGACATAAATGAGGCTGGTATTATCTGACCAAATAACATGCCTACAAACGTTCCCCCACAATACAGAGACGCAGAACAACGGTTTAGAGAGGCAATCTCCCTACAGGGCAAGATAGCGGCCTTGCAAGAAATGTTGCAGATCATGCCCAAACATAAGGGTACAGATCACCTCACGGCCCAACTTAGGGCCCGCCTTTCAAAACTAATGTCTGACCTTGAGACTTCATCAGGAGGTAAAGGAGGTCGGACAGAGCCATTTTCACTTCCCAAAGAAGGAGCGGGTAGAGCGACCCTTATAGGGCCAACCAATGTTGGAAAATCCCTGATCACCAATAGCTCGACTGGTGCTAAAACCAGAGTTGGTGCCTATGAATTAAGCACTCAAGAGCCGGTTCCTGGTATGTATCCCTACCAGGATATATATATACAGGTGGTAGACACACCACCTATCGACAACAAGTCCACACAAAGCAGACTCTACGGACTCCTAAGAACCACCGATGTGTTTGTATTCGTATCAGACCTCACAAACAATCCTATAACTCAAACAGAAGAATCGTTATCGGAACTATCAGAGTGGGGATTTGATTTACTGGGTATCGACAAGGAAACAGATTCCGCAACAGATACATACACCTGTAAACCTACAATTATCGTTTGCAACAAGGCAGATATCCCAGGGGCCCTTGATGAGTTCGAAGCTATGCACCAGAAATATTCTGAACGATTTCCGGTCATCATGGCTAGTGCGGAAGAAGATGTTGGCCTTGATGAACTTGGTGAGAATATATTTTCTGCCCTTAAGATAATGCGTGTCTATACAAAGTCCCCGAGAGAACGCCTACAAGATTTTGAAAAACAAGACCCTATAGTGTTGCCAATCGGAAGTACTGTGAGTGAGGCAGCACAGCAAGTCCACAAAGACTTCAGCAGAGCTTTGAAATTTGCAGTGCTCTGGGGAGAGTCAGGAAAATTCGAAGGTCAACGAATTGGTAAAAATCATGAGCTAGTCGATGGTGATATTATTGAAATCCACACGTGACGGATTAATAATTTCCCAGAGCTTTAGACACACGGACCGGTGACATAGGTAATTCGGTCATTCTTATTCCAACAGCATCATGGATAGCATTTGCTATCGCTGCCATAGGAGGAACTAGACAGGCCTCGCCTACTCCACGCAGTCCGAAGTGGTGTCCTGGGTTACCAACTTCAACTAGCACTGTGTCGATCATTGGAAGATCCAGAGACACTGGCATGCGGTAGTCTAGGAAGGTAGCGTTCGTCATGTCTCCTTCCTCGTCAAATACGTACTCTTCATTCAGTGCCCAACCGATCCCCTGGACTGCTCCACCTTGCATCTGTCCTTCTACATAACTTGGATGAATTGCCTTGCCTACATCTTGGATCGAAGTAAATCTCAGAATATCTACTTTGCCTGTTTCCTTGTCCACATCGACGTCGACTATGTGGACTGCAAAAGCGTTACCCACACCTGCAGGGTTGACCGTCGCTCTGCCGACAATGGGACCGCCGGTCCCATTCAACATTGCAGCCAGATCAGAAAAAGCGAAGTTCAATTCTGGATCACTCTTATGTCTAAGGATTGCGTCCGCGTATTCAACCTCTTCAGGTATTACGTCCCAGATCTTGGCGGCTCTTTCTATCATCTGATTTTTGATATCCAACGCAGCTTCAACACAGGCCGTACCAGTCTTAAATGTGACTCCACTTCCTCCTGCGCCCGAGCTATATCCTATTGAGTCTGTATCACCTATCGACGGCTTGATGTCTTCTGAGTTAAGCCCAAGAATATCGGCAACTTGCATCGCCATAGCCGCTCGACTTCCTCCGATATCTGGAGATCCTTCAACGACAGATACTGATCCGTCGGCGTTTACGTTAGCTACTGCACTTGCTGGTCCACTCCCATTAAACCATGCCCCCGAGGCTATTCCTCTACCAACGTTAGCTCCTTGCTTGGAAGCGGAATAATGAGGGTGGTTTTTCGCGGCTTCTAAAGTTTCAATCAAGCCAATCTTCCTGTAAACGGGACCGTTTGCTGGCTGCCTGCTGCCTTCTTTTGCTGCGTTTAGTAACCGGAAATCTACCGGATCCATACCTACTTTCTCTGCAATCTCATCAACCACTGTCTCAACAGCGAACGCAGCCGCTGGCGAACCTGGGGCCCTGTATGCTGATGACTTTTGCACGTTGGTTACCACGTCTAGGCCCTCAACATAAGCATTAGGGATGATGTAGGGTCCCAACATAGTTCGGCTTCCACCTCCCACCGGAGAGCCAGGAAATGCACCAGCTTCGAACACTAAACGTGCTTTCACCCCAGTTAGCTTCCCGTCTGAATTCGCGCTCATTTTAACTTCAATAGATGTGCCAGATGTCGGTCCAGTTCCTATGAAAACTTCAGCCCTGGTCATCGTTATCTTCACTGCTGCGCCAGATTTTTTGGAAAGAACAGCTGCTACAGGTTCCAGATAAACTCCACCTTGCCCTTTCCCACCAAAACCTCCTCCAATCTCTAACGGCACTACTGTGACGTCTCCCAATGGTATGTCCAGAATAGCGGAAATATGGTCTCTGAAAGCAAAAAGCTGTTGTGTGCTGCACCAGACAGTCAATTTACCATCCTTGTTCCAAAAGGCTGTGGTAGCTTGAGGCTCTATATACCCTTGGTGCACAGGGCTTGTTCGAAACTTTCTTTCGACAACAACATCTGACTCTGAGAAAGCTTGCTCCACATTCCCTTCTTGAGAGACTATTTTTAAAGCTAAATTGTTGGCGGGCACATTATCTTCTTCGCCCCACCCTCCTACACGAAACAAGGCGCTTGATTGCGTAAGCAATCTGTCGTGTAGCACCGGGGCATTGCCGGCCAGTGCCTCCTCTGCTGTCAATACTGGTCGGAGAACCTCGTATTCAACGTCGATTAGGTCTATGGCTTCTTCAGCAACATGTTGGCTTACGGCAGCCACAGCTGCCACAGCGTGTCCCTTGTAAAGGGCCTTCTCCCGGGCGAGTACATTGCGACTATAAAAACCATAGTTTACGGCTGCCCCCTCCTCAAGATCCGCTATTTCTGCAGATACTTCAGGGAGGTCAGAAGAAGTGACTACCGCCTTAACACCTGGATAGGCTAGAGCCTTAGATGCGTCTATAGATATTATTCTTGCATGGGCGTGCGGGCTCCGCAGTATTTTTCCGTGAAGAAACCCCGTTGGATGAGAATCTGCACTATATCGGGCTCTTCCAGTGACCTTATCGGCGCCGTCATGCCGAACCGGTCGAGTTCCGACTACCTTGTACTCTTTCTCTGATAAAACCATGTTAGGTTCATATTGAGTCATAATCTCACCCCATGAATTAAAATGCGGACCCTTGTAACCCTGCTACCGCAATTTACCACACCATGAAAGCCAAATGCTTAATCGGGAAATTAATCTACTGCCCTACGATGAGATTGACAGCCGATAAAATCATCTTCGGCACGGATTATGCGATACTCGTTTCATCGCCTCATTACCCTTATTGTTAAAAGGGTGGCGACCCCGACCAGATTCGAACTGGCGATCTCAGCCTTGACAGGGCCGTATGTTAAACCGCTACACCACGGGGCCGTGATTAATATCCCTAAAGTCAACTCACGAGTCTAAAAATTGATTCGGTTAATGAAGTCGCAGAGAGATTAAGACGTTGAAAACCCAGCCGACTCTAACGCTTCATCGATTTTGGAAGGGCTGTACCCCACCACGTTTTCGTTCCCTATCACTGTGACGGGAGTGCTCCTGTAACCTTTGGTTACTAACTCCTTGAGAGCATCTCTGTCAACGGATACGTTATGTTCAGTATATTCAAAACCTTTTCGTGAAAGATACACCTTCACCATATGGCAAGGCCCTCAACCGTTGGAAGTAAATACTTTTATCGTTTCATTCATGATTTTACCTCTTGAACAATCAGAACTACCAAAACCCGAACCCCACTAATTCTAAACCATAATAAGGGGCTATTGTCTAATCAATCCTTCTGATTACCTCGGCGTTTCTCGTTAAAAGCCTTCTTTCCACCAGTATCCTCAAATAGCTCCGTGCCAAGCGGCACAGCTTCATCAATCGTCTGTGCGAAGTCTTCACCGGACTCATACTTGCGAAGAAACTCTTCGCTAACAAAAAACATTCATATGCAGAATCCATCTCTCTCGATGTCTTCGTGATGTCTTTCACACGGACATATCTTCTTGCGATCCTCTACAGGATCGCCGCTGAGGGGCATTCAAGGACAGTATCTGTAGCCCTCTATACGGTGATTATCCGCAAGGCCTTTTTGTACCTCTTGCACGACTTCCGCTTCCGGAAAAAATTCATACGGCCCTCTTTCCACATAGCGTTCAGAGAACTTTACCGCACTCTCCAAAGCTTCGGATTCTGACATCTTTTTCGCCATAATATTAGTAGTTCTCCCGACAGTTTAGATACTCATTTGGAACCTGGAATGCGACCTTGTCTCATCTTACTGTGCATCGAGCAGTCCATACTACGGAAAAGGTCTTCCTGTCTCGTAAGTTTTTCAGTTAGGGAAGGCAAAGCCTCATGGATTTCCTGGTCAGACTTTTCTTCATCTATCTCAATACTAATAAGGGCAGCAGTTTCACAATCACAGCTGGCTGAGAAAAATATTTTTGTGAACCCCTTATTGCCGGAGAAGTTGAGTTTGAAACCTTTCAGCGGCCGCAAATTCGCTGACCTAGGAAGTTTGTCCAGTAGAATATTTTGCAGCTCTTTTTCTTCCATACGTCAATATTATACTTTCTGTGCAATCTTAAAAAGGAACATGAATATTGGTCGTACCCCTTGTTACTTGAGTGTAAACCCTCGATAGCCATCATTGGCTACTTCATCACACTTCTCAGTATACTGAGGCAGGCCACCTGCATAGGGAGTAAAGATTCTCTTTTTCCCCGGTATGTTGGCACCGACGTACCACGAGTTGCAGGTATATCGAAGGGTCCCATCCGCAACATCGGCGACATGTTCCATCCAATGATTTTCAGATTCTATAGAAGCTTCTATCTCTTTGAGTCCATTGACTTCCATGTGGTGAATACATCTCGATATCCAGTCTACATGTTGCTCTATTGAAGTCATCATGTTGGATAACACTGATGGGCTGCCAGGCCCAGTAATTGTGAACAGGTTAGGAAATCCGCTTACACTGAGACCCAAATAAGTGCGTGGGCCCTCATCCCATTTGTCCCTCAAAATTGTGTTGTCCCGGCCTATAATATTCATGGCGTTCAATGCCCCAGTCATTGCGTCAAATCCTATAGCGTAGATAATCATGTCAACCTCATAAACTCGGTCGGACGTTTCTATTCCTTTTTCAACGATTCGTACGATAGGGGTCCGGTTAACGTCTATGAGATCCACATTGCTCCGGTTGTAGGTCTCAAAGTATTCCGTGTCGGCACATAACCGTTTACACCCAATCGTGTTAGTAGGCGACAGCAATTCAGCGGTGTCTAAATCATTCACAATCCCACGTATCTTGCCCTTCACAAACTCAGCGGCCGTTCTATTTGATTCAGCATTGGTACCAATGTCATTGAAAGAGGCCAGAAAATTCGTGCCTCCCTTCTGCCAACGGTCTTCATACTCCAAGTTCCGCTCTGATTCTGAAACATCCACAGCCCCAACGCTGCCGATCTTCATGGAGGCGATTCCAGCTCGATTATTTCTGGCCATTTCTCTGATAGAGCCATAATTTCGTTTAAACTCTTTCACTTCTATTGAACTCAACGGTCTGTTATTAGCAGGAACAGAGTAATTGGCCGTTCTCTGGAAAACAGTAAGTTGTTTCGCGTTCTGAGCTATGACCGGTATAGCTTGCACGGCGGATGAACCAGTCCCTATCACTCCAATTTTTTTACCGGTGAAATCCACGGGTTCATGAGGCCACCTTCCAGTCACATGCCAATCTCCTTTAAAATCCTGTACACCTTCAAATTTCGGTTCATTGACTAACGAAAGAGTTCCTGTCGCCATTACACAGTATTGAGATGTGTATATTTCTCCAGCGACGGTGGCAATGACCCAATACTGTCCACTCTCTTCGTAGACAGCGCTTTCTACATGGGAATCGAACTTAATATCCGTTCTCAGATCAAATCTATCTGCCACATGATTGGCATAATTTAAAATCTCTGGCTGGGTTGAAAACTTGTGCGACCACTCCCACTCCTGTTGCAATTCCTCCGAGAATGAATACGAATATTCCATACTTTCCACATCGCAACGAGCTCCGGGATAACGGTTCCAATACCATGTTCCTCCGACGTCGCTGGCAGACTCAAGAATCAAGGCTTTCAACCCAAGCTTCCTAAGCTTGTAAAGCATATACATACCAGAAAACCCTGCGCCTACTATAAGCGCATCTAGTCTAGTAGGATCCCAATTAGGGTTCCGTTTTTTTTCTTCCTTAGCCGATCGGCCTTCTTGACTCATAAGTAAATCCTTTGACAAATATTCTTAACTCATTTTGAAACATAGTTTCTCATATGGGTAAACTACCGCTCCAGGTTCAATCAATTTCCCCTGCTATGGTTGTATTAGTTTACATAGCAGTTATCCTAAACTAATGGATTCTGGCGTTAAAGATTTTGTAGTAAGACAAAGGGTGGGCCGTATGGCCTCAGTAGATGCTATGGGGCATCCGCACGTTGTACCAATATGTTTTGCTTTCGATGGAAGTCAGTCCTTATATACAGCAATAGACTCTAAACCAAAGGTGGGCCATTGGAAAAACTTAAAGAGAGTTAGAAACATTGTCGCAAATCCTAATGTCTCCGTAGTTTTAGATAGATACTCAGAAAAGTGGGAAGAATTGGCGTATGTTGTTCTACACGGAACTGCCACTTTGTTAATCAAAGGACCTGAAAGAGCCACAGCCGAGTTGTTATTAAGGGAAAAATATGATCAATATAAGGAATTCTTGGAAGCGGAATCTCCCATTATTAGAATTGCTGTCGAACGTCAAGTTACTTGGGGAGCTGTATAACCCTGCTTCAACCAACAAGTCAAGTTGCAGGACTATTCACAGGCCGTTGCGCCCAACCGGGATTTTCACCCCAACCTAACTTATGGTGGCCTCTAAGCAAGATTTATTCATATTTTTAGCTGAACCATGCGCCCGAAAAGACTCCTCTTTCCGGAGTGTTTGACATCAAGGGAGCCATCTCAGAGAACACTCCTGAAATTCTTGAAGAGGCGGCTTCAGCGGCCTTGCTGCTTTCATAAATTCCTATAACTGTCAATTCATTCTCTCCGGTTGCAGCCACAGCAAAACCAATCATCCCATCTATTTCAGAGGCAAGATGTGATTGAGAGTCGATAAATTTGTACGCCTGATCCATTTTCCCTGCCTGTATTCCAACAACAGTCTTTGATATACCTGCCATTTTTAACCCCCTATTAAACAATAAACGCGCGACTTAACACTGGATACTCCAACGGTGGGAAGGATATCATGAGCTCAGATTTAGAATTACTGATTCCTGCGTGAATTTCAGAAGGTCTATGTAAATTGCCCTCCAGCCAGATTCATCTAGCCTTCCTACTCCACATGCATGGTTCGACAACGTCCAAAAGGTTCGAAAGTAAAATAGGAATATAGTGGAATTAATACGGATCCTGAAGGGCAAAACAGAGGTGCAGCTTACGGCTATTTGTTTGCTAGCTCTTCTTATCAGACTAGCCTTTTATATAAGCGCGGCACCCTGGGACAGCTCCTCGTTAGAACACATACTGAGAGAAGGGGACACCAGTCAGTACCATTCACAGGCAATTGAATACCTCAATAGAGGTCCAATTTCAATGATCCTTAAGGAAGAGGTACTTAAAGACCCATCCATAGATAGTAGGGTACCGGGATATCCTTTGTTTATAGCTCTAATCTACTGGCTGGGGACAGATTCTCCATGGTTAGCCCTGTTGATCCAGTTGACGATAGAGGTAGGAAATTGCCTTTTAATTTATTTACTGACCGTTCGTCTGTATCAGAGCTCTTCTGCGGGATTGATAGCTTCCTCTCTCTATTCCATTTCTCTGATCTCGGCCTATTATTCAACAAGTGAGTTATTCGCCGATTCCCTTTTTGTAACATTTTTTCTTTCAGGGTCTTTGCTGTTCGTTCATTATATCTCTATCAACAAGCTCGTTTATCTATTAACGGCTGCAGTTGTGTTAGCACTCTCGGCCTACATTAAACCGATAGGGCAGTGGGTCTTATTGTTGTTCTTTATAATCGGAATCTGTCACGGTTTGAAATCAAAGGAACATATTCTGAGAATAGTTCTCTTTGGTTTTGTGGCTCTTGTAATTATTATGCCCTGGTATTTGAGGAATCTCGTGGTGCACGAACAATTCACGTTTTCTACTATGGGTTCGAATCATATCATCGGAGAGACAGTGAAAAGTGCGATGTGGAACGAGGGTATAAGCCACCAGGAAGCTGAAAGGGTAATCGGGCTGAAACATTCCGGCGAATTTCAAACCCGAGATGAGTGGGTATCTTGGAATACCAAGGCTAGTATTTCCTTCATATTAGATGATCCGGCTCCTTACATTCGATATCATTTGAAAGGCATGGCTTACATGCTAATAGGAACCGAAAAAGGACACTTTCTCTACAGATTACTCAGACTTGAAAAACCGTATCAAATTGGACACCCACATAGTGTTAGCTTTAAAGATAGGGTCAGTAGAGTGATACGAGATATCCCCGAAGAATATTTTATGACGCCCTTATTTCTCTTTAAACTTGCATTTGAATATATCGCTGCCTTTGTAGGTCTAACTGTTCTTTTAACAAGGCGGCAATTTCTCATTGCCGCCTTGTTATTGATTTCGATGAGCCTGTTTGTGATTATCACAGGTGGTATAGGTATATGGTTAAGATATAAGTTACCTCTTGTGCCTATATACCTCTCCCTTGCAGGGATAGGCACCTACACTATTTTTTGCTGGGCCCGTTCAATAAAGTTTCCGAACAATCGCCCGACCATCAAGTAGGCTGCGGAAGAATCTTTATATCAGAATTCACATAGAAGATACGTTCCATAAAAATCAAATTTTTGATGGTTTTCTAATCATCGAAAACAAGACGGCACCGGGGATTGTTAAGATGGCTATAGCAATGAACCCGGCACTATAGTTAAACGAATCTGCCATATAACCAACTAGTAACGGACCAATCACCATGCCTGACATAGCGACACCTTGTGACGTACCTAGGATCGCTGGGAAGGATTTTCTCCCAAAGTATTCTCCACGCATAGAAGTCAGAACTGGTGATCGGACTCCCCACGATAGCCCCTGTATAACAGCATAAGCCAACACCCAGGTATAACTATTCGCTACGGCCAGCACTAACATGGCCACGCTGTGGCCCACGATGGTGCCAGCGGCCACCGTATTCTTAGGAAATCTATCAGCAAGGAAACCTCCTAACATCTGCCCTAACATGTTGACCGCCGTCAACACCATCACGATTTGAGCCGCCGAAGCTCTGGAAAACTCTAGACCGTGTTCAAAATAGGGCACTTGATGTAATGCTGTGGAGGAAACCACGAGTAAAGCCTGAGCGTGCCCAATTGAGATCACCCAAAATGCCTGCGTTTTTAACGCTTCCATTGTCCCAAATTCAAGGTCTGCGGGCACATCCGCCCTAATTTCTTTTGACCCAGAAATTTTGTAAGCGTCACTATCTACCTCGTGGTCCAATTTAGGTTCAATCCCATCCGGAAAGTACCCATATCTCTCAGGGTTGTACCTAACAAACGTTGAAATGAGGGTTCCAAAAATAGCGACAAAAACACCACAGGCCAATGAAACTGATCGCCAATCAAAATTGTCTAATCCGAATGCTAATATTGGGGGAAATACAACCCCACCTAACCCTAATCCCAACATCGCAAAACCTATCGCTCTTGACCTTTTGACTTTAAACCAATTGTTAATGCTTGCCATAATGGACAGAAAAGTTGGCGCTTCTGCACCTGTCGAGAGAATCAAAAATGAAACATAAAACCATACAATTGAATTGGAATAACTTAGGAAAACAAATCCTGCCCCAAATAGCAGGAACGCTCCCATCATCACTTTCCTAGGGCCTAGGGTTTGAATTAAGTATCCAAGGATAGGACCCACGACCATACTTTCAGCTCTTGAAACAGAGTAAGCTCCAGAAAGAACTGTACGACTCCACCCGAAATAGTGTCTTAAAGGCTCAAAAAAGAAACCAAATCCATTAAAAAACAATCCGCTAGACAGAGCCATAGAAAGGCACCCTGCGAAAACAATCCACCAACCGTAAAAAACCCGGTTACGTAAACGAGTCAACGTGCCCACTCAAAAGAAAAAACGTATATTTGTTTTGGTTGTACAAAAATTGCAAGCTACCTACCCGGTGGAACACATGCGCATGGCTCGGAGACGGTCCCACTTTGATTCTAGGAAACCAAATTAACCGATAATAATATAGTCACCATTTTGCAACAGCTTGAAATCCACTAGTATGGGAGGAACCTGCGAAGAATTACCATGTTTTCCAAGGAGGAGTTCCGGAATCCCAAAGCGACCTAAGGATTTGCAACTCCCTCAAGGTATCTGTAGGCTGCCAAAACGAATCATGCTTATAGGCCATCAGTTGACCATCTCTAGCGAGTCTTTCCAATGGTTCTTTTTCAAGGATGGTCTCACTGGATTCTATGTAATCCAACACGCGCGGTTCCATTACAAAAAATCCTCCATTTATCCACCCTTCACCTATCTGTGGTTTCTCAGAAAATTCTCCAACTTTTTCGCCATCGAAGACCAGTCCTCCAAACCGGGATGGTGGTCGTACGGCAGTTACCGTAGCCAATTTCCCGTGCGTGTCATGAAATTTCAATAGCTCTGTTACATCTATGTCGGCGACTCCATCTCCATAAGTCAACATAAACCTTCCATCACCTATAACATTCGCAAGTCGCCTCACCCTGCCTCCGGTCTGAGTTTCCAATCCTGTATCTATCAATTCCACGCTCCAATCTTCCCTTGTCCCACTTGACGCGTTGCCAAGATATTCGACCGACCCATCTGCAGTCGAAACACGTAAGCTAGCGCTCATCGCAGAATAATCTAGAAAAAATCTTTTTATGTGCTCTCCTTTGTATCCCAAAGCGACCACAAAATCCCTGATGCCATGGGACGAGTAAATTTTCATGATGTGCCATATCAGTGGTAGCCCACCGATTTCAACCATAGGCTTAGGCCTCACTTCAGTTTCCTCTGCAAGGCGAGTCCCCAAGCCTCCAGCAAGTATCACAACTTTCATATTGGTGCTACCTTCATAATTCAAGATAATGCCACGATGATAAATGCCTTCAGCCTCAGGGGCAAGACAAAGTGTGGCTATTGGAGGACCATTGAAAAAAGTGGGGCTTAAAAACTACCTAGTTACGCATGCAGAAGATAGCAAAAGCGATTAAGATTAAAGTTATCGTTTAATGACGGTGCACGGTTACAACAAAAGAGATTCTTGAAGGTTCCCACGGGTGAAATTATTGGACTGGACCTCTCGTACCGCCTTGGTTACCGGGGCAACTGGCATCATCGGCTCTTGGTTGGTAAAAGAGCTGATTGGAAAGGGATGCAAAGTCGTAGCCTTAATGAAGGATTACGACCAAAATTCCGAGTTTTTCCAGAGTAAATCCCACCTCACATGCACCTTAGTTGATGGTTGCTTGGAAAACTATGCTTCTATAGAAAACTCCATAAATCAAAACGAGGTGAACACGGTATTTCATCTTGGAGCACAACCTTTGGTGAATGTCGCACATCGGTCCCCCCTCCCCACATTCGAAACTAATATAAGGGGTACCTACAACATACTTGAAGCTTGTAGGCGCCTAGGACCAAATCTGATAGACAGAGTGATCATCGCCTCAAGCGATAAAGCATATGGGACACATAGTGATCTCCCATACCGAGAAGACATGGAATTACGGGGACGTCACCCTTACGAAGTTTCCAAAACTTGTACAGATTTATTAGCCCAATCTTATGCATTCACATACCAGCTTCCCTTAGCAATCGTAAGGGCCGGCAATGTTTATGGAGGGGGTGATCTGAACTGGGATCGCATCGTTCCAGGAACTATAAAATCAATCCTTAAAGGCCAGTCTCCCGTTATACGCAGTGACGGTTCCTTTGTTCGTGACTATCTCTACGTGAAAGATCTAGCCGAGGGTTATGTGAGAGTGGCCGAAGAATTGGGTGGTAGCTTTCAAACAGGTGAAGCATTTAATTTCGGAAATGAGCATCCTATAAGCGTTATTGAATTAGTGAAATTGATACAATCCGTAACCGGGTCAATAGAGCTAGAACCTAAGATTTTAGGAACGGCAACTGGTGAGATAAAATCTCAATATTTATCACCCGCTAAATCCGAAAAATTACTAGGATGGAATCCCAAACATAGCCTGGAAGAAGGTCTATTAGAGACTGTCACATGGTACAGAAATTTCTTTAACGACTTAGATAGAAATACTCGCTTCTCCACAAAATCTTCAAATGGTCAAAAGGTGTGACGAGAGAAGAAGAAGAATCCACTATTTTAAGGAAGGAAATTCTCAAAAAAGTTAGAGAATTCCACGGAGCTGCGTTTAATGAAGTTCCGTTTTCACCGTCTGAAACAGCCGTCCCAGTGTCGGGAAAAACATTCGATGCTGATGAACTTGAAAGATTGGTGGACGCATCTTTAGATTTCTGGCTGACAACAGGCAGATACGCAGCTAGGTTAGAGAGAGAGTTGGCGGCCTATGTTGGTGTGAGATTCGCATTTCTTTGCAATTCTGGCTCCTCTGCCAACCTCTTGGCTATATCCACTCTTACTTCACAACGCTTGGAAGATCGAGCCATGAACGTAGGTGATGAGATTATTACGGTTGCCGCTGGATTCCCCACCACGGTAAACCCCATTTTCCAGAATGGGCTCGTTCCAGTCTTCATCGATGTCGACCTGTCCACACTTAACGCTGACATCAACCAACTTGAGGAAGCTTTGGGACCCAGGACTAAAGGCGTATTTATGGCCCACACCTTGGGTAACCCATTCGACCTAGATCAGGTATTAGAATTTACCAAAAGAAACAATCTTTGGCTGATAGAAGATAACTGTGATGCATTAGGCTCCGTATATGATGGAAAACTCACAGGAGGATTCGGAGATCTCTCAACTCTAAGTATGTACCCAGCCCATCACATAACAACCGGAGAAGGCGGGTCCGTGTTTACTGACAACAACGAGTTGAAACCGATAGTGGAATCTTTCAGAGAATGGGGTCGGGATTGCTGGTGCGAGCCCGGTGTCGATAACACTTGCGGTAGAAGATTCGACTACACTCTTGGCGACCTACCATATGGGTATGATCACAAATACATATATTCGCACCTTGGATATAACTTGAAGATGACCGATATGCAAGCGGCCGTGGGAGTCGCTCAAATGGAAAAACTTCCCAGTTTTGTGCAATCACGGAAAGACAACTTCCATTACCTGAAATCTGGCTTATCTGAGTTAGCAACCTATTTCGAGTTCCACAACGCTACCGAAAAAAGCGATCCGAGTTGGTTTGGTTTCCCAATTACTATTAGGAAGGATGCCCCGTTCAGCAGAAACGACATCATCTCATTTTTAGAATCTCGAAAAATCGCCACCCGACTTTTATTTGGGGGTAATTTGATCAAGCAACCGGCTTATCAAGGGCGTACATTTAAAACGGTTAGTGACCTACCTATATCGAACCGTATCGCGACAGACACCTTTTGGATTGGATTATACCCAGGACTTACAAAGACAGCTCTCGATTACACTATCAGCTCATTTCGAGATTTTGTGCAATCTTGAAAGATTGTCCGGAACTAACGATTATCTTATGTTCATTGAATGAGATGGGGCGTATACAAGTTGCCTACGACCAACTGCTAAATTCTTTGAAGGCCAGAAAAGAATCAATCGAAATTCTGTGCATTGATAATGGTAGCACGGACGGTACCCAAGAATATCTGATGAACTTGAGCGGAGATCATTTAAAAGTATTGATAAATGACAGGAACATCGGCAAAGGTGGGTCGATAAAGCGTGGAATAGACCAATCGACGGGCAGATATTTAGTCATCCATGACCCAGACGAAGAGTACGACGCCGAGGATATTTGGAGAGTTTATGACAACACAATTCGGTACGATCTAGATATGGCACTAGGAAGTAGAGTTCTGGGAGGTCAGGCATTCTATAAATATCGCTTGAACTATTGGGGAGTATCAGCGCTCACCTGGCTAATAAACGTACTTTACGGATCCCATTTAACAGATTCGGCAACGGCGATGAAACTTATTCGTGGCGACCTAGCCCGAAAAATAAACTGGCGCTGCGATGGATTCGACTTGGACTTTGAGCTCATCGTAAGAGTGCTTAGGTTAGGTGGGAGAATAGGTGAAACCAATATCAAGTATTACCCGAGAACCATAGAGGAAGGCAAGAAGCTCAGAGCATGGAGAGATGGCTTCAAATCCCTCATGCCCATATTAAGAGATCGGATTCTACCCAAAAGTTGTCTTTACAAAAAGATCGACTGTTAGGGAATAAAGGTTCCCTCCTTATTGACCGCTGTCGGTCTTTTCAATCTCTGGCTTGACTACCACACGGGTTCACCGCTTAACTTTCCTTGATCGGGCTCCGCTGGAATGCCATTCTCTGTCTCTGTAGGTACCACTCTTTTAAGTCCACCATTTTGGTCTATGACAAAAACATCATGGATCAGTTGATCCATAACAAATAACTCATTCTCAAACCATTGCAACCCATTAGGCATTTGATCGGGTGTCCTGAATAGGACTGAAACCTCTCTCATATTCATTAAAACCCCTTAATTTCCTAGGTCACTATATCCATGAACCCGCTCCCAAGTTCCTTCTTAGAGTCGACTCCTAAATCGGGAATAGAAGTAGCCTCTTAAAGGACTGTCAAAAGGATTATAGAGACGTCGTGACCAGAATCATCGGAACCCCAAATTAACTAACCATCCATCTTGTAGGTTCTAATTATTTTCGGGAGGCCGCTTTGCACGTTACATAGTGAAAAACTAACTGTAATTTTTATTTAATAGACTTCAGGGTCCATATGCATCTCAACTGCGTCTATTTCATGAGGCTCAAGTACCCGACATAGCTTCTGATACACCTGTATACGCCACCTGCCTGTATCAACCACGTATATTCGACCCTCATCGTCTACCTTTACCGATGTAGGTGCTGCAAACCTTTTTTCCTTATCAAAATCGGTAACATTGTCTCTAAGACGGAGTGCATCAGGGTTCGTAAGCAATTTTTGCACACCCCTGTCAGTCATGGTCGCGTCACCTATCAATGACTCTAAATACATACCCTTGTAGTTAAAAACTAGCACTCTGTCATTTCCGCGATCAACCACATATATGTCACCATGTTGGTCGACGGCAACGGAACTCGGCCTCCTGAGTTCACCAACTCCATGTCCGGGGGTTCCAATCACCTGCAGTAAGTCACCATCAGTTGTGAATCTCTTAACAACGTCGTTACGCCAATCGGCAACCAACAGGGTCTCATTAATCGGATCTACCGTGATACCCCATGGATAGTTCAACTGGCCAGGTTCTGTCCCGAACTCTCCCCAGCCTTTTACATACTCTCCCTGCCGGGTGAAACACTGAACCAGGTGATTCTGACAATTAATTATCCAGAGGTTCTCATCGGAGTCTATCGTAATTCCAGACGGTGCCTTGAGCTTACCGGGCCCATCACCTTCTTCACCCCAACTACCAACCGTCTCCCCCGAGGTATTGAGCATTAGCACTGAGTTGGCATGTTCGTCGGTTGAATATAAAACCCCGTCACTATCAATGGCACACATTACAGGGGATGGAAATCTTTCCTTACCTCTAGATTCCATTTCCCCATCAATTTTCGGATATATGAAATCTCCGTAATTGTCGTCTAACGTGACAGTTACATAGCGGTTTCTCGGAATGCCATTGACATTCTCCCAACGATTCAGCACATATAACCAGTCATCAGCTCCTATAGAAACGTCCAAGGGACCGTAGAACCCTTCAACAGGTAACCTTTGACCAAGGCAAAACTGGTATTTATGACCCATCCTCAGAAGCGTTGGATATTCTTCACTGTCTAACTTTTGTTCTGTCAACATACTCATATCGAATCATCTAATCCTCAAATGAACACTTCAAGCAGAAGTTCTATATATCAAATACATTTTCAAACTGGTCGAAATTCCCATTTACAATTGGGTGCGGATTCAAGCCTAACCACTGCTCAAGAACTGTTGAATAAATGGATCTGAAGTCATGACTGAATTGCATATCGCCGTCGAGCTGATCCTCCAGCGCTAGAGATGGATATGGATCGTAAAATCCGCCGTTTACTCTGTCACCTATTAAGAATGTACCCCCTCCGGAACCATGATCAGTACCGTTTCCGTTATCTTTGACTCTGCGACCAAACTCTGAAAAGATCATCATGATGACCTCTTCCGAACCGTTATTTTCACGAAGGTCGTCAAAGAAATCTCCGACTGAACGGGAAACATTTTCGAGAAGTTTATTTTGGGTTTGAATCTGAGCTCCATGAACGTCAAACCCACCGAGCTGTGCGTAAAAGATTCGAGTCCCTATTCCAGAGAGATGAACCTGAGCAATTCCCTTTAGGCTTTGTGACAGAGCGTCACTCGCATATTCCACACTCGATGAATACGCCGGTGGGGCGGTTTTAAGCATATCCGCTCCGGTTAGCGCGTCTATGCCAGTTTGACCAAGATGGTCCCACACAACATCGGCTTCCTCAAATTCTTCTGGTGCATACATCCTGGTAAACGCCTTAACTGCCTGTCGTTGCTGCCTTCCAGCTAGATCTGTAAGCAACCCATAACCTTCTAACTCCGACACCGATATTGCCGGAGTTCCCGATAGATACATGGCCCTTGGCAGTCCGGACCCAAAACTGACACCGGTGACGACATTATTTTTATTGGGGTCGAGATCCCGGATAGTTTTTCCAAGCCATCCATCTGAACTCAGGGCTTCAGAGTTTGCCGTGTGCCAAATATCCATAGACCTAAAGTGGGATCGATTTGGGGAGGCATACCCTGTCCCAGGAAAAATTGCTACCTTTTTTTCATCCCACAGGTTTTTTATAGCACCCATCGATGGATGAAAGGCATATCCCCCATCGATGTGTAACGCGTTATCTTCTGGAATACCCACTGTGTTCCTGAATTCGAAATAGTGGGGATCTTTGAAGGGGATTACCGTACTCATAAAATCATTACCCCCAGACAATTGCAACACTACGAATACCGGGGGTTTCCTATCCACTATTTGGTTTCTACTGACCTCGGTTACCATCTCGTATCCACTCCCTTACTTATTGAAAACTATCATCCAGTACCTTCTATGCGAACTGATATTCCCTTGATGAAACTATTAATCGAAGCATTTGCGAGGCGACTTCGTTAAATTCCTTTGACCGGCAGTCTAGATCTGCACTCGCTCCGAGTTCGTCAAACACTATCTGTCGGGAAGGTGCTTTAAGAGATATCTTTCCCATCTCAGAGAGGCACTCGTCAAGCAATTCGCTTGGAGATATCACCGTTCTATTAGTTGTTATCCGTTCGATTATTTTTGCCGTACCCGGTGCATCTAAATCTCCAATCATTTTCGATGCGAAATTTACCCGCTCCACAAGATAGGACGAATCTATCCATTCCCTACCGGTGTGCCATCCCTCGACCGTTGGAGGGTTGAGTAGATCCTGCCCCATATTCCTTGTCGCCGTCGCCATCATAGTGAGACCAAATTCATAGGAGGTTTGATGACGGCCAGCCAGTATGGCGGTGCCTACAACCACTTCTGATGGGCTCTTAACCTTCTGAAATCTAGATTCCTTAAAAAAATCGCTGTTAAATACAAACTTCAACACCTCAGATACTACGTAGTCAGACTCTACAAACGCGTCGGCAATTTGGCCAATGTGTTCGGGATTTGGATTATCAGACACGAAGAAGTCATAAATTTCTCCAGCTACAAACCTAGCTGTGGCCGGCTGCCTGACGATAATATCGATAATGTCATCGCCATTAAAGCGCCCGGTCTCACCTAGAAAGCTTTTTATGCCGTCGTCGTGATCCTCATCCCTGTAGACAAATTCGCTATCATAAAATCCATTCGGATACCTAGGTATTGTCTGTGACTCTGTCCACCCGGTAAATGCCCTCGCACATTCTTTAACATCTTCTTCCGTGTAGTTGCCTATCCCCATGCTAAAAAGCTCTAACAACTCTCTTCCAAAGTTTTCGTTGGCTGCATCAGCATGGTTCATCTGCTGATCCAACCAGTAAATCATTGCAGGGTCTCTCGCAAGCTTGAGAAGAAGGTCTCGAAAATTTCCAAGGCCATGGTCGCGAAGCATCTCGTAGTGAGTCCTCATCATTCGGTTGTTGATCACTTTCGAAGTTCCAGTGGCAAATATCCCATGCCACATCAAGGCAACTTTTTCTTCAAGGGGCCTTCGAGAATTTATCATCCTGTATATCCATCTCGCCCTCGTCCATTGAGGATTTTCCTCGTCAGCGTGCTGGAGATTATGTCGTTCAAGTAGATCTTCGTCTGGCCGTGGACACGCTTCCACATCGATGAGCCCATTTACTATTGATTCATACTCCTGGGACGACCTGTCCTCAAGTGCAACTAGCGGCTCACCGAAAGCGGCCCTCCTCATCAGATGGGCTACGAGGCCCACGTCAGTTTTTTGTTTCAGTAGAACCATACGACTTACCTCAAAACGTGTTTTGTAGCTAACAATATCCGGATACTAGCTGGGTAACAGAGAAAAAACTAGTTTTCAAACCAAGAAGATATTAGCATTTTGCCTATTTAACTTTCTACTAGTAAAGTCATGCAACTTTATTATTTTAAACCGGACAAACTGTCCCCACTCAAATTTCGACTCTTAATGTCAGGCCGCTAACAAAACCTTCAACAAAATAGGAAGTCCGAAAATGGAAAATTACATATGCAAAACGTGCGGAGTGGAATTTTCTGAATCTGAAGTGCCACCTTCTGTGTGTCCTATATGTGAGGATCCAAGGCAGTACGTTGGATGGGCCGGGCAACAGTGGACGACCATGGCTGAACTAAAACTTGATGGACATAGAAATGTGCTACGGGAAGAGGAACCGGGATTGTTAGGGATAGGGATTGAGCCAAGTTTCTCCATTGGTCAACGTGCCCTGTTAGTACAAACCAGTTCCGGAAACATTCTCTACGATTGCGTAAGTCTGCTTGGCGATGAGACGATCCTCGAAATCAACCGACGAGGAGGAATCCAGTTCATTTGTTTTTCGCATCCTCATTTTTACGACAGTATGGTTTCATGGAGTCATGCTTTCTCAAACTCTAAGATCATAATCCCACAGGTGGACCGTAAACACGTAATGAGATCCGACCCTGCGATCGAATATTGGAATGGTGAGCCTTACGAACTCTTGCCGGGAATCACTCTTTTACAGACAGGGGGACATTTTGACGGAAGTTCAGTGCTCTTCTGGGAAATGGGTGCTGGCGGAAAAGGAGCGTTGCTTGTCGGCGATACGATTACGGTCGTGCCAGATAGAAGATTTGTTAGTTTCATGACAAGTTACCCAAATCTAATACCCATGTCCGAATCTAAAATAGCCAGAATTCTCGATACTATAGAACTTTATGACTATGATCGAATCTACGGAGGCTGGTGGGATAGGAATATATATGCGGGAGGGAAAAGGGCCATTCGAGAATCAGCCCAGAGGTATATCGACCACTTATCCGCCAGGTAAAGTTAAATGGGTATGAACATGAAATCAGTACAGAAAAACATCCGGACCAACTAGACCCTGTCAAACATCTGAAATCTGTGCCTGCAAGTTTCCAGAACATAAACTCGACCACTCCCGTCCACCATAACAGAACAAGGATCCCAAAAATATGGCTCGATCCTGGCTGAGATTTCTCTGATATCATCGGTATCTGTCTCATAGATTGGAACGTAACTTGACCTGGCACGTTGCTCATCCTGTTGAGACTCGAAATATTCCAGGGCCCACGGATTAAGATCGGCCTCTCCCCTATTCACGTACAAAAATTTGCCATGTGAATCAAATACCTGAAGCCGCTGATTACCCCAGTCGGCAATATAGATGTTTCCATCTGCGTCTACATCGACGTCGGCGGGTTTGTTAAGTGGTATCTCAGAGCCAATCCCCTCATGGAATTCTGAAATGAATTCTCCTCCTATAGTCAAATTCACGACCCGGTTATTACCCCAGTCCGCAATGTATATATCTCCGTCATTGCCTTTCGCAATGCCCCAAGGGTAATTAAACTCTCCTTCTCCGGAGCCGTTCATACCCCATTGACCTAAAAACTTCCCTTTCAAAGTGTATCTCTGGATCCGGTGATTCATGGCGTCGGTTACAAAAACTATGTCATCTATAATCAACATCCCAGTGGGCCGGTGGAACCGTCCAGGTTCGCTCCCCGATTCTCCCCAGGAATTGATGACTACACCTTCTTCATTAAACGAAGTGATCCTGTTTAGCTTTTCATCGGCAACGTATAAATTATTTTTTGAGTCAAACGCTAGTGCGCTTGGTTCAAGCATCTGGCCCACCCCGGACCCTGAGGACCCGATCTTGCCGAAGAATTCGAATTCCTTCGATACCATTTGAACGCCCACAGTAGGTCCTCTTCCTCTGCTGGCTACAAAAATCCTGCCGTCCGATCTCATGTTGATATGAGCAGGAAGTTGGAACCCACGGCCACCCTGGTCAGTGGCAAAACCAATATTCGAGCAGTATTTCAACTTAAATTCAGTTGTTACCATTGGTAGGCACTCCAAATCAATCTGTTAAGTTGTCTGATATTCCTGAGTGCAGACTACAAGCCGAATCACTGAGAGTGCAGACTCGTCGAAGCTAGTAGAATTACCCTCCGTTTCCCATGATAGATCCGCACCACTTCGCCTTGACGCATACTTTTTCAATCTATTTAAGGTTGAAGTGGAAACTTGTATCGGACCCAGAACCTCCAGGCAGTTATCCACAAGTTCATCTGAGGTCATATGTTTAGATATACTTTTAGATTTCACACGGTCTATAATATCTCTCACACCCACCTTGTCTGCGTTGTTGAGTATTTTAGTTGCAAAATTTATTCTCTCAACGTAAGCGCCAGTGTTAATCCATTCCGTGCCGCCCTGCCAGCCCTCGACACTTGGGGGACGCAAGAGTGCTTGACCCATATTGGCACATACAGCTTGAGCGTAATAAGTCTCTTCAGAGGGCAGCTCTATAGGTCCAGCCAACCGCATCGTTCCGACAACTACCTCTGCGGGGCTTTTAATACGTGCGCATCGTACCGATTCCTCTTTGAAAAAATCCGACTTGAACATAGTTTCTAACATTGCTTTGATACTATGCCCACTCTCAAAATAAGCCTTTGTCAGAATGGATATAGCTTCCGGGTCTCTTGGACCCTCGTGGGGCCACTGGGGAACGGGTATCTCGTCAGCGACAAAAAAATGATACATGTGTCGTGCTATGTACGAGGCTGTTGCCTCCTGTTTGCAAATGATGCGCACAGCATCTTCACCGTTCCATCTTCCTGTTTCCCCCAAAATCGTTTTTTCTCCGAAGTCATGGTCATTTGCGTCGTATTCAAATTGCCATGACATGTATCCGTATGGCCTCACTGTGTTATTACGCATTTTGATTGACATATATTCTGTGTTGACAACTCCCCAACCTGTAAAGGCACGGGCAGTCTCTTTAATATCATCTTCAGTATAGTTACCAACTCCCATGGCAAAGAGTTCTAAAATTTCTCTGCCGTAGTTTTCATTGATGTTGCTACCATGATTGTCTTGATTATCCAACCACATGATCATCGCAGGGTCTCTTGAAAGTTCCACAAGCAAATCATCGAAGCTACCCATGCCCCGATTACGAAACATGTCTATTTGATTCATTACCACCCGGTTTTGAATCAACTTGGTGGACGCTGTTGCAAATAATCTATGCCAGAACAGGCATATTTTTTCCCGAAGCGGGATATTAGTCATTACCATGCGGTAAATCCACTGGGCCCCTGCGCCCTCTGCCAGCCTCAAATCCGACTGATCCTTGTGGAACCGGCAAATGAAATCACGGGATATTTCATCTTCGTCGTCAAAATTCATCAGGTCATTGACAACGTCCTCATAGTCCATTCTTGAGTACCTTTCCATTTCAGCCGGAGTTGGGCTAAAACCCGCCCGCCGTAGCAAGTGTGACAGTAGCTCTGGGTTCGTTTTCGTCTTTGCTGTTGCCATAAAACCTCTTGTCTGTGACATATTTCAGAAAATGTTGGTTGGCACCATATTTTTACAGAACTCTTGTGTCGAAAGGCAATAGGTCTCTGGACTCAGGCAGTTACCATCCCACGGCAGCCCCATCCTTTCGGGGTTCGGAACCTGCTGTCAATAAACCTGTATCCGGATCCCGGCTGATGGCCTGTGCCCCTCCAAACATGCTCCGTTCATAGCCCTCTACAGCCAATACCTTGTGGCCTCTGCGCCTAAGTTCGGTTAGAGTATCTGGATCTAAACCTTTTTCAACTCTTACTGCACCGGTCCCTTCAATATCAATGCTAAAGCGTAAGGCATCTAGTGCTTGTTGCGTGTCCATGTTGTAATCTACCATATTGGAAATGACCTGCAGATGACCCTGAGGCTGCTGAAACCCACCCATAACTCCAAAACTCAGCCACATCTCATTATTCCGTGTAGCCATGGCCGGTATTATGGTTTGGTACGGTCGCTTACCCCCCTCAAGATAATTTGGGTGACCTGGGTCGAGCGAAAAGAGTGCTCCCCTATTTTGTAACGCGATCCCTGTGCCAGGGACAATGAGGCCGGAACCAAAACCCTGATAGAGGCTATTAATGAAGGAGCAAGCGTTCCCCTCGCCGTCTACAACAGATAGATACACCGTATCACTCTGCCCCTTCGGATCGCCATAGCATACGTTTTCTATTGCAGATTCACTGCTGATAGAGGCTCGCCTGGAATCAGAATATTTTTTCGACAACATCTCATTGATAGGAACATCAGTAACCCGTGGGTCTGCCACGTATTGGAGAGAATCAGCATAGGCGAGCCGCATCGACTCTATAAGGTAATGATACCGATCGGCTGACTGGCTTCCCATTTGCTCCAATTGAAATCCCTCGGCGACGTTTAGGGCCATTAGAGCTGCAATTCCAGAACCGTTAGGTGGACATTCCCAGACGGTAACATCTCTATATTCGGTTCTTATTGGATCATCCCAATCAGATTGATGACTTGCCAAATCTTGTTCAGAAATCCAACCGCCCTCTGACTGAACATAATCAGAAATCTTTTTTGCGATTTCCCCTTTGTAGAAAGCGTCAATCCCACCCTCGGCTATCAACCTCAGTGAGTGGCCCAGGGAAGCAAGCTTAACCATCTCTCCTTTTCTGGGAGCTCGCCCACACGGCAACATCTCTGCTCCAGAAGGCCGTTGCTTGAGTTTTCCTTCAGAACCTTTCCAACCTTCTGCGATAATCTCCGATACACCATATCCGCCCTCAGCATATTTTATGGCGGGCTGAAGGACATCGTTTAAGGTCATCCGGCCATGCTTTTCCAAACATTCCTGCCACCCGTGCACCGTACCGGGAACACTCACAGAAAAAGCGGCATCAACTCCTTCAGTTGGTATTGAATCATGGCCTTTAGTGAGAACATCTTCAGGATTAGCAGCCATAGCGGATCGCCCGCTGCCATTAATCGCTACAACCTTTTTAGACTTTTCCATCCATATGAGGGCGAACATGTCTCCGCCGACGCCGGTCGACATCGGTTCTAACACATTGAGAGCAGCCGCTGTCCCCACCGCAGCATCTACCGCATTCCCTCCATCTTGAAGTATTTTGAGACCGACATTGGCGGCAACCGGTTGGCTTGTTGCGACCGCGCCATTGCGAGCGATAACAGCAGACCTGCGTGAATTAAAATACGACAATTTAAAACTCCTATCCAAATTTCAAATATCTAATGGACCTTTAAATTCCGGGCCTCCCGCAGCCACGTACCCATTGCTTTTCCCATCGAGGGTAGAACTGACCCAGAATGAATACATGTTACCGTTTGCCACCCAAAACTTTAATCTTACTGGCACTCCACTAAGGCAAGAAACGTTAGTAGTTTCCGACCATCGGACCATATGAATCGTAGAATCTACGGAAACGCTTAAGCAATTCGCCGAGGTGAAAGGGGCTATTGGCGTACCGTCCTCGTCTAGAATCTCTACTTTAATAACACCTTTCGAAGAGTCACAATTTACAAAAATATAATCACCATTGAACACCACGAGTTCGGTAATTAGATAACCACCTTGATTTCCACCATCCATTGAGGCAAATCCGTCCCGTCTTAAAGTGGCTAAGCCCGTCGCACCACCTGCATACATCGCGTTGGCTCTCTCATGATCTCCCATCATGTTCGCTTGAAGTTTCGGTGATGTCCCAGACCATGCCCCATAGTAAAAGTATATTTTTTCACCGACAAGGAGACATGTGCCACCTGCTGCATGCACGTAGGCCTTGTCCCACGAGCCCTCAGTTCTTGCTGAATCTATAAATGCCTCACGGCAAGCCCTATCCCAGTGGAATCCATCTCGACTGAATGCCACCATAAGATCATTTGTCTTAGGAATTCCACTTTCCTGTGCGACATTATTTGGGGGACCATAATAAATTGAGATTAACCCAACCAATAAACTTTCATATGCGTTGGCATTAAGGTCGTACAGTTGGGGAGTGTTCCCTATATCCGGGTCAGGAAGGTCCCGGTGATCGGACCAGGCCCACATTGACGGATCCTCCAAATTCCATTTTGCTCCTTCTAGAAAATCCTCGTGTTCCCAGTAAGAGCGTGTCCTTATGCCGGCTGTGATCCCCGAACGTCGCGAACTATGAGAACTATGGGTCCTTATGCTGTAAACCCATCTTTCTAAAAAAGGATTATAGAAAATGGTCGAGTTGTCTCCGAGCAGGCCTGTTACGGTCGGTTCTCCCCAATGTATTCCATCGGGTGAAATATAGACTTCTCCTTTTTCTTTACCGTGAGGGGAACGAAAGAACTGAAACATTTTATAACGTTGGTGTGGATCCTTCGCAAAGTGGTCTAGCCACACACAACAACCGTCTCTCAAGAACCCGTCTCTTCGCGGAAGGATGAGATTTGAGCCCGGTACCACGTCTAGACCAGGCCTAACCCAATTTATCCCATCATAGCTCTCTGCGTATCCCGTGCCACGCATCCAACCAGCGTGGTACCACATTTTGAATAATTTATCTTTAGGGTCCCACCACACGCCATCGTTAAAAGGAGCAGCTACAGGGCAATTACCTTTATCCAGTTCGTGTTCTGTCTGAGGCTGGAATATAGGATTGTAATCGCTTTTTTTTGCCTTATGGAAATTTCTTGTGAGAGATGTGTCATCTACGAGAAAGTCATCTACAAACAGTTGCCTACCTACATCTATCGGAAAAATTTTCGGAGAGGGCATATTATAGTCAACAGGTATTGGGGCACCTGAACCATCAAAGGTTAGTTTGGGCGGCCAAATCTTCGGTTTTATTAACCCATTGTACGTGCGCACAGTTTCACCCTGTTGAATTATTTCAGAGCTCCAGCAACTATATCGTGTTTAGATTCGGACGGATATCTTAAGACACTTGAGAAAAGGAGGTATTGATATTAAAAAAACTCCTACACAACGTCTAATCAGCTTCCACACGCCTTAGCAAGAGAACTATTTTCTGAATCTCCGTTAACGTCGATAAAATGCAGCACACTCCACTTTATTTGCCGACCGCTTTGGGTAGCGGGGCTCTTTTTTTATCCAACGGGTGTATTGGTCTCTTTGCAAAAAGAAGTAGTAGGCTTCCTAATAATCCTGCAAACGCTATTAGCAGAAATCCCATGAAGTAGTTTCCTGAATGATCATAAAACCGCGCTGCGACTATCGGTGTTATCATCTGCATTATCATCATAGGGGTCGCAGATATTCCTATGATTTTACCCAATGACTTGCGACCAAAATATTCTCCTCTTATGGCCATCATTATCACGCCTCTAGCTCCAAACCCAGTTCCATAGACGATAGCAAAGAGAATTGCCATTGGAACTGAATGAACAAATACAGCCAGTACGACGCCAAGACATTGAAGGCAACCAAACAAACTCATCGAGAGCGATTTCGAAACCTTGTCGCCGATTACCCCTCCAAGAAGGATGGATAATCCTCCGATACCCATTGTTATTCCCCACATCAATGCACTCGTTTGCAGTGATAAACCTTGATTTTTGAAAGCTAATATCAAATGCACCATCATAGTTGATGTAAGCATTGCTGAAGATCCATGACCAATGGCTAACACCCAGAAAGTCTTTTCTCTCATCGCCTCCATTAGAGAAAAGTCTCTGCTTTTGAAATCCCGAGAGCCTCCAGGTTCTTTGCTAATTTCATCCTTTAAATGCGCCTTGCGCCCATCGGGGACTTCCCCAATTTCTTCCGGGTTATTCTTTATAAATTTATACTCGGGAATAGAAAGCAATACGAATACAACACCCAGACACAATGAAGTGTTTTTCCATCCTAAAACTTCTGGTGAAATCAAGTGGGCCAGTATTGGAACTATCGCGAATGTGCCTAAAGAAAACCCCACGGCTCCGATAGACAAAGCTAGACTCCTTCGCCTGTCGAACCAACTGTTGATGACTACGTTGGTTGGTATCCATGAACCCAGCGAGACTCCCATCATTACAACCACATAGGCCAGATAAAACACGATTGGATCAAACCAGTTAGTAATATCTGCTGAGACTGGTCTGGTTTCACTCAATATAAAAAAACCGGCAGCAGTAAAAAATGCCCCTATTACTATTACCTTCCGTCCTCCAAATTTGTCTATTAGATAACCAACGATAGGGGAGGCAAAACTACCCTCCAGCTGGCCTAGGGAAAAGGCAATCGCGAGCTGAGTTCTACTCCATCCAAAGTCAAGTTCTAGGGCATCAATCCACAATCCAGCTCCCCCATATACGGGGCCGGAGACGAGCGTGTTTATCGCCAGCGCAATGCCAGCAATCCACCATCCATAAAAAATCGATTTTTTAAACAACCAAACTTACTTTCTACACTAATTTGTTACTTTATCTAAGAGGTTCCAAAAATTCAGGACAAGGTATACCCCACCAGATAGCAAGACCCACGTTCGATTTCGTACCGTTATCTCTAGGGATGATGTTCTGTCTTTTCTACTAAGCCTACTCAAATTTGAGAGCGAATATGCCAAGGTCCTCGCCTGTCTTATATATGGGGACAGTAATATTTAATCACCCACCAAGCTGTACCGTCCATTACATACTCACCACTCTTGTTTACAAACTGAAGTGGCAGCCATCAGAATTATGGTGAAAGATAAGAATGGAAAATCGCTAAATATTTTCAAGTACTGCAAACGAGATCGCGACAACAATGATTGGAAAAACTATGAATGCAAACCTTCTTAAGAATTTGAACACAATTATTCCAATTAGCGGTAATGCAATAAGCACTAATCCAGCCCATGCGTCATATCCCTCATAAATAAGAAGTGTGGCTAAAATCATTCCGGGAATTATCCCTATCATGGCTATGATGGAATATGCAATTAATGTTCCACCAGAAACTAAAGGATTTGGATCTAGTCCTTCGTCTTGCTTACGCACTGAGTTTTTTATTGAATTATTATGTGCCTGGGACGTCTCGCATTTAGGACACTCTTTATTGTGGAGCTCAGTCTCGCGGTCTAGACATTTCATTCCAACACAGTAACAGATAGAGGCAATTCATAGAACAGCCGGCCTTAACCCACTTGTTCTGGCCTTAGCAGTCTACTTACCGCAAAATTCCAATCTTGTAACGATTTGAAAATGCCTTTAAATACGATTAATGTCTCGTAAATAAAAATAACACAGGACATTTCAGAACGATTTTCAAATGAAAACGGTCTCAATATATTAGTAGAAAAAATCACAGCGAAGTGCCTGTAAAGGTGGGGCTACTAACGACATGAATTGTTTGCAGAGCTACAAAGCGAGCGGTGGAGCGATATGTAGGTGAACCCCACTATGTCACTATGTCAATCTAATTTATCGTATGGAGGCCGGCTCTGTGACGTTCCTTAGCCATGGCATACTATAATGTGAGTGAGAGTTTTAACATTCCAGACGTAGAGAGAATAAAATTAGATTCTCCAGCCGTATCCACAGTCAATTTTGTATACAGAATGGAGGGGCGATTATGGTCAAATCCAAGCGTAAGCAGGAAAAGCAAGAAGAGACGATATCAGAATTCGTGAAGCGCATTAACCAACGTAAGAATTCTGATAAGCACAACGGGTTAAAAAGGCGAACCGGTCGTCATCACCGATAGGGAGTATTGACTTCTAGATGTGAGGATGCGATTGCTGATTGGAGTTATCGTACCCTTGGCTGTGCTTAGTTGCGTCCTTTATACATGGACACTTCTATGAGATTTATCAGGTTGCTAATATTTCCGATATTTTTAGTTTTGCCAGTTCCCGGTCTATATTCACTCCAACCGCAACAGACCCTTCGGCGTTAGGTGTTCCAATAGTTTGGCCAAAGTTAGGTCCATTACAGACAACTGAAACATCGTACATTTCCCATTCAATTAACTCAGGATACAAAACTGACAAGACAGTTATCGGGTCATGTAAACTAAATCGATTTCTATCGGGGAGTTTTTTGAACACTGAATCTAGTAGGTGCCTTATAAGCTGTTCCCCTAGAGAATTTTCGCCAAGCCAGTTTGTGTCTTCTCTTTCCACAAAGGTGCCCCTGGTGATATCTAGTCCGCATAATTTTATTTTGATCCCCGAGGACAGAACTTCATTTGCGGCCACCGGGTCACAATAGATATTGAACTCTGCGTACTGAGTGACATTGCCTGGAACATTTATCGCTCCCCCCATCAAATGAATACCCTGTATCCAGTTCGCTAAATTTGGTTCCTTTTTAATCGCCATAGCGATATTTGTCAGAGGGCCAATAGGGACTAAACTGAGAGCTCCCTTATTAGATTCAGCTTCACTGATAATGAAATCTACTGCGTGCATCTCTTTCGGCCCGATGTTGCTCTTAGGTAGCGGAACGTGGAGGCCCGTCTCCCCATGAATTTCGATTCTGTGAGATTTAAAATCGTCGAATTCTTCAGCCGAGGTCGATATTTCATTTAATGCACTGGAGTCTCCTACGTATACAGGGACCTCTATTCGATCCATGTACGTGAGCAAACTCAGGGCATTATTCGTTGTGTTCTCCAACGAAGCATTGCCACCAACAATTGTTAAACCTCGTACCTCGATCAAATCGGATTTCAATGCCATAATGATCGCCAAAAGATCATCATTTCCCGGATCAGTGTCTAAGATTATTTTATTTTTCTCCATAAAAACAATACTACCTTCAAGTAAAGTCTCTCGCCTGCAACAGATCTGCATAGGGCCCCACCTAATTAATTAGAATTCCAGAGAGGCTTCTATGCTGTGAATTTATCAGGGCGAATTAAAAAAATAAAATGGTTCTTGGTTAAGGTGATGAAGGCATTAGAAGCCAACTAAAAACCGCGAATATTAAAAAAGGTTCCTATTCAAGATTGATGCTCGAGGAAATATTAACTGATAAGTACGCTTTTGATGGAAATGAAGAAGGACTCTTTAACTTAATCACCTACAAAACCAGATTTGTTCTAGACGACACCTTACCTTTTGTCCAGAAAAGGATTAGGCAGATGGGATTTGGTTTATCGGAGTGGTACCTTTCCAGCCGATGCGGCTTGAGGAAACGGACCATGAGTAAAAGATAGTATGTAGAGTGATCCATATCGATCAGATTGGGACATCGCAAAAATGAAACGGGGAGGTACAAGCATTGAACGTATTCGAGTGCATAAGAACCCGACGCACGGTTAGGAGTTTTAAGCCGGATTCGATTCCGAAGGAAATCGTACACAACTTGTTGCAAAGCGCCCGATGGTCGCCAAGCTCCAGCAACTCCCAGCCATGGCATTTCGTGGTCATTCAGAACCGGGAGACGATAAAACAACTGGGTGCGATTGCAACTCAAGGGCCGTTTATTGCTGAGGCCCCTCTTATTATCGTGGTGCTGATGGACGGAGCTTTTCGCCCGGGA
The DNA here is from genome assembly GCA_964409595.1 of uncultured Dehalococcoidia bacterium. Taxonomy (GTDB): domain Bacteria; phylum Chloroflexota; class Dehalococcoidia; order Lucifugimonadales; family UBA826; genus CAYPDR01. The sequence continues at coordinate 38,276 of CAYPDR010000007.1, forward strand.
ATCGATGCAGGTAGAGCGATCCAGCAAATGGAACTTTACGCTTGGTCTGAAGGGATGGGTACTTGCTTCGTGGGGTTTCGTGAGATTGACCAACAAAGACAGGTAAAAGATCTTCTGAACATTCCCCAAGAAATGGATTTGATCACCACACTTCCTTTCGGATACCGCGTTGAAGGATTTCGAGGTCAAGGTATTCCTCGGAAATCCATGTCTGAGGTGGCCCACAGCGAGAGTTTCGATAACGCCTACACAGGGTGATTGTATTTCTAGACCTAGTTGCGGTCGTAGTTGAGCTTTTTGGTCTTGGCGATATCCTTTCCGTACCGGGTGAGTAAATATCTAACCTACATGCCTTGAAGTCCTTATGTGAATGGCTTGCTGCGTCATTAGAAAGTATTAACGGTTTAGCGCTCACCCTAAGTTTTACTTCTTGTAGCTACTCCAGAATTGATCAAACTGGGCTTAATTCCGACGAGCGTGCCTTCTACTACATTGGACGTTCTATAAGGGGCGGCGGGATGAAAGGATATAGCTAGAAATTTTTTGAAGGGTTTCCCAATCTTGGCTTGTCGGACTAAATCGCTTATCCACTGTCAATGTCCATCCTTTAAACCCATTGGCTTCACTTTTGACTTCTAGGTTTCCAATACGCTCTGCCAGTGTTTTAGTAGGTGCATCCTTAGATAATGTGTTTATCAGGCCAGTACTACCATCGTAGCCTTTCCAAATCACATCGACTACTTTCCCAAACAGCGGAAATGTCTTTTTCCTGACTGTCTTAATTTTGATTTGTTGGCGAGTAAATGTCGGCCTCTCATCTGGGATACCCAGCACAACCCACCAGCGAGGAGGACTGTGATTACTCCCGTCCTTCTTTAGGATATTTATCCACCTGATTGACCCTTCGAGGATGTCTATTACACCTAATGACCGCTGGTACCATGAATTCTCGACTTTTTCTTCGGCCCGGCCACGTTCGGCCATTTCTGCTTTTACGCCCGCCGATCTTAGGGAGTAAGCCAATTCATCTCTTGACTTGTCACGTAATCGTTCTTTAACTCCATTAGTCATAGGCTCAGAAGATGCGCCACAGCCAGTACAGAACTGGCTGTCCTGAGGATTGTCGTTACCGCATGTCGGGCATTTCATGTCAGGTACTCTGTTCTTCACCCGGCTTAACCGACGGGTTGCTCAGTTCTGCCCTTGCTTTTGGATGTAGCAGGTGTATAAGAACTCCGACCTCTATTCCACCTGTCAGAATGAGATACCAGTACCATCCCAAGCTTTCTTTGGGGTCTCCTACAGTTGCCAAGAAAGATTCTATTAATTTTAGAACGCTTAAGGCGATAACTACCCAGAACGCTATTTTTGAACCTTTGCCAACCAGAATAGGTGCCAACATCCGGATTATGCCAAGTCCCAAAATTATCCAGATAAAACCTCCTATGTCATCGAAAGTAAATATTCTTGATGGCAGTAGGACCATCAAGCTCATAAAAATCAGAATCAGTGCGCCAACCTGTGACAGGATTAATCCCGTCTGCAAATGCCCTATTTCTTTTCCTGTTAGGAATCTAAACAACATACCGTCATCTCCTATATTACTTAGGCCTAATTAAGCGTAGACGAGACTAGCTACTAACAAACGTAATGACCATATAGGGGCGGGTCACTATTTTGTGAAATAAAGTTTCTGCATTGTTAGGTGCGGGCCATAGGAAGTCACTGGTGCTGCGCCGATTAAGACAACAGCTGTAAAAGGACGCGCACTCTAAACCACTGAGCGAACCGCGCCCATCTGGTTGAGGCGATTCGACAACTCAAATAAGTGCTATATCAATTATCCAAGAAGGTCACTGTAGGTTTTGATACGACTCCTGCATTTTTCATACGCTCTGCTTGCTCTGGAGAAGAAAAAAATGCCTGAAAGGATTCCTTGGAATCGACTGTACCAATTACGACGGCATTAGTCGGGCTATCTAGATTCTTATGAGCCTTTGCTACTATCCCTGCTGCCTTGCGGGCGTTCTGTGGCCCCTCGCTGTTAAATGCTTTACTGAAGCTATCAAAATTTTCGACTTCCATTGAAACAATAACTTTTATACCCATCTGTCTATCTCCTATGACAATCTAAAAATCATCACTTTATTAGCACGTTCATAATACAAATATATGCACAAGGAAAACTAGTCCTCGGCTGGCTGTTATCCTGCACCATAAGAGGGGGCTTCGTCTTTAGTCTCCCACTCGCAAACTGAGCCCTCTGCCCCACGCAACCAAGATTTACTGTCTTAGTTAATTCGTGACCGGGTTACGCATTTCGGACTTTGGCTCTCTAATTTCCTTAGTTAGGTCATCTATTAATTTGGTGTTGGGGTCGTCCGAACTTGAGAAGACTGAAGCAAGATTCGCAGTAACGGCCTCGAATATACCTATGCCTCCCCAAGCGCATCAGAAATACAGCCATAACGCGCCCTATTTGTGAGTCAGGCACCATATCTCCATACCCTACTGTCGTGATAATAACTATCATAGTGAACTAATGAAACACAGGTTATACATATCGGTTTTGGTGTCGGTTCTCGCGATGGGAGCGCTGATAGCTTCCTGCAAGACCCCTCCAACCGTAACTGTTGAGAAATCCACTCAGGATGTAAAGGTTGCGGCTGACGCGCCGGCAGAACCGACCTCAGTTAGGGAGCCTGAGGCTATCCAGAAGCCCGTAAAAGCAGCGGAGATAAAAGCTAAATCAACTCCACAGCTCAAAGTCCGGCCAACCGTTGCGATTCAAGCACCCGTAGTAGCCTCTCCTCCGGCTCCTGAAGTAGTTGGTTCGAGTGTCGAACTGGCGGTGGCGGAGATTCCATATGACCTCCCAGACTATGACCGTGGTGACTGGAAACACTGGATTGACGAGGATAGAGATTGTCAGAATGCACGCCATGAGGTGCTGATACACGAGTCCCAAATAAGGGTTCAGTTTAAAGATGATAGGAAATGCCAAGTAGCCACCGGAGAATGGTATGACCCCTATACTGGTGACACCCTAACCGATGCCACCAAGTTGGACGTTGACCATATGGTGCCGTTGAAGAATGCCCACGACTCCGGTGGATGGGCATGGGACAAGGAAAGGAAAGCCGACTACGCTAACTACATGGTGTATGAGGACCATCTCATCGTCGTGACGGCATCTGCCAATAGGAAGAAGGGAGCTAGAGGCCCAGATGGATGGAAACCTTCGAACAAGGGGTACTGGTGTGATTATGCAACTGACTGGATAGACATAAAGGTCAAATGGGATTTGAGCGCCACCAAGGCAGAATGGGTAGCCTTGCAGGAGATGCTTGGTACCTGCGGACAGACTCTCTCGATAACTCCTGTCCCTTCGAAAGCAAAGAAGCCGGCTCCGGAGCCCACATCCAAACCTGTCTCAACTACACCAATCGCACTTCCCAAATCTGGCAGTTTACAGAAAGTACAAATAGCTTCGATAGACTGTAAAGGGAAACCTGAGACTGTTGTGATATCCAATAGCGGTGATTTGCAGCATGACATGACAGGCTGGTCTATTACCGATGAAGGAGTAAAACACACATTTAGTTTCCCCGATGGATTCGTTTTAGGTGCGGGGGTGTCTGTGGAGGTCGTGTCAGGCGCCGGTGGCGACGATACCAAGTCAACCATTTACTGGAAGAAGCAAAACGTTTGGAATAACGATGGGGATACTGCGACGATGGTAGATTCAGCTGGAAGTGTCGTTATGGAGATGGATTGCCCTTAGCGACAACGCTCAGTAACATGCCTGAAAGTGGGTGTGAGCCGGGTGGGATTCGAACCCACGACACTCGGATTAAAAAGTTAGAAGTGTTCCTGTTCACAGATGTCCGCAATGGTTCGATTCAGCTTGAAAATGAGGCTTATGGTATCGGTATGTGGTCACGTGAGTTCGCCTTAGTTCGCACAGGTTGCTGTCAGCGTTGCTGTCAAAAAGCTGGAACCAACACCCTAGTTCTTCTAAGCAACGTAACTCTAATTTCTCAGTCTGCTGGAAATATCACCAATTTAGGAGGTGGGGTTTCTGAGTTCTCCATCCTTCATCAGACGGGAACACGGTCTTCATCATCACTCTTGTGATATCCCCATCAAACCAATTCTCAACAGTGGACCTCCACTTCTTGTAGTGGGGTGAATTTCTGTGAGCGTCTAGTGCTTCATCATCTTCGTATACTTCATATAAATGGAATAGGTTCTGGTCTTCTGAGTTGCGGAGGATGTCAAAACGGAAACAACCATCCTCATCTCTGACGGACCCCTGCGAGTCTCCAAAGCTGGCTTCGGTAAATTGGTCTGCGAAACCATCTTTGATTTTAATTGTGACAAATATTGAAATCATGAAAATCCTCTCTAATAGAAATAAGAACCATTATATGACGA
>CAYPDR010000008.1:0-76181 GCA_964409595.1 uncultured Dehalococcoidia bacterium
GAGAATTACGCATGTGATTTAGTATATTATTGGATATTGGATCGTAAGAATCGATATTAGAACGTTAATTTAGTTAAATATGGGATGTGGATAAATCCAAAGGAAGAATAGGAATGGCAACTCGACGACTAACGGGTGAAGAGATCGAGGAAATCAAGCTCAATGCTCAGGATCACTTCTGGCCGCATGCTCGCGCCGCGGGGGATATGTCAGAGGACGTGGGCCTGAAAGTCGTAAAGAGCGCAAAGGGAATTTGGGTGGAGGACGCCAACGGCGATCAATATCTAGATCTAGTCTCCAGAATGTTCTTAAAGGCTATCGGGCATGGCAGAAAAGAGATTGCGGAAGCAGTCTATGAGCAGATGTCAGACATCAGTTACTCTCCCGGAGGGACAGTCACACCGGTAACAGCCGAACTCTCTGCAAAAGTAGCCAGCCTGGCGCCAGACAAGGAGTCCAGAATATATTTCGTGAGCGGTGGATCAGAGGCAGTTGAGACGGCGATTAAGATGGCCAAACAGTACCATTTCAACAACGGAGATGCCGCGAGATGGAAAGTGTTAAGCCGCAAAGGGTCTTATCACGGCGCAACACATATGTGCATGAGTATGGGCCAAGCCGGCCCTTCCCAGATCGGTCCTTTGATGCCTGGAAACGTTCATGTCTCACAACACAATAATTACAGAGGCATTTGCAATGACGGAGCGGGCAACTGCAATCTGCAATGTGCAAGGGACATTGAAAGTGCAATCGAGCATGAGGGACCTGGGACAGTAGCAGCATTCATAGCAGAGCCAATTACTCAGGCAGGGGGAACCCACATTCCCCACCCAGATTACTGGCCCATGATTCGAGAGATGTGTGACAGGCATGGGGTCATCATGATTTGTGACGAAGTTATAAACGGATTTGGCAGAACAGGAAAAATGTTTGCTACTGAACATTGGGGTGTAAATCCTGATATCACCACGGTTGCGAAGCAACTAACCAGCGGATATATGCCGATTGGTGCGGCAATCGCCAGCAAGAAAATAGCTGACGCATTCATAGGTAATGAGGAACGGACTTTCCGACATCTGATAACTTTTGGCGGTAACCCAGCATCTTGTGCGGCAGGAATTGCGAACCTGAAAATTATGGAAGAAGAAGGTATGGTCGAAAACTCGGCCAAGATGGGCGACTATCTTTACGATCAATTGCAGAAGCTATATGAGCACTCGATCGTGGGAGATGTTAGGGGAGGCCTGGGGCTAATGGGTGCTATCGAAATAGTGAAAGATCGAGGAACCAAGGAAGTCTTCCCCAAAGAGTCAAAACTGGCACCGAAAGTAACCCGTATTATGAGAGAATGCGGTGTCCTCGGAAACCTTGGTCGAGCCGGGGAAATAGCTATTGCCCCACCCCTCTGTATCACCCAGGACGAAGTGGATGAGCTCGTCGACCGCATCGATTCTGTTATCACCAAAATAGAAGCAGATCTATAAGAAACCAAGGTTAGAAGGAATGTAGCCCTGCTTGGGTGTTCCAGTGTCTCAAGAATTCCACGAGCCTTCGAAAACTCTTTCGAAGGCCCATGCCCATGGAGGGCGAAGAAACCCTAACGCCCGCACATCTTCAAGCCAAAATCCGTACGGGGTGTGCCTGGAGTATGCGCTGCCACCGATGACTTTACTGATTCGCGTCAGGATTGATTCTGCAAGTTCAGCCACCCCTTCCTTTGCTAACAGGGAGTTGCGACCACCGGACCTTCCTCTCTCTACATCACGAAGCATACCTTCATACGCCTGCTGAACTAACCAGGTTTCTATTTCCACCCTGGCCCATTCAACGCGGTCGTAGGAGCGCATACGATCACGTTTCGACTCTAATTGTTGTCGTGCCGTTGTGACAGCGATTTCCACAATACCCGTGACCACAGCGACGAACAAAGCGCCTTGAGGACGGTCCATACCTGCGAGGATTGCACGTCTCTCATCTCCGGGAAATGCCAATCTCCTGGCGGGGAAATTGTCAAAATCCATCCCATGGCTCTGGGTAGCTGTCATACCATGTCCGTCCCATGGTGCGATCAGTTTCACTCCCGAAGGCCCGTTCCATGGGGAATCGCGCATGTCCAGGACGAACGTGTCTGGTGCGACCTCGCCGTCCGGAACCGCGTGGGTGACCATGTAAGAAGTTATACCTGATCCACTCCCGAAATGTTTCTGACCGCTGAGTAGGTACTCGCCGTTATTACTCCCCAATTTGGCTGTAGAGTTAGACTGGGTGTTGTCTCCTCCGCTGCCGGGTTCAGAGATTATTGTTCCCCAGAAATGCCCGTCACACACGGTTTGAAAAGCCCAGCGCCGTTGCTCGTCCCATGCGGCGGAATAAGGCTCTGGAGCCTCTGGGATCGATAACCAACCAGCAGAACCAATCACGGCGGGGTGCATCGATGCTACAAGGGCTACCGATGAATCGCCTTGGGCGAGGGTTCTAAGAATTTCGCATAACGCCCTTGTCCCGGTACGGTCACCGTCCCAGATTCCTCCAAGCTCGGTGGGCACAGCCACCATCAAGTAACCTGAATCCCTGAGCCTGTCGAAATCTTCTTTTATTAGCTCACGCCTTCGCTGTCTTTCAGCGCGCTGAGAGGCGAAATCGCAGGCTATCTCACGGACGCCGTTCAAAATCGACTGGGCGTTATCGGCCGGTCGACCAGTCATTTTATGCATTAATGTTTCTCCGAGTGTTAGATTTCTTGACTATAATCATGATGGATATCAAGTACAACCGGGAATGTATCTCTAACCTCCACGATTAACGAGCCTGCAGGGCTTAACGTGGTAAGAGTGAGACTGGAAACGCTTTGACGGGTTGAGAGTAAGCGCTAGAACGTAGATAACTTTTGTCCATTTTAGGTATTATATGTAGTAACGATTAAATCCATCTTGTTTACTTGTTGTTGATGGGGACTTAAGGAGCGATATATGCCAGAAAATGATTTTGATCTTACATCCCACCTGATGAGACGGGCAGGATTCGGCGCTCCTGTAGTGGAGAAGGACACATTGTCTTCCAAGTCATATGAGGAAATTGTTGAGGACCTACTACATCCCGAGAGGTTTGATCATCCGGAAGAAGATGCCCTGAAGCGTTACAACCTTGATCTTGTTTGGTACGAGAGCCCTGTGACATGGTCAGGGTACTGGCTGTGGCGCATGATCAACAGTCAGCGGCCCCTCGAAGAGAAACTCGCCCTGTTTTGGCATCAAGTGTTCGCCACCGGCTTTTACAAGCACGAACATACTCCTGCCTCTGTAGCCCAGATTGAGCTATTTCGGCGCGTAGGGATGACTGACATGCGCACTATCCTGATAGAACTAGCAAAAGATCCTGCTATGAACTACTGGCTGGATAATTGCGAAAACCATGCTGACCAGCCTAATGAAAACTGGGGGCGCGAGCTTTTGGAACTGTTCAGCATGGGGGTCGGCAATTATACCGAAGACGATGTTAAGAGTGCAGCCAGGGCATTTACCGGGTGGACTTTTAAACAACCCATACCGCTCTACCCTTTCGGTTATTACAGTTCGGAGTTTGACTACAATGAGGAAGACCACGATGACAGTGAAAAAGAATTTCTCGGTCATACGGGTCGGCTAAACGGTGAGGACATCATTGACATTATCGTTGACGAGGAGGCCACGGCCCGATTTATCACAAGGCACCTGTACAACTTCTTTGTATCGGATGAGCCTCCTGTTTCAGCATGGAGTGTCGAGGAGCCCCAGGACCCGGCAGCCATCGAATTTCTGGTCAAAGTGTTCAGGGATAACAAGGGTCAAATGACCCCTGTTTTGCGGGCACTTTTCACATCGGACTTCTTCAAAAATGCCCGATTCCAAAAAGTTAAAAGCCCTGCGGAACTAGTAGCTGGGACGATAAGGTTGGTAGGCACTTACCAGTTTCCTGACCCTAAAGAAACCATCACTGGCTTGGGCACCATAGTTGATGCTATGGGCCAAGGCCTTATGAACCCTCCAACAGTCGAAGGATGGCATACCGGGCACGAGTGGATTGATGGGGGCGCACTTAATGACCGCGTGAACTTTGCCGTAGGCCAATTCAGTGATACGACAAAGCCCGGTATACAGGAGATTATTACTCGAATTGAGGGAAAGCTGTCCCCCGAGGGACTGGTGGACCGGTGCCTTGAGCTTGTCGGACCTATAGAGGTCGAGGAAAGGACCCGATCTGCCCTAGTTAGGCATGCCAGCAAGCTAGGAGACATTGAACTTGATACGGATCAGGTTCAACAACAAGAAAACGTGGACCGTATCGGCAAAATACTGCAACTGATAGTGGCATCACGAGAGTATCAATTTGCTTAAATAATCACCTGAGACGGGCCAATAGCCAAGAAGATAGTTCATAGTTTGGACCGTACATTTAAAAATGAATGTCCCTGGAGGTAACTAGCACATGTCAACAAATGGTGGCACCAAACAGCCTGTATTCGTAGTTGTTCAGTTAAGTGGCGGTAATGACTTTATGAACACCGTGATTCCCTACACCAGTCCCGTCTATTACGACAACAGGCCACTAGTGGGCATCCCCCAGGAACAAGTAATACCCTTCACCGACACGTTGGCATTTCACCCCATGATGAGTCCAATCAAAGATTTATATGACTCGGGCAATGTTGCTATTGTTCAAGGCATTGGTTACCCGGATCAAAGCAGGTCTCATTTTCGAGGCATGGACATATGGCATACATGCCAACCCGAAAAACTATCCTCTACAGGATGGCTGGGCCGGACAATTCGTGAATTAGACCCCCGGGGAGAGAATTCGCTCACAGGGGTAAATTTCGGTGTCGGATTGCCACGAGCCATGGCAATGAGTGGCGTCCCAGTGACTTCTATTAGTGATCTGGATAATTATGGGTTGATGTCTGACGTGGAAGCAGGAGAACAGCGAGAAGAAGTACTGGAGGCTTTCAAGGATATGTATGGCCCTGCCATTGGTACCGGTCCCGTGATGGAATATTTGGGACAGACTGGCAACGATGTCCTCTCTGGAGCAGACATCATCAAGGTAGCCCCGGAGCGTTATGAGTCAAGCATAGAGTATGCGGACAATCCCATATCTAAAAGTCTGCGGGATGTTGCCAGGGTCCATACAGCAGATGTGGGAGTCCGTGTCTTCTACACGGCTCACGGAGGGTACGACGTTCATGCCAATGAGAATCCAACACAACCCAAACTGATCGGAGATCTGTCCGCAGCAATATCTGATTTTTTTGCTGACCTGCGGGAGCATGAAGCTTCAGATAATCTTGTTATGATGGTATTTACCGAATTTGGGCGTAGGATACGGGATAATGGGTCTGGTACAGACCATGGCTCAGGGGGCGGCGCTTTCCTTATCGGAGACCCTGTAGCCGGGGGACTGTATGCAGAATATCCATCACTTGATCGCAAGCGCTGGGCTCATGGAGAAGACCTGGAACATACTATCGACTTCAGGGGGATCTACGGCACAGTGCTGGAACAGTGGCTCAGTGTCGAGGCAGCTCCGATAGTCGGAGGTCAATATGAGCAAATTAATCCATTTAGGTAGATCGAAATGGTTTCCGAAAACATGTGTGGGCTTAATTTAAACGAGCTACAGGTACGGTTATGAGGGAGATATATCAATGATACCTTTTGCTGTGTTATTGAGGTCGGGGTATCCATATTACCTCACCATGGGCATGAGGAGAGTCACCTCCAATCCTTTGGACATTGGATTCGGGAAGGAGGGACGCGTTTACATTTTGACCCGTGGTGGTCTAGGCACGGAAGTTCGAGTCCTTAACTGGGAGGATGAGAATCTGGGTACCCGTGGCACCGGGCAATTTATATGGCCTGCATCGCTACTTGTGGATGATGCCGAATTCCTCTACGTATCTGACGAAGCCAAAAATTCTGTGACAATAATGGACAAGGACGGCGTCGTTCAGGCCGTTTGGGGCGAGCAAGGCTCTGGTGATGGTCAATTTGACAGGCCATCATCGATGTCGTTCGATCCTGACGGCAATATTGTGATATCAGACACGATGAATCACCGGATCCAACGGGTGGACAGACAAGGCAATCATTTACAGACTATAGGAGAATATGGGGAAGGTGATGGCCAGTTTAATATGCCGTGGGGCAACGCTGTCGATACGGAAGGAAACGTGTATGTTGCGGACTGGAGAAATGACCGGATTCAAAAATTCTCACCCGACGGACAGTTTCTGATGAAGTTTGGAAAAGGTGGCAGCGGTGTCGGTGAGTTCGACAGGCCCTCTTCAGTTGCTGTCGATGCCCATGGGGACATATATGTGAGTGATTGGGGAAATGACCGTGTTCAACTCTTCGATTCAGAAGGCCGGTATGTAGAGCGGTTTATAGGCGATGCAAACCTCTCAAAGTCGGCCTTAACTTACGTTTTGGCTAACCAGGTGGTCTTGCGCCGAAGAGACATGACTGATTTAGAACAAAGCAAACGTCTGCGGTCCCCTATTGCGGTGAAAGTGGATGAAGAGTTCCGGCTGTTCATATGCGATTTTGCCTCTCACCGCATCCAGGTGTACAAGAAAGAAGCCTATGAATTAGCGGAGGACGAAGTAGCTCCCTTGCCACCCAGTCCTTCACTTCGGAATGATGCCTGATACCTCTTTGCCCCAAACAGGCCTCTTCTATAAGCAGAGCAGAGGAAATAGGATGTGTGGAAGGACACCTCAGTTGTCTACTGCTCTTAAATGCTTTCTGATCCTCTCAATCTTGGGTCTAAGAGGTCCCTCATTGCATCCCCGAACATATTGGTGCCGTACACTGTAAGCGCAATAGCCAGACCCGGCCAGAAAGCCAATCCCGGTGCCATCTCCATGTACTGTCTACCCTGGTAACTCAGCATGCCACCCCAGCTTGCTTCCTCAGGTGGAAGTCCATATCCGAGGAAGCTGAGTCCAGCTTCGGATACAATTATCGAGCCTATCGATATCGTGAATAATACGATAATAGGAGCCATGATATTCGGGAGGATGTGCCGCCAGATTATTCCACTGGCCGAGCACCCAATAGCCTTGGCTGCCTCCACATAAAGGTTTTCCTTGGCAGCTATAACAGAGCCCCTAACCACCCTGGAGTGTGTGATTCCTGTGGTTATGCCAAGTACCAGTATCAGCTGCAACGAGCCCCGCCCGGTCATAGACATGATGGTTATTACCAAAAGCAGGGAAGGGAAAGCCATCCAGGCGTCCACAAATCTCTGAAGGACAATATCAAACTTTCCGCCAAAATAACCTGAAGGTAGTCCTACCAGGATGGCTACAACAACATGTAGTGCCGTCGCGGTAAATCCTATTATTATCGCTACACGGGCTCCGTATACTATTCCGGTAAATACATCTGTCCCAACCTCATCGGTACCTAGCCAGAATTCAGTAGAAGGGCCCTCCAGAGTGTTAAAGAGATGAATTTCAGTCATACCGTAAGGTGCAATGAAATCTGCGAAGATTGCGGCAAGCACGACTATCAGGAAGATTGCGGCCCCTATCGTCCCTAACACTTTCTGCCTGACCAAGCGGACAAAAAAACCTGCCACACGCGAGTTTCCCGCATGCCGCAGTAGATCGCCGGTTTTCTCCATCGTCATTTCTGATACTCCATCATTGTTGGCGAATTCTTGGGTCCAGCCAGCTGTAGCTGATATCGATGACGACATTGAATAAGATCACAAATAAGGCAACAACCAGGTTTATGCCGGAAACCGTCGTATAGTCTCTCGCCTCAAGAGATGTAAGCATAAGCCGGCCGAGACCCGGCAGGGCGAATATCTGTTCGATCACAAGGGAACCACCAATCAGGAACGGCAAAGATATTCCAATTAAGGTTACAACCGGGATCATCGCATTTTTTAGCGCGTGGCGATTTATAACAACCCTTTCTCTCAATCCCTTCGAATAGGCGGTTCTTACATAATCCTGTCTTAAGACTTCCAGCATCGTCGTCCGCATCATCCTCATGACCTGGCCGGAAAGTATCAGCCCCAGAATAGTTGCAGGAATAATCATCATGCCGAGATTCGCCATAGGATCCTCGAAAAACCCAACATATTGCACCCGTGGAGACCAGTTGAAATGGATTGATGGATAAAGGAAAACCATTATCCCCAGCCAGAAATGCGGTACTGAAATAGCGACGATGGCAATACTTCGTCCTATATAATCCCCAATGGTATCTTGCCGTATTGACGAGTAAATCCCTATAGGAATACCTATAGCCAGGGATACCAACATGGATAAGGCACCCAATTCAAGCGTTACCGGCAGCCTATCACCGATCAGTTGCGTCACCGTCTTGGCATTTGTCAGAGAGTCTCCCAGGCTTCCGTGAAAAACTATGCCCCCAACCCAACGAAGATACTGTACGTGGGCTGGAACATCGAGGCCGAGAAGTTCTTCGACATGTTCTCGGGCTTTCGTTCCACGAAGGAGCCCCCCCTGTTCAGCCAACATCAACTCCACTATGTCACCAGGAAGAAAGCGGACCGAAACAAAGACGACAATACTTACTATGAATATTGTTGGAATAACCAACAGCATCCTTCTTATGATGTACTGAATCATAGGCCCAGACTCAACATCCCAACAGGGCTCCCTATTCTATAAACTTTCTCTTTCATACTGCATAAAGAAAGGGCGGTGCAAGCCTCCTGGCCTGCACCGCCCTTTCTTTATGCACCGCCGCTACAACTGATATTGCAACCAGGCGGTAATTGGTTAATTATCTACTCCCATCCCATGTCGGCTTTCATATCTTGGTCAATCCACACTCTCTGGAAGACCCCGAAGCCAGGACCACCTCTCAAATTGTTTTCACCCCGATATCCTCCGACCCATGGCCACCAGTAGCTTGCCTGGTACCTATGGAGCCCCAATACGACCGTATGATTCTTGTTGTTCCACATATCGATCGCTCTTATAAGCGGAGCCTGCTCTTCTGTTGTTTCTGCTTGTTGCATCTCATGAATCATTGCGTCAAACTCTGCGCTCTGCATATCCATAGCGTTTGAAATCGAGCTGCTCTCTGCACCATGGTGAGCTACAGAATAGGCGCAGGAGTTGCAAATCTGACCTCTAAGTGTCCAGGTGAGGTCGTTCGTGTGCGCACGTATGCGATCTACTAGTTCAGCCTTCGTAAAAACCTTTATTTCCAGGTCAATGCCAATCTGACTGAAGTAATACTTAATAAGCTTCGCGTAACCAACATCACCCATATACCACTCAGGCGAGAGTTCATAGGCTGTCTTGAACCTGAATCCGTCAGATCCCTTAGCATATCCAGCATCGTCTAGTATCTTATTCGCCGCATCAGGGTTGTAGGTGTACTCAGCCTGCAGCTCCTCTGGCCACTCCCGGAACGGAGTGCCCATCGGGTGAACTTCACCATTGATTATGCCCATGACAGTGGGGTCTGCCCATCCCTTGTAGTATGCCATGGCGATCGTCTCTCGGTCGATGGCCATGTTCGCGGCCTTGCGGACCTGTATGTCACCCCACGGCTCATGCTGGTGATTGGGAGCCAAATCCAGCCCGCGGGCGCTCTCGTACTGAACTGTCTTGAGTTCAGGATTGCTCTTTGCTAATGCCGTTCCCTGATCCGGCCCAATTCGGCGCTCCCAGTCCAGTTTTGCCGTCCTCAAAGCTGCCAGTCTAGTAGCGGCCTCAGGCATGATAAGTGCCACCTGCCGGTCCAGATATGGAAGGTGGTAATCAGGGAAAAGTGGATCTGATGTCATCCAGTAGTCCGGATTCGCATCGTATGTAATAGCTACATCATCTTCATAGGCAACTGGTATGAAAGGCCCGGTTCCTACAGCGTGTTCCCACTGTTTGAAGTCACCAAACTGCTCTATAACTTCCTCAGGATATACGTGGCTTCCGTGCCATGCTCCAATCAGTGCATTCATTATGTCGGGCCATGGCCTAACCAGATTAATGACAAATGTGTCATCATCGGGGGCTTCAAAACTCTTTGTAGGGGAGTCGACCCACTCAGGTGTGAATGGATTAGTTTCTTCCGCTTCGTATTGCCCAAGGCCTACCTGGCGATCGAAAGCATGTTTCCAGTCACTGGCTTTCACCAATCTGCCATTTTCTCCATTCCAATTTAGCAGATCGTTTTTGTGGTAACGAACGCCATCACGCAGGTCAAAGGTCCACTTCTTTAAGTCTGAGCTAACTTCCCAACCTGTCGCAAGCGCACCCGTCGTATGAGTATTGGGGTCGAAAGCAGAGGTGCCGAACGGCATCTCTTCGTGCGTGTATCCGGCCCAGTCAAGGACTAACAGTTTCTCGACCACGGAATGTGCTGCACGGGTTGCCGCCCATCCGTACTGGCCGTCAAATATAGCTGGGTTGAAAGGCAATGCATACCGCATAGTCCCCCCATACTGGGGCGGGTTGATCATTTCCCCCGACCTGGGATCTCTAATCTTTTCTGATGACTGAGATGGCTTCTCGACCTCGATAGTCTTAATGACTTCTTTCTCAACCACAACGGTCTTGCCGGGCACCTCAACCTCTTTCACCACCTCTTTCTCAACGATGACGGTTTCCCCGGCCACCTCGACCTCTTTAATCACCTCTTTCTCGACGATGACGGTCTCGCCGGGAACCTCAACGGTTTTAGTTATAGTCTCAGTTTCGCCACACGCAGCGCCCAAAACCATAAGCATGGTCGCGCCAACAATGGTCGCCACTAAAGACAATGAAAACTTTCTAGTCATTAAGTCATCTCCTAACTCAATAAAAATATATAGAACAATAATAACTTTGATCACCCGAAATAGCCATAGCCAACGGCATTAGATGAGGATTGTCATGGTTGAACGATGGAGCGGATAACAGTGGTTCCACCCTTTTTTGGTTCCACTCGGATTAGGTTAAGGCACGATTTATGTCTTCGAGGGTTAAAGCGAATACTATTAGACCGTTGAAGTCCCTACGACGTGACCGACGGATATAAATATTACTCCCAAGCCCCAAGGCCCCCTGCTGATCGATGGGAGGCCTCTCGATATGTAGCGATAGTTGGTTAATCCGTGACAACCATACGAGCATTCTCTAATTACAGAAGAAATCTTTGTCCTCTTCACGTAAATACTGTTTTGTTTCATCGACGATGAGTCGTATGCCAAGACCAGGCACGTCCGGGACCTCGATATGGCTGTCCTGAACTACGAGATTGTCCACGCCTTCTATAATGTCGTACCACCAGTCTGGGCTGCCTGTCGGCAGTTCAAAGGCAATGTAATTATCTGGCAAGACCGCCCCTAGTTGGACATGGGCGGCCAGGCCGATTAAACCGTCTAAAGTGCCATGTGGGGCGAACAATATCCCGTGCAGGTCAGCATATTCTGCAATGAATTTCATCTCTGCCAACCCTCCCACGTCAGCTGGGTCAGGGCCCAGGACATTCACCGCATTTCGTTCAATTAGCTCAACGAAGTTCTGCCGCAGATAAACCTGCTCTCCAGTGTGGATTGGTGTTGTGGTATAGGGTGTAATCTGACTGTAGAGGTCAGCGAGAACATAGGGTGTGTAGTCACCTGTAACCATGTCCTCAAGCCACACGATATTCATGCCTTCCACAGCTCTAGCCAATTTAAGTGCATCGGGCACGGTCATGCCGGGACCACAATCCAGGGCAAGGCCCACCTCATCGCCAAGTACATCGGCCATAGCCTCAATACACTCGATCATGTGGTTGAATCCTTTGTAAGTGATCAGCCCCCTGTTTGGATAGCGTGACTCGGTCACCGGGATTCCATAATAAAAGTCCTGAACGTTACTGTACATAGAATCGTGGAAAGCAACCGCCTGCTTGATAATGGAGAAATTCTCAGGCCTGTCTTTCATCTTTTGCACTACTTCGGCGTAATGTTCAGGTTCGTTCCCTTTCAACTGGAACCGCACGTTACCGTTGTAGACGCGGACTCTGTCTCGGATTTTACCCCCCAGCAGCTTGTAGACAGGGACTCCTGCTGACTTCCCAGCAATGTCCCAAAGCGCCATTTCGATTGCACTCACGGCAGAACCCCAGGGTTTGAAAGCACCCAGCCGCCGTATGCCAATCATCACCCTTTCTACATCCGTCGGGTCTTTTCCTATAACTAGCTCCCTGTAGAACATGACCATGGGCTTTAGATACGGTTTCGACGATTCTGCAGCCCCGATCCCGTCAATCCCCTCGTCGGTCGTTATCCGCACCACCGGGTTTTGGCCAATGATTGCGCATTTGAGATCTGTGATTTTCATTGTCTTCCCTCTCTTGCCTATTAGCTATCAACGATGATACCAATTTGCAAAGTGTTAGCACGTTTCCGAATAGGGGTCCCGCAGACTAGTTTACCTGGATTGTAAGAGATGGCAGCACTGGATCGCGAGCCGCAAATCATCAGCGAAATCTGGGAGAGCGCGTTGCCAGGGGAGGTGAAATGTCTTCCTTGCTCAATCTTTAGCACCCTAGATAGAAGACGAAAAAACTGTCGGCTAGTCCTTAGGTGAATTAATTTTACTAGCCTGATAACAGTAGCTGAGGGGTAAATGCTGTGTCTTTGCCATCGCTTTCTGAATTCATGGAGTCGGATTATTTGTTCACGGTATTTTCGCAGTACGGCCCCGGTGCGGTGAATCTATAAGGGGCAAAACAGAAAACCCATTATGATGGTCAATTCGCCCGGGATCGAGGAGGGCGGCAGCAATTCAGACTCGCACGAGCGGGCTCTCAGAGACCACACCGTTCAACAGGTACTCAGCGTTAACCTGAGGAGACGGTATGCCATAAAACGATAAGGCCTCGTGGTAGCTAGAACAGTCGTACTTACTCGGGTTGGTTAGTTGCGATTCGACATCACCCAGGGACTGGGCCAGCAGTTTGAGCAAATAGTCATCAGTCTCATCCGCCCGAGTTTCTAATTTTGATTTCCAGTCAGCGATAGGCATGTACCCGTGGATCAGGTTCATATCAGATAAGAGGTCGAACATCGCCCTTGCTGGCACTGTATCCTGTTGCACAATGTTATAAACCTTTCCATAGTGGGAGGAAGTAGCAGCAAAACTAGTGATAGCTTTGACCAAGGTATCCACCGGAGTCATTTCCAAGTGCCAGCTTACCCCGCTGGGCGCATAACCGACCTTGCAGCAGGCATCGATTATCAAGTTTTGAAGATCCCTAGGGTTTGCCTTGCCGCTCACACTGTGTGGCCCTATATTCCCTGGCCTGTATAAGCAGGCTGGGAGTCCCCTGTAAGTGGCTTCCCACATCAGTTTTTCAGATACCCACTTCGCCTGACTATATCCACCTGTTAATACGCTTGCAAAGGAGTCTATATCATCATTTTCCGGATAGATAGCAAGTCCGTTATTCGGGAATATGCCATTGGAGGAGGCGTAATGAATTGGCTTGACCTTTGAAGTACAAGCGAATCTGATTACTTCCCGAGTGCCGTCCACCGTTGACGGCTTGATTACAGAGTAAGGGTAGACGTAGTTAACAAGTGCCCCGCAGTGGAAGATCAAGTCGATCTTTTTCGCTAACGCCTCAAACTGATCAAACGGCAAGCCGAAGCGCTCAGCGGACAAATCTCCCACAACTGGAATTATTCTCTGTTCCATCCCGGTTTGGAATAACCCATAACTATCTAGATTATCCAAAATCCGCTCAAGCGGAGCTTTCCCAGAGCCGTTTTCTGTTCGCACCAGGCAGTAGACAGACACGCCGTCATCTGTGGCCCTGATCAGTTCTGCCAACAAAAATCCGCCTAGGAAGCCCGTCGACCCCGTGACCAAAATAGAGTCCGCATCACTCAACACTGCGGGTGTAGCACCAGCAGATGGGATTATCAAAGGGTCCAGTTGGGCATCTTCCCGGAAGAAATCCTGTTCAGTCAATGACTCCGGTCCTTGCATCAAATATTTCACAA
Source organism: uncultured Dehalococcoidia bacterium (assembly GCA_964409595.1). Lineage (GTDB taxonomy): Bacteria > Chloroflexota > Dehalococcoidia > Lucifugimonadales > UBA826 > CAYPDR01. The sequence continues at coordinate 14,002 of CAYPDR010000008.1, forward strand.
GGCCTGACACAGAAGGGTTTTCATACACATCTTTCACAAGGAGCGTTGAGCCGAAAACATCCTCTATGGCCATAGTCAATTCAACTGCCAACAGGGAATGGCCACCAAAATCGAAAAAGTCGGAATCATTTGTAATGGTACCTTGATCTAGGACTAGTATGCGTTCCCACAGGGCACGCATGCCCTCTTCATGCTCTCCTCGTGAAGCTGATGTCGAAATAGGCATTCCCTCTGGGTAACGCAGATCACTCCTAGGCGCATCAGGAAGAGATTTACGGTCGAGCTTGCCTGTCGCCGGGTTCAGTGGAATCTCATCCAGTTCAACAAATGTGTTTGGAATCATGTAATGGGGCAAGTGCGGTTCAAGTAGGCGACGGATGTCGACACTCACTCCTGTACTCTCGCTTATGTCCCATTCGGCCATCACATTCCCGACGACATAAGCCACGAGGCGTTTGTCTTCTCCCTCCTGTCCCTCCGTGACCAGAGCACAGCTGTTGACATTAGCGTACTTAGTCAGCGCCGTTTCCACGGCCCCCAAATGTATGCTGTATCCACGAATCTTGACCATGTCATCGCAGCGGCCCTTTATCTCCAATCTTCCGTCAGAAAGTATTTCTGCCAGGTCTCCCGTCCTGTAGTACCGCTCACCATCAATCCAGACGAATCGCTCCGCCGTCAATTCCGGTTTGTTGAGATAACCCCTGGCCAGGCAGGGACCGCCTATGTACAACTCCCCTACGGTCCCTGCCTGCAAGGGTCTCCCCTCTTCATCCAGCATCAGGAGTTTCACCTTCTCCCTAGGAAGCCCTACCGTGGAAAATCCAGACAGCAGGTCTTTTTCATCCGCCAGGTTAACGTCGGAGACATCATGGCACTCGCTAATACTGTAGGTGTTGAGCAGAAGAACATGCGAGGGGAGGACCTCAAAAGCTCTATGCTTGAGTTTAGTGGTGACCACCTCGCCGTTAAGCCACAGCACCTTCAACGACGAAAGCTTTGAACGAGTTAGCTCAGAATCCATAGCGTTAAGTGTGGATTCCAATAATGACGGTGTGAACAACACCTCAGTTATCTCATGCCGGGCGATGAATTCGGTCAACAATCTGGGATCGAAGATCACTTCGTCTGGGATCACATAGCAGGCGGCCCCTTTCAGCAATGGCCGAAGAAGTTCCCATATAAAAAATATGTTGCAGGCGACCCGACTGTCCGTTCCATAGGAGCTTAATTTGTAACGCGTCATGTACGAATAAACGACAGACCCATGGGTTTGAAGCACCCCTTTGGGCTCTCCAGTAGTACCGGACGTATATGCCAAGAAGGCAAGATTTTCCAGGGTGATGTCCGCAACGGCGTCAGGCTCGTATACACACTCTTTCCAGGCTTCATCGATGTCTATCTTCAATACCGTACCAGGAAAAATCCCATTCAGCCTTTCTCCGTGCCGCGCCTTGGTGATAATGACCTTGGGCTCGGCTTCGGAGAGAATATTGCCTACGAGACTATCGGGGTAGGCGAGATCCAGGGGCATGTATGCACCGCCCGACTTCAAGATGGCAATATAGGAGACGATATACTCAGAGCAGGTCTCCATGAATATGCCGACAGCGTTGTCCAGGCCAACTCCGTGAGCTTGAAGATAACCGGCCAGACGATCAGTAAGGTTATCCAGTTCCTCGTAAGTTATGGAAACTTCACCGTCAACGACGGCGACTGCGCCCGGCGTCAGGTGGGCCTGACGTCGAAATAATTGGTGAAGGCACTGTTGGCGATCGTCCATCGGTTGGTTCCTAGATTAAGATTGAGTGGCCCGTCGCTGACCTGAAACCTATGCATGCCATCCTAGATCTCACGGCCGGGCATTTTTCCTGGTCTACGAATCGGTGAGCCACGGGCAAGGTGACGTCACAGAGCCTGACGGTCATGTACTACAGGGTTGGGGGCAGTTCCTGTCAGCACCGGATTTCAAGCTTAGATAATTAAAATGTGGCGTATATATTAGCATTTGTGTCGAGGCCGACCTTCTGACGGGCTTTTTGGACATTCACCGACTTAGTCCTCACGTCGATAATCTTAGTACGCATACGATCGGATTTTCCAACCAACCTAACTTGAACTACAATCAGCAGAAGCTAGAGCACCTGCGGAGCCAGCTAGATTCCATTTTAATCCGACGCATATGCGCCCAAGGTTGACCGAATGCAACCTCTGGCTCCCCGCCTAGCTCTGAACCATATATAGTCATAGCCCAGCGGCATCTCATAGATATCCGGAGCGGAATCTAATGAAGCAGCTGATAAGGAGGATCTCATGAGACTTGAAGGCAAGGTAGCTTTTATTACCGGTGCCGGTCGAGGTATAGGCCGGTCCATCAGCCTATCTCTAGCGCGGGAAGGAGCCAATATCGCGGTCACAGGTCGAACCAAAGAGCGAAGGGAACAAGTGGTGGACGAAATCACCGCCTCAGGAGGTAACGCCCGGGCCTTTGTCCTGGATGTGGCCAAAGATGAAGATGTCGTCATGTCTGTGAAGCAGGTATTAGAAGCCTGGGGCCAGATCGACATTTTAGTCAACAGTGCGGGAATTATTCAGTACGACACCCCAGTCTGGAAAACCACAATCGAAGAATGGGACTCGATGATGAAGATCAACCTGAGGGGTACATTTCTCTGCTGCCACACCGTGGTACCCCATATGGTTGACAGAGGGGCAGGAAAGGTTATTAACATCGCCTCATCATCAGCGAGGATGGCCGATGATGATTTGGGCCCATACACGGCTTCCAAGTGGGCTGTAGCAGGATACACCACCTCACTGGCCAAGTCTGTGAGACCCCACGGGGTCAGCGTCAACGGGTTGAACCCCGGGTGGGTGGATACAGATATGTCCCGGGAATTTGACCCTGCGGGAGACCCCGAGTGGAGCACTCCAGAGGAAATTGCAAATGCAGCCTTGTACCTGGCAACTGATGCCCCACGAGATATGACAGGACAGTTCCTCGATATCTTCGGAAGCTAAGATGAGGGTTACTTAAACAACCGATGCAAGGGCCTGCTGCTGACTAGTAGGAGGGATAAAAACTCGCACATGAGTTTCACGGAAAATATCTTCTAGACTTTGTACCCACCATCGACACTGATTACTTGCCCGGTTATACCAGCTGACTCGGGTGCTGCCAAGAGGGCTGCCATAGGACCCAATTCCTCGGGTTCAAGTATTCTCTCCTGTAGATTCTGAGAGGCTGCCCACAGATACGCCTCGTCGGAATCTGTTCCTCGTGATTCGCCCATAGATTCCCAATCAACCAGAGCGGTATTTGTCCAGCCAGGACACAGGCAATTGACAGTGATGTGTTCATTTGCAACCTGAGCCGCCAGCGCTCTCGTGAACCCAATGAGGCCGTGTTTTGCTGTGGTGTAAGCGAGGGCGCCTCCACTTCTCTTTGCATAACCCGAACCTATTGTAAGAATACGGCCGTACTGTTGTTTTCTCATCAATGGCAATACTTCTCTGGTTGTCCAATAGGCAGACGTCAAGTTCAAAACTAAGTTTGATTCAAAGACTATGTCGTCATGCGAAAAAGGATCCTGGTCGCCCGGAACTCTGCCTCCCACATTGTTTACCAATATATCCACCTTACCGAAGTGACTAAAGGCTCTGCGAACAGGTTCCTTTGATTCATCCCTTGACATCGCGTCAGCCACGACAGACAGGCCTTCACTTCCTAGATCAGAGATTTCTGACACCACCGAATCCAATTCACCCCGGGTTCTCGAGGAAATAGCCAGCTTTGCCCCTTCCCTGGCCATTTCCAGTGCTATCGCCCTTCCTATGCCCCTGCCCCCACCAGTTACCACGGCTACCAGACCATCTAAACGGCTCATGCAGACCTCCCATAGACATCATTCATTTCAATACAAATTATCATTTTGTTATGAGTTTAACTTCACTGGCAGATTCAAATCACAGCGGAGGACGTTCAAGATGCCAATTAGTGTTCTGTTCATATGCATAGGCAACGTTAAGCACAGTAGTCTCATCAAATGGCCGGCCCGCGATCTGGAGAGCCACCGGCAGTTTACGATCTCCCTCAACGGAGAATCCACAGCAGATAGAAAGAGCTGGGCCGCTGACCATACTAAACAAACCCCTGTATGACGCTTCCGTCAAAGCATTAAAAGCCTCTTGCTTGCTGCGTATGCCGGGACGTAAATCCATGGTCGTCGCAGGCTCAGAAGCTACCGGCATTGCCAGAACATCGAACCTACCTAGGGCTTCCAGGACCTGCCGACGCACCAACGTACGTAATTTTTGTGCCTTGTAATAGACCTGGGAGGGAACCAGCTCACCAGCGATAAAGGCCACCCGTGTGTTGCGGTGCAAATCATCGGGTCTGTTGCGAAGCCATTCAGGGTGCAAACTAGAGCGCTCGACGGCACTTATTACGCGGCTTGCAACACCTGCCACCGGGGCCAAGGGGAGTGATACCTCTTCGACTTCGGCTCCTAAACTTGCAAGTAATTGAGTAGCGTCCAGCACACTCTGGCGGACTGCCTGCGTGACACCCATCACATCAGTATCGAGGAATTCCTTGATCAATCCCACCTTAAGGCCAGCCACGTCACCGGTGAGATCAGAATGGTAGTCCGGTACCGGAATGTCCTTTGTGTATTGGTCCTTCTTGTCGTATCCGGCAATGGCACCCAACATCAAAGCACAATCCTTCACCGTACGAGAGATGGGGCCTATCGTATCCAAAGACCACGAAGCTCCATCCACCCCGTATCTGCTAACCCGACCCCAGGAAGGTCTAATACCCACCAACCCGCAGTTAGCCGCAGGGCCCCTGACCGACCCTCCAGTGTCCTCCCCAAGAGAAGAGGCGCACATAAAAGAGGCCGTGGCCGCACCAGAACCGGTGCTCGACGTTCCTGGATCCCTACTGGGGTCCCACGGGTTGCCAGTAACCCCAAAGGCTGATGTTATAGGATCACCCATAGCAAATTCGGTCATGTTTAACTTGCCTAGGATTATTGCCCCCGATCTCTTGAGCCCACTGACAACAGTTGCATCGGCATCGGGTACAAAGTCGGCTCGAATTCGAGAGGCGCTTGAGGTTAGGATACCTTTTGTATGAATCTGGTCTTTCACCCCCACTGGAACCCCGTGCAGCACACCTTTGTTCACTCCTGAGGTGATGTCCGTTTCTGCCACACGGGCTGCCGCCAACGCCTGCTCTGCTAAAACTGTGATGTATGCGTTCAACTTCACATCAACCATGTTTATCCGATCTAGATAGGCCTTCACAACCTCAACGGGAGAGACTTGCTTCCCCCTTATCTTGCTAGCAAGGTCAGCCGCTGACAGGAAAACCAATTCTTGATTACTCACAACCCTTATTCACCGGCACGAATAATAGGTAGTGGTTCAACACTATTTATGCCTTTCAGGTTGACCTTGTCCATCGCTTCCAACATGGCGTTCAAGCTATGTTTGACATCCTCCATGTCTGAGTCTTGTATATCGAGGTCGACTGCCCTGGCTAGAGCGCGAATCTCGTCATCATTCAATTCAGGCATAACTCGCTCTCCTCAGGCGATTATAGGTTTGGGAATCGAGTTTTCCCCCAGCTTATATCGTTGACATTTACAGGGTCGGTATTCGAGTCCCTTCCGTTGTCATTCGCATGGTGTATATAGATGTTCGGGCGGTAAAGAGAAGTGTCCGATGGTCATCCCCGCCCCACGCAACATTCGCCGGAATTTCAGGCAACCTGATGGTACCCATGTGAGAACCTTCCGAGTCAAAAACCCAACAGCCACCGGGCCCGGTGCAGTAAACTCTGCCCTCAACATCCACCTTCATGCCGTCAGGAACGCCGTCAGGTCCATCCGAGGACATGTCGGCCCAAACCCGACTATTAGAAGCCATGCCGTCCTCGGCAACGTCGAACGCCTCTATGTGCTGGCTATCCCGGGTGTTGGCCACATACAGAATTTTTTCATCCGGGGAAAAGACCAGGCCGTTTGGATATTCGAACTCCTCGACAGCGATGAATTGGCTGCCGTCGGGTCGTATCGCATGGACGCCGCCGAAATCAATCTCCCTGTCTTTCAAAGCGATCCTACCGTTGGGATTCGTGAAATACATGGTCCCGTCAGACCGGCCCACAACATCATTGGGCCTGTTTAACTTTTTCCTTTCCCATTGTTCGGCAAACACGGAAATCGAACCATCTCCCTCCCGTCGAGTCAGACGTCGGTTGTCACCTTCACACATGATCAAACGTCCCTGAAGGTCAAAGGTGAGCCCATTGGATCCACCGCTATTCTCACGCTCAATCTGTGGCTCTGACCCCGGCTTGATCCTATATATCAGACTCCGCCGAATATCGACGAACAACCAGTAGCCTTCTGGATGCCACAGCGGACCTTCGGTAAAAACAAAGCCCGTGGCCAACCTTTCGATATCGTTACTTTCCAAGACCTCGTTTAACCTATCCGGCATATCACTCCCTCCCGGAAGAATACGTAATTAGATACGAGCGAACTTCAAATATCCCGCGTTACCCTTGTGAGATGTCGGGCTTATGGGCCGTAAGAAAGCGGCGAGCGTGCTCGACTACTTCATCGATGTGCTCTTGAGAATCCTTCCAAGGAAAAATCGTGTCCTCAACATTCGGGGCGAGTCCAGCGACTTCCATGGCAACTTCATATGGGTGTGAGGGAACATTGTCTGGCGCTATCAGAAGAGGCGTCTGAAGGGCCCTTACGAAATCGCGTGAGACCGTGAACACAAAATCAGCCCGTTCCGTGTACATACTTGTGAGAAAGTCATGGACCTCTTCCATAGTGATGTCGGGAAACCTATCGCACAAGGGAGGCCCCCAGCGCTCTGTATTGTTCTCGTAGAAAATATTTGGGTGCTCCGGGCTGAATCCACTGGGCTGCATCATCGCAGCAGCAAGGATTCGATCGGGTGCCAGCCTGATCAGGTTGTGGATCATTGGGCCGCCTATGCAAAAGCCCATAACCAGGAATTCCCGGATGCCAAGATGATCCATTAGTCCAAGCTGGTCATCAGAATAAGCATCCCAGGGACGGTCGATCTCCAGCGGGCCAGTGGATTGTCCAGAATCTGCATTTCTCAGGTCGGCAGAAATACAGTGAAAATCATCCTTGTACCGTTCCATTGGATTGAATGGCACTGCCGTCTCCAATGACGCGATGGACGAATTGAGTCCACCACCGGGAATGATTAGAAGGGGAAATCCCGATCCAATCTCTTCATAGTAGATACGGACGGTTCCTCTTTCGTAGAATGGCATGACGGCTATCCTCCACCAACGACTTCCGAGTTAAATTCGACGCACCGTATATTATAAATCGTCATAAACGCCCTGCACCGGAGGGATTATCCCGTAGCCCAGGGAATTATCTTCAACTAACAATGGCAACCGGATTGTATCTGAAGATCAACCAAGTTGGAGCGCTTGCTGAACCGGAGACCCAGTCTATTTGTATGAATTTACAGATAGTTGTTCCGGTCCACCACCGTACCATTTTGAACTACCTCCACAACGTTTCTGAGGTCCTTGATATCCCGCGTAGGATCGCCATCTACAATCAGCAAGTCAGCCTGCTTCCCTGGTTCGAGTGTCCCTATAACTCCATCCGCCCAGCAGGAGCGTGCAGAGTCTTTTGTTGCCGCTATTATGGACTCCATGGGGGACATGCCTCCAACTACAGCTTCCTCAACCTCACCTTGGAAGTTACCCATCTTATAGCCTCCCCAGGCAGAGTCGGAACCACAAACCATTACCACTCCGGCGTCTCTCATACGGGCAAAGCTGTCCAAGATGAATTCATGGTCAGCCCGTAACCCGTCAAGTTGAGACTGTTCGCTCTGGGTCAGGCCATATTCTTCTTGTTTCGTCTCTAAGAGCTCTACGCTGACTCTACTGATATTCATCGTGGGATTGACAAATACACCTCGTTCGGCAATGCGATCGGCGATCTCCGGTCTGTAGATATTCGTGCCATCAGATTCCTTGTGCCTGCAATGAATTATAGTGTCGATTCCAGCATCCAGGGCGTTGACGATCCCCTGGGAGGAAGCGCAGTGTGCCGCAGTATGTTTGCCAAACTTATGTGTTTCATCGCATATAGCTGCAAGTTCCTCAATGGAAAACGAAGGCCTCAAGGGAAACGACGTCTTCGTGCTGCCACCGGTCGCTGTTATCTTTATGAAGTCAGCCCCCTCTTTCACTAGTTGCCGGACTGCTGCCCTACACTCGACCGGCCCTGTGGGATGAGTCCCAAAATAACTCAGATGTCCCCCAACTATAGCAACAGGCCTGCCAGAAAGGATCAATGTGGGAGCAGGTGTGATCCCCATCTTCACTGCTTCACGGAGCAAAAATGTGGTTCGATTCTTCGCCCCACAGTCTCGGACCGTCGTCACCCCGGAATAAAGATGGGTGCGGGCGTTCTGGGCAGCCTGGACGGTGAGCACTTCGTCTGGCAAGGCTGTGAGTTCTTCCCCTGCCCTGCCATCGCCTATACCAATCAAGTGCACATGACAGTCAATTAATCCGGGAAGGATTGTCCTGTCACCGTAGTCCATTTCCTCCACTGTCGCCCCTTCCGGCACTGAAACAGTCTCTTCAGTTCCAACCTGCTGGATACGGCCAGATTTAAGCAGTATGGCGGCACGCTCTCTCACGGGTCCACCGTGCCCATCCACAAGTCGTGCGGCCTTCAATAATTTAAAGTTCTGCCGAAATTCCATACCTGTTTAACTCCTGGATTTACTGTGCCTAGCACGCTCTGCAAACACTGGTAATGAACCCTCAATATATTCTTATCATCGACGGTTAATTCTCCTTGGCAGGTGACTGCTGCCGCACCAAAGCTTGCGACCTTTCTGAGCCACGGTCTATGCGTTTACCTGCCTTGAACACCTCAAGAATATTCCAGAGGTCATTGATGTCTCGCGAAGGATCACCATCTACGACAATGAAGTCCGCCTCTTTCCCGACCTCTAACGTCCCTACAACATCGTCAATGCCGAGGGATTTAGCGGCCTCACTCGTGACCGATAGCACCCCTTGCATGGGCGTAAACCCGGCCTGTACGAGGAGCTCCGTCTCATACACCGTATTGCCTAGCTGATAATCTTCCCAAGACGAGTCAGACCCGGTGATTACCTTTAGTCCCATCTCGATCATTTTTCGACAGTCCTCCATCCGCGTTTCTAAGTTGCGGAGACCTTCGTCCATCATCTCTTGATCTTGTCTGGTCAATCCCCCCAATAGATCAGATTTGTGTTGGAGTGCCCACACGCCTGCCCTGAGCACATGCAACGTAGGGTTTATGAACTTTTCCTGGTTTCCAATCTGCTCTGCCAGATCCTGGCGGAAATTATTGGACCCATCAGCATCTCGGTAGACACAATGGATGATCATATCAACATTCGCCTTTAGAGAATTCTCAATGCCATTGGAGGAAGCACAGTGTGTAGCAGTAAGCTTGCCAAATTTTCTAGCCTCCTCCGTCACGGCGCTCAGCTCATCCAGATTAAACGAAGGGCGCATAGGGAAGGAAGTACGGGTGCTTCACCCCGTGGCGACTATCTTAATGTAATCTGCTCCTTCCTTAATTAATTGCCGGGTCATAGCCCTGCATTCCACCGACCCAGTCACCTCAGAGCCGAAATACCCCATGTGCCCCCCCACAATAGCAACCGGCCGGCCGCAGAGGACCATTCTGGGACCAGTCTCAAGCCCTTGATTAATGGCATCCCGCAGTCGGAACATCGTCATGTTTTTGGGACCGTTCTCTCTTATGGTCGTGACGCCAGAAAATAGACTCGCCCTTGCATTTTTCGCTGACTGAAGGGTAAGGATTTCGTCAGGTAGAGTCACAAGTTCATCGCCCAGGCGGCCGTCACCAATGCCGTTGTGGTGCGTATGGCAATCGATCATACCCGGCATCAATGTCTTTCCCGAAAAATCCAACACCTCCACGCAGGCTGCTTCTGGCGCTGATACCTCGTCAGCAGGCCCAATCGCCTCGATGGTGGAACCTTTTATAAGCATCATCCAATTTTCTCTTGGAGACCCACCCCGAGCATCAATCAACCGGGCCGACTTGATCAACTTGTAGTCATCCATAGCTGGCATGGCACCTCCTTTATAACTCCCAATTATCGGCCAATGGAACCGTCCCTATTTATTCGAAAGTCGAGCTGGTGATAAATCACCTGTAGGCCATTATCCAAAATAGAGCCCATCCCGTCGCACCAAAGCGTTTTTCCTCAACCTCTGGCACCCGCTGTCGTAACGCCACACTGCCTACCGTATCCAATCAAGTCCGACTGTGTCGAACGTCGGTTAAAATCCATCTACTTCAGTCAAGGATTAGAGCGCCTGCGGGTATATCTTCCGATGGCTGTAAATATAACTGCCTATTACCATTTTGGATATAACAGGTCTGTTAGAGCCAACGTACAGATGTCCGAAGGCGTGATCCAAGATCTCAAGGTTATTCTATGATCTATTCGGCAGGGCATTTTTTCTGCCGTTCCAGAACATATCCCAACTTGTTGCACAGTAAGCCGAACACAAGATATGGTCGAATTGGAAAGCTAGTTGAATTTCATGTGAACAATCGAGGCAAGGGGCAATGAAGATGACTCTAGAAGAGCGCTATCAAAAAAAATTTTCCACCTCCAAGGTGTGGTTTGACAAGGGTAAGTCACTTTTTGCCGGTGGCATCACCCATCAAACCCGGTTTACGTCCCCTTTTCCTCCATATTTTGAACGGGCAACGGGAGCCTTCAAATACGATGTTGATGGTAACGAAATAATCGACTATGTCATGGGAAACGGGAGTTTGTTGATGGGCCACAGCCCATCAGAGGTTACGGCTGCTGTAAACGATCAATCTTCTGAAGGTACCCACTTGGGCGGAGCATCAACCCATGAGATCAAATACGCGGAAGCTGTCAAACGTTTAATGCCTTCGATGGAGAGAGTGCGTTTCACCAGTTCTGGCACCGAATCCACCTACCTGGCTATAAGACTAGCAAGAGCGTTTACCGGGAAGAATAAGATAGTTAAGTTCCACGAACATTTCCATGGCTGGCACGATTATGTAACTCCCGAATCGGGGCAATCGCTAGGAGGAATACCAAAAGAGGTTCTCGGAACCGTGATTGTTTCTCCTGTAGACTCAGCAAGGGTAGAAAAAATCCTGTCAGAAGACAACGATATTGCAGCGGTAATAATCGAGTCCAATGGTGCACATTACGGAACCTTCCCACTATCGAATCCTACTTTCTTAGAAAACCTTCGCCTCATCACGGCGAAACATAATGTGGTGTTCATAATGGACGAAGTGATCACCGGGTTCAGATTGTCCGCCGGAGGGGCACAGGGCCGTTGGGATCTGGAGCCGGACTTAACAACTGTTGCGAAAATAGTCGCAGGGGGACAGCCCGGGGCGGCCGTCGGAGGCCGAGCAGAAATAATGGAGCTGATGGCCTTTCGAGACGATGAGGATTGGGACACTCTGGGCAGAGTTCCGCAAGGCGGAACCTACAATGCCGCCCCTATTTCCGCTGCCGCAGGTATAGCGACTCTTGAGGCTATCGCCACTGGGAAAGTAAACGAAAAGGCCGACACCATGGCAAACCGCCTAAAAGATGGCCTTAACGATTCTTTCATGAAAAATGAAGTCATCGGGCACGCCCATGGTATTTCCTCTATCATCCACATCAATATGGGCCTAACTTGCAACTGCGACCGGAATTTGTGCAGTATGCCCTATGAAGACATATATAGGACCATGACCCCGGATAAAATCACAGGTATGAGGCGGGCCATGCTGGTAAACGGGGTTGACATGATGGGTGGAAGAGCATTTTTGGTATCGTCAGCGCATAACGAGGGGATAATTGATAGGACCATAGATGCCTTCTCTGAATCGCTGAACAATCTGCGACAGGATGGGGTGCTCTAAAATGGAACTTTTCCAGGGATAGCCTAGTCAGAATCAGACGGGCGCCAAACAAAGGGAATAGGAACAACAGAGCGTTAGAAGTTGGTTGAAGTTATTTCTCCCAGCTGAAGTAGAGGTCTCAGGCTATCCTCTCGAACAAGGAGCGAAGTGTGCTCGGCTCCCTCGCCTAGCCATCTGTATACTAGCCAGTCTCTCACTAATAAATCCCAGACTAATTTGTTTTATTTGAAAACATATGTCAGTATCGTTTTGAGTCTCGGCAATTGAAAAATTATCGTTTCGTTCTACAAAACGAGATGGAGGAGATCTTCCTAACATGGCTGACTATGTGTACCACGTGCAGATGGATGTACCAACTGAATTGGAAGGCGACTTTCATCGCATCTATGACACTCAGCACATACCTAACATTCTCGCTGTACCTGGCGTGCACAGCTGCGCTAGGTATCGCTTGGAATCGGGCGATACGGACGGGGTTGCTAAATACCTCGCTGTCTACGAAATGGACTCTCCAGAGCTGCCCAACACCAAGGCTTGGGAAACAGCCTCTGACAAAGGGGATTGGATTACTCAGATTCGACCCTTCGCCACTAACCGTTCCCGTATTGTATTCAAGCAAATAACCTGACATTCCGAAGACGGGCGTGCCGTTGATGGGAGATTTTTCAGGAACACTTTCGAGGTTCTTTCAGTTAGCCCACGCGAATAAATGACTCTAAAACGCTTGAGCAGTAAGAACGATCCTCTTAAAACAGCGAAAAAAGAACACTGAATTCGAGGAGGATCAAATATGCCGTTTTACACCAAGGGTGATGTCTACATACGCTATGAAGAAGTTGGTTCAGGATTCCCACTACTCGTAATTCCGGGCGGGGGATTGAACTCCCTAGTCAGTAATTGGCCTAGCCAGATTTTTAACGCCATGGAGGAATTCAAGGACGAATTCCGTTGCATCACGATGGACCAGAGAAATGCAATTGGTGGGGAATCTCGGGGACCTATACCAGTTGACGATCCATGGGGAGCTTTTGCTGATGATCAACTAGGTTTGATGGATCATTTAAATATACGGAAATTCCTTTTCATGGGCTTCTGCATTGGCGGTCCATTTGCGCTCAAGCTCATGCAGAACGCTCCTGATCGAGTTGTAGCAAGCGTGCTGTGTCAGCCGGTTGGTCACAATAGTAAATCTCCTGACGCTATGTACAACTCTGGGCGTGAAACCTGGGCACCAGAGCTCATCGCTCAACGAACAGATTTGGCAATGGAAACTTGTGAAGAGTACCTTCACGCACTGTACAGGGTACAGCCCGATTTCACCTATAGTGTGTCACGACAATTCGCCAGCTCTTGCCAAACTCCGATGTTGATTATGCCTGATGACACTCCATCCCACTCATACGAGGCGGCCATAGACCTTGTAGGCCTCGCTCCAAGAGCTGAGGTGACCGCATATCCATGGAAAGATGAAAAAGAGATACTCGCCCAAACTATAAACCATGTGCGTAACTTCCTAAGGGCTCACCAACCCGCACCAGGAGAAGAATAGAACAAGGCGAAAATCCTGATCGCCCACGGACAAGGCAATGGTATGCCCAGCAAGATCTGTTAGGTTGCGGCCTATCGTGAATCTCCAGCCGAACCTAGTTGGCAATCGGCCTCGGTTTGAGAAAATCTTTCGGAATTACAGATTATTTTTCACTTGATGATTTGTGATTACCACTTGCGTCCCGGATGACGATGCCAAAAATGAAAGTAGCTGACCTACAGCATTTCCTTGACCTTCGAAATAATTTCAGTAGGGACACGTTCTAAATATGAGCTGGCTCCGTCATCGGGAGTTGGGGGATTTGGAATCGGGTGCAAGACCACGTAGTCAAAATCAACGCCAAGTAAATGTGAGTCTCTCAACAGAGCGGAAATTTGACTAGTGATTGATGTCGAGTTGCCTGAAAGTGAGAAGGAACGTGCCTGATCCTCATTCAGAAAATTGACTGCTTTACCACTCGAAGCTAGATCTGACGCATGGTGGAAATCGGGCCATATCCCTTCCTTCCCTTTAATAACCTCAGGATCAGGCCCTTCCCATGGCATCTCAAGATTCCGCATCAACATGGGAGAATATTCATAGTATCCAGCCGCCATCGACTTAGCCATTAAAAGAGCTTGGTCAGGGTCTTCAACGAATACCGTGTGAAACACAGCCCCAACCTTCACGGATAACGGGTCCCGTCCCGCCTTAATGGCCCCTTGACGAATTTTGTCCACAGCAATTTTCACATTCTTAGGATTAGTACCGACCCTTATAAAAACACCATCTGCGCACGTTCCCGCCATTTCCAAGGTCCTAGGCCCGCCGGCCGCGACCCAGACCGGAACATCTTGAGGAAATGGTAATCGGGCGGGCCTGACCGCGCCGACTTCCACTGAATCACCTAACAGCAGGGATCTCATCAATCGGACTGACGATTCCAGCTGACTGACAGAGGCCGGTTTTAAGCCAACCAACCTGACAGCAGTATCTCCTATGCCGCAACCCAGAATAGTTCGGCCAGGGGCCATTTCAGCGACCGTGGCTATGCTCGAAGCGGTAACAGACGGATGCCTTGTGACTGGATTGACAAGAAGAGGTCCCAAGACGATTTTCTCCGTAGACAAAGCAGCGGACCCAAGCAGGACATACGTGTCTCTTCGTCTAAGTTGAGAGTCGGGGAGAAAAGCAGCGTCCCAGCCATATTTTTCCGAACGACTCACGTCTTTGGCATAGTTCAATACAGAACTCGTGTCATGCCTGTTAAGTCCGAACTTCGGTATTTTTATCCTCATCGGTCTCTCTCCGTGAGTTTATCAATGAAACTCAATTAAAATTGTTTTTCCCACACAAAACTCAAGAGCGTGTCTAAATTTCCGTTGCAGAAAATGACCAGGCTCCAGCGACTATTAATACTGCTCCGATAACTGCGATAATTAAGAGATCCTCAGACAAACCCATGGTATGGCCCAGTACAGTAATACCTGTCCCAATCGTGCTTTGGTCCGGCAATTCAGCGACTTGACCATATATTTTATGATTGATGAAAATCTGGCGAGTAGCATCGACACCGTAGGTAAGTGGGTTAACCTTCGCGACGACTTGTAGCCAATTGGGTATCCCGTCGACTGGAAAAAAAACCCCTGCTACGAACATGAGCGGGAAAACGATGAGTTGCAACAAGAATTGAAACGCCCGCTGAGAACGCATTCTAGTTGCCAGAAGAATGCCAAGGCTCGACAGTGACAATGACAACACAAGTAGTGTCAACAGCAACTTAACAACAATCATGGGTGTGATAGGCAAGCCAATCAATGGTGCAATCACCAACATGATTAACCCTTGGGCAATCGCGGCCAAAGATCCACCCAAAGCCTTACCCAAGATAATTCCTACCCTGCTGAGGGGTGCCACCATCACCTCTTTCAAGAACCCATGCTCTCGATCCACAACTATCGATGTGCCAGCCAATAGAGATGATGAAGCAACAGTCATCGCGATAATTCCGGGATATAGGAATTGGATAAAGCTGACTCCTCCTGCAAATCCCCCAACTATGCGACTGAAGCCAACACCAAAAACCACCAAGAACATCAGTGGAAATATTAGAGTGGAGACGATTCTTGTACGATCCGAGCCAAATTGAAGCAACTCTCTGAATGCAACCACCCAAATACCGCGATAAATTTCCGACATCATTTCTATCGCCGCCTTCTTCTTTCGGATTGCCCAATCAGATTCTTTCCATCAACTTTTTCTTCTCGAATTTGACGGCCAGTCAACTGTAGAAATACGTCCTCAAGAGTCGGGCGTGTGAGCGTGAGGGACTGTATAGATGTCTCAATACCCTGAAGGAATTGAGGGATGAATCGTTCCCCATTTTGAACTGTTACATTAATTAGGTTCCCCTCTTTCACAGGTGCTAGGGAAAATTTCTCTCTAAGTTCCCTTTCAACTAGCTCATTGTTATCAGCAGATATAATTACAGTGTCACCCCCTACCTTATTTTTGAGATTATCCGTAGTGTCCACTGCAATTATCTTCCCATCATCTATAACTGCAATACGGTCACTATGTTCAGCTTCCTCCATGTAATGAGTGGTGAGAAATATAGTTAACCCTTGTTTCTCTCGGAGTGACAGCACATATTCCCAAATTACGTTTCGGGTTTGGGGATCGAGTCCCAGTGTCGGTTCATCCAAGAATAGGACCCTTGGGTGGTGGACTAAACCGCGAGCCATTTCAAGGCGACGCTTCATTCCTCCTGAATAAGTACGGATCTTATCCTTACGACGATTCCACAGTCCCAACAAGGTGAGTAATTCTCGGGTTCTACCTCTTCGCTCATCAGTTTTCACCCCATAGGCAAGAGCGTGGAACAGAATATTCTGCTCAGCTGTCAACTGATCGTCTAAGGTCGTCTCCTGAAATACTAATCCTATTGCTTTTCGGACTTTATTCCTGTCGTTCACAATGTCCCAACCAGCGACCGTGCCCGTTCCAGAGGTAGGTTTGATGAGTGTGCACATCATGTTGATGGTGGTAGTCTTACCGGCACCATTCGGTCCCAAAAATCCGAATATTTCTCCTTCTTCAACCCTCAGCGAAACACTCTTCACCGCTTCATGATCCCCGAAGCGCTTGCTGAGTCCATTTATTTCTATTATTGACATGACTTAAATCTTGATCTGCGCAAAAATTGCCTGGAAGTTTTACGTACTATATATTTTCATCAATTTTCGAGTTGCGCCATCCATGTCACTGGGAAAGATGTAGCCGCTAGAGATATCGTTGACGAATTCGGCAGCCACCCTGCCGGCACGAATTACCCCTACCACGTCATCCCAAAACCCTAGATAACCAGCCCTTAAGTGACGGGCACTCTGGATTAGTAGGGTATACCAATGGCGGGTTTCCAATACACAGATACAAAGGCTGGTGGACCGCAGATGTCTAACATTGACCTAGATTTATGTTAGGGCCACAACCATGGCTGGTTAGGATAGAACTACCACGCCACGATAGAATACCCCGATACTGCCGGTGCTGTAGAGATAGGTCAACATCTATTCTGAGAACCAGTAACCCAAGTCGCCACGAAACGTTGAGAACGAATTTGCCAGTGTTTTCCTAGCAATAGTCGAAGCTATGGTAGACAAGGCGACCGACTCCAGAGGACCTCAAGCCGATTTTAGCGACTATTTGAAAAAGCCGACGTAACACCTAAAGATTCAAAATAAACGCCTCGAAGGTCTGGAAAGTGGCGTAAGAGGGAAGTAACTCACTCGTAACTTCCCTCTAATTTCCTTTTGCAGAGAAAAGGACATAAGACACCTCAAAGTTCAGTGACTTTATGTGTCCTGTTATTTCCACTCCCATAGTTCCCAGGTCGCATTTCCCTCTGCATCTACGTCCCAGTTGTAGACAACGGCTGCCCCATTTAGGCTCGAAAGCGACGGAGCCGAAGTCTGAAAGTAGACTATACCTTTGAAGCTGGTACCCCCATCTTCTGTAAAAGCTCCTATTCCGCTAGCCCTGAAAGTCGCCACCCCATCAGATGCCATAACAACTCCGGAATTAGGGCATTCCCCGTAGATAGTCCCATCCTCTCTCAACTCAGCGGAATACGTTGCCATCGATTGGACATCCGCTCCAGCTAGAGTCCCACTGCCACTGGGCGCTGATACTTCAAATCTTGGGTTGGTGCCATTTGCCGGTAACACTTTCACAGTGGTAACGGCCTTTATAGAACCTATTTTCTCAACAGGCATATTTTCTCCTTTTTCCTTGAAACCCTAAAAAAATCTAATTTCACAAGTCGACTGCCAATAATACGTTAGTTTCCGCTAGAAAACATCACCTCAGTGAATCCGGATTCTGAACCAAATCCATCTACATCAGGACCAACTTGCCCGAGATATATTACTAATTAATCAAATAGCGGGTTTGAAGGCCCAAAGGCATCTATGACAGCACCGGTGACAGCTGATGCAGACGATCCTACCAAAAAGGTACATAGCTCCGCGATCTCTGACGGATCCATCATTTTTCCGCTCACTTTGTACTGCTCGCCGAAGGCCTCAACGTACCCTTCAGTCAACACACTTCCTGGGCATATGCAATTAACATCTATTCCCGCTCTTTTCACCTCAGCAGCGAGGGATTCGGTGAAACTGATTAGCCCGGCTTTCGTCACTCGGTAAGCACTCCTGCCAGACGCCCCTTTTCTTCCCCCAATAGAGGATATATTGATGATCTTCCCGTAACCCTGATCGATCATCCCGGGAAGTAAAAGTTTTGTCAGCCTTACTGCTCCGAGCAGGTTGACATTTACCACCTCTTCCCATTCACTCATTTCAAAATCTACCAGGGAAACTCTAGGATGGATTATAGCGGCATTATTGACAAGTAAATTGACCCCTAGCCCGGACCGTGAGATGTATTCATATATTCGTTCGGCGCCATTAGTGATTCCTATATCAGCGGAGATATAGTGAGCTTCCACTGCGTAAGTTTCCAATTCCTTTTTTAATTCAATAAGCCTCTTTTCATTCCGAGACGTTGCGACGACGATGATCCCATTTTTTGCAAAATCTACAGCAATGGCCCTCCCGATACCTCTTGAGGCTCCGGTTACCAATGCTATTTTGAGTGGTTCTTTTGACATGTATGAATTTTTATCCTACTTGAACTGCCCTAGATTGAACTGGCGGTTCGACCCTCATCTTAACAGTAAAAAAACTCTGGTAAGACCTCAATATAAATTAAGTTGTTAGCCGAATATTTCACAACCGTCAAAACGGAAACCATTCATGCCTAGGATGGCTCTTGGCACCTTTAGATCAGGTGAGCATAGATACTAAATCTGGATCACTCGGAAGGCCTGACGAATCTAAACTTTTCAAGGATCAACTGAAACTGTCTTGAAAGGGAGGGGTCTGTTGGACTGAAAAACAGATGGGTTCCTAACACAGAATCAGAAGCCCCAAATCCGGGTATCACAGGTACAAATTTGTCACCAACAGCTTGGGCAAGGTCACACTCGATTGAGAGTGGGCTCCTCACGGGGTATGCCACAAGTTTATCCGCTACTTGCCGAATGTAATCCACGTGCCAATGCATTTTTTTCCTGAGCCGCATATGCCTTGAAATCCTTGCGGTTAACCCATCCATAGCCGACCCAACATACAGATAGTAGCCTGGGGCCAGATTAGTTAGCCCCAGAGAGCCTATTCGTACCTGAATCTCCCTCGAAATCTTGATTGACAACAAATATGAACCCGTATCTTCCATTCGGCCCGCTAGGAATTCCCAAGGTGTTGACAAAAGTTTCACCGTGCCACTTAGTTCCATCGATTCATTCCATGAGATTCCTATCGGAATAAACCTGACCTGATCTTTCGTCGCAAACACAGTCCTAGCAAAGTTGAGGTCTGTGTGGTATCCGGGCATGAATAGATCGTTTCTAGTACCCTGAGCTAAAAACAGAACGGCATGGGACTTGTTCGGATTCCCCAAATCGGCCAGTTCTCTCACGTGCCTCTCCCCTCTCTCAGTTATAGCATCGGGAAACATGGCTATCCCATTCCCATTGAGAGACACTGATTTAACTTCGATAAAGAAGGAATCCCCTCTATCCCGAACGAGAAAGTCAAATCGGCTCTTCCCAACAGCTACTTCAGATTTTGTTATTTCCGCGAATTCAAGCCCCGGAATAAGACCGTTATCGATCAGATACCTCGCCACTTCATTTGAAAGATGAGTGTCCAGCCCTATCAGTGTTTTCCCCCGAAAAACAGCACAAGCTTTATATTGAGTCTTTCTGGAAACTGCCCGCGCACTCTGTTCCAAGACTATGTCAGCTCCTGGAAGCAAAAGTTCCCCTAATCTCCCAGGATTCGCCATAAATGCATATATATCCCCCGCACCACGCAGATAACATTTCACAACAAACCTATTTACTCTCTCGACAAATTTAGCCATTTCCCAATGGCCCTGAACTAGCTTAGGAATCTTCATAGGCTATTCCCCAATGTTTCCAGGTTCAAAAAAGTGGGACCCACCTCTGGCAACTTTATTAATTTTCATCTTACAGCCTGCCTAGGCTTTCACTGGATAACGGGAAGTTTAGAAATGTTATCTTTCCCTGTATCAAAGAGACGGCTTACGGGTTTATTCATTCTATATAGGAGCTTCTAGAGGGCTGAAGAACTCGAGATTTTTGACCTCGGTGAATTTCAATTCCGATCTGGCAACGTTCTTCCCCACGCCAAACTAGCTTATCAAACCTGTGGGAAATTGAACGCTGATGGTAGCAACGCCGTGATCCTTAGAGTTCCCTTAGACGGAACCCACTAGGACGCGAGAGTGATCCAATCGACAGGTTGTTTATCAATCAGGCCTTGGCTGTGCTTGAGTGTCCATGAACTTCGTCAATATTTGGCAAACCATCCTCTTTTTTCGGTGCTCTGAAGATTGAAAGTACAGCACCTATAAGAACGATCCCAACACTGACTCCAAAAGCGAATCGTAGCCCAGTTGTGAATGAGCTAAGTAATCCTAAATCGTCAGTTTGCTCAATTGCAGCAAGAGTTGCAGGATATCCCATTGAACCCATTGTCGCTGTCACAATTGCGGTGCACACGGCTATGCCAATCACATTCCCTGAGTTCCTCACCAAGTTCATGAAAGCTGAAACGACACCATATCTTTCTTCATCAACAACGCTCAAAACAGAGCTATTGTTAGGAGGCCAAAAGGCGCCCGACCCGAGGGTCTGAATTATCATTCCCACCATGACGAGGGCAAGAGGCGAATTTATATCAATATTACAAAGGATCAGTAGGCCCACCGCAGCGACCATCAACCCGCCGACATTGAAGATTCGCCAGCCGTACCTGTCTGAAAGCCGGCCACTTAGAGGACCCACCAGAACCATGCAGAATGCACTAGGAACAATAATCCAACCGATAGTCGCTGGGCTGTAACCAAGCACAAATTGGAGATAAAAGGGCATTAGGAACCTAACAGGCTGAGTTCCCAAAAAAGATAACCAACCTGCGGTTGCTCCAGTAAAAAACAATTTTATCCTGAAAAGTCGTATATCTAGCATAGGGGAAGAAACGCGAAGCTCCCACCAAACAAAGGCTGACAAGGTAACAATGAAACTAAATAAAGCGATCATGACCGCGGGAGACATCCAGCCGATCCGGGAACCTGCAGTCATTCCCAACAATAATGCAACAAGGGCAAAACTAGATAAGACGGCACCTAACCAGTCAAAGTCGTCGCCCTTGTGTTCCCCGCCACCACTGAGGCTAGAATCTAAAATGACGGCTCCTATTATTATCGAAAATGCGCCCAACCCAGATGTACAATAAAGGACAGATTGCCAACCCAGATAATCAACAAGAAACCCTCCTATCGCCGGTCCTACAACTGCTCCTATGCCAACTACACTCATTGTCAGCCCCAGGGCTTTACCCCTATCTCGTTCCCCGAACGCCGATAAAACCATGGCCATGGACGTCCCCTGGGTCATAGCAGCCCCTGACCCTTGAACCAACTTGGCTCCAATTAATTGAAAAATATTCCCCGAAGATGCCGCCACAAATCCAGCAATCGTGAATATGACGAACCCAAACAGATAAACTTTTTTCCTTCCTAGGAGGTCCGAGAGTCTTCCCATTGGAAGCAGAAGAGCGGCGATAGTCAGCCCATACCCAACTAATATCCACTGCGTAGTAGGCAAATCGGTGAAAAAATGATCCGCGATCGATGGAAGAGCTACGTTCATACTGTTGTGGTCAAAGACGGACGTAAACAACCCGATAGACACAGCGAGCAAAGTCCACCACTTGTAGTCGATCTCACTGAATAATTGTTTGTAGATTTGCCAGTTTTCTTTCACAGCTGTGGAAGCCTATCATGGCCTGCCGTCTAACACATTGTCCATCAATCGATGTAGGTCGTGAAGTCTATTCGATATGAAATGAGCATTTCTATAGTTATTCGGGACAGCTATCGGACGATGTATGGAAATAGTAGTAAGATTCCCATTCACCAATACAAATCCGAAACACTTTGCCGTCCAAAAAGCTACTCGGTAAAAAGGAATATGAACAAAGTACGCTATTCCCAGCCCAGACGGCTGACAACCACTTTAATTATGCTGAGCATATCGGAAATTAAATGCGGTACCTAGGGCCGCGACAAAAAGTAACTTCTAAACCTTATCCAAGACTAACTTCTGGAAGGGTTTTCTACGGATGGTGGTAGGTAGGAATAGCGTCGTTGATGCTCACCCTAATGTCCCTGACTGTTTTTCAAGGACTAGGAACCATATTGGTAGCACTTGAACGCCAGTTTGGATGGAGTAGAACGGCCCTCTCGGGAGCCTTCTCTTTAGCGCGCGTTGAAGGTGCAATCTTGGGGCCGATAGAAGGAGTCCTAGTCGACAGAGTAGGTACTCGCCGAATGGTACTAATCGGATACATCTTGATGGGCCTGGGATTCATCTGGCTCGGCCTAGTGGATAATCTCTTGGAATTTTACGCAGCCTTCATAATCATAACGCTAGGTTCCGGTCTAGGCGGATGGCTGGCGATCATAGCTATGATCAACAACTGGTTCAATCGCAGACGTTCTTTTGCTATGGCTTCAGCGATGTCTGGAATCCATCTCGGTGGCCTTCTCGTTCCATTGCTGGCCTATGGCATAGAAACTCTAGAATTCCGGGGGGCATCCTTCGTTATAGGACTATTTCTGCTTGCGATCGTAGGACCTGCAACAAAGCTAATACGAAACCATCCTGAAGATATGAATTTGAGACCAGACGGAGATTCTTCAAATCACGCCGATCCTAATGAAAATACTGTGCGATCAGAGAGCCATGAAATTCAGGCGAACGAACCTGATTTTACAGTTCTAGAGGCTCTCAGAACTCCCGTTTTCTGGATTTTGACCATCACCCAAGTTTCATCTAGTGTGGCTATTGTCACACTAGCATTGCATCTAGTACCCCGCTTAACCGATATGGGAATGACCTTGAGTGGGGCCGGCACGGTAGTACTAGCTTATACCCTAATTGCCCTTCCCTCCCAATTCGTGTCAGGATACTTTGCAGACAGGCTGCCTAAACCGTTGATGATATCAATATTCACCATTTTTCAGGGAATTGGGATCATGGTCATAGCATTTGCCAATACTGTAATGTTGGTACTTCTATTCGCGGTCTTGTACGGGATCGGGTTCGGAGGGAGAATCCCATTGAACACAGCAATACGTGGAGAATATTTTGGACGAAAAGCATTTGCCACAATAATGGGAGTTTCCCAGTTCCCAATGAACATAGGAATGATAGGAGCGCCCCTATTTGCAGGATATATGTTCGATACTACGGCATCCTACACAATCCCATTTAGTGTATTTGCAATTTTGACTTTTTTCGGAGCTGTCTTGATGCTATTCGTCAGGAAGCCGGTGAATATTAACAACCGATCAGCCCAAGCGGAAACCTCGAAAAAATAACCATTTCAACCACTGACGAAGGAGAGAATTCATGACAGATCTGAAATTTGGTGCATTCCTTGCACCCCATCACCCTATTGGAGAAAATCCAACTCTTCAATTGCAAGCCGATTTAGAGCTAACAACCCTCCTAGATAACCTAGGTTACGATGAGTTTTGGTGTGGCGAACATCACTCCACGGGTTGGGAGATTATCGCTTCCCCGGAAGTATTCCTTGCGGCAGCAGCCGAACGCACCCAGCGTATCAAATTGGGGACTGGTGTTATTTCCCTCCCCTATCACCATCCATTTATGGTCGCTCAAAGATTGGTGCAATTGGATCACCAATCAAGGGGCCGCCTAATATTTGGGTCCGGGCCAGGCGCCTTACCTTCGGACGCACACACCTTGGGTATAGATCCCATGTTACTTCGAGATCGTCAAGACGAAGCGATGGGAATAATACGTCGTCTATTTCAAGAAGAAGAACGCTTCAGCTACGAATCAGATTGGTTCAAACTGCAGGACGCTAAGCTGCAGCTAAAGCCCCTTCAAAGAGACATGGAATTCGCCGTCGCCTCCATACGGAGCCCGTCTGGTATGACCTTGGCCGGCAAACATGAAGCTGGCATTCTATCCATCGGTGCCATGGTAGAAGAAGGCGTACAAGCGCTACCATTTCAATGGAGCTTCGCCGAAGAGTCAGCTATAAAACATGGAAATATAGTAGATCGAAAGAATTGGCGTATCGTGATGAATTGGCACATCGCCGAGACCCGCCAGAAAGCACGCGAACAGGCAAGAGACGGTCTTATGCGCCACAATAACGAATACAGGGTCAGAACTCTACAAGGCGGAGACGGTCCTATTTACAAGACCGCTGACGAAGCGGTGGACGGGGAAGCTTTTGCGGAACAAAGCACGGCAGTGATTGGCACACCGGATGATCTGGTGGACAAAATTCATGATCTTGTGAAGCTCACAGGGGGCTTCGGGTGTGTGATCGGTTTTGTCCACGACTGGGCAAGCAGGGAAAACACACGTAAAAGTTGGGATATGGTGGCCCGCTACGTTATCCCTGAAGTCAACGGTTTGTTGAAAGACTATAGAGAATCTCACGAGTTTGTAACTCAAAACCGTGATTATTGGAATCGAGCGCAAGATGCCGTTATGAGCAAGATACAGGAGAATGAAAGGGCAGCCGATGTCATGGAACGGGAAGGGATGCAAGGTGAAAAGTCCAAGAGTTCATAACTCTCCCGGATTATTGAGAAAAATGAACAAAACCGAAACATGCCTTCAGTCCGTATAGATGTGGTCAATGTTTGCGGGATAATCATTACCAAAGATTTACACTGGAAGGTAGAAGAGTCTAAATGGACTATGGCATAGGTATCCCATCATACATAGAAGCTTGGAAAGAGGTGCAGGCTGCTGAGCAAGCAGGTTTCACACACGCGTGGTTTTACGACTCACAACTAATCTATTCGGACGTTTGGGCGACAATGGCACTAGCAGCCCAGAACACAAAAAAGATAAAATTGGGAACCCTCGTTGCAATACCTAGCAATAGAATCGCGCCAGTCACTGCCGCCGCAGCTGCTTCAATTAATAAGATTGCCCCAGGAAGAGTGATACTTGGCCTTGGCACCGGCTACACGGGCCGGAACACCATGGGACTACCCGCCATACGGCTAAAAGACTTTGAAGAATACACCTTACAGGTAAAGGGACTTTTAGCCGGAGAAGATGTGCTTTTCAAGGAAGGCACCCGTGAAAGATGGATACGACTTATCCACACTAGAGCGAACTCAGGGAGAGAAGATTTTTACAATATTGAAGATCCAATACCAGTGATGTTGGCCGCTAATGGCCCAAAAGGTCAAAAATTGGTCGGGGAAATTTCGGACGGATGGATCACCACCACCCGTTATTCCAACGTGCCAAGCGGACTGCCGATAGTACAAGAAAACGCAAGATTATCCGGGAACAGTTTCACAAGTTTTGGTGGTGAAGATACAAAACCCTACGTGACGGTACTAACATCTTGTTGTGTTCTCCGAGATGGAGAAACTCTGTCGAGTCGCCGGGTTGTAAGGAATGTAGGACCGACGCTTGTACCAGGAGTACACGCTATGTGGGAAAGTTCATTCGGCCCCGGTTCCAACCTAGGTATGGGAGACTCAGATAAAGCTCGAGATTACAACGAATACATCGAACAATACTCAAGTAGTAGGGCAAGTCATAATCTCGAAGATCGTAGGTATCTCGACGTACATGAAGGTCATTATGCATATCTAAAAGATGGGGAAGAAAGGTTCGTATCTCCAGATTTAATAGCAAGAACTTTAACCGGGACCAGTAGCCAGATAAGCAAGCGTTTGGACGAACTAGAGTCGATAGGGGTCAATAACGTAGCTCTATCAGTCATAGATAGAAAATCGGCCCTCGAACTAATTGAGGACTTCGGGAGTCAGATAATCAGGAAACGTCTTTAATTCTGTAGATTGAGGGGCTCTTATATCCTTCTATTAAATAAATGGAGAACTAAACATTTTTTTTCCTTTCGATGATATTAGTGTTATAGACCTTTCCGAGGGAGTGGCGGGCCCTTATTGTGGCAAATTATTAGCTGCATTGGGGGCTGAGGTGATTAAGGTGGAGAGTCCTCCATTTGGAGACCCTAGCCGCCTGACTGGCCCATTTCTACCAAATGGCGACCATCCGGAAAAAAGTGCGCTCTTCCTCCATAACAACACTGGGAAAAAAAGTGTCCTGCTGGACTGGAGCACAAACCAAGGATTTAAAAGTCTGAAAAGACTAATCGCTGATGCAGATGTATTGATCGAAGACTGGGATTTATCCACGCGTCGGACCAAAGGAGTCGATGCGAACACATTTGTCTCGTTCAACAGCCAACTAATTGAGGTGTCCATAACTCCCTTTGGACTTTCAGGCCCGTATTCCAAATGGAAATCGTCCCCGATCGTACAAATGGCTATGGGGGCGATAATGAACATTATAGGAATTCCGGATAGAGAACCCTTGATGATTCCAGGATATCAACCTGACTACTTGGCTGGCACAAACGCCTGTAACTCTGTAGCAATCGCCTTGTGGGAACGAGACCACTCCGGACAAGGAAACTTTTTGGAAATAACTATGTTGGAGACTCTTGCCAATCTTCACCAAGCACCACTGGATATGGAAGGGGGCATCAGACATAGGAATGGACACAGACAGTCAGCCTTGTCGACTCGAGGATTCGCACCTGGAGTTTGCACATTAGAAGCAAATGATGGGTACGTCACTTTTGGCGGGGGAAGTCAGGGAATTTGGGAACAACTATGTTTGATGATGGGCCGGACAGACCTATACGAAGGCAAAGACTTTACTGACTTGACTGAAGATAAGGAATTGTCCGATAAAGTTGATTGGTTATTGGTAAAGTGGATGGAAGGCAAATCTCGTGCGGATATCCATCGGGAAGCTTCTAGCGACTGGCAACTTCCAGTAGCACCCGTTTTAACTATTAGCGAGACGATAGAAGATATTCAGTTCATCTATCAAGGATCTTTTCAAGAGCTAGACCACCCAGTTGCAGGGCGGTCCGTCTACCCATCACCTCCTTCTTCAATCAACGAAAAGAGACTGCCCCTTAGTCGGGCTCCTCTGCTTGGAGAACACAATAGTGAATACCTATAGCCACATGCCATACGAGGAAAGCGGACATATGACCACAAATGGAGCACTGAGTAAGTTTCGAATCTTGGACTTAACCCGGGTCTGGGCAGGGCCTCTAGGAACTAGAGCACTTGGCGATCTAGGCGCAGACGTCATAAAAATATCGGATCCACGAATTCCTTTGGATTCTTCAGCACGGGTAAACAACAAATTAAACAGAAACAAGAGGAATATAGGACTGAGATTAGACACTGAAGAGGGCAGAAACATATTCCTGGATCTTGTCTCATTGTCAGACGCAGTGATTGAAAACTTCCGTCCTAGGGTGATGAGGAATCTAGACCTGACATACGAAACACTACAGTCCGTAAACCCAACTATTTTGATGTGTTCGATGCCAGGATTCGGAATAAAGGGACCTTACTCTGAATACCCTGCATTTGGTTCTACGGCGGAGGCAGTGGCAGGAATCGTGTCCATGATCGGCTACGATTCGGACCGCCCATTACAAACTGGCCTGTCTTACGCTGACCCAATTTCCGGCCTCAACGTAGTTTGGTCTGTTGTGTCTTACGCTAGAAGACGTGCACGTAAAGGAATCGGATGCCACATAGAGATGCCGCTGTCAGAAAGTCCACTGGGAGTCGTAGGAGAATACGTAACTGCGTCATCACAGGGGGTCTCAATGCCCCAAATAAATGGCAATAAAAGCCAATATTTCTGCCCGCACGGGGCCTACCAAGCGTTTGGAAAGGACAAGTGGATAGCCTTGTCTGTAACATCAGATGATGAATGGGTTTCCCTAAAATCCGTGATCCTTGAGAAAGAATTGCAAAATGCAGAGTACGATGATTTCACCATGCGCAAATCGTCGGAAAAGAGAATAGACGCCATAATTGCCGATTGGACCCAGAGCAGAAATCCTGATGACATCGTAGAACTTCTCCAAAAGGTAGGTGTGCCAGCCGGAAAAGTGGCCAACAACTTAGAACTTCTCACAAATCAACACTTGCAAAAACGAGATTACTTCGTCGAGCTGGAAGAGGAAAAATGGGGATTGCAAAAATACGACGGGCAATCCATAGACGGAAATCAAAAACCCAAGAATATGTGGCATTCAATGCGGAAAGTAGGTGAAGACAACTATCTCATTCTGAGGGAACTCCTGGGATTCACTCACTCCCAATATGAACTCCTGTCATCAAATGGCATCGTCGGAACCGAATGAAATTCATTCAGCCCAAACACGAGTGTCTCAAGTCTGAAATAGGGTCGGCAACTAATCCGGAATGTGTGCCTACATCATGACATTTTTTCATGATATAGATGGGATGTGGGAAAATTTCGAGAGAGCAGGCGCCCACCTCCCAGAAACCAGTACCGATAAATAGCCGAACACACAAAGAAACTTCAGAACTACGTTAATATGCTTTCATCCAGCGACCTGAAGAGTAGCAGGAAAAATCCTTCTGGTTATTAACTAAGCCTCCGCGGGCAAGATCAAAAATAGGTATAAATAATTATAAAGTTGCTGGCTGACAAAAATCCCAACGGAGACTTTCTCAAGGCATAATGTTAGTCTTGCCCTTAAAGTACCCTTAATTTGGAAATCGCATTTGTATAGTGGGGGGTCAAGATAATGACTTACACGGATATAAACAAAAATTCAGCAATGTGGCTTTATGAAACTATGCTGACGATCAGAAGGTTCGAAGAGCAGGCTAGAAGAGAAGCTGACGCTGGGAAACTGAGAGGCATACATTCATCTATAGGGCAGGAGGCGGTCCCGACCGGAGTATGTGCACATCTGAACGATAACGATTTCGTACTAGGTACACATCGCAGCCATCATCACTGTATAGCTAAAGGCGTGGACTTGAACGAAATGATGGCAGAACTTTTGGGAAAATCCACCGGGACGAGTAAAGGTAAAGGCGGCACCATGCATATAGCAGATATAAACAAAGGTATGCTCGGAGCCAACGGAATAGTGGGCTCTAACATACCCGTCGCCACAGGAGTCGCACTTACGGCGAAAGTGAAAGGGACTGATCAAGTCAGCGTCGTATTTTTCGGTGACGGTGCCTCTAGCCAGGGTGCTCTGCATGAAGCCATGAACCTCGCTAGCATATGGAAACTGCCTGTTATTTTTGTATGTGAAAACAATCGTTATGCGGAATCCACCCCCTTCGAATATTCCGTGGCGGGTGGGTCTGTATCAAACAGAGCAGAAGGATATGGGATCCCTGGCGTAACCGTGGATGGGCAATCCGTCTTGGATGTCTTCGAAGTGGCGAAAGAGGCCGTACAGAGAGCACGGTCAGGTGAGGGTCCTACTCTAATTGAAGCCCAGACATACAGGTATCTAGGCCACGCAGGACATGATGACCCTCTCACTTATCGATCCGAAGAGGAACAAAATTATTATATGGAGAGGGATTGTCTTTCAACTTTCAAGAAATACATCCTAGATAGCTCATATGCTAGTGAAGACACCCTTGATGACCTCGAGGCAAAATGTCAAGAATCGATCAGGAAGTCAGTGGAATTCGCTGACGAAAGTCCGTTCCCGAGTTCAGAAGAACTTACCCGGGACGTTTACACATCCTATGGATAAATTCTTTAAACCACCGGTTACAGCATTAGATGACTACGTTTATTGAGACCGTCAGTTCTGACTAATATTTAGTTCATCCTACGGCCGCCATCAACATTTATAGCTTGCCCCGTTATATTGTGTGCGTCCTCTGATGCAAGAAAGGCAGCAAGTTTTCCTATGTCCTCCGGAGTTTGTTCTTTTTGCATTGGAATTGACTGTTCGACCAATTTTTCAAACCTAACCCTCCCGGACAGACCTTTTAAAGAGTCATTCTCTAAGTAATCAGGCCTGTCGATAAGATGTTCGAAAAGAGGAGTCCACAAAATACCGGGGCAAATGGCGTTGACATTTATTTGATCGGCGGCCAATTGTAATGCGTGAGCCTGAGTCCAGCTCACCACGGCTGCCTTGGAAGCATTGTAGTGAGGTGTAGCTGGGCTACCTTGTCTGGAAGCGATAGAAGCTATGTTCACTATTTTGCCATCTTTTCTCTCTTTCATAATCGGTTCGACCGCTTGAGAAACAAGGACCACACCCCGTAGGTTAATGTCCAGCACAGTAGTCCAATCATCGTCATTTGGAATTTTTCTATCCCACCAACCATCCGCTCCCACTACTCCTGCGTTATTGACCAGGATATCGATGTGCCCAAACTCTTTAATAACACGATTAACAGAAAAACTAATTGATTCTCGGTCAGTCACATCCAGTTTCAGCTTGTTTGAATGGCCACCAGACTGGAGGATAGAGGTCGAAACTTTTGCAGCACCGTCCAGATCAACATCAGTCACAACCACATGAGCGCCTTGTTCCGCCAGAACCTTACAGATACCTTTGCCTATGCCATTAGCACCGCCTGTTACTATCGCTGTTCTCCCCGACAGGTCAATCATCGAAATCACCTCTTCCTTATTAAATTCCCATGTGATGATTAGATAATCACAATTTCTTATCTAGTTGTTGTTGGCCCGCTAAATAATAAAGACACAAATTAGATTCACATAGCAACTGAAGCCGACGCTACCTTCCAATATTCACATAACGGTGGTGTATATGCTCTTCATCAATTTCTACCAACCTTACCCCTGAGGGATCATCTCCCAGTGGATAACCAACAGAACCCGAAGAAATCAGTTCAGTTGATCCATACATCTGATAGTTATTTCTATGTAGGTGCCCCGTAAATAAAGCGGTCACGTTGTACGAACCAAAAAGATCTAGAATCTTGAGACGCCTTTGTCTTGGTATCACAAACAAGTTATCGTCCTCGCCAGGATCTTGCAGATATAGAGGGTGGTGCATGAAGACGATATTGTGTTTTGTGGAACCGATGGCACTTGCCTTGAGCTCTCCTTCCAAGAAATCCATCAAGCCGTGCCATTCGTCTACTACTTCAGAAGGGTCGAAAGCCACTGCACTATTTAAAGTGATAAACCGAGTGTTCTCAATGGTAAATGAGTAGGTGTCTTTTCCAAATCTTTCTCTGTATTTGTCCAAAGTGTCCGATGTAGGAGTCTCTCCAACATCATGGTTCCCCGCCACCCATCTAATAGGAATCTTATCGTCGAGTTTTTCGGAAATCCTCACCAACTCCCCAAACTGTTCATCAGATTCACGGTCATGAACCATATCTCCACAAATCACGACAAATGAAGGCATCATTTCATTAGCTAGTTCTATAGCTTTCGTGAACAGAGCGGTCTCTTGTTCAAATCCTTCGACTTCAACTTCTGAATAATTTACGTTTAGCCCTCGTTTATGCCTATCCGCCACTTCATCTTTTGTAAGTTTGCTTATTGACGAATACATTCCAAATTGAGGATCAGCCATTTGGACGAACGAAAAATTCATTTCCTGCCACCTATTTTGCAATGCACCCCTTCATTTTTAACTACGTAAACCAGTGAACATGCTCACGATACATTCGCCTGGAATGGCTCTAGTTATCTTTGCACACATACCACAAAATTTCACAAAGTAATAGAATGCGAGAAGCCTTATGGCATTTGCCAGAAGTGATCGTCTATCACGCTACAAGGGGGCAGCCATCAAATATGAGTACATCCACCGGCCAGCAGAAAGTACAGGTGATGCATGGAACACAACCACTAAGTGCAACCCTTCAGACTAGAGGAATGGAAAGGAGACCCGGCATAGATAAGAGTTCCGCCGGATCAAGTCGACTTTGGATGGGACATGTGACATGTGTGCCAAACGAAGTGGGTCCACCCCATCACCATGGTGAAGCAGAGACTGGCGCATACGTCCTCAAAGGGCAAATAAGAGTCTATTTTGGCGAAGACTTCAAAGAGTTCGTGGACGCAGGACCGGGCGATTATCTTTTCGTGCCTGCGAATACTCCCCACATAGAGGGAAACGTAACGAACGAGCCAGCAGAGGCAATACTCACACGATCTCCCGACAACATAGTTGTGAATTTAGCTGACTAACCGAGAGGAAATGAAGCCTTATTGGACATTTAGACTTGGGTACTCGGTCAAACAAGTCATTGTTAAGTTCAGACACATCCGGCAAACAGAGTACAGGTAATTTTTAGGACATGAACTTCTAAAAACAAAAATTCAAAAGGAGGAACCATGGCTTCAAGGCTCATAGAATCCACAACGCCTTATAAGGTGGTGGGAACCAGACCCGTTAGGCACGACGGCATTGACAAGGTCACTGGGCATGCTCTTTACGGAGCTGATTTTTCAATGGCGGGTCAAATATATGGAAAAGTTCTAAGAAGCCCTCATGCACATGCTCGGATTAAATCGATCGACTTATCAAAATTGATTTCTCATCCGGAAACCAGGGCTATAGCCACCTTCCAAGACTTTTTCGAGGAAGCCCGGCCAAAACGGGCATTTACGCAAGGCGAACCTGTGATTGAAAACATACTTGCAAGGGATAAAGTTCTATACAAAGGGCATCCCGTCGTGGCAGTGGCAGCGACTTCAACGCATCTCGCCCAAGAACTTCTATCACTTGTTGATGTTGAGTATGAACCTCTCAAATCAGTATCTTCCGCCGTGGATGCGGCGAATCCTAATGCTCCGGCACTGCATGAACACTGGAAAAACGATGACCTACCTGAAGGAACAGAAGGAATGGGACCCAATATAGCCGTACACGAGGTCTACACACAGGGAGACATCAACTCGGGTTTCAAACTTTCAGACCACATTTTGGAACGGGAATTTAACACTAAATCCGTTCACCAAGGTTATATAGAACCACAAAACTCCACCGCTTATTGGACACCGGAAGGGCGTTTAACTATTTGGTGCAGCAGCCAAGGTCATTTTGCTGTGAGGGACAACACTGCCAAAATTCTCGGTATACCCGTTTCAAACGTAAAAGTCGTACCAATGGAAATAGGTGGCGGGTTTGGCGGGAAGCTTCCGCCGTACCTTGAGCCTATAGCAGCTGTTCTTTCAAAAAAGAGTGGGGCTCCAGTGAAAATGTATATGGACCGTTCGGAGGTTATAGAGGCTACGGGACCAACCTCGGGCAGCCATGTGCGAATCAAGATTGGTACAGATAAGAATGGCAAAATACAGGCTGCCCATGCATATTATATTTTTGAGTCAGGTGCCTACCCCGGGGCGCCTCTCGGCGGGGCAGCAGCAGCGGTCTTCGCTCCTTACAAGATCTCTAACGTTCGAATTGATGGATTTGACGTGGTCGATAACAAACCCAAGACTCAGGCTTACAGAGCTCCTGGGGCTCCCATCGTGGCCTTCGCTGTGGAGTCAGTTATGGACGAAATATCCGATCTTGTAGGTCTAGACCCCATGGATCTCCGAATACTAAATGCGGCTCGAGAGGGGGATAGAAGAGCAGACGGTGTAATGAATGCTCGAATAGGTGCAGAAGAGACTATGATCGCAGTAAAAGAACATCCCCACTACAGTGAACCTCTCTGTCCAACAGTATCTGGCAAAGTAAGGGGAAGAGGAGTCAGCATGGGTTTTTGCCGCAATAACACCGGAATGGCTTGTGCAGTTGCAAACGTTTTGCCTGACGGTCAAGTCAGCCTATTGGAGGGATCTGTGGACATCGGGGGGAGTAGAACTGCCATCGCACAGCAATTTGCAGAAGTCTTGGGAATACCCGTAGAGGAAGTCCACCCTCACATCGGCGATACCGACACAATTGGATACACATCGGTGACCGGCGGCAGTGGTGTAGCTTTTAAAAGTGGATGGGCAGCGTACACCGCTGCGATGGATGTGAAAAGCCAGATGATTAAGCGTGCCTCATTACTATGGGACTGCCCCGAAGAGCAAGTAACTTTTGAAAACGGTGCAGTGTTTCACGTATCAGACCCCGAACTGAAATTCACTTTTAAAGAACTAGCTAGCCTGATGCCAGAAACTGGAGGCCCGGTAGTTGGCAGAGCGAACCTAAACCCAGGAGGTTCTGGGGGTTCATATTCTGCAAACATAATTGACGTAGAAGTCGATATTGAAACAGGTAAAATTGATATTGTGAAAGTAACAGCATTCCAGGACGCAGGAACCGCGATACATCCTGACTATGTCGAGGGGCAGATCCAGGGAGGTACAGTGCAGGGTATTGGCTGGGCGCTTAACGAAGAATACTTTATGGGATCAGACGGAGCTATCCAAAATACCAGCCTTTTAGATTACAGAATGCCCACCAGCCTTGACCTCCCAATGATTGACTCCGTAGTTATAGAAGTACCCAACCCGGGTCATCCATTCGGTGTACGAGGAGTGGGAGAGGCAAACCTGTCAGCACCTTTGGGAGCCGTTGCCAATGCCGTCTATGACGCAATAGGGGTCAGAATTCCCAACCTTCCTATGAGCCCTGCAACTGTACACTCCACTATGAATAAAGAATAACTCGACAGATCAATGTCCCACTTATTCAACATAAACATGGATTGCCAGTTTTCGTTAAATATCATTCTGGGAGGGCAT
Source organism: uncultured Dehalococcoidia bacterium (assembly GCA_964409595.1). Taxonomy (GTDB): domain Bacteria; phylum Chloroflexota; class Dehalococcoidia; order Lucifugimonadales; family UBA826; genus CAYPDR01. The sequence goes on from CAYPDR010000008.1 coordinate 48,800, forward strand.
TTATGACACGAACGATATTAAATCTTGGAAGTGAATCAGAGCGAGCCATAGTGGGTGGAACATGGCGATACGCCCGGGGCCTAGTCCCTGGCGAAAAGAACGAAGGGCTCGTGGCTAGAATGGCGGGCAGCGACGCAAGGCTGATAAATTTTGACGACTCGGAATGGGAAACCACAGATAATATAGGAAAATGGAGATCCGACGGTCTCACATTTATTTGGTACCGAATCAAAATTACGATTCCCCCTATAGTGAATGGTCGAGAGGTGGAAGGTACTCGTTGCCTGCTGGAAACATGCATTGACGATTATGGAGAGGTTTGGATTGACGGAGAATGTGACCGGCAAACAGGTTCAGTACAAGGATTCAACGTTCCTCAAAGGGTTGTTGTGAATGGAAATCCGAAATCAGGGGACGAACATACCATAGCTCTATTGGCGGTCAACGGGCCGTTAGCGGCCCCTGGTGGGGCGGTATTTGTACGTTATGCTAATTTGGCATTTGAATGGAGAGACCCTCGTTATTAAAGTTTCAAGCCGAAATATCGGCAATATATCTAGACCACACCGCGATAGTTTAGGAGGCAGCAATGGGATCACAAACAACAGTCAGATTTGATCAAAACTTAGTGATACCAATGAGGGACGGAACCAAAACCTATGCCGACGTTTACCGACCTTCAGACTCAGGTAAACACCCGGTATTGATGACACGAACACCTTACGATAAATCTTCAGCGACAAGCCGCACGAACAACATAGATGCAGTGACAGCTGCGAGCCATGGCTATGCTGTAGTCATTCAGGATGTGAGGGGTAGGTACACCTCAGAAGGGGATTTTTATACCTTCAAAAATGAGATAAACGACGGATTCGACTCAATTGAGTGGGCAGGTTCCCAAGGATGGTCCTCTGGTAAGGTTGGAATGTACGGATCATCGTATGTAGGAGCTACTCAGTGGCTAGCTGCAAAATCCAAGCCCCCGTCACTGGCTGCTATATGCCCTACAGTTACTGCATCTAATTACCACGAAGGTTGGGCTTGGCAGGGCGGAACATTTGAACTGGGTTTTAATCTTTCGTGGGCTGTTGGTTCGCTTACCCAGGCAAATTGGAATAATCTTTCGTCCAAATTTAACCTAGGGGATTCCGAGTCACAAAGAATAATCGCTGCCAAAGATTCTCTGACATCGGGATTCAACCACTTGCCCATGTCAGCTATGCCAGATCTGAAGGAAGGCCTAGCACCCTATTACTATGACTGGCTCAGCCACCCAGAATACGACGACTACTGGAAGTCCGTCTGCATAGAAGAATCTCACTCTGAAATCAATGTGCCAGCTTTTAACATCGGTGGCTGGCACGACATTTTCCTAGGAGGAACAATAAAAAATTTCAATGGGATGAGAGCGGACAGCAAATCTTCCCGTGCTCGAGAAGGACAACGTTTGTTGATAGGGCCTTGGGTACATGGAAACACAGGAATGTTAGCAGGTAGCTATGGCTTCGGCACTCTCTCATCTAGGGCAAGCGCTGACTTGCAGGGAAGGTCGCTTGCTTTTTTTAACAAATGGCTTAACGGTGACGGCTCAGAAGAGGATACAAAAAAGCCAGTACGCATATTCCTGATGGGCGTTAATGAATGGAGAGACGAAGATGAATGGCCTCTAGACAGAGCCATTGAAAGTCCTTTTTATCTCCATAGCAGGGGTGGCGCAAACACTCTGTCAGGAGATGGCGAGCTTACTCAAACGTCTCCCGGGGAAGAAGCTTCCGACTCCTTCTTATACAATCCTCAATTCCCAGTTCCTACCACCGGCGGAGGGTTATGCTGTGACGACGTGTTCATGCCCTCCGGAGTCTACGACCAGAGATCTGTCGAGCAGAGGTCGGACGTTCTTGTTTATTCTTCTCAGGCCCTTGAACAGAGCCTAGAAGTCACAGGCCCAATAATAGTTACTTTGTACGCATCTACTTCGGCTGAAGACACTGACTTCACGGCTAAATTAGTTGACGTAGACGCAACGGGATTCGCGCGAAATTTGACCGACGGGATTATTAGAGCACGTTATAGGAACTCCTCATTGGAAGCTTCTGCGGTAATTCCAGGGGAGATAATCGAATACAAAATTGACCTATGGGCCACCAGCAACGTCTTTTTGAAAGGTCACACCATCAGACTCGAAGTATCCAGTAGCAACTTCCCTAGATTCGATAGAAATTTAAATACAGGAGGAAAGATTGGCGAAGAATCTGAGTTCAAATCTGCTCTTCAAACCATCTACCATTCTCGAGAATACCCCTCTCACATCACATTACCCCTCGTACCGAGATGAGATAACTCATGAGAGTACCATCATGGAGACTTCTCGTAACTACATACTTGATTAAAGGGACGTTCATTGCAGACATCTCCCCCTCTTAATTCGTAGCTGGATACTCTCCTCTGGCCACGCAATAAAGAGAGTCCTGATGCAAGTTTCACATACTCATGTCATTCATAACCCGTATATTTTCACCTCTTACATCGAGTTCCAATATTAGATCTTCCTTAAATAGGGTACGAAATCCGCCGTCGGCCCCTGGAGCCCCATTTCTCAAACATTGCGGTCCATCGCAAGAAATCAAAAATCATACCAAATAGTTGGACAAAATCGTAGCACCCCAACAACCCAATCAAAGAGCACCAACCCGTTTTATCCCGCTCGTACAATCAATAAACCAGACCTAAATTGGTGATGTACGATACAGCAGGCATAACTTGAAAGGACAACAGACTATTTCAACAATCGGAGAGAGCCAATATGGATTTCGAAGGTAAAACAGCGTTAATAACCGGAGCCGGAAATGGTATAGGGAAATCTGCAGCTATTCGATTTGCTGAGGGAGGAGCAAATGTGATCTTAGTAGACATAAATCTTGACGCCGTGACGGAAACCCAAAAAGAGATCGCGCATTCGGGAAGGGACCATCTGACAATAAAAGTAGATATGGGAAGCCTTGAAGAGATTGACCAAATGGTTGAGCAATCAACTAGGAGATTCGAAAGAATCGATATCTTATTCAACAACGCTGGATTGACTAGACACATAAGCTTTTTAGACATCGAAGAGGAGCACTGGGATCAGATACACAGGGTCAATTCAAAAGGAGCGTTCTTCTGCATGCAGAAAATAGCGCGGTCGATGATCAGTCAGGGACACGGAGGCCGTATCGTAAATACAGCTTCAATCGCAGGCAGAGGATATAGAAGAACTTCGAATGCTGCCTACGCTGCAAGTAAAGGTGCAGTAATCGCCATGACATATATAGCATCAAGCGTCTTGGCACCCTATGACATCAATGTAAATGCTATTTGCCCAGGCATAGTTCAGACCGACATGCTGGCGAACATACTCTCATTAAGATCAGATGAGTCAGGAACAAGTCAGTCTGATCTCCGTGAGGCTATGTTAGAGGAAATCCCTCTAGGTAGGGCAAACGAAGCAGACGACGTTTCAGCCCTTGCGATTTTCCTTGCAGGTCCAGGCTCTAGGAACATCACTGGACAGGCTTTTAATGTTGACGGTGGATTAATTATGAGCTAGCTATGTATACTACGGTTTGATTCAACTATTACCAACTATTCGCGATTTGATCCATTGATTACCTGATACCTAACGATAATCTGAGAAGGGTATCGATTGATTAGTCATGCCAGTAGATTCTCCAGTGGCAGGCTATGGCATCATCAATATATTTAAACAATATTGGATTTAGTATAAAAATGGGGACATTCGGCGCATTGATCAATATGTCTTTTGACTAGGCAAATTCTGATGGTCAACAGGCATGAATGGAAAGCATGTCCATCTTTCAGAACAAGCTATTGGTAAGACTGAACAAAACGTTTTCAAATTGATCTCATTCTACTATGATGTGATCATGACCACTTCAACTAGTGAAGGAGAATTAGGGTCCAATGACAACAGATAAGATCGCTCTAATTGCACATCTGATGAGGCGGGCAGGATTCGGAGCCACAAAATCGCAATTATCCGAACTTATGGGAGTTGAATACGATCAAATCGTTGATAACCTCCTCGATCCGGCAATTGAGAACGACATAAACGACGCCTTGGTTCGAAGATATCATCCTGATCAATCTGTCACCCATGACAGCACCGGTGCAGGTTCTTATTGGCTCTATCGACTTGTGTCGACAGAAGATCCATTGAGAGAAAAAATTGCCCTTTTTTGGCACAATGTCTTCGCAACAGGTTATGCCAAGGTTACCAATGGTAAGCCCCTCACGGATCAGTCAAGGATGTTCAGAAAGCACGGACTGGGCAGTCTTGAAAATCTATTACTCCAGCTGTCCCGTGATCCTGCTATGATCATCTGGCTCGACAATGTAGATAACCATAACGGAGCCATTAACGAAAACTATGGCAGGGAACTGCTTGAACTGTTCTCCATGGGGGTAGGCAACTACACCGAAGAAGACATCAAAGAGTGTGCTCGTGCCTTCACTGGATGGACGGTTGCAAATGCTGACTATACTAAGCAGTTGGCGGTGAGAAACTCAATAATGCCTTACGGAAAACTCGCATGGCGATACGAATATGATGAATCTGACCATGACGGCGATAGAAAAACATTTTTGGGGGAGACCGGTGACTTCGACGGAGAAGACATAATAAGGATAATTTGCAAACAAGAGGCAACAGCCAGATTCATCTCGCGCCACCTATACCACTTCTTCGTTGAAGATGAGCCACCTGTGACTCAATGGCCATATTTGGAACCGGTAAACTCAGAGGCAATAGATCAGCTTGTAAATACATATTTTGACAGCAATTACGACATTCTTGAGATGCTGAGGGTCCTATTCAAATCGGAATTTTTCAAGAGCAAGGATTGCCACTACAAGAAAATCAAGAGCCCCGCGGAATTAGTGACCGGGGTATTGAAAATCACTGAAGAATTTACATCACCAAAGATAGAGCTGTCTGAAAGAAACTCGCAGCTAACATTTATGGGCCAACAGCTATTCAACCCCCCATCAGTGGAGGGTTGGCACCAAGGTCTTGAATGGATAGAGACGGGCTCGTTAACCGAAAGAGTCGGTTTCGTCTCAGAGCAACTTGGAGATCTCCAAAAGCCTGGTATAACTAAAATCATTCATGACATCCTCGATTCCAGGGCGGATGACCTAGACGCTGAAATTTGTGTAGATGAATGTCTAGATCATTTGGGAGCGGTAAAGGTTTCCGACCCTGTCAGAGCGGCGTTAATCGAATTCGCCGAAGGAACTGGACTAGTCGAAACAGATTTATCCACTGACAGAAATTCTGCGGAAAAAAAACTCTCTACAATATTGAGCGTGATAGGAGCAAACCCGGAATTTCAAAGAACCTAGTACTTGAAGTCGCAATAATTTAACCACGGCGAGCGTGTTCAATGGTAACGAAAGACCCAACAAAATCTAAGTCAGGAATAGTTAGATACAGCCACACGGTCGGATTGTGTGTAATGCAGGACCGAGGGTTTATGTTCCCTGTTGACACCCTCATTTCGGACGATGGCCGCATGCACACCGTTAGCCGAGCTTATGTCGCCGCTGCAGCCCAACTAAGAGTGACCGTATATAACAGCGATAGCGAATATTTTGGCGTGTATGGTGGATTCGGGGAGGAGAAGGGTCAGTTCAAATGGCCATCAGCTATAACATCTGACAGCCACGGGAGAATCTACATAAGCGATGAACAATGTAGTCGGATCAATATATATGAGTCCGATGGAACACCTGTTGGCCACTGGGGCATTACCGGTACCGCCGATGGTGAGCTACAGGGACCGTCCGGCATATGTTTTGATTCCGAAGACAACCTGTTGGTGTCAGATCATTTAAATAACCGCGTCCAAAAATTCTCAAAGGACGGTTCTTTTCTAGCTTCTTTTGGGCAAGATGAGGGAAGCGGGCTAAAACTTCCTTGGGGTATTACTATCGGAAACGACCAAAACATATACGTTGCAGACTGGGGAACCATTGCATAAAAAAGTACTCCCCTAATGGGAACTTACTTAGCAAATTTGGATCCTTTGGTAAAGAAGATGGCCAGTTTCGCAATCCATCCAGCGTGGCCGTAGATTCAACTGGATACATATATGTGGCCGACTGGGGAAACGAACGGGTCCAGATATTAGACACAAAGGGTTCCTTCCTAACCAAACTAAGAGGAGAAGCGACACTATCAGTGTGGGGCAAAGAATATCTAGACAGCAATTATGAAGAAGCGGAACCTAGGTCGAGATCTAACTTAGAGCCAGGCACCGCAATGTTTGGTGGAGATCCTCACGAAGAATCCGCGCACATAGAAAAATATTTCTGGGGTCCCACATCGATAAAAATCGACAGGGAAGACAGACTGTATGTAACTGAAAGCAATCGCCACAGAGTTCAGATCTACGAAAAGATTTAGGAAATGACTGGAGTAGTACATCCGAACCGGAGTTCCTTCAACCAAAAGATTCGTCGACTAGTTGCCTCAACCTAGGACCTAGACTATCCCAAGGCCAATCACTTGTGAAATTCAGGGGCATTACAACCATGAATATGGCCAAGCCGGGAAACGACGTAGGCCACCTCCATGTCGTTCTTACATAGCTTCTACCACCAGCAAATATATCATCCTAAATTGGTGTTGGAGCCTGTACCCTTGCCCCAAGAAAACTGACTACTGCTTCTGCCAGAATTAAGTTACTCACGCTAAACACTGATATTACAAACGCCACGGTAAAACCGGACCCACCCATATGGCTTACTCGGAAAGGTGGCTTGTTATGCTGTTAAGTAAAGTATTCCTATGCAGGCATGTCATAATCAAGAATTTGCAAACAACTTATCTAGTTTTGTTTCTCAAGAGCAGGCACACCTAATTCACCAACCAGGCTGTCAAACCACTCTAATACCTCTTTGTGTAGAGGTACACCATTTGCTCTCCTGTCTTTTTCTTCTTCATATTCAGATAGTCCTGGATACAAAACCCTCTTCTCGCCGGCCACGGGCTTGGTCTCACGTAACATCTTCAACATCTTGTCCATCTTCGCTTTGAATTCGTCCACATCTGTGAAAGCGGCTATGTTGTATGCAGCAAAGTAATGTTTATATCCACTCTCAAACTTTTCTGTGTCAAACATGCCGGGTACAGAACCGGAGAGAAATGCCCCCAAAACCTCTACCATAAGCATGAACCCATAACCTTTGTGAGACCCATTCTCTCTTGTGCCGCCAATAGGCAGTAGATTTCCAGATGAGCCACTCTCTGGAACCGGGGTCTCCTCCTGAATAGGAACTCCTTCACTATCGGCTATCCAGCCAGGCAGAAGATCAGAACCTACCCTTTTCGCCAAAGAGAATTTATTTCCAGCTATCTGTGAGGTAGCAGCGTCAAAAAGCAGCGATGCTTCCTTTTTCCCTGGTGCAGCCATCGAAATGGGATTTGTCCCGAACCTTGGTTCAGCGGCAAACGTTGGCAATACCCCGGTACCCGCAGCAGTGGCACACATCCCTACCATATCGTTATTAGCAGCATGCATCGAAAAATGCCCTACAGCTCCAAGATGACCGCCATTATTCATGGTGACTATACCAACACCAACCGTTTTTGCTTTCTCTATAGCCATATCCATAGCCCTACGTCCGAGTGTTATACCCAGCCCTCTGTCCGCATCAATAACGGCTGTTCCTGGGGTCTCTCGTTCAATTCTCCAATTGGGCCGAGGGTTTATTTGTCCACTCGTATACTGGCCCACATAAGAACGCAACATATTAGAGACTCCATGAGTCTCCACTCCACGCAAATCGGTCATAGCAAGGACATCAGCAGCCTCTTCGGAATCCTCCTTCGACACCCCCATTTTCTCGAAGACAGCAACGATCACTTCGTGAAGAGACTCTACCGATACGCGTTCCGAATCTCCTGGCCTGGGTTTAAAACGTTCCAACATATCTGATCCTCCCACTTGGCAAATTTTCTGGTTGACACAGTTTCTGGAATTTACATGTGCTTCTAGATGGTCACAGTTTACCTAACAGCACTCAGATGTGCCCCGAAAGCATAGGTAAGCTCATTTTCAAGAGAGTCCTACAATCTTGACTAAAAATTCTGTGACTCCACAAAGTACAATCACCTTCTAACTGGGAATAAAAAAGTTTTTGTCCGCCGATTCTTTGGGTATATATCCTAGGACCTCTCTAGCATGGGATATATCGCGATAGTTCCATTTGTTGTCAGAGACGGCGAAAAACACGTCATAGGCTATGCTAGGATCTGCCTCTATACAGAGTTGAAGCATTTGGCATATGTCGCTGTTGCCTAGGTAAATGGCATTCTCTCTTACGCTCAAAGGTCGGTTCTCCTTATGTACTGACCCTATACGTACACAGATCACTGACATGCCATAGTCGTCGGAGAAATGTCTGCCCAAAGCCTCTCCCCATACTTTGGCGGCTCCATACAAAGCTTCAGGCCTAACTTGTTCATGGGTGATCATTGGAAAATCTTTCGGCACTTCATCATAATTACCTTCTGCTATGTCTTTATAGGGTTTGACCCTCTCGAAACCTCTTATGGCATTTCCACTTGATGCAAAAATCAACCTTTTCACCCCGGCTAACCGCGAAGCCTCAAAAACATTGTAGGTACCTAAAACATTACCATCATGCTGACCCTGCCAATCCTGTGAACCCAAGTATGCAGCCAAGTGAACAACGACATCTTGACCCTCAAAGGCTGGTTTAATTGCCTCTAAATCTGAGATGTCAGCTCGATGGTTTTCAACACCTTCGACGTGGCTTCGATTCAAAGCTTTCAGATCATATCTCCCATCGTTTAACAGATGATCTTTTAGGAGTCCTCCAATTAGTCCGCTCATACCTGTCACTAGAATTTTCTTTGCCATGTGATCAATCTCCTTTAGTGAACTATTTAATGACCGCTGATGTTAGCATCCATTTTGAATTCCTGTGAGGTTACCTGCTATTTTCTAAAACAAGAAGGTTCTTTTCAGATAAGCATTAACCTCTCCCACATTCAAATCCACTGGAGGGAAAATGGCAAATATAGCTGTCCTAGATGATTACCAAGGAATCTCTCAAAACATGGCGAGATGGGATAACCTCCCTAGGGAAACCCGAATCTCAGTTTTTCAAGATCATCTTTCCGATGAAGACAAAGTCGCAGAGAGGCTCCTCCCTTTTCATATAATTTCAGCTATGAGGGAAAGGACTCCATTCTCCAGAACTCTGCTTGAAAAGTTGCCGAACCTCCGACTTTTAGTCACGACAGGCATGAGGAATGCCTCAATCGATTTGCAAGCTTGCTCGGACCTTGACATTGTGGTCTGTGGGACGGGTAGTTTAAGTTATCCAACTGCAGAATTAACTTGGGGTCTCATAATCTCATTAGCTAGAAACATTCATCACGAAAATCCCAATTCTCGTTCGGGTCTTTGGCAAGAAGAGATTGGAATTGGGTTGAATGGAAAAATTCTCGGAATTCTAGGTCTAGGTCGACTAGGCTCGCAAGTAGCAAAAGTTGGAATCTCTTTCGGCATGGAGGTAATCGCCTGGAGCCAAAACCTCACTGAGGAGAGGGCCTCCGCAGAAGGAGCTAACTTGGTTTCATTTAAAACTTTGCTGGAAAATTCTGACATCCTTTCAATTCACACCGTGCTTAGCGAGAGGACCAGAGGGTTGTTAGGCAAGGAGGAATTGAGATTGATGAAGCCAAGTGCTTTCTTGGTAAATACATCGAGAGGACCAATCGTAGACGAAAGGGCATTGGTTTCTATCCTGGAGGAAAGAGGAATTGCAGGAGCGGGACTAGACGTATTTGACACGGAACCGCTCCCCAAGGAACATCCATTCCTAACACTAACCAACACTTTGATAACCCCACACATCGGTTATGTAACCACTGAAGGATATAAAGTATTCTTTGAAGAGACTGTGGAGTGCATAAATGAATTCTTGAAAGGAACTCCTATTAGGGTCTTAAATGATTAGCCAAGCCGAGATTTGTAATGTGGCCTAAAAGCAAAAAACAAAATCAGTTAACCAAAATAGCAGAGAGTATATCCTCAGAGATTGAGACCACTGCCTCTATCCATGACGAAAAAGGAACTTTTCCCATCGATCATTTCACCTTCATGAAAAATCAAGGTTATTTGCAAGCTGCCGTACCAAAGGCCTACGGAGGTAAGGGATTTGGACTGACCGATATCGCACTTGCCCAATACGAGATAGGGAAAGGTTGCGGGTCAACGGCCGTGGCTATTGGAATGCACCACATGGTAGTTGGAGCTGAGTCAGAGGCTTTAAGTTGGCCAGTTCATGTCAGAAAAAAAGTTTTCTCCGAAATAGTTGTGAACGGCGCCATTGCCAACAACATAGCTTCAGAGCCCGATCTGGGTTCCCCAAGGGGAGGCGGAAGACCGGCCACCATTTTGGAAAAGGAAAGGGGAAGCAAATGGAGATTGAACGGCCGTAAGACCTGGTCAACATTAGCCCCAGTACTATCGCATGCGATTACTTTTGCCGCTGTCGAGGATGGCTCACATGACACTGCCAAGGTATTGGTTAAAATGAATTCTCAAGGGGTATCGATCGAAGAAACATGGAATTCTATGTCTATGAGAGCAACAGGGTCTCATGACATTATTTTTCAAGATGTTTTACTGGATGAAAAAGATTTCATATCTAGATCCAATCATACTGTGCGAGTCGATGCCTCCCCCAATGGAGCCGCCTGGTTCCCACTTCTTTTGAGTGCTGCTAACCTGGGAATTGCCCACGCTGCTCGTGACTACGCGGTCAATTTTGCCATCAATAGGAAACCAACCGGATCACCCAATGCTATTTCAAAGATCCCCCATATCAGAGAAAAGATTGCTCAAATAGAATCGGTGCTACTCCTGGCCCGACGCACTCTCTTCTCATGTTGCGAGGATTGGGAAGCCAACCCAAAAGCTAGGGATACCCTTTTACCAGAGATTTCGATTACCAAAGTAAAATGTATTGAATCTGCTATAGAGGTCACCGATCTAGCAATGCGTATTGTTGGGGGAGTGGGGTTAGATCGGGGACGCCCTTTAGAGCGATATTTCCGGGATACCCGAAGCGCTATAGCAAACCCCCCGATTGAAGCTCGAGCTTTGGAACAAATAGCCTCAAAAATATTAGACTAGCTGCGAACAAGTCGCGGGCAAAGCGTTTAACCTTTCATATTTAGGTGGTAAGTTGAGGAATTTTCTACCACAGACCCACCATCCACAAGTTTCTGTAGATGTGTACTAACATTTCTTTCGGCCGACGGCCTCAAAGCTTTTTTTAAATTCGAAGGATATATATCCGAAGTAATTTCTGCCAATCCTGTCAATCCTTTTTCCATGGCATTAATTACTTGTTTTTCCCTGTTTAGCCGGTGTTCCAATTGACGGCGGACTAGAATTTTTCCCCTTGGTGAAGGAACCACTGGTCCGTGAGCTGGACAAACAACATCATGGTCAAACCCAGTCAGCAGCTTCAGAGAATTGAGATAAGAAGTCAAATCTCCTACAGTTGTCGAACTCGCCCCTAGCACAGTATCGCCCGTGAACATTACACGATCCTCTCGAAGGTAATAACAAACATGGTCTATTTCATGGCCAGGAGTGAAAATGGCTTGTAACCCGACGTCTCCGCCAGTCACTATACGCTCCCGTGATCGAAGGGGAATAACCAAATCGCCGTCGTCAAGGATTTTGCGCAGACGTTGAACCAATTTGGGATGGCATCTGACGGGCGCCCTGAGCCGCTCCTGAATTCGATCCAACCCGCCGGTATGGTCTCCGTGACCGTGAGTAATTACGATCGCTGAGATAGAAGGACAGCCCAATTGTTCATAGTAATCAAGAATTGACTTGGTCCATTTCCGCTCATAGTCCCCAGTATCAATTAAAATCATTTCTTCTTTGGGATCACCGACAAAGAAGTTGTTGCTTCCTCCGGGATGTGAAGCCGCCCCATCGTCGATATGCATGTTGTATACGTGCTCAGTGATTTGCATGGTATTTTCAACCTTCCAATTGTCGTTGTCTAAACTTGCAATAATAAAACGCCAGAATCATTTCATACACCAGCGGTGGCGTACTTACCAACCACAGGTGCCGAGAGTTAGCAAGCTGGCGAATTGATCACCTGAGAGGCAATCATCCTCTTCTGAAACCGTCCATCAGTAGGACTGCCGAGTAGGTTCCCATTCTCAACCATTACTTTGCCTCGAAGAATCGTGGAAGTGGGCCAGCCGCTTACATCCCAACCTTCCCAAATGCTGTAATCCTCAAGGTGAAGGTCACCCATTCCTAGTCTTTTATTTATTGACGGGTCAATAACGGTGATGTCTGCATCACTTCCAGGAGTTATAACGCCTTTTTGTGGATAAAGCCCCATAATCTTCGCAGCATTGGTAGAGGTTATTTCTACAAATCTATCAAGCGACATACCCCTCTTAACCACGCCTTCAGAGTAGGCGATTCCTACCCGAGTTTCTATCCCATTATGACCCCCTGTGACATCAGCTACAGTTTTGTATTTGATTTTCTCCTCCCATGTTGTTGATACCAGGTCAGTAGCTAGAGTAGATATAGTCCCGTCAATAAGGCCGTCCCATAAAGCCCTACGGTCTGTCTCACTCTTAAGTGAAGGGTATGTGTGAAATTTCATGCCGTCTTCTTGACGATAGTCATCGGAGTTAAAGCTTATGTAGTTATGAAGAGTCTCGCCATATATTGGCATCCCCTGAGACCTGCACCGCCCTACTTCGATAACTCCCTCCAAGGCACTTATGTGAACAAAATATACTGGGCAATTGCTCCTCTCAGAAAGTCGAGTGACCCTCCTAAACGAAACATCCTCAGACTGATTAGTATGTATGCGGTGCATATTCCACCAATCCCACTCTCCTGTTTCTTTCAACCTTTCATAGTTGTAATGCACCATTTCATCGTCTTCTGAGTGGACTAAAAGCATCGCTCCGGAATCTGCAACACGGGCCATAATCTCAGACAATCTTCCAAAGTCAGTGTGATTATTTTGCATCTGTGGGCTGGGCGGCCGAATGCTGGTTGTGAAGACCTTGAAACTCGCTATTCCATCTGAGACTAAATCAGGAATCTGGTTTATTGAATTAAAGTCAGCCCCGTTGGTCAAAATAGGGTGGTAGGCGTAATCAGTGAACGCATTTCCAGCCCATCTGTCTTCAGCCTCTTCAACAGCGTGATAGAGATCATGTCCTGGAACTTGGTTAGCAAAATCTATAACAGTCGTAGTTCCTCCAAATATAGCAGCAGCAGAAACAGGTAAAGCCCCAGAACGTTCGGGCTGTCTCGGCCCCCCTATATGAGCATGAGGTTCGACTCCGCCGGGAATCACGATTTTCCCACTGACATCAAGGATACGAGTCGCCTCTGGGCGTTCGGCTGAGCTAGAAATTACGGCAGTGATAATTTCCCCGTCTATCACAATATCCAATTCCATTGCACCTACTGGAGTTACTACTGTCCCCCCCTGAACCAATAAATCATGCATCACAAAACACTCCTCATAATATTGTCGTTAAGCAAGGAGGGATTATCAGATCCTGAACAGCCGAACTAAAACAGGCAGCAAACAGGTTCCAAGAAAAATCTATATAAACCCTTTTGTGGCATCGATAAATGCCTCAGGTTTGTCAACCATCACAACGTGACCTGCACCTTCCACGTCAACTGAAGAAACATTATTACCCAAATCTTTCATTTTCTGTATCGTTTCGTCACTGACTAGCCCACTTTCTGATCCTCTTATCTCAAGGATAGGACAAGCAATAGCTTCGATAGCAGACCAATATCTCCCAATCAACTCCGAACTTGTCATGTCTGGGAGAGGATTATCAAATCCCTCTAGATCAGCTTTCCATATCCATTTCCCATTCTCAGTTTCTTTAAGCCTGGTTTTAGCTTCCTCCAACAGCCGCTTATCAGATGCAAGTCCATTTCCAGTTCTCAGCCACTCAAATCCCATGTTTAACGAATCGAATTCCATAGGTACTGGAGGCGGAGGAGGCGCTCCAAGCCTCTCAGGAGAAGGCTCCGGGGCTATGTCTACCATAATAATGCGACTCACCACGTCAGGATTGGAATATGCATAGAGAATGGAATGCCACCCTCCCATTGAACACCCTACCAACGTCACTTTCCGAAACCCTTTTCCAATAATAAACCCTGCTAGGTCTTCAACGAACTTGTCCCGTTTATACCCATCACTTGCCCACTCACTGTTCCCATGACCACGCTGGTCAAGAGCAAAGACGTGGTAACCGTCGGAAGCATACTCCGCGAACTCCCTCCATGAGGCAGCATTGTTGGTGTGACTGTGGAGACAAATCATGATTGGTGCACCCGACGTACCCCATTCGTAGTACGCCAAATCCAGTCCATTTACGATCGCCGATTGTCTGGAAGGCATCTGAGACATTAAAAACTCCTCTGAGCATTTGACCGACTGGTCTATCTTAGACCTCTAACCACCCTTGCAAGGTAGGTTATCTAAAGGCAAGTGGATTAGGATGCCTAAGAAAGAAAAGAATATAGTAAGTTGTTCCTGAACGTGATTTGTCGTGGCAAACTTCACCGGCTATATGCATGGGTTAATTATTGAATTTATTTAAACTTTTTGGAACAAACGCTAGTATCATTCTCGAAAACACCGTATTCAGCTAAGGAACAAGAATGAGCGAAACCCTAGACGGAATCACTATCCTGGACTTATCTCACGGCATGGCGGGATCAATCGCGACGATGACATTATCGGACTTTGGTGCCACCGTGGTAAAGATCGAACCTCCTGAAGGCGATCCATATAGGGATTCCCCAAGTTCCTTACTTTGGAACCGCGGAAAGAAAAGTGCTGTCCTCAATATACTTAGCAAGGAAGACCAACTCGAATTCAAGAAACTTTCAAGATCTACAGATGTACTGGTTGAGAGTAACAAACCGGGCTTTATGGATTCTCTCGGTATAGGCTACGATGATCTGAAAAAGGGAAATCCCGCACTTATTTATTGCTCTATCACGGGTTTTGGGCTAAAAGGGCCTTACGCTATGTACAAGGACTACGAAGGAATTGTTCAGGCCAAGAGCGGAAGGCTTATGCATTTTGCAGGGTTATCCGGTCGGGAAGGCCCCAATTTCGCATCAGTGAATGTTGCCAGCCACTCGGCCAGTATGGCAGCTGTCAGAGGAATCGTGTCCGCACTCATGGTGAGGGACAGGACCGGGCTAGGGCAACGTGTAGACACCAACTTGCTTCAAGCACTAACTTACTATGACATGACTCAATTTGTCCTATGGCAAATGATGATTAAATATCCCGAAACATTCGATTTTGACCCGACTACAATAGCGAAACGCCCGTCACCCATTCAGTATCTACCTGCAAGAACCAAAGATGGCAAGTGGATTCAGCTAGCTAATTTAATCGAGCGGCTATTTAAAGCTGAAATCCAAGCAATCGGGCTTGGCCACATATATGAGGAACCTCGCTTTCAGGATGCGCCGAATTTAGTAGAAGAGTCCGATAGGGAAGAGCTTCGTAGAATGATTCTTTCCAAAATGGAGGAGAAAACGTTCGACGAATGGATGCACTTATTTGTTGAAAAGGAAGGAAACGTAGCAGCTGAACCTTTCTTGTCTGCCACCGAGGCACTATCTCATCCTCAGATGGTTCATAACGGACATGTACAAATTATTCAAGATCCGACAGTGGGACCGATGAAACAATTAGGTCCCGTCTTCACCATGACACCCAGTAAACCAGTCATTAAAGGCCCCGCTCCTTTTTTGGGCGAACATACCGACGAGTTAATCAAATCTACTCATCTAGCCTCAGTACCCGAAAAAATTTATGGCTCAGAGCCAGTCCCCAAACACGCACTGGAAGGAATAACTGTTCTGGATTTATCTACGGTCATAGCCGGCCCGCTTGCAGGGTCTCTACTTACGGAGCTCGGTGCCCGCGTAATTAGGATTGAAACTCTAGAAGGAGATTGGATGAGAAGAGGGAACGACGGCCTAGCATCCAACAGGACCATGGCAGGAACAGAGGGCCTATCCATGAACCTAAAAACTGAGCAAGGTCGAGAGATTTTAAACCGTCTCATACCCAAAGTTGATGTACTTATGCACAATATGAGACCAGGTGCTCCGGAAAGAATTGGTATCGGAATAAAGCAAGTGCGAAAACTTAATCCCGATATCAACTATGTCTACGTTGCTGGATACGGTTCCACAGGTCCCTACAGCCACCGGCCCGCGATGCATCCGATCGGCGGAGCAGTATCCGGTGGGGCCTTGACCCAAGCAGGCAGAGGCGCGATACCCCCAGAAGATGAGAAGTTGTCCATGGATGAAATAATCAAGGTTTCAAACAGGCTCGGTAGGGCTCAGGATGTCAATCCAGACCCAAACACCTCCATGGTGGCAGCGACCAGCGTCGTGATGGGAATTTACGCTCGGCAGCGAACAGGAAAACCTCAATACATAGAAACGACGATGATAGGGGCAAATGCCACTGCAAACGCAGATGATTTCTTCCACTATGAAGGAAAGCCGGATAGAGATCTGCCAGACAGCGAAGGCTTCGGGACAAATGCTTTATATCGTATCTACCCGGCAAGGTCGGGATGGGTATTTTTAGCATGCCCCATGGAACCGGAATGGAACCAGCTATGTGGCGCATTGAATCGAAAAGATTTGCTAGAAGACAACCGGTTCACCAATGCCGATCAGAGACAACTTAACGACGAAGATTTGATTTCAGAGCTATCAATCACGTTTCAAGAAAAACAACCAGATGAATGGGAACGCCAGTTGACCTCTCAAAACCTAGCCTGTGTAAAAGTCGAAGACAGTAACATGTTCAACTTCTTCAACAATGACCCCCATGTTCAATCTAACGGATTCACAACCAGGGTTTCTCATAAACGCTTCGGCTCTTTTTGGCGTTATTCCCCAGTCCTCAATTTTTCAGAGACTTCTTGTAAAGCAGGTGGCGGTATTTTGAGAGGGGAACATACTCAGCGAATACTCACTGAACTTGGATACGGTAAAAAGGAAATCGACACATTCAAAGAAGAGGGGGTACTGGACTGGGAGGAGGCCCGACCTCTCTTCTAGGTACTTCTCCCAGCTCTAAAACTTGATTAATAGTCAATAAATCAAGAGCTTCCCCAAAAAGCGACATCTATTTAACTGTAATTAATATAATTGACGACGGTTGACACATATACCCCTCGTGCCATAATGAGGACATTAAGCGATCTGATACCAAATATCGACGGTCTAGATATACAAGTGTGACTCTCGGTATGGCGGTCTAGATATACACGAGGCAGGGAGGACTGATATGACAGTAACAACAGATAATGCTTTACTGGCTCACCTTATGAGACGCGCCGGGTTCGGCGCCAATCAAGACGAATTAGAACGCTACGCAGAGATCGGATATGAAGCAACCGTGGACAAACTTCTTAATTTAGAATCAGAACCCGCAGTCGACGAATACTCCCTTCTGAGGAGACATCCGATCACCGAGGTTCCTGGAGGTGCTTCTGGCCCAGGGCAAGCAAATTGGCTGTACTTTATGCTTAACACAAAGCGTCCACTACAAGAAAAAATGGCGCTGTTTTGGCACCATGTGTTCGCCACAGGCAACGCTAAGGTAGATAACTGCAATCATTTATTGGACCAAATAACCATGTTCCGAGAAGAGGGACTGGGAAATTATCGTAATTTGCTAGTAAATCTCGCTAGGGATCCAGCAATGATTTTCTGGCTCGACAACAATGAGAACCACAAGAATGCACCAAATGAAAATTGGGGACGGGAGCTCCTTGAGCTGTTTTCGCTGGGCGTTGGTAACTACACCGAGACCGACGTATTTGAATGCTCTAGGGCATTCACGGGGTGGACGATAGGAGCAAAAATGCCACGCTACCCGTATGGAAGGCATCCTTGGAGTTTTGAATTTAGAGCAGAGGATCACGATTACACCGAAAAAACTTTCCTGGGCCGCACAGGGAAGTTCGACGGGGAAGACATAATCGACATTATTCTCCAGCAGGAGGCTTGCTCCCGGTTCATAGCACGTCATTTATATAATTTTTTTGTGGAAGACGAGCCCCAGGTTCCAGCTTGGAATATAGAAGAGCCTAGAAACCCAGGGGCGGTAAAATACCTGGCAGAACATCTGGTGGAATCCAACTACGAAATAAAACCCGTTGTTAGGGCTCTTTTTAACTCCGACTTCTTTAAGGAATCAGCATACAAAAGAGTTCGAAGCCCAGTTGAAGTGGTAGTAGGAACTCTTCGTCTAGTTGAAGATGTTAAAGGGGCTGACCCCCGACTGGAAGCTACGGCAAAAGAGCCGGGTTATATGGGTCAGGATATACTCGACCCTCCCAGTGTTGAGGGTTGGCACACTGGAAGCGAATGGATAAACAGCGGTGCCTTGGTAAAAAGGGTGAATTTCGTTTCAGATAGGATGAGTGATGTAGATCTTCCGGGGGTACAGAAAATCATTTCCAGGATCGCTGAGTGCGGCGAATCAATGTCACCAGAAGGGCTCGTGGAGAATTGTCTTGAACAAATGGGCCCACTTCCAGTGAAAGACAAAACTATGGCAGAGCTGGTGGCACACGCAAAGGAGCAAGGTGATCTCAGTTGGGATGAGGCCTCTTATAGGGAATCTGCAGTTCGAGCTGGGGAAATGCTCTCATTGATAGCCTCGACCAGAGAATACCAATTCGGATAGAAAACATTAACAACTCAGAATTGCAGATGACCAATAAAAGTAGCAAGGGAGGAATTGAAGATATGGTTACTAAAGAAAAGGACCCTGTAGTAGTCATACTCCAGCTATCTGGCGGGAATGACTACTTCAACACTATCATTCCTTACAACGACAGCAACTATTACGACAACAGACCATCATTACAGATCTCGCAAGAGGACATGTTGACTATAGATCAGGAATTCGCGATGCACCCGGCTATGGGTCCGATGCGTGAACTCTATAAATCGGGGAACATGGCTATTATCCATGGGATCGGATACGCGAATTCTCCGAGATCACATTTTCGATCGATGGATATTTGGCACACCGCCGAACCTGACAAAGTCGGTACAGAAGGTTGGCTAGGACGAGCCGTTAGAGAACTAGATCCTAACGCTGAAAATCCAGTCACAGCGGTCAACATTGGACAAGGTCTACCCAGAGCGTTGGTAGCCCCCGGTGTTTCGGTGGCATCAGTCGCCGATTTGTCAACATACGGGCTCCTTACAAGCGTTGAGCAAGACTCCGTCCGAGAAAAAATGCTAACGCGGTTCTCTAACATGTATGGGGCTGCCCTTGGTTCGGGGCAAGTGATGGACTACCTAGGACAAACAGGTATAGACGCGCTAAAAGGCGCGGATATACTTAAAGTGGCGCCGGACAAATACGAGTCTGATGTTGAGTATTCCGAAAGTTCTATCGGAAAGAACCTCCGTGACGTTGCAACGATCCATAAGGCCAATCTCGGGACCAGAGTGTTTTATACTCAGCACGGGAGTTTCGACACTCATGCTGCACAAGCACCTACTCATGCTGACCTATGGAAGGATGTATCCAACGCCGTGCAGGACTTCTGGGATGATCTGAAAGAGACTGATCATGATGAAAACGTAGTAATGTTCCTTTTCTCAGAATTCGGTAGAAGAGTGAGGGATAATGGTTCCGGAACCGACCATGGTGCTGCTGGCGTGTCCTTC
Organism: uncultured Dehalococcoidia bacterium; assembly: GCA_964409595.1. Taxonomy (GTDB): domain Bacteria; phylum Chloroflexota; class Dehalococcoidia; order Lucifugimonadales; family UBA826; genus CAYPDR01. The sequence goes on from CAYPDR010000008.1 coordinate 68,671, forward strand.
GTCATAGGACCGAGGGTGAACGGTGGGATGTATAGCAGATATCCAGAAACTCGAGCTGAAGCTCTTGAACAAGGGGACCTCGTACCCAATCAGGACTTTAGAGGAGTTTACACAACTATTCTAGAAAATTGGTTGGAAGTAGAAGCCGCCCCAATAGTTAATGGGTCTTTCACCAGTGAAAATTTTTTAGATTCCTCTAACTAGCCTAACAACGGAGGTATTACATGCTTACGACTACAGTTCAAGGCAGAACCTGGAACTTTAGCCACGCAATAGGGCGAAACGCAGCGGCAGGTAACGGATTCACCCAGCCCATGAGTATTGCTTGTGACAAGTCAAATGGTATCGTCGTGCTTAGCAGAGGTGGAGAAGGAGCCGGCGGCGTCGCTCAACCTAGCAAACGAATCGGCAAAGTTACCATTAATGAAGAATTTATGGGGGATTTCGGACACGGCGATTTCACTTGGCCCGCAGCGTTAGCGGTGAATAGCAAGAACCACGTCTACTGTACGGACGAACATGAAAACCGGGTAGTCGCATACGACCAGGATGGCAAGAAGATAGGGGAGTGGGGTCACTTTGGGAACGAGGAGGGCCAGCTATCCATGCCATCTGGGATCACATTTGATGAAAATGACAACCTATACATCGTGGATTCTGGCAACAACCGCATACAAAAGTTCACTTCCAGCGGAGATTTTATACTTTCTTGGGGTTCCAAGGGTTCAAATGTCGGTCAATTCGACGACCCCTGGGGTATTACAACGGACACCTCTGGGTCAGTGTATATAGCAGACTGGGGAAATAACAGAGTTCAAAAATTTACAGGAACCGGGGAATATCTCCGGTCTTTCGGCAATGAATTCCCTGAGGAAATGAAACTCAACCACCCTTCAGATGTCGCTGTAGACAGTGAGGGAGATGTTTACATTGTTGACTGGGGAAACAAACGTGTTCAGATATTCGATAGTGAGGGTGAAATCCTGACATGCCTCTATGGCGACGCCATAGAGTTTTCAAAGTGGGCTTCCGAGGTAGTTCAATCCAATCCGGATGCACTGAAAGCTTATCGCCGGGTGCAGGACAAATCGGCCTTGGCCGCGTTTGAGAGACCTACTTCGATAGCAATAGATGGAAATGACCGAATAATCGTTTCGGAAAGCACCAGAGGAAGGCTGCAAGTTTACATCAAAGAAAAAGATTACATGGATCCACAGTACAACCTCTAACCTGAACTGGGAAAAGCTGTCCAAAGATCTTGTGCAACGTTCGAAGACTTGTCTGGCCGCGCCGCTTTTACAGGGTTGCCACCGACCAAGGGTATGTTGATTAAACTGGGTCGAAGTACTAGGATTGCCTAGGTTTTTCCAGGTTTTATCCCCCAAGATGTGTTGCTATTGATTAGAAAGGAGTACCTATTGAGCCAACAGACTGCCGACGTTGAGGAAAAAAAACTTGAAGTTGCAGGACATTCAGTACAAATGCGTTCTTCAGGAGAAGGAGAACCACTCCTAGTTTTACATGGAGAACTTGGGTTTCCAGGCTGGATGAAATACCACAGCAATCTGTCGAAATCATACCGGATTTACGCCCCAAGTCACCCAGGTTACGACGAGTCCGATCCCATTGACTGGATAATGCATGTCAGAGATTTGGCTGGATGGTACCTAGAAGCAATAGATGATCTGAAACTCGACAATGTAAATCTAATGGGACTATCTTTTGGAGGATGGCTTGCTGCAGAAATGGCCGTAATGAATCCAGATAAATTCCGCAAACTAGTCCTAGTTAGCCCTACAGGAATAAAACCGGAAAAAGGGGAGATTTATGACATCTTCCTTAACCTCGCCCCAGATTTTTTAAAAGAGTCATTTTCTAATCCGGAAGCTATAGAAGAATATGAGATGATATGCCCAGCCGAGCCCACTCCTCAAAAACTGGAGCTTTGGGAAGTCGCTAGGGAACAATCTTGCAAGCTAGGTTGGAAACCCTATATGTACAATCCCAGTCTAAAGTACTTACTGCACAGGTTAAAAACACTTGAGACACTTATCATCTGGGGAAGCGACGACAAAATTGTTCCGCTTGATTCAGGCCATATTTACAAAGATTCCGTTCCAGGATCAACTTTGGAGGTGTTGGACGGGTGTGGGCATAGGCCAGAAATTGAGAATTCTAAACTGTTCTCAGATAAGGTTTTAAGTTTTCTGAAGTGACTTACATTGCGTGAAGGGAGGCAAAGATGCTGATAGGACATTTTACGGAAAGACCTTACCAGGACCCAGACTCCGGATACTTCGGGGCGACGGGACTGCCGATAAAAGACCTAACCCTGAGCAACGGAATTTATGACCCGGTCGTGGGATCTAACCTCTACAACCGGTACCTAGACGAAAAGATATATGCTGAAGAAATGGGGTTCGATGCCCTTATGTTGAATGAGCATCACAGCACGCCCTTCTGTATGGGAGGCGCTATGAATGTAGAGGCATCAATTCTAGCAAGAGTCACGAAACGGGCAAAAATTGTTCTCCTAGGCAACATATTACCTATTTGGGACGACCCACTTTGGCTGGTTGAGCAACTTGCAATGATCGATATGATCTCGAAAGGTCGGTTGGTTTCGGGATGGGTTCGAGGAACCGGGAGAGAAAGTGTGTCCCATAATGCGCCTCCGGCGTACAACTGGGAGCGATTCCAGGAAGCGCATGATTTCATCGTTAAAGCGTGGACAGAGCCGGGCCCGTTTCGTTGGGAGGGAAAACATTATCAATATAGGTATGTAAATCCATGGGTGCGGCCTTATCAAAAACCGCATCCTCAGATAATGCTGCCAGGGGTCGTCAGCCGAGACTCCGTAGTTTGGGCCGCGAGGCAACGAATACCGTACGTGATGTTGGCTACACAACTCGAGCCAACCCGGCAATCTTTCGAAGTTTACAAAGAGACCGCTAGAGAGGAGGGCTACGAAGCAGGTACCCAGAACTTTGGGTATCTATGGAAGGTGCACGTGGACGAGACGGAAGAACTCGCGGAAGAAGTCGCCAGGAAATTTGTCCAGGGACCAAGTAATCCTTTTCTGGCTGGCAATGAAGGAACTGCAAATCCCGCTTTGATGAAACTACCTGGCCTGACCTCAAGAAGCAGAGTTTTACCAACAATGAATGTCGCGACAGCCAACAGGGGAGGCCAGTTGTCTCGATCCTTTGAAGAGCAAGTGGAAGACTACACTATCATTTCCGGAACGCCGAAAACCGTAATCCCAAAGATAAGGCACGTATTAGAATATCTGAGGCCAGGCTCCATTTTTTTCTGGGACGGAGATGGCGCTATGACACATGACGATCAAATGAGAAGCTTAAGGTTGATGGGTGAGGAAGTACTACCTGCTGTGAAAGAAATAGCAAAAGAATTAGAACTGAAAAGTCCGTTCGAAGTCGACCCGAAAACCGGAAAGAATATTGACCAAGCAAACGATGAGATGGCACTCCCGGCTGCTGACTAATTCCCCAATCTTAGCGTCATAAATAATCGAATAGCAATTTTCATTTAAAGCAGCATAGTGCGCCTTCAACAAACAGGATACGTAGCGTTCTGGTTACGTATCCTGTTAGAGAGTCATAGGAACCATCGTCAGTTTGCTCATGAAGAATTGAGATGATTTGTGATACGTTTGTTTCTCCGTCGATTGAGTTTATCAAAAGCTCAACAAATCGGCTGCATACTGTCCCTTCTACTCTTTTAGGGGAGTAAAGCATGGTTCCCCACTCAAACCTCCCCTCACTCAAAACCGGCTTTTTCTCGACTCTGGTCTCCGGGTCCAAAACGGGGATTAATCCTAGAATCGATTCGCTGACAGTCTCATATAGCCTCCGGCGCATTTCAAAGTCCTCGGAAACCGCCTTTAGGCCCTCGACGATTGAATCATCCAGATCTCCCCTTTCGAGCACAGCCCGTTCATAACCACGAACAGACTGCCCAGAAACAGCTCGAATAAAGGCTGTCCTGGAGTCTCTGCCCGTGGTGTCTCCCACAATCTTTCTAGTTTCCCAATAATAAGAATCCACCGATCTGTTACTGCTGTAGAAAAGCCTCGCCAATTCCTTGAATAGACAGTACTCTCTCCTAATCATATCTTCGTAGACCACAGCCGTAGGGCTCTCCATATCCGGACATTTCAGAGAAGTTACAGCATAGGCTGAAGCTAGCACTCCGGACATCAGAGCTATATGAACTCCAGACGAAAACAATGGGTCGATAAAACACGCCGCATCCCCTGCAGTCGCCCAGCCTGGGCCCGCCATTTGGGATACTTCATACGACCAGTCTTTTACTATGGTTGTTTTAACAACTTGGTCGGCGCCTTTCACCAAGTCATACGTGTATGGAGCCGTGCTCAATTGCTTGTCAAAAAAGTCCTGTTCGCTCATGTTATTTAGCATCTTGACTGCCTTCTCTGAATCAACTACAGCTCCTACGCTTGCCAACTCTCCTTTAAGGGGTATGAACCACATCCAACCATATGGAAAAGATTCGATAAATATATTGTTTTGATCGGGCTCAGCCAGACCCTTGCACCCTCTAAAATAAGTGTATATGGCAAGATTCCTAAAATCCTCATCCCACTTTCTCATATTCCTATGGTGAGCTAGCAAGGCTGACTGTCCGCTTGCGTCGATAACGAAACTTGAAGGCAACGTAACCTCATCACCTTCAGACTTATCATAGCGAACTCCAACGGCTCTTTCAGCATCAAAGATTATTTCCCTCACATTGCATCCCTCTCTGACGTCCACTCCTAACTCCTTTGAACGTTCGAGAAGAATTTGATCGAACTCGCCTCTTATGACTTGATATGCATGGGGATGGCTTAGATTCGTCTCTGAGAATTTCCAAGTCCATGGTGCCGTACTTTTACCCCAGACCATAGTGGCTCCGTATTTCGGAAGAAACCCCGCCTGTGACATTTTAGAATCCACTCCCAGTTCTTCAAGAATCGGCATACTTGCAGGCAGTAAAGATTCGCCAATATGATCTCGGGGAAACCTCTCTCGTTCAAGCAAAACCACTGATAAGCCGGCTCTAGCCGACATGGATGCGGCAGTAGTACCGGCAGGACCACCACCAATCACAACAACATCTGGAGACTTCATAGCCGTCCATCCAATAGGAATCTTCTATATAAAACTATCAAATCAAGGTCCTAAATCGCAGACGTTCTCACACGTCTTGCTAGCACGATGAAATTCGTTGTATCGATTATTACCTAGGTTAAGGAGATTACCACTCACGATCCTCTGAGGAACCTAAAAGACTCTCTTATGTCCTGAGCAAGTAAATCAGGTTCCTCAGTAGCCGCAAAATGACCCCCGGAGGGCATTTTGGTATATCTCCTCAAATTAAAAAATCTTTCTATCCATTCCTTTGGCGGGTAAGAAATCTCTACAGGAAAAAATGCGAATGATGTAGGAACTGCTACTTTGTCACCATACTTTACAACTGGTCCACTTTTACCCGATTCATAATAAAGCCTTATAGATGATTCTATAGTTCTAGTGGCCCAGTATATTGTCAGGTGGGTCAGCAATTGATCCTTTGAGAAGCGACTTTCAATATCCCCTTTGCAATCACTCCAAGAACGCCACTTCTCCACAATCCAAGCTGCTAATCCAACAGGCGAATCCGTTAATCCATAGGCTAGTGTTTGAGGCTTAGTCCTTTGGATATGCCCATATGCCCCTTCATTTTCTTGCCACCAGTTCCGATGTTCAAGGAATTTCTTCTCATCCTCTGACAATATTATGTCGGAGGGCAGGTCACCGCCAGTAGATGACATAGTCAAATGTATAGCCTTCACCCTGTCCGCATGGTTGGCACCCAGGGCGGTGGTGACCCCTGCACCCCAGTCACCACCTTGAGCTACAAAATCGGAATATCCTAATACTTCAGTCACTAATGCAACCCATAGTCGTGCAATTTCAGGCACATCCATTCCAGAAGTTGAAGGTTTCTCCGAATATCCATATCCAGGTAAAGATGGAACTATCACATCGAAACTGTCTGACGAATTGCCGCCATAAGATCCCGGATCAGTCAACCTTGGAATAATGTCAACCATTTCAGCAAAAGTACTCGGCCAACCGTGGGTGATGACCAGGGGAATTGGATTAGGACCCTTACCTTTTTCATATATGAAATGTAGTTCCGACCCAGAAACATCGGCTTTGAAGTTTGCAAACTCATTTAATTTGGCTTCTTGTTCCCGCCAGTTAAAGGAATTTTGCCAATATTCGCACAATTCCCTTACATATTGTAGATTCGACCCATAGTCCCATCCACTATCCTCAATCTCGCCCGGCCAACGAGTCTTTCTAATCCTATCTATAAGGTCGTCAAGAACACTATCCTCAACATGAATTTCGAACGGATTCATTGAATTTCTTTTGCTGTTTGCCACAGTATAGTCTCTCCTTCCATAATGCTTTCATTGGAATCTACTGTCAGGTGAGCACTAGTGCATATGCCCAAAATAACTTGGTTCGAACTTTCGGTGAATTGTTCAAAGGGAAATGACTTGATCTGGGGGGTTAGGGCTAAGAGCCTCGTAGAGATCGGGAAAGCATCCAACAGTAGCGCCATCGACTAGATCCCTAGGACTAGCCTTACCCACTTCTCCAGTGGCGAGACCTCTTTGAATGGCGCACTGATCACAAATCATAAGCAACATCCCTATGCTCTTGGCCACAGCGGCAAGTCGTTCCCCTTTAGGATCCCCTTTCCTCAGCATAAAAGCGTTGTCATCAAAAAAGAATATGCCGAGCACTTCAGCCCCGTGTCTGCCTTCCTCAAGTTGAGGCAGAATCATCGTACCCACCTTATAGTTTGCAGCATTAGACGTGTTCAGGATGTATGCAACTTTCAAAACCAGTCTCCTTAAATTGTCAACTCACAACGTACGGTGCCGGAAGTCCACTCCGCCGTTGCATAAATAATTTTCGCCGCACAGAAAAGTTAAGTAACTCGTTCATAGAGTTTCCAAGTGGAAAAGACGCTAACTACCATCTCTTTGGCCTTGTTCCAAATAATCCCGCCTATTTTGGGCACACGTATCCTAACGAGAGAATTTAAATTAAAGTTGATCCCTGTATCCTCTTCTCTTGGCCCTCCCATTCTTTCTCTCGGAGCATGTATTTTTGTATCTTGCCAGTCGCAGTTTTTGGCAATTCTCCAAATTCTACATATTTGGGTGCTTTAAAGTGAGCAATCCGATCCCTCGTGAATTGAATTAGTTCATTTTCAGAAACTTCTGAACCATCTCGAGCCATTACAAATGCTTTCGGCACCTCGCCCCATCTCTCGTCAGGAACTCCAACGACACTAACCTCCAAGACGCCTTCATGCTCCATGATCACTTTCTCGACTTCCTGGCTGGAAATATTCTCTCCACCAGAGATTATTATGTCCTTAGCTCTATCCTGAAGCTCGATGTAGCCATCACTATGCCACTCAGC
>CAYPDR010000009.1:0-13632 GCA_964409595.1 uncultured Dehalococcoidia bacterium
CCTCATCTCTGACGGACCCCTGCGAGTCTCCAAAGCTGGCTTCGGTAAATTGGTCTGCGAAACCATCTTTGATTTTAATTGTGACAAATATTGAAATCATGAAAATCCTCTCTAATAGAAATAAGAACCATTATATGACGACCTATAGAACACTACTTTCACCAGCAAGGTTTTTTTCTCCAAAAGTGATTCTGCATGGTGTCCCTACTAAGAGCGGTAAGGAACTCTCTCAACATTATTGAGCAACGGAGGAATCCCTATATCTATATCACAATCCCAAACCTAGAGTCAGCCTTTCGTTGCGCCTCACCCTCCTGAACCAGGCCCGGGTGTGAGCTTTACGATTCAATTCAGAGAGGCGATGTCTTTGAGATAGCCGCTTTCGCCGTACCTTCATAACCCTTTCGTAGACCTTCGGATGGTTCTTTCGAACCCTCGCTAGATAGGTATGCAAACTCCCTAGGGATATACCTGCCGATTCAGCTGCCTCTGAGTACGTACGTGCCCTGTCACCACCTATAAGGGCTAGTACCGATTTTCTCTGTCCTTCAGATAGGGTTGAAAGGTCTAGTGTCATGTCATCTATGCCTTTTTAATTAGCTGAACTATTCGCATCCGAAAGCGTCGACCCAATCCTTTGGTAAGTCTGGTTTTATCCGATACTCACACATTAAATCGTAAAGCTCCTTCTGACGTTGGCCATTTAGATACGACCGACCAGCCATCCGCTCCCACACGCCACATCCGTTGTTAAATTGAGGCGGTAACCAAATTTCCGCGGATTCACTCGTTTTTAATGCTAGGCAAAATATGTCGAGCTCTAATTGAATTATTCTTTCCTCTGATGAAACGTTCAATGTATCCAGTCCCTCGGCGTATTCATCCATTGCCTCCTCTACCAATACATCCAGTTCCTGTGTATATTCATTCACCGCTTCGTTCACCAATACATTTACTTCCTCTTTTGTGTAACCACTCCCCTGTCCACAAGCCCCTAAGACAAAAAGCAAAAGCAAAGTTATTGAAACTTTATTGAGCATATAAGTTCTCCTTGATTGGATAAACGTAGTGATGAGTAATCTTTCGGCCTTCACTAACAACTTCGAGAGCCCATGTTGGAGTATAACTACGCCCTTCGATGGAGAGACCTTGATATGGATAATGGGACGATGCGTGTATCGGGGACACTCCTAGCCGATGGCACGATTGCTGCACCCAAAACTGCAAAAAGCCGTCGAAGCATAGTCCTCACTTCAATAGCGACTGAGGCTATTAAACGACGGCGCATTATTCAGGTGGAAGACCAATTGCTGGCAGGCGAGCGGTGGTCTAACGAGGATAATCTGGTTTTCACAAACCTGAGGGGTAAACCCATCAACCCGTCTAATTTCAGTTCACGTAAGTTCAAGCAACTGCTTGAGAAATCAGGTATCCGCAGAATTAGATTCCATGACTTGAGGCACTCTACAGCCAGCCTGCTTCTCTCACTAAATGTTCATCCTAAGATAGTGCAGGAATTGCTTGGGCATTCGCAGATAAGTATCACCCTCGATACCTACTCCCATGTGCTACCGAGCCTACAAGAGGAGGCTTTGGGCAAGCTTGGGAGGCTTTTAGAGACGGTTTCTTGATTCGGGCTGCTGTCAAATTGGCACTTGTCCACTATCGGTGCTCAGGAATTCCCTGATTTCGTGCCTGAATGGGTGTGAGCCGGGTGGGATTCGAACCCACGACACTCGGATTAAAAGTCCGATGCTCTGCCAACTGAGCTACCGGCCCACAGAGGACAGTCAGGCGCAAAATTGTATCAAAAGAACACTGACTTAGCGTGTGATTTAGATCTCTATTTGAGATTACTTGATTTGAAGGGGGCTAAGTCACAGAGAATTGATCGGTATTTGAACCAGTACTTGCCGATGATGTGTTTACTGCTAATGGTCCCCCATGCTCGTGAGTCGTTGCTAGACCTTCTGTTGTCACCAAGAACAAAATATTCATCTACTTTCATTCTGTAGGGTCCATAGTCAGATGGTGAAGCCCAAGAATCAAGGTATTCTTCAACGATTGGCACGCGGTTCACGAAGACCTGGCCTCTTTCAATTTTGAGCTCATCGCCTGGAACGGCTATGACTCTCTTGACAAAATGTCGTTTTCTGTCATTTGGATATTCAAAAACAACTATCTCGCCGTGCTTTGGAAGATGGAAAGGAAATATGGTCTTTCTTTGACTGCGATGTTGATCGTTACCCCAGTTCGCCAAACTGGCAGGGTGTATATGTGTATAAACAAGTTTGTTAGCAATAAGACAATCTCCTGCGTCCAGAGTCGGCACCATACTTGAGCCCTCGACTTGGTAGTTTTGTACGGATAGCTGCAAACAAACGAATACTAATCCGGCCAAAATGGTCGTCTCTATGGCTTCTCTAATCAGAGAGTGTCTTTTTTTTCTGAAGGTGAACATTGTCTATAAAGTATAGCGGTAAAATCCATTTCACATTCTTACTTTAGACACTAAGATGCTTAAGAGAAAATATTATTTTAGTAGTCCATCAATCGGGATCTTTTTGAATGAAACCACGAATTCCACATTTCTTATTTTTACTACTTTTATTGGCAATGATATCGCAGCTGGCATGCACTTCTGATAATGCTCTACCAGTATCGTCAGGCGCGTCGCGAGTTGAAAATGATGGTGGTGTGCCGTTGGGTTTGGCTGCCTCGAAAGAAAGTTTGCCTTCATCAGGTGTACCGTCCGTGGCTTCAGAATTCCCTACTTCGGTTTCAGAAAGTAAAGGTATAGGGGTAACGGGTCTAGCCTCAATATCTGTGGTTCCGGACTTAGCTGTATTGGATATTGGGGTGGAATCGTTCGCTAGCACGGTGGGGTTAGCACGTTTATCTGCTGCCAAAGCAATGGAATCCGTGATTTCTTCACTAAATGGCGAAGGTGTATCTAGCGAAGATATTCAAACTCAGCGGTTTGATATATATCCACGATATGAATATCAAGAAGTTATGGTGTCCGGGCGGCAAACTAGTAAACAGGTCCTTTCCGGTTACACAGTGAATAATTCTGTAAGAGTAAAAATTCGAGAACTTGAAAAAGTTGGAGATATTGTGGATAAGGCTGCAGACTCCGGGGGTGATTTTGTTCGAATTCATGGTATAACTTTTGCGGTGGAAGATTCGAAGTCTTATGCTGGTGAATTAAGAACCCTGGCGGTAGAAGACGCTCTACAAAAGGCGAATCACTACGCCTCATTGGTGAATCTGGAGATCGGCTCTATCACCTCTCTTACGGAAGTGGGAGCTCCGGCAGTTCAACCCTATGTTGAATCACAATATGGCATGCGAGCGATGTCAGCCCCTGCTAGTACCTCTTTTAGTGGGGGGGAGTTCGAGTTGACTCTTACAATATACGGAGTTTTTTCCACTCGGTAGTCAGGGTAGTCTTTTACTTGTAAAAGTTTTGCAGGTTACGGTGTTCCGTTGATAAAATTTGTGCCAACTGAGCGTTGCGTGTTTACTTGCATTACCAAGAGAAATAAAAATCCGGAGGAAACCATGGTACTTAGCGACCGCAGTATAAGGGAAGAGATGGCCTCTGGGCGCATCATAGTGGATCCGCTTGGTCCAAATGCAATTCAGCCGGCGAGTGTGGATGTGCATCTGGATAGAGGGTTTCTTGTTTTTCGAAATTCCCGAAGACCTTACATAGATATAAGGGAGATTGCTGATGACCTGACTGAGAAAGTGACAATCAATGATGAAACTCCTTTTATTCTTCATCCAGGCGAGTTTGTCCTAGGGAGCACCTTGGAAAATATCGAAATTCCAGATGATCTTGTCGCGAGAGTAGAAGGTAAAAGTTCTCTGGGGAGACTCGGGCTATTAATACATTCCACTGCAGGTTACGTAGACCCTGGGTTCAAGGGGCATCTAACCCTTGAATTAAGCAATGTTGCCAACCTACCAATAACTCTTTACTACGCTATGAAGATCGGCCAACTATCATATGTGAGACTCACGACTGCCGCGGAATTTCCATACGGTTCTCCCGAACTTGGTAGTAAATACCAGGGACAGACTGATGCTACTGCAAGCCGGATCCACCAGGATTTTTTGAGAGGCTGATTTGTCTTATATGCTGAGAGCCTTGGAGTTATCAGAAAAAGCTGTTGGATTGTCGAATCCCAATCCTCCGGTAGGTGCTGTATTGGTAAAGGACGGAGCCATAGTAGGTGAAGGTTTTACGGGACCACCAGGGACTTCCCATGCCGAGAAGAACGCTTTAGAAGCCGCTGGAGAAAAGGCAGCCGGAGCCTCTTTATATGTAACTTTGGAGCCATGTTCCCATTACGGTAGAACTTCACCCTGCGTGGATTCAATATTGGGCGCTGGAGTGGAGAGAGTTTTTGTGTCGATTCTAGACCCTGATTCCCGCGTTGACGGGAATGGTATCGCGAAGTTAAAGGAAGGCGGTGTTGAAGTTCATATTGGGGATATGGCTGATGAATCGTCCCGTAGGATGGAGGCTCACATTAAATTAGTAAGTACGGGCTTGCCATTTGTGACAGTTAAATTCGCGGCAAGTCTCGATGGCAAGATCGCGACTTCCTCTGGGGAATCTCAATGGATTACAAGTGAGCTGTCGCGGACGATTGCTCACAAGATGCGCTCTCAATCTGACTCTGTGATGGTGGGAATTGGAACAGTATTAGCGGACAATCCTAGGCTGACGGCAAGAGGTGCTGATCTTCTTCATATAGGGCGCCAACCTATTAGAGTTGTTGTGGATTCGAACTGTCGTATTCCCCCAAATAGTGCTTTATTGTCGGAGCCAGGGGAGACGATCATAGCTACCACTACAAAGAGGGAAGATATTAATTTTCCGGAGTCGGTAACGGTTGAAAGTTTTCCTAGTTCTGCAAAAGGAGTCGAAATCCGCAAACTTCTGGAATTTCTGGGCCAAATACCTATATCATCCGTTTTTGTTGAGGGGGGATCACAACTTATTGGGACTTTCTTCGATGAAGATTTGGTTGACAAGGTCATGGCGTTTATAGCGCCTGTGATAATAGGCGGTACGAGTTCGCCGGGAGCAGTGGCCGGCGCTGGGGCAAAGTTTATGTCTGAAGTTGTAAGGTTAGACCACGTGGAAATTCAAAATCTGGGAGCAGATGTGCTAGTTTCTGGCTATCGTGTGCGGGATTGAGGAGATGTTGGAGATATGTTCACTGGCATAGTTGAAGAACTAGGACAAGTTCGAGAACTAGAGTCTGGGATTTTGTCGATACAGGCTGGGTGGGTATTGTCTGAATTGGCGGTAAAAGACAGTATTAGTGTCAACGGAGCCTGTTTGACTGTTACAGATCTCGACAATTCTGGGTTTAAAGTCAATGTGGTTCCAGAGACTATTAGACGCACAAATTTAGGTAAATTGTCTACCGGCGATCCTGTAAATTTAGAATTGTCAGCCCGTCTAGGCGGACGGCTAGGGGGTCACATAGTCCAAGGACATGTAGATGGTACTGGGGAAATCACCGGCTTGGTTGAAGACGGTGAAGCTCACGTATTTACATTCACGGCATCGAAGAGCTTACTGAGGTACATTGTGGAAAAAGGGTTCATAAGCGTGGACGGTGTGAGTCTTACAGTTGTAGACTGTTGTGAAGATTCCTTTTCAGTTACGTTGATTCCGTATACGATCAAACATACTGTGTTGGGAAGCAAATCAATCGGGGATACGGTCAACCTAGAGGTAGATATTATCGCCAAGTATGTAGAGAAACTATCCAAAGGCGAAGGGGATCTGGGGATTTCATAGCGTACTTGCAGAAAGAAAGGCGGATTATTCCTATGCCTCTATCCAAAATAGAAGACGCGATAGAAGACATAAAATCCGGTCGTATGATCATCATAGTAGATGATGAAGATCGTGAGAACGAAGGCGACCTAACTATGGCTGCCGAAATGATCACTCCTGACGCCATAAACTTCATGGCTACTTTCGGGAAAGGTCTGATTTGTGTTCCCATGCTTGGTGAAAGACTGGAACTCCTAAATCTGCCGCTTATGGTCCAGCAAAATACTGCTCCTCTAAGCACTGCATTTACTGTGTCTGTAGATGCTCTTCACGGAACTACAACAGGGATATCAGCACAGGATAGGTCAACCACTATCAAAACGCTGATAGCAGCTGAAACTAGCCCTGATGATCTAGGTAGGCCGGGTCATATATTTCCGCTTCGTTATGTGGAGGGTGGAGTTCTCAAAAGAACGGGTCAGACGGAGGCTTCTATCGATATGTGCAGGATAGCTGGCCTGCAGGAGGCGGCTGTTATATGTGAAATTATGGCAGACGATGGGCACATGGCCCGCATGCCCGATCTTGAAAGCTTTGCAGAACGACATCACTTAAAGATAGTGTCAGTTGCTGACCTGATTCGATATAGGAGGCGACACGAAAGGTTGATTGAAAGGGTGGCTGAGGCGAGGGTGCCCACAGAATTTGGTGAGTTTAAGGCTGTTTCATATAGTAGCATCGTCGATGTTTATGAGCATGTTGCCTTAGTGAAAGGAGATATTGATCCTGAGGACGCGGTTCTAGTCAGGGTTCATAGTGAGTGTCTAACAGGTGATGTTTTTGGCAGCACTCGATGTGATTGCGGTGATCAGGTCCCCTTGGCCTTAAAGGCCATTGAAAAAGAAGGGAAAGGGGTGCTCCTATATATGCGTCAGGAGGGTAGGGGAATAGGAATTCACAACAAATTGAAGGCTTATGCCTTGCAGGACGAAGGGTACGATACGGTTGATGCCAATGAAATACTTGGCTTTGCTCCGGATCCCCGACAGTACGGAGTTGGCGCACAGATACTTGAAGATTTAGGGGTAAAAAAGATGCGCCTGTTGACAAACAATCCAACAAAAAGAGTGGGGCTTGAAAGTTTCGGGCTTGAAGTGGTGGACAGAGTACCAATTTTAGCTCCTTATAGGAAAGATAATTTTGAGTACATGGAAACTAAGAGAACTCGAATGGGTCATATATTAGAATCGTCAGATGCCCCTCCCGGAGATATCGATTGAATAATAGAGTAGAAGGGTCCCTGGATGGTTCAGGGTTGAGCATCGGAGTTGTGGTGGCAAGGTTCAATGAATTTGTCACTGGAAAACTTCTCGAAGGTGCTGAACTGGGGTTATCGGAAAATGGTGTTCCGACTGAATCAACGACGGTGGTATTCGTTCCGGGATCTTTTGAAATTCCGGTGGTGGCTTCCAAAATGGTTTCTACAGGCAGGTTCGATGCTGTAATTTGCCTTGGTGCTGTTATTAAGGGCGACACCGACCACTACCAATTTGTTGCTGGGGAAGCTGTAAGAGGAATCTCTCAAATAGCTCTGACATCAGGTGTACCTATTGTGTTTGGGATTCTCACAACTCACACGATGGAACACGCCTTGGAAAGAGCAGGAGGTCGAAAAGGTAATGCTGGGCACAGCTGTGCCCTTACTGCGATACAGACTGCTAATGTTATTAGGGAGATTTCCTGATTGGGGATTCTTGGATTAGATCAAGTTGAACTCGATGCGGCAGAGTTGGCTCTCGATGCTGGCCGAATATTATTTAAATATTTTGCTCATCCTGGGGATCCAATCAACAACCTAGGGGTCGATTATAAAAACGCGGCTAAAACAGATCCAGTAACAATTGCTGACACAGAGATACAGGATTATCTAACTGCCGAAATATCGAAACGTCATCCCTCTCACGGAATTGTAGGAGAGGAAGGCGCAGCCAATGGTGGGGTCGCTCCTGACATGGTGTGGGTTCTAGACCCGCTAGACGGCACAAGGAATTTTTTACATGGGTTACCGGCATTTGCTTGTTCTATAGGCGTGCTTCATCAAGGGTCCATAGTAGCGGGAGCAGTCTTCATTCCTTGGCCCGGCATGGACACAGGTATCGTCCTTCATGCCTCCAGGGGCAGCGGTGCAAAAATTGACGGGAAGGCATTTGCAACACCTGTTATAAAAGCTGCAGACCCAGCTGGGATAATGACCCTTCCAGGGTCGTTTTCATCGATGTTTAAATTTGAAGATGGGTTTGCCAGCAGGTCTGGCGAATTAAGAATGGCTGGTAGCATAGCGTACGAACTTTCGCTGGTCGCTCTCGGGATTACACAATACGCCGTTATTTCTGGAGCCCACCTATGGGACATTGCCGGGGGACTTGCCGTAGTCATGGAATCGGGTGGTGGAGCTCGGAAGCGAGTGAAACTTCCGATCGGGGATAGGTTGATTGGGTCTACAAGCCCCTGGGGACAAATAGGTGCCCTGGTAAATAGTTCAGAGTCTGGTGACTTTAAGTATGAAGAGTTCAGGAAATACACGCCTCCCATATTGGTAGCTTCTAACTCGATAATTGGTGAATTATCTGCCAACACCCGTCCGAAAGATATGGGGATTAAGGGTGTTACAGGATCTATTTTTCGTTAATGAATTCGGAGAATATAACTAATCCAAATTTTCTGGTTACACCTAGTCGAGAGCCTGTCTACTCGACCAATGGAATGAATGCTCAACAGGCTGTGTATGCACAGAGGTGGTCTCACAGCCCCGGAACCGATCCGTCCACGATAGACGCTGATCCTCTACTGGAGCTGGATCCTCCCATAGATCGGCATCAAGTTACTGCATTGGAAAAGAAGGGCCACTTTGTCAAAGTGAATTCCTCAGGTTCCTTCAGTGGATCGGCTAAGATGATTCAAATAGATAAGCATACTGCGGTATTATCAGGTGGTTCTGATCGCAGGTCTGACGGTCTCGTCGGAGGTATCTGATAAAGATATGAATGTTTATTTTGATTGCGATTATACGATCTTGGCTATGGATGGTAGCTTAAGGCCTGGGACCCGTGAAGTGTTCTCGAAGCTTATTGATGATGGGCACCAAATTTTTATTTGGTCAGGGGTAGGTTTACGTTCGGACGATATGAATAGACTCGATCTTATGGATTTGGTATCAGGTATTTTTGTCAAGCCAATTACTGACTTTGAGATAGGGCTAGAAAGATTCGGAGTCCGTCCCCGCCCTGACTTCGTGATTGATGATCATAGGGAGATAGTGGAAGCTTTCGGAGGTGTACACATTGAGCCCTATTATTTTCGGTCCGCAGAAGATGGACATATGAATGAGTTGTATCATGCTATAAAGCAATACCATGGGACGGGGAGCTGCGACCACAGAGGGTTTAAAGCTGTTCCTCAAGAGAAGTAGTGACTCGTTTATGGTCATAAAACTGCTGTCCCCCGATGTATCCGCTCGTATAGCTGCCGGAGAAGTTATTGAGAGGCCGTCTTCTGTTGTAAAAGAGTTGCTTGAAAATTCTCTTGATGCAAATTCGTCTAGCATTCATATTAATACCGTTCATGGTGGATTGGATTCTATTAGCATCGTAGACAATGGAAACGGAATATCGAAAAATGAGATGGGGTTGGCGTTTGAGAGGTTTGCTACCAGCAAAGTAGAAACCCTAGATGATCTTGATTCGATATGCTCTTTGGGATTTCGTGGTGAGGCTATGTATAGCATAGCGTCTGTATCCAATGTGGAACTTGTTTCATCTATCAGCTCAGATATGCGAGGAAGCCGTATAGTTGTCAGATGTGGTGAAGTCATAGAACATGTGGATTCGGCAGCAAATTTGGGAACAGTTGTTACTGTGTCTGGATTGTTTCACAATTTTCCGGCGAGAAGAAAATACTTAAGGTCTCCAGCCGTTGAATCGGGCAGGATAGCTACACTCGTTCAGAAATATGCCATGATTAGGCCAGATGTAGGGTTCAGGCTTGTCCAACAAAATTCTCGGCCTTTTAGCACAACCGGTTCTCGCAATTTGAGAGAAGTATTGGCAGCCATATATGACCATGAATTTGCCTCAGAGTTTCTGGAAATAGAAGCAAATAGTTCTCAGTATGGGAGGACAGGTTTATCTGTTACTGGGCTTATTGGCACACCATCTCAGAATAGATCTAATAGATCTCATATCAATATATTTGTAAACGGAAGATGGATACAAAATAGAACAATATCTTATGCTTTTGAACAGGCATACTATGGATTTATGCCTGAACGAAGATTTCCAATGGGCGTTTTAGATATTCGGATGCCTGTGTACGATGTTGATGTAAACGTGCACCCTGCGAAAACGGAGGTGCGATTCAAAAATGAAAACCACATTTTTGGGGTTGTTCAACAAGCTATTCGTAGAACGCTGATCCAATCTGCTCCAGTGCCTGTTGTAAGTAGTCGTAAGCCCATTATCTCGCCACATTCTGCGAGCCTGATCTCCTCCGACCCATCCACCTTTTGGCCGAGTTCTATGACCTCTGGACCAGGTTTGAGCGAAAGTGTGTTATTAGAAAGTACTAGGACTTCTGACGAGAGCGTATATGGGAACCAAACTTTCGCAGAGGCCTTGACGTCACTTCGTGTTTTAGGACAAGTCAAAAATACCTACGTTGTTGCGGAAGGTCCTGACGGGATTTACATGGTAGATCAGCACGCAGCGCACGAGAGAATTGTGTTTGAGGAAGTAGTTGATCGTGCTCGCGAAGGGAGGAAAGAAATGCAAACTTTGCTTGAACCTGTAAGCGTAGTTCTGGAAAGTCATCACATAGACGTCTTGAAGGAAAACCATGATGTACTTGATAAATTAGGCATGGTACTTGAACCTTTCGGCCCGGACAGTTATCTAATCAGGTGCGTGCCAATTGTGTTGTCGGAAGCAGACCCTACCGATTCACTAATGGAGATTCTCAATGTTTTATCAGAAGGATTGATATTTGAGAGCTGGGAAGAAAAAGCAGCTTACTCAATCGCCTGCCATGGAGCAATAAGGGCTGGTAAGTCTTTATCTTTAGGTGAAATGCAGTCATTGCTCAGGCAGTTGGAACGTTGTAGGCAACCTCACAGTTGTCCACACGGTAGACCAACTGTGATAAATTTTTCCGTCAGTAACTTGGAGAGAGAATTTGGGCGTAGGCGCTAAGAATTTAGTTTTTACACGCCTGTATCCCGGGTCTCAAAAAACCTTACTGAAAGTATCCACAAAATTACCGAAGCTCCCGCCAGCACTAAAAAATTGGTTGTGCTCAGACCCTCTACCAGAACTGTTCCCCCACTGTAGTAATAGAAAGTGGAGAAGTATTTTAGCCCGGAGAGGCTGTTCAACAATTGGGCTAATACATTCGCGATGTAGCTAAGCCCGACAAACAGGGATCCTATGCCTATAGCTAATCCTTTACTGCCAGTTATTGAATGTACGCACAATGAGAGATAACTGATTGATGTTCCAAAAAGCCAAGCCATTATGGTCGCCGATAAAACATCTAGAAGAGAAACTTTAAAAGAAAACAAAAAACTTCCAAGTGCTACGCCTCCCCACACCGATATAGCGACGAGACCTATTTGAGTTATTATCGACAAAGATTTTTCAACAACTATTCTTGATCTGCTGATCGGGCTTGCAAGTAGCAGTTCTAATGTTCCCGAATCCTCCTCACCGCCTATTGCAGTTGAGCCGGAGTTAACTGCTATGATGGCGAGTACGATGGGTAAGAAAATCCCGTAAAGCTCAATTCCAAGCCACCCAGCGGGCGTTGAGGCATATTCTAGATTGCCCCCCCATATTGCCTCCATTTCGGCAGGGGCTATTTCAGCCATACCTTCTACTGCGCCTGCAAAAGGTTCATAGAGAGCGGTGAACATAATGGCCAGCAAGGCCATGGATATCGACCAAAGCAAAATGCTTTTGTACCGGGAGATGAGATATATCGTGAATATCGAATATCGCAACTGATAACTCCTAGTAATATCTCATGAAAAGATCCTCAAGACTTGTCTCGTGTTCAAATAAATCTGTGGGATCATAACGTGAAAGTTCGTCAATTAATTCTCTAACACTTCCGCTTATAGTCACAGTAAGTTCATTCCCATCAACAGAAATATCACTTACATTTTTCAATTTGTTGAACTGAGTCACCTTCTTGGGTGATTCAAATGTTATGGTGTAGCGCCTCAAGTTCAAGTTTGATATTTCCCTTAAGTTTTCAGTAGCTATCAACTTCCCATCTCGGATAAATCCAGCCCGGTCACATAATCTCTGTACTTCGGTAAGATCATGGGACGATATAAAGATCGTTTTTCCTAGGCTTTTCATTTCCTGGACAATCTCGTAAAAAACTCGCTTCATCAAAGGATCTAATCCGCTAGTTGGTTCATCTAAAATGAGCAGGTTGGGTTTGTGCATAAAAGCTTGAATTAACCCGATTTTCTGTTTGTTTCCCTTAGATAGGTCACCTATTTTTCTATTCAAGGAGATCTCCAATTTTGCTGATAGTTCTTTAACGTAAGCCCAGTCAGCCTTCCTTCCGAGGGATGACATATACCTGAGGAAATGATTACCATTCATTGCGTTATATAGAGAAATATCACCAGGCAAATACCCAATGTGGTTTTTCAGGTCCACACTATCTTCCACACTGTCTTTTCCTAATATCGATATTGAACCTTTTGACGGAATAATGAAATTCAATATGGCCCTGATAGTGGTGGTTTTCCCAGCGCCATTTGGTCCTAGGAATCCGAATATTTCCTCTCGGTGAACACGGAGATTTAAGTTTTCAACCGCTGCGACCCCTCTGTAATTTTTTGAGAAATCATTAATGACCAGTGGGGTGTCTAATAACATGGATTTGAAAAATTGCTAGGAGCTGTCATCTTCAAGATCACCCTGAATGGGAGGTATGTCCTCCGTAGGTGGCCACTTCATTCTATGATCAAGCCTTGATACCGGTATAGCAGGTACAGTGTGTATTTCTACCCCGGCTTTCATTCCCAATTCTAGCGAGAATCGGGCTGCAGCTTCATTATCAGGAGCTTCCAGCACGGTGATGAAATCATAGTCACCGAGGACTGCATACAATCCCATGCAGTGTACGTCGTCTAGGTCGCTCGAGTGTGCGGCGTGGAGGACCACTTCAGGATCTTCGTGCATGAGATTCCGACCCTCTTGAGTAAGGCTCATAAGCAAAAAATAGGTAGACATAAATCATCCCTTATTTGTAGAATCAGTCTAATTTCTATAGTCTGCTGGAAATATCACCAATTTAGGAGATGGGGCTTCTGATTTCTCCATCCTTCATCAGACGGGAATACGGTTTCCATCATGACTATTGTCATATCCCCATCAAACCAATTCTTAACAGTTGACCACCACTTCTTGAAGTGGGGTGAATTTTTGTGAGCGTCTAGTGCTTCATCATCTTCGTATACTTCATATAAATGGAATAAGTTCTGGTCTTCTGAGTTGCGGAGGATGTCAAAACGGAAACAACCATCCTCATCTCTGACGGACCCCTGCGAGTCTCCAAAGCTGGCTTCGGTAAATTGGTCTGCGAAACCATCTTTGATTTTAATTGTGACAAATATAGAAATCATGAAAATCCTCTCTAATAGAAATAAGAACCATTATATGACGAGCTATACGGTACCACCTTCACCACTAAGGTCTTTTTTCTCCAAAAGTGATTCTGGATGTATGGTATGCCAGTCGGTTAGCGACTGGTACTTA
>CAYPDR010000010.1:0-82272 GCA_964409595.1 uncultured Dehalococcoidia bacterium
CATGATTACAACACCGCCGCTAATCCCAAAGCTATTAAAAATTTCATGCTAGAAGCGGACATAGCTATATCGGCCGGCGGCCAGACTTTGTATGAGTTGTCAGCAACCGGGGTGCCAACCATAGCGGTCAAAATAGCAGACAATCAGAGCGGCAACTTGAAATCGTTTTTCGAGGCGGGCACAATCTTTCCCATCACGTTCCGATCGATTCAACAAATGCATCGCAAAATTTATAGTGCAATGAACGGAAAGTTCGCAGATTATGATGTTCGGTCAGCCATGAGCTCGTCAGGTCAGTCTTTGGTGGATGGAAAAGGCGCCATAAGGTGTGCGAGGGAATTAGCCAGCCAAATTAGTTGGCATGAATAAAAACACAATTCTCCCGACGGTATGAAAAGTGACGGACAATGCAATTTAACTGGAAATCCATAAAAAGCCAGAGATATAGGTTCCTTTGACTAACTAGGAGAAAGACGATTTCTTACATAGGTTGGAATAGTAGTGAGCGAAGAACCTAGTCAATTTCTGCCAAATTCTTAGTGTAGAATTCCTGAAACGAATGAGCTTTTCTCTTTATCAGGTACAAGAGGGCACCGAAATCCCAAATCACGTTCGAAGTCAAGATCAAGTTCAATCCTTTGTGAAGAAACCAATAAACCCAACCAATCTCGCTATATAATCTAAGAAACGGTTCAGTCGATTTAATAATACAGAGAGTCATGTATGGGCACCAACTATTGGATGTTCGTAGAAACAAGTGAAAATGCCGAGATCACTAGAAAGATGGGATATACCTTGTTTGGAATGGGACCACGCTACAAAAAACGTGCCCAACGAATGCAGAAGAGAGACAGGGTGGTCTTCTACAATCGAGCAACTAGAACATGGACAGCGTCGGCAACTATATCCTCCGAGTGTTTCGAAGACGACTCTTTGATATGGATGCCAAAGTCTAGGGCGATCGAATTTAAATTCCGAATCGAACTAAAACCGAATTACATTCTTGATGAGTCTCAGTATTTAGACGGACTACAAATAGGTCCGGGTCTTGAATACGTGAAAAGGTGGTCCCCAGAGCATTGGCCTCTGGCTTTCTGGGACAAACTACACCTGATCCCTCAACGGGACTTCAAGCTACTTGAAGGTGAGATGATCCGGATCAAAACAGGCAAGCCTGGAGAGACATACATAGAAGACCACAAGAGACACAAACGCGCCCACAATATAGGACGAAAACGTCGAACAGATCAGAGTCGCTTGGAAATCCAAACAAATACGGATCCAAATGAAAATAGCCCTAATGAAGCGGACGCTCTATCCTCCTGTACCCCTCCACCCAATATATATAATTAGAGAACAGAGTCAAAGTTGGCAGGACTGAAACTCACCTAACGAGTCAATGAACTCCGTAGTAATGCCAGATTCCGATTCATCTCCGGAGAAACACTCGGAGTAAAAATTGAGACTGTCATAGTCTAGTATATTGGGCAGTATAGAGCTTACTAACGGGCTATCCAGTATGAATTGGATGGCCACTCGGCTCGGGTCCAAATCATTAGATCTACACAGTCTAACAACGTGCTGTGCGGGTGATATCGCCCGAGAAACATTCTCAGGCAGCTGAATACTCTCACCACCATTTTGATACTCCTCAGCATCTAAGTCTTCGACGTCCAACAAACCGTCCAATATTCCAAAACAGTGAGGTCTCCTAACCAAAACATCTGTGTGCAGATTCGACAGTCGCGATTCCAAAGACTTTAGCGGCTCCCTCTCAATTAAGTTGTACGGGAGATGAAGAACATCTACTTCCCTATCATCCAACAATATTTCCGCTACTTCTCCAGACGGTCCATGGTCACCCAATGAAGCACCCCACCGAACTATTTTCCCGTCCTCTTTGAGCCTATTGATCGCCTCAAAGGCATCATCTCTCTCTACATCACTTAAATCGGGATAATAAAGATGGAACATGTCTATATAGTCCGTATGGAGCCTCTTCAGTGATTGCTCGCAAGCATAAATTATGTAATCTGGATCAAATTTCTTTTCTGGTTGCCCTCGCAGATTAACATCAGAACTATAGAAATCCAGTCCTACTTTGGTAGAAATCACTAAATCCTTTCTGACTACTCCCAATGCCTCGGATAAAAGTTCTTCGCTATACCCTTTTCCGTATGAATCAACGGTGTCGAAAAGATTAATTCCTAGATCAAAAGCCTTTCTGAGTAGAAAAACACCATCCTCAGTATTGCGCGAGCCCCACCCTGGGGTGCTAAGAGTCCATAGGCCGAAACCTAACCTAGATACTTGGTCACTACTACCGTTCATTTCTTTGTATATCAATGGTCGAACTAGCCCGTAAGAATTATCTCGGTGTTTACTTTAATGAAACAAGCGAATCGGCCAGACTTTCCCTGATGATCGAAGCTTCATTATCATAGTCCATATCATTCAACACAGGCTTCATATCTGGTAGATTTATTGTTGGCTGTAAGTCGATCCACGATTTGCAGCCTGCAAACTGCGGTATTGACTCGATGATAATTGGCTCTTCCAAGCGGAAAACTTTTACTAAGGCGAGTGTAAGGGGTTGGCTTGGGCGCCAGTGAAAGCGTGAAACTGCATACGCTTCCGTCCAGAGATGTCTTTCTGAAATTTTCTCCAAGTCTGACTCATCTCTTATTTCAAACTTATCCGTGACCGACGCCCAGTATATGAATTCTACAAATTCACTTGCATCTTTGGTTTCCTCTATTTCTTTCAATCTCTTGTGATAGGAGGGCTTCAAAAGTTCATTCTTCTGGTGTTCGTATGTCGAAAACAGCAAAAACTCTGGGTGAATAATTCTAAATTCTTTATCTTCTTTGTGAATCCCACCCTTTCTGAGAATAATAATTTGGTCCCCTCGTCCCAAAGCGTCCACAGTCACTGCCCATTCTTTGAGAGCAGTATCCGATTTATTTGGTAGCCCAGTCACTCGAAACCTCCATTCAAACAACTCCTTTAGGGGGTCATTCCCTTTCGCTAACCTAGTCCACAGGTACGATGCTAATATGATACCAAGACTCTTATGGGAAGGATAATATATTGCAAACACGACCATACACAGATCTCGAAGGTGGTTTGTTGGTAGAGTAGAATAGGTAGGGTTCAGATGAGGAGAATTTATTTATGGTAATCGAACACAACCATGGTGACATAAAATTGACAAGCTTAGCCTCTTGTGCAGGTTGAGCCTCTAAGCTAAGTCCAGAAGACCTGTCGCAGGTTCTGCGTCAGCTACCCATAATGACTCACCCCGATCTACTGGTAGGGACGTCGACCAGCGATGACGCCGCAGTTTACCGGTTAACAAATGATCTGGCCATCGTTTTAACAGTTGATTTCTTCCCACCGATTGTAGACGACCCTTTTACTTTTGGGGAAATTGCCGCTGCAAATGCGCTATCTGACGTATATGCAATGGGAGCCAAACCGATTGCTGCGTTAAATATTGTTGGATTCCCGTCTGATTTAGACATGGGGATTCTTACAGAAATTTTAAAGGGTGGCGCGTCAAAAGCTCTAGAGGCCGGGATAATTATAGCCGGTGGACATACCGTCGCTGACGCGGAACCCAAATACGGGCTATCAGTGACAGGGTTGGTAGAACCTGGCAAAGAGGTCACAAATTCAGGGGCTAAACCGGGGGACTCATTGGTTCTTACAAAACCTATAGGAACAGGAATTATCACGACCGCAGGCAAACAAGGAACAGTATCCAAGTCAGTGCACAACGAAGCGATAGAAATAATGTCTTCTCTTAACCGTGGAGCCTCTGAAGCGATGGTCGAAACGGGTGCAAATGCTTGCTCAGACATAACAGGATTTGGCTTAATGGGCCACCTAAGGGAAATGGTAGAAGGGTCGGGTGTTTCCGCTGAAATAGAATTGTCAAAAGTCCCTGTTATAGATGGGACTCGCGATTTGCTATGTAAGGGAATCGCACCTGGTGGCACTTCAAGGAATCTAGATTCACTACATGGCTCAGCAGAGTGGTCAGATGACATTTCGGAAAGTGACAAACTCCTATTATGCGACGCCCAAACTTCGGGTGGATTGTTAATATCGATAAAGTCTACAAAGGTTCCGAACCTGTTATCAAGTCTTGAAAAAAAAGGTGTTTTCAACAGTAGCATTATCGGCAAGATGTTCGAACATCCCGCGCCACCAAAGATTACAGTAAAGATATAGCAGCTAGCGTCCTAACTAAAACTACTCCCAATTTCAACTGAATAGAACCTGCCCATCTGTTACTGTTAAGTACCTAACAATTGCCGGAGATTGTCATTTGTTGACTGCTTCTGAATTAGTAAAAAAAGAAATACTTTCGGCTTTGCAATCCGCCGTAGACTCAAGAAGCTTATTTGGGATTGAAGTTTTAGATGCTGCTGTAGAGCGTCCTCA
Organism: uncultured Dehalococcoidia bacterium; assembly: GCA_964409595.1. Lineage (GTDB taxonomy): Bacteria > Chloroflexota > Dehalococcoidia > Lucifugimonadales > UBA826 > CAYPDR01. The sequence goes on from CAYPDR010000010.1 coordinate 4,450, forward strand.
AAATCCAATACACGGTGACTTCGCATGCAGCCTACCAATGAAACTTGCGAAACCACTTAATATGACTCCTCTAGAAATTGCCGAGGTTTTGAAAAAAAATATTTCCTGCGAAAGTGTCATCGGTGACACCGAAGTCGCGCCTCCCGGATTCATAAATATAATTCTAAACAGGCGATGGTTGTTAAATCAGGTTCAGCACATACTGAAAAATCCTGACACCTTTTGTGAAATTTCGATCGGAGACGGAAGTACAGTTCAAGTCGAGTATATAAGCGCCAATCCCACTGGCAGATTGCACATAGCACACGCCAGAGGAGCAGTGATAGGCAGTACACTTGCCGCCCTACTAAAAGAAGCAGGCTATAGAGTGCATGAAGAATACTATTTGAACGACGCCGGGAACCAAATTGAAAACTTCAGGGTTTCATTACTAACAAGGTACAAACAAATATGTGGTGAAATCACAGAACTTCCAGAGGGAGCGTACCCTGGAGAAGATGTGGTTGATATCGCGAAGAAAATTTACGGCCGCGACGGACAAAAATATTTGAGACTTCCTGAAAAGGAAGCCCTGGATATTATTGGAGAAATCGGTGAGTCATTGATCATGGAAGGCATCGAAGAAGATGTCACCTCGCTGAGAATAAAATTCGATAACTGGTTTAGCGAAAAAAGTCTTTTTAGAGATGGACAGTTCGATCATTGCATGGATGTTCTGACCCAAAAAGGATTTGTACTGAAGAAAGATGGAGCGTCATGGCTTGATTCCAGCAAGCTCGGTGAGGAAAAGGATAACGTTCTAATAAGAAGTACTGGATCACCAACGTATTTTGCAACTGATATTGCATACCACTTTAATAAATTCAGCGAGAGAGGCTTTGACCGAGTTATTAACATATGGGGAGCAGACCATCAAGGACAGGTACCAAGACTGAAATCAGCATTGAAAGCGCTGGATGTCGATCCAAAACGCCTAGACACGGTACTTGTACAAATGGTGAGATTTAAAAAAGGTGAAACTTCTGAGAAGCTTTCCAAGAGGAGCGGCAACACCGTCCCACTTGTCGATTTAGTGAAAGAAATAGGAGTTGACGCCTGCCGATACATGTTTTTATCTAGATCTCACGAAACCCAACTCGATTTTGATCTCGACCTAGCAAAGGATACATCTTCAGAAAACCCTGTGTATTACGTTCAATATGCCTTCGCCCGAATCTGCAGCATCCTTGAACTAGCAGAGGAACGAAACATTGAGTTCAGTGACGGTGAAGTCGACCACCTAAAAGATCCAAATGAACTGAATCTCATAAAAAAAATTATCGAGTTCCCCGAGGTTATAGAAACATCGGTGATTAATCTCGAACCGCACCACATACCCCATTACGCATTGGAATTGGCCACAGCCTTTCATGTTTTTTATCAAACATGTCGGGTAATTTCATCTGATAAATCACAATTGCCTTTGACTAGGGCCCGCCTCTTACTCGTAAAAACTGCACAAACCGCCCTCTCAAAGTGTCTATCACTTATGAGTATGTCCGCTCCCAAAAAAATGTGACCTCAATTACGATAATTGAAATCTAAAAAATACTTTCAAGTTAAACAAATAAATCTAAGTAACATTTCGAGCTTTATTGATGAAAATAACAAACGTTGAAACAACCTTATTACATAATCCTAAAGGAAGAGCGATTCAAGATGCGACAATGCCACATCCCCCCGAGAGTGAGACCGGGAGATCTCAACTCTTCGTCCACATTCTTACAGATGACGGGATAGAAGGTCTTGGGATGACATACCCGTCCCCCGGCGTTAGAGAAGTTATAAACGACGCGCTGAAAAATATCTTGGTGGGAAAAGATCCTATTGAAATTGAGCGACTTTGGAACGATATGTTTTGGAGAGTGCGCGGGTATGGGAGAAAGGGGATTGCCTTCTGCGCTATTTCTGCAATCGATATTGCGCTATGGGATTTAAAAGCAAAATATTTAAACCTACCTTTGTACAGACTTCTAGGCGCCTATACAAATTCAGTGCCAATATATGGGAGCGGAGGATGGACAAATTTCTCAGAACCCGAATTGGTTCAAGAAATGACGGCTTATGTAGAATCCGGTATCCCGCGTGTAAAAATGAAAGTGGGAAAAGATTTTGGTAATTCAGAAAGAGAAGATATAGAAAGAGTTGCAGCCGTAAGAAGAGCTGTAGGAGATGACGTGTCAATTTACATAGACGCCAATAACGGCTACTACAGAAAACAAGCCATATATATGGCTCGGGAATTTGAACAATTCCAAGTAGGATGGCTGGAAGAACCCCTAATACCTGACGACATCGGCGGGATGGCTGACATTGCAAGAACAACAACAATACCGATCGCTACGGGAGAGCATGAATACTTGAAATACGGTTTTCGAGATTTGATAGAGCGAGGAGGAGCGGACATTATTCAACCAGATATAGGAAGACTTGGTGGAGTGACCGAATGGATGAAGGTCGCGCATATCGCACAAGCCTTTAATCTACCCGTGGCTCCACACGCCCTGCAACTCGTTCATCTCCATGTGGCATGCGCAATTCCAAACTTAAAAGTTGTCGAATATATGAATGTCTCACTCGAAGGAGACGAAGTCTGGTACACAGATTTTCCAAAACAAAAAAATGGGATGTTGTCGCCATTCCCTGATAAACCGGGACTTGGCCTGGATCTTGACCACTATTCAGTTTCAAAGTACTCAATTTAGCCAGGCTATGCTAGCAAATCTGGCAGCTTCCTCAACGATGCGATGTTCCTTGCAGAAGCGAAAACGTCTACAAAGGGTTTGACCGCTTTGAGGGTATAGGTGGCCTGTTCGTAATCTTTAGATCCTAGAAGAGGGTTTAACCAGATGATCTTCCGTACTGCGCGTCTGAGAATCCGCATGTTAAAAACAACCTCTTCTGGTAAATTAGTGTCCCAACCGTCACTCATCAATACAACCGTGGTATATCGGTCGAATTTAGAAGAATTAAATGTTCTAAGATCATTTAGGCAATCCCCTATCCGTGTTCCTCCTGACCAATTTGAAACCTTGTCACTTATCCTGCGAAGTGAATCTGTTAACGAAGGTGAAGACAGCTCCTTTGTCACATCTGTTAAGGAAGTACTAAATACAAAAACGCTAACCTTTTTAGTCTTCTTACAAAGCTCGAAAGCCAACTGTAGCAAAGTTTGTGTGTACCTGTTCATCGATCCGCTCACATCTATCAAAACGATAACTCTTGGGACTTTCGGGGTCTTTGTCCGCATTGGAATTTTTATAGGTTCACCTCCTCTACCAATATTTAGCCTGAAAATATTTCGAAAATCTGTAACTCTCCCTTTGTTCCCTTTGCGATATCTCCTTCCAGGCCGGTCCGCCAACTTTCTCACCAATCTGGAGGCAATTCTGGATATTTCCAAAATTTCCTTTTCGCCCAGATGGGCTATATCCGCATATTTATTTGGTTCGCGCGAGCTAGCACCGCTTGTTGTAGGCTGGAAAAGCACGTTGTTCGACGCAGGATCATATTCCATCGTAGTCAAATAACCTCTTTTTCTTCCAAAGCCTCTCCCGCCGGTAAACAAGTCTGAGTTAGCGTTTTTAGCACTGCGTGTTGGGATAAAATCAAAAGACCAGAATTTTTCAAAAGCTTCATCGAACAAACTGATCTCTGTATTACGCCTAACGAACAAACTCCTCAAAATCCAGTAAATCGACGGGCGGTCCGCGGAAAACTCTATGAGCTGACTCGAAGAAATCGTATTTATGTATGCCGAGACCTCGGTCGGCCCAGCCATCATCCCAAACGATCGGAGAGCACGTGCAAATCTCAAAATATGAGTGACGTAATCGTAGGAAGAACCATAGAGATTCACATTCAATTTACTCAAGCGACCCGTCAACCTTGCCGAAATATTTCTTATGCCATTTTTCCCTTTCTACCTGAATTAAAAAATCCATCAATGTCCTATTGAATAACTCCGGTTCCTCCAAATTAACTGCGTGCCCAGAGCGAGGAAATACTGCTAAACCAGCTGAAGGGATATTTTTACTCATAAAAAGAGCCGGTTGTATGCAAGGATCATCTTCGTCTCCAATAACAACTAACGTAGGTATATTGAGACTTTTCAATTTATGTTCCAAGTCATATATAGGAGGACGTTGTTTCAAAACCCCTCGAAAGGTATTTGCCGATCCAACGGGTGAATGCTGCATGAAGTTATTCCGGAATACTTCATACCCTTTGGGGTCCTTTTGCTTCAGTTGAACCCTAGCAGGACCTCCTAAATAACTAGACATGAAACTCATACCCTCGTTTTCCATGCCATCAGCCATACCATCCACGCGGGCCCTGAACAAGGCTGGCTCATCCGAACCCGTCCCAGTACCCGCAACTACGAGAGAGAAAACCATTCCAGGAAAAGAAATAGCAAAATTAAGAGCTACGTTCCCTCCCATAGAAAGACCAACTAAATGAGCCTTCTCTACATTCAAGGTTGTCAGAAGACCTTTTAAATCGTTCACAAATTGAGATTGGCTGTAGAGATCAACCGAGTCTGGTACGTCTGACGGAGGATATCCTCTGGCGCAATAAGTGATGACCTCGTAATTTCGGCTAAAGAATCCAACTTGTGATTCCCAAGAACGGTAATCCCCCGCAAACTCATGACAAAAAACCAATGGGGTACCAGAACCGTGAGTTTCGTAATAGATATTAACCCCGTTTACAAGTGCATAAGTCATCGCCAACCTCTAGTGAATCTTGCCCAGCCGCTATTCGTTATATCACACATAAACTTTCTCAAGAACAGATAGGCCAAAAGATTACTTGCCGAGGGAGACTATATAATGACTTACGCAATATATAAAAACTTCGCGGAGGGTAAGCGTTGGCCACTATTCGTATCATGTACTGGAAAGAAATTCCTGTACAGGTCCAAGCTACGGATGAGGAAAAAACCACATCAGTTTTACTTGAAGAACGGTTCCAACAAGCGGCAGACTCTATCTCTATGATGGACGGAAGTGCCGGGAGTGAGGAATATTTGATGGGTTGGGAGTGGGGAAAACATATGCATATTGATGGAGACGCAGAAGCCACGTCCTATAAGTTGGCTGATAAAATTAACTCAGACATGCCACATGATTTTGCCGCTAGGATCAGGGACATGGAGATCAGTGGCACAAGGAAACCTTACGCGGGAGCAATCGATCACTGGATGGAGGAGTAACTTTCGGATCTGTTGTCTGGAAGTATATATTTAACCAATTCATGGAAGATAATAACGTTCCAAATCAGGAAAGTATTCTAAACCGTTTAAGCTCCGGGGAGGTACTCGTTTCGGATGGAGCAACTGGTACGTTTCTGCAACAGAACGGGCTCGAACCAGGTGGGGATCCGGAGGAGTTTAACGCTATTCGACCAGATGTAGTCAAGAAGATGGCAAGAGAGTATTTTAAGTCGGGTTCTGACTTGGTATTAACAAACTCTTTCGGTGGGACCGTGTATCGACAGAGTCACTACGGGTTTGGAAATAGGGTTGCTGAGTTCAACAAGTTGGCCGCTGAGCATGCAAAGAGCCAAGCTACTGAAGAGAAATTCGTATTCGGTTCCGTGGGACCAACAGGAGAATTTATACAGCCACTCGGAAATGTCTCAGAGGAAGAAATGTATGAAGCTTTTAAAATTCAGGTGACTTCACTAGAAGACGGAGGGGCAGACGGGATAGTAATAGAGACTATGACCGCCATGGAAGAGGCATCGTTGGCAATACGTGCGGCGAAGGAAAATACCCACTTGACGGTTGCAGCAACAATGACTTTCGACAAAGGACCCAGGGGATACTTCACTATGATGGGTATAACACCTGAACAGGCCGCGATCGGGTTATCAGAATCAGGAGCAGACATAGTCGGTACCAACTGTGGAAACGGAATCGACAACATGATCGAAATCGCGGAAAGAATGAGAGACTCAACTACTCTACCACTGCTTGTACATTCAAACGCGGGAATACCCGGGATCGAGAAAGGGGAAATTATATACCCGGAATCTCCAGAGTTCATGGCGGAACGATTCTTGCAACTGAAGAAAGTAGGCGTAAATATAATCGGGGGCTGCTGCGGAACAGGACCAGCCCACATAAAGGCCCTCGCGAAAGCTTTGGGAAAGGGGTAAAAGCATATGGCATTAATTCAGCGTGGAGCTCTTAGACCTTCAGAAGTGCTATCAAGGTATGGGAAATGCCTTGAATTGATTCCATTGGACAAACACTTCAACGATATATCTATAGGCCTCTATCTAAAAGAATCCACATTTACAGTTTGGACTTTCAGTAATATACCTAATGTTTCAAAACGCATAAAGAGTATCCGAAACCAACTCGTTTCCCTTGGGGGAATGTCTGCAGTCCCCGGTACTGACAACCAGGCTAGATTTGAATGTGGATCTCTTCACGAAAGACCCGTCAAATTTTTGCTTAGCCAATCCGTTGGGAAAGCCCCTGACTTTGCACCCTCAAGTGGTGAAATAAAGATAAAAGACAGCAAATCAGATTTGACGATATATGCGAATCCATTTAGACGGGAAGGAAGTTGGTTCTACAGAATCGCCACATCAGGAAATGCTAAAAATCCTTCCATGCGACTACGGATGATAATGGCTGGGTTTTCCCGTTATGGTGAAATGGACAAAGAGGGGGAGAATGAAGTTGCATTTGAATGTAGAAACAAGCATGAAAAACTGATGCGGCTTTTGATGCCCTACTCCAGAAATATCAGTAGCGTAGAAACTATGATCGCGGCTGAAGATATGAGAGGACAAATGACGACAAACACTCTTGGATTCAATCAAACATAGAGCACCGGGGGGGACCTAGACACTATGACAATGAGGAAAGAGGAAATTATGACTCCAAGACAACGAGTCATGAATTCGCTGGCGGGCAAACCCGTGGACAGGACACCTGTTGCAAACCCAACGAATGTAGCGACTGTAGAGCTTATGGATTTAGTTGAAGCACCATTCCCAGAAGCATGTCGAGATCCTGAACTTGCTGCCAGATTGGCTGCAACTGGCTATACAGAGCTAGGATTCGACAGTATCTCCCCTTATTTCACAATAATTCAAGAATCCTCTGCCTTAGGATGCGAAATGCAGTGGGAAGAGAAAGATAACTGGCCCACTGTACGAATGTATAACCCTGTTTGGAGAGGCGCTGATGACGTGCATGTGCCTAGCAATTTCCTAGAACATAGGGACGTAAAAACCATAACGGAGTCCATAAAAATTCTGAAACAAGAATATGGCGACGAAGTGGCCATCATAGGAAAAACAATGGGTCCTTGGACACTTGCCTACCATGTTTTTGGCGTGGAGAGATTCTTACTCGGTACTGTGGACAATCCGGAAGAAACGATGAGAGCACTAGAAAAGCTCACTGAAATATCCGTACTTTTTGGAGAAGCCCAAATTGATGCGGGTGCCGATGTACTTACGTTCCCCGACCACGCCACAGGCGACCTGGTAAGTGGAGAGTATTACAAGCGATTTTTACAGGACATTCATACAGAAATGGTGGAGACACTACCCGTGCCTCTGATCCTACACATATGTGGAAAAACCGTGGACAGAATGCCTTATATTGCACAAACCGGCATGGCCTCGTTTCATTTCGATTCCAAAAACGACCCCCAAGAAGCCATGGATGCTGTCAATGGAGGCATTGGGCTGGTAGGCAACATAAACAATCCGGAGACACTGTACGCCCGAGGCCCTGAAGAAGTCAGGAAGGAAGTATACAAATGCCTGGAAGCTGGTGTTCAAATGATTGCCCCAGAATGCGCTGTACCGCTTGCAACTAAGATACAAAATCTTATGGAAATTCCCCTTGCTGTTAAAGATTGGACAAAAAGGAAGGCCCACCAATAACACAGCGCTATACAATCAGCCGTATAATTAGCCCTTGGATTTTGTTCTGCAAAACATGGCGACAGGTTTGACAAAATATGTATTGAAGGATTGTTAAAAAAACTCGATCCCATAAGGAATTCAAATGCCAGTTGTTAATGAAGATCTTGAAAAAGAATTAACATACGTGACCAATCCATCAGAGGAATCTCACATCAGGGCCCTCTGGAATAAGGCCGACCCACTAATGCAGGAAATTTCCGTAAAGCTCATTCACGGTAATAACATTGACGTGTACGACTTGACGAAGAAAGCCTTAGACGAGGGTTTCAGCGCAAATACTATTCTGGATGATGGCTTGGTCGCCGGTATGGCCATTGTAGGCATCAAGTTTAGAGACAACATAATCTTTGTGCCTGAAGTGCTAGTGGCCGCTAGGGCTATGAAAGCTGGTATGGAACACATTGAACCTATACTTTCTGCTTCAGGTGTAGAACCAATGGGGACAGTAATTATGGGAACAGTGAAGGGCGACCTACACGATATCGGCAAAAACCTGTGCATAATGATGCTCAGGGGAGCAGGATTTACAGTCGTCGACCTCGGGGTCGATACTTCGCCAGATGAATTCATTGAAGCATTAGAAGAAAACGAAGCTAGTGTGCTTGGAATGTCAGCTCTCCTCACTACTACAATGCCCAATATGGGTAGAACCATAGAGGCATTAGAAGAAGTTGAAATGAGAGACCTAGTTAAAGTAATGGTTGGCGGTGCTCCACTTTCACAAGAATTCGCCGACGATATGGGAGCTGATGGGTACGGAAAAGACGCCATAGAATGCGTCGACTTAGCCAAGTATTTTCTGGGTCTCGTACAAGAAACTGGAGCAACTTACTAATCGAAGAGGATCCGAAAATTGCCAGCCAACTCAGGTGATCACCAACCAGAATTCGACAGGGATAAATATGCTGCCAGCCTCAGAAGACTTGATGGCATATTTAGAGGCATATCAAAGTCCGTCAGTGAAATCTCAAGGTCTCGTTGTCCATACAAAAATGCTCAAGATAGATGCACGGCAAGGTTCGGCTGCAGAAACCAAGACGTAAAGGTTGCCCCAGGGGAACTATATGTATGCTTGGGCAGCGATAATTTAGATTATCGGGACGCTTGGGAATCAGAGACTCCGATAAGCTAAATTCCACACATTTTATTCAATCCAAGAATTTATCCTGCTGCTAGCACCACCTCATCGAACCACCCCTTTTACTTACTCGTTCTATTTAATATTCTTTTCATTTGTTAGGATTGAATTATGTCCCCTGTAATAGCCGATGGGCGAGAAGTCCAATATAGAGAAAAAAATACTTTATTTGATTACGCGGATTCTCTTAACTTACGTGTCCCTACCTCATGTGGAAGAACGGGAGAATGCCACGAATGCATCGTTGAGATTCGAAAGGGTATGAACTCTTTGAATCTCATTACTGAGCAGGAAAAGTTCCTTAGGGGAAATTACCGCCTTGCTTGTAGAACTATCCTAGAGGATCCACACGCAACAGTTGAATTCGCAACTCTTAGGAGACAGCCTCGTATTTTGTCCAAAAGCATCCAGCGCAAAATACAGTTAGACCCGAAGGTAACTAAGGACAAAAGTAACGTTCTTAGGGACGGCAAAATCATCGATAAATATAGGGGAGGTATTTATGGAATAGCCGGAGACATAGGTACCACAACTGTTGTTTTAAACCTAGTAGATCTGGAATCTGGGGAAACAATTCAGACCTCATCATTTGAGAATCCTCAGAGATTTGGAGGAGGAGACGTCATGAACCGTATTTCTTATGACGGGGGCAACTTCCACGGAGAGTTAAGGCAAGTGATCCTCTCCTCCATCAATTTTGAAATTGGGGCAATGACTCGAAATCCCGATAGAAGGTCAGTCCATCGACGATGCATATACGACGTCGTACTAGTTGGGAACACAACAATGAGGGACCTGTTATTCGGTATTGATGTTCAACCAATAGGTCAAAAACCGTACAAATCACTGATTCAAACAGAATTCGAAAATAAGACACGGGAATCTACAGCGATGGAATGCTCTGCCTCCGATATTGGCCTAAGAGTGCACCCAAACGCAAAAGTATATAGTGGGCCACTGGTGGGGTCCCATGTTGGAGCGGACGTGGCAGCAGATATGTTAGCCATTGGAATGGATACAGCCACGTCACCCAGGATGCTCGTAGATATTGGTACCAATACTGAGGTTGTTATTGGAGACAGTTCTGGTATGGTAACCGCCTCATGCCCGGCCGGCCCAGCTTTTGAAGGTGGAGAAGTCACATACGGGATGCCAGGATATGACGGAGCAGTTGAGGCAGTTTCAATACTGGAAGGAACAGTAAATATTTCCACTATAGGTGGTGCCGAAGTCCAAGGTATTTGCGGTTCTGGTCTTGTTGATCTCCTCTCTGAACTCCGCCGGACCGAGGCTATGGATGTCCTTGGCAAATACCAAGATGATTCTAATCAATTTACCTTTGCCCCTGACCGTGAAATGTACCTGTCTAGATCTGATATAAGCGCTTTGGCCCAGGCTAAGTCTGCCAACTATTCAGGCCAGTTCATTGCCATGAGACACTTTGGTAAATCAATAGAGGATTTGGAAACTCTTTATCTTGCCGGAGGGTTTGCAAACTATATAAACGCTCATAACGCGAAATCGATAGGATTCATAGCAGATTTCCCCACCGAAAAAATATCCAAAGTAGGAAATGCTTCGCTAGAGGGAGCAACTATTATGCTCAAGTCTGTCGCTTCAAGATTATCAATAGAGAACCTAGTCAAAAAAGTTGAACACATAGAATTGGAAACAACACCAGATTTCTTCGATATATTCGTCGAAGGTTGTATGTTCAAGCCAATGCCGCGAGAGATTTTTAAAGCTGCCAGCTAAAAAGGGGTTATTTTATGAGTTGGAAGGTACTAATAACTGATCATGTCTGGCCGACAACTGACCCGGAAAGAAAGGTATTGGAGGCTGCCGGCGCCGAAGTCTTGATAGCTCCAGATGGAAAGGAAAGTACGCTGATAGAGCTTTCAAAAGACGTTGACGCAATTATGACCTGCTTCGCTCAAGTCACTGAAAATGTTGTTAAAGCGGCAAAAAAATGTGTTGTAATAGGTAGATTTGGGGTTGGAACAGATAACATCGCTGTTGACACCGCCACTGAACTTGGGATAGCAGTTACCTACGTTCCTGACTACTGCGTTGATGAAGTCTCTGACCACGTTATGGCAATGATGCACACGTGGAATCGAAAAATCTCAATTTTTGATCAGTCCGTAAAAAAAGATGGATGGGGGCACCTTGGTTTAACGATGCGTATGATGAGGCTGAGGGGTAAAACATTAGGAATAGTAGGATTTGGAAGAATCGGACAAGCAGTCGCTTTAAAAGCTCGAGTATTTGGAATGGAAATATTGACCTCTGACCCAGCGGTCTCTTCTAAAATAGTAGCGGCACAAGGCGCAAAACTTGTCGACATGGATGAGCTCCTGAATAAATCTGACTTCGTGACGCTGCATGCTCCTTTAATCTCAGAAACACACAACCTTATCGATAGGCCGGAACTATCCAAAATGAAAAAACATGCCTTCCTGATAAATGCCGCGAGAGGCCCATTGATTAACGAGGAAGCCCTTTATGAGGCTCTCTCCTCCGGATATATTGGAGGAGCTGGATTAGATGTCATGGTCGAAAACACTCCTCCAAAAGACCATCCTTTTTTTAAATTAGAGAATATTATCATCACGCCGCACATAGCATTCTTTTCCCAAGAATCGACTCTTGAACTTGAACAAAGAGCTGCAGCGGAAGTCGTGAAAGTTTATCAAGGTAAAATGCCGGACAATTTAGTCAATCACAAAGTGTTAGGACATCCCAATCCAAGACATTCCGTCACAAAAGAATAAAGTCACCATATATGGAACCCTGGACCCAGCCTCTCAATCGTTGGTTCTAAATTCAGTTAGTTCTGCAGCTAAATACTATGTTGGTCTTATCCTATATGAGGATAAAAACGATAAATTAAAACCGCGGTAGAAAAGCAACCATGGGTGACTAGTGGAGACTACAACCCGGACAGTTTGAGCGTCGTTCATTTCTTCAAATCATTGAAACGCTTTGCCCGCCATCAATCACTATGCACGATCCAGTGACTAGACCAGCCCTGTCCGATGATAGAAAAGCGACTAGATCTCCTACAGGCTCTGGCCAACCAAACCTGCCAAGGGGAAGATTCTGCTCTATAAAAGAATCGACTACCTCTATTGGGTTGTTTTTTTGAAATGTTTCCCAAGAACCGCCTTCATGTTCTATTGACCCAGGCGCTATAGAATTGACTAAGATTCCATCTTTTGCTAGAGATATAGCAGCGTGCTTGGTAGCAGCAATTAATGCGGCCTTAGCCGACATATAAGAGATATTACCTCCATACTCCCTGCCCCAAATGGACGCGATATTGATTATCCGACCCCAATCTTGTTTTTTCATAGCCGGTATTACCAACTTCATTAGTTCGAAACCTCCAAATACGTTCAAGTCAAAGGTTCCCTTAAAATCGTCCAATGCCGTACCCTCAATCCCTGTTCTGGCGAGACTACCTCCGGCATTGTTAACTAGAATATCTACTGAGCCCAACTTGGATTCCACTTCCTTGTGAAGATAGTGAACCGATTGCAAATCCGATACATCAGCAGTGATCCCTATCGCCTTAACTCCCCTTTCAGCAAGTTCAGATGTCGTGGAATCCAGAGTTTCCCTTGTCCTTCCGCATATAGCCACATTGACACCTTCATTTGCCAAGGAAACAGCACTCTGCCTACCCAAACCCCTACTCCCACCGGTCACCAAAGCATTCTTACCTTTTAGCGCAAGATCCATGATCATCTCCTAGATTATTGTTTGTCCCGAGATTTACAGATTAACATTCAAAAATCCATGTATCCAATTCTGTCAAAATCCGATACACGAATTGGACACATGGATTTTGTTCTTGACTGTCCCATATACCTCCCCTAGTATTTACCTTCGTATGTTTTTGGATCTACACACCCATTCTGTTGCTTCAGATGATTCACGGGCCACCGTAGAGCAATATGTCCGGTGGGTCGGAGTTTTGCGCCAAAGGGGCCACATGGTCCATGGCTTCGTCCTTACCGAACACCGACAGTTCAACCATGACATTGACTATTCTCAACTCTCTTCTGAGACAGGACTAGTCATTCTTAAGGGTGCGGAACTAGATACGGACTGCGGCCATTTTCTAGTGTATGGTGTTAGTAGAGCTCTTACTTCTTCAATAAACTTTTCTGACGTGAACTTGAGTGCAGAAAGTCTCATCAAGAAATGCGACGAATTGGAAGCTATTGCAATCCCCGCCCATCCAGGAAGGTCAGGCATCGGGTTTGCAACATATCTTGAATCAGGAAGAACAGGGTTTGAAACTATACGAATAGTCGAAGGCTTAAATGCGTCTAATCGCCCGGGAGAAGGGGAAAAAGCGATGGACTTAATTAAAGAACGTGGGTATCTTTCCACTGGTGGCAGTGATGCTCATATAGTGAGCGCAATTGGCGCCTGCCTAACACAATTTGAAAACTTCATCGCCTCTGAACCCGAGCTAGTGACTGCGCTACGCAGCGGAAATTTCAAAGCAGTTACCCTAGAGGATAGTAAAAAATAACAAGGATTTGTTGATGGCAACTGACGACGGAATCGTCTATGACCGAAGCCTGCTAGGTAGAGAGCATGCTATAGGAAGTTTCGAAGTGACAGGCGAGATGATATCCGAGTTCGCGAAATCGACTGGAGAGACTGACAAAAAGTATTTAGGGGAAGGGGCTAACACCGAGAATGTGATTGCACCCCCAACCATTTGCAACATATTTGTCAACAATATCAGCAGGCCAGATATTAAACTCCAATTTGGTGACCTTAGTTTCTTTGCCGGTCAGTCCGTAGAGTGTAAAGAACATGTGAGGCCCGGAGATAGGCTCACTGCAAGTACCCGTCTAGACAATGTTTACTCAAAAACCGGTAGGTCTGGCAAAATGGTTTTTGCAGTTTGGAAAACCACTTTCAAAAATCAGAAGGATGAAATCGTTGCCCTAGTAGATGAGTCATTCGTCAGAAGGAACCGAAATAAATGACAACCGAAAATCTCTATTTCGAAGATGTAGAATTAGGTGATGAGATAAATCCTATGACGCGAAAAATATCTCTTGAACAAGTTATTGGATTTGTGTCTGTAAGGGAACCGAATCCCTCTCCATCTCGGTTTACGTCAGAAAAAATAGCCAAAGCGGAGGGGTTACCTGGAGCTATCGTCCCTGGAGCGATGAACATAGCCCTTATGTCTCAATTAATTACCGGATGGTCCCCGACAGTTAGCTTAAAGAAAATAGATGTGGTTTTCAGACAAATGGTTCTTCATGACAAGCCTTTAAAATTAACAGGAATCATTACTGACAAGGAAGAAGATGTAGAAGCAACCAACATAGGATGCGATGTGGTTATGGAAAATGAAGAAGGAGTCAAACTAGTCATAGGACACGCAGAATTCACACTACCCAGTAAATCATGACTAGGAAATATTCGTGATATCTATACCTTTTGAAAAGAGATCTTTGGGCAATGGCCTCGAAGTAATAACACACGTTGACCGCAATGCCCCGATGGTCGCTGTGAATATCTGGTACCACGTGGGTTCAAAAAATGAGTCTCCAGGACGCACCGGTTTCGCTCATTTATTTGAACATGTGATGTTTGAAGGATCGAAGAACCATAACAAGGATTATTTCGAACCACTCCAAAGAATTGGTGGCAACATCAATGGGTCGACCACAAATGACAGAACGAACTATTGGGAAGATTTGCCTTCCAACTACCTTCCTCTCGCTCTTTGGCTAGAATCGGACAGAATGGGGTTTTTACTGGATGCCCTAGACCAGGAACGTTTCGATTTACAGAGGGATGTGGTCAAAAACGAGAGAAGACAAAGTTATGAAAACAGACCGTATGGAATGGCCCATCTGAAATTGCAGGAAGCGTTGTTTCCGCTACCTCATCCCTACAACTGGCCTACCATTGGATCGCAAGAAGATTTAGACTCAGCGACCCTAAAGGACGTACAAGATTTCTTTCGTTCATACTATTCTCCATCGAATGCCAGTATCACAATAGCCGGAGATATTGATCATAACGAAGCGTATGACCAGGTGGAAAAGTACTTCGGGGAACTAGAGCCCGGCCCTTCTATAGACCGGTTCCAAAGAATGGGATCGGGACTTCAAGGAAAAACCATCATAGAGATGGAAGATTCGGTACAGCTACCTCGTTTGTACTTAGCCTGGCCGTCCTCACCGGATTTCACTGAGCGACAAGCAGCTTTGGATATGTTGTCTATCATTTTGTCAGATGGACGCAGTTCTAGACTCAACAACGAGTTGGTCTACGAGTCAAACATTGCTCATGAGATCAGAGCCTTCCATCACGGACAGGAAATAGCTGGAGAGTTCCACATCACGGCCACCGCCGCCCCAGATAACACTCTCGAGTCCATAGAGAACGTCATATGGGCCAATCTCGATAAAATCTCTTCTGACCCACCATCAGAAAGTGAGATGGAACGAGCTAGGAATCGCGTGCAAAACTATCAAGTACGTCAGTTGGAAAAAATTGGTGGATTTGGAGGAAGAGCAGATCAGCTTAACTATTACAACGTGTTAGGAAAAGATCCTTCTCTCATAAATACTGACCTCGACCGGTATATGGCGGTAACTCCTCAACAAATAGCAAGTGCGGCATCTTCACTGAACCAAACACATGTAAGACTTACAGTCATCCCGAGTGCAAGCAACACATCCACATCCATCTCCAGCTCGTTCGACAGGAAGAAGGCACCGAGTAAATCAGGGGAAGTTTCATTCACCCCTCCTGTTCCGGAAAAAAGTGAATTAGCAAATGGGACCAAAATATTGCTAGTTCACAAGCCAAATCTTCCCATTACCTCAGTTGGATTACTACTTAAAACTGGTGCCATGAATGACCCACACGACTCTCCGGGTTTGGCAAAATTCACAACAGACATGTTGGTGGAAGGAACTTCATCTAAGACCAGTTATCAGATAGCCGACGAAATAGAGTTCTTAGGATCCCAACTCTCCAAGGATGTAGCGAGGGAGTACACCATTTTGTCAGTTAGTGGGCTCTCCATTCATCTGGAAAAAGAGCTGTCACTTCTTTCAGATGTCGCTCAGCATCCGTCTTTTCCAGTCCCAGAACTTAAACGGCTCTTAGCGGAGCGGTTAGCTGACCTCAGTACTATCGAGGACAATGCAGATCTCATAGCAAACATCGCCTCAAGATCAATATTATACGGCGAGAGTTCCGCCTACGGTCATCCAGTAAATGGAACTTTGGATTCGGTCAACTCTATAAGCCAAGAAGCTGTGAACCAGCATTTTAAAAAGTTTGTTTTGCCTAGTAACCGAACTTTTCTTGTGGTGGGCGATACCAACATGGACGAAGCCGCGCGGTTAATTGAACAAAGTTTCAGAGCTGATGACCCTCGTGATTCCGAACCGGCCCCAAGTTATCCGGGACAGGCTTACCCTAAATTTAGCGAGACAACTATCCATCTTATAGACAGACCAGGGGCAGCCCAGTCCGTAATTAGAGCAGGCCATCTCACTATACCAAGAATGCATGATGACTATTATGCATTAGCATTCTTAAACTATGTGCTAGGCGGAGACTACTCCGGCAGGCTGAACATGAATTTAAGACAGGATAAAGGCTACAGTTACGGATTTTACTCTTCAATTATGTGGCATAGCGTGCAATCGCCTTGGTTGGCAAGGGGGAGCGTCCAGAGCGAATTCACTAAAGAGTCTGTTTATGAAGTGCTGAAAGAACTATCAGATCTAAGGAGTTCGCGGCCAATTTCGGAAAAAGAATTCAATCACGCCAAGCAAGGACTCATAAAGGGGATTCCGTCACAATTCGAAACTAACAGCCAGATCATGGGTCAATTAGTAAACCTATCCGCATTTGAATTGCCAGATAATTATTTCCAGCAAAGTATTGAAAAACTTGAATCCCTAGAATTCAAGGACGTATTGAGAGCCTCAAAAGAACATATAAACGACACCGGCTTCCAGGTGGTGGTAGTCGGTGATAAAGAAAAAATTCATAAAGGATTAAAGGATTTATCTGTCCCTGTTTTGACCACTGACATCTACGGTAACCGCTGTTGATGTAATCATGAACATTCAAAGTGAAAGTCAATGCAAAAAATGTGGCTCACAGAATAATGTCGGGGCAAGACATTGTGCCAAATGTGGATCTGAACTCAATTCTATCTGCCCGGTTTGTGGTAGTTCGTATAGGAACGCAGTGTTCTGCGGAAATTGTGGGCAGGCTCTATCTGACGGAGTAACGCTTGGTGATGTAATTGGAGCAGACGAAGAAAGCATACCTGATCGAGGGGATCTTAAACTCCCCATACCGGGTCAGATTATGAAACTCGTCCAACTGAGCATTACAGTCTATCGGGAAAACTTCCTCTCTTTTCTTATACTTTCTTTCATATCAGGGATACCCTTACTTATTTTTACAGTCTATTTTGATACGAAGATTTCCAGATATATACAATCAAATTCTTCCGATTCCTCTCCGGAAATAAATATGGCCGGAATCAGCAACATAGAGAACCTTGTCATCGTAATGTGCCTATTAATATTGATCGCAATATCAGGACTGATTACCAGTGCCGCCATATCCTTCGGTTCCGCGCAATATGCTGAAGAAGACAAAGTGTCAGTAATCACTTGCCTTAATTATGCTCTTCCATGTACTGGCCGACTTCTGGGGCTCGCAATATTGCTACTCGCCTTACTGATCATCCCAATATTACTTTCATTTCTTATAGTTGGAATACCGTTATTACTGTTTCTGCTGGTGCGTTGGAATTTCGCAATATGTTCCATTGTGATAGAAAATAGAGGAGTTGTGGAATCTTTGACCAGAAGTTGGTCTTTGGTCTCAAAAAGGTGGTGGATCACTTTTGGGACGGGATTGATTGTAACGATTCTCGCGTTCATCCCAGCGATAGTGCTTGGGCTAATAGGATCCGCAATTTCAGCTTCAATTGGTAATCCAATAATTTCACAAATATGTGATACTTTAGCGACAATTATCATTACACCGTTTATAGGCATAGCCACCGCAATCTATTTCCTGGGCTTGAGGAAAACTAAGAACCAAAACTATTCAAACAGCGGTTTCATTGGCTCCTAGTAAATTCCCTTCCAAGTGAGCCTTATCGTTCAGGCATGCCACTGACCACCCTCCGCTATCAAAAATAAACCTTGATATCGAAGTGTTATCGACGCCAAGTCTATGAATTAATCTTTCATCAAATCCCATGATGTACTGAAAAATAGCTCTACTCGTATTGCCGTGGCCTACTACGGCTATCCGACTCGAAACCGGACGGGAACAAAATTCACGATTGTAAATAAATTCATTTTCAATCCAATTGGAAGCTCGGCGCTGTACTTCTCGAATAGATTCGCCATCTGGTGGAACAAAATCCTTCCCCTTTACAGCCCGACTTATTTCCACATCCGTTGTTATGGCTTCCGATATTGGGACACCTCGCCAACCTTTGATCTGTTGTTCGATTATCTCATCTACTAGTTCAAAGGTTTTATCGGTCTTTTCCATGCCAGAAAGCATCGCATTTGTAGTCTGTATCGCTCTGGTAAGACTAGAACTATAGATTCGATCAAAATCTATACGCTGTTTTCGAAATCTTTCCCCCAGAGCGGTAGCTTGGTGTATCCCTAGATCAGTGAGCGGCGCATCATAATTTTCACCGGCGGCCATGCCTGGGGTCGCATTAGATTTGGATTGTCCATGCCTTATGAAATAGAATTCACATCTGTAGTTTTTATGAATCATATCTTTCCTCCTCTTTAGACAAATTCCTTCTTTGATTTGCATATTCAAGCAACATGGATTCTATAATGTTGTCGTCATGCAAAACGACAATCACCCACCGATGGACAAATAATATGAGTACAGGGAGAGTCAATAAATGGGCAACAGGTTAGAGGGGAAGATCGCTATAGTCACAGGAGCGGGAAGAGGAATCGGAAGGGGTATTGCGAACTTACTGGCCGAGGAAGGAGCTTCTGTAGTAGTTAACGATAAAGGGTCCGAAGTTGACGGCACGGGTAAATCTACGATCCCCGCTGACTCAGCCGTAGAACAAATTCAAGATTCCGGCGGGGAAGCTACGGCTAGTTACGCAGACGTGTCTACCATGGAAGGAGGAGAAAGCCTCGTTCAAACAGCGGTAGACACGTATGGCGGGTTAGACATACTTGTTAATTCAGCAGGGTCGCTACGCGACAGAATGATCTACCAAATGACTCCAGAAGACTTCGATGTCATCGTTAGGAACAACGCCAAAAGTGTTTTTACCACAACGAAATTTGCAACTATTCTCTTTCGCCAACAAAGGGGGGGTCGGATAGTGAATATGGCAGCGGACTCTGGTTTGGGAGACGTGGGGAGATCCAACTACGCAGCGGCCACAGAGGCGATCATAGGACTTACAAGAACAACAGCTAAGGATCTAGGAAAATATGGGGTTACGGCTAATGCAATTTCACCGATAGCTGAAACAAGACTCTTCGCTGGCTCAGTAGAAGAAAAACGACTAGCCTATGTAAAAGGCCCCACCAGAGATGAGCGGGCTGGAATCGGACGATCTCCAGAGATACCTAATTGGGAGGGATTGGGCTACCCAGACCATCCTGACAACGTAGCCCCTTTAGCCGTATATCTTTGCACCTATGCCTCACCAAATATTAACGGGTATGTGCTAGGAGTTCGGGGAGGCAGCCTCTATGTTTATTCCAATCCTGACATTGAAAAGATAATCAACAAATGGGGTAATTTCACCATGGAAGACATGGATGTGTTGTTTCCAAAAATAATTGGCGCCGGATTCTAACAATGTCAGATTAAAAATAACATCTGGCTCCATGAAAACAACCTAATCAAAAAGAGGTGTGAGATGGGAAATAGGGTAGAAGGGAAAGTCGCTATAGTTACAGGAGCAGGTAGAGGTATTGGCAGGGAAGTCGCACTCTGGCTCGCCAGAGATGGTGCGAGGATCGTGGTTAACGATCTGGGAGGGGCTGTTGATGGTACCGGAGACTCATCAACACCAGCTGACCAAGTGGTCGAAGAGATAAAAGCTGAAGGAGGCAATGCTGTAGCGTCTTACGAATCTGTCGCAGAATTCTCTAGTGCCTCACGAATAGTTAAAACAGCCATAGAACAGTTCGGACAAATCGACATTCTGTGCCATCCTGCGGGCATTCTCCGAGACCGAATGGTTTTCAATATGACGGAATCGGAATGGGACGATGTACTACAAGTACACTTATACGGGGCATTCAACATGGTAAGGAACGTAGTCCCACATATGATCAAACAGCGTTACGGTAGAATCGTTCTGTTTTCCTCAGGCTCTGGTTTAGGAGCCTCAGGCCAAGCTAATTACGCAGCAGCCAAAGAAGGAATGGTTGGATTCGCAAGAGCCATATCTGGCGAATTGCAACCCTACGGGATAATGGTGAACGCCGTGTATCCGGGTGGATCAACAAGAATGACAGATACGGTTCCCCAAAGCACAACTGAACTTAGACAGGAACAAAGGTCAGCCGCTGGCCTTCCTAGTCAACCTATGGTGTCAGAATTACCTCCAGAAAACAGAGATCCTGAAAATAATGCCCCAAAAGTCGTATATCTATCATCAGAGGCAGCGAATGGAATATCGGGACAGGTGATAGGTACGAGTGGATGGGCCCTATCTTTGTATTCCCCTAGGCATGTTATCAAGAGCATACATAAAGATGGGAGGTGGACATTGGATGAACTCGACCAAATCATACCTTTCTCACTTGGTAACGGACTAATCAACCCAGTACCCGCCGAGCGGCCGGGTAATTAAATTAGAATCACAACACAACCAGTAAGTTTCTCACAAAGCCCATAGAGGAAACGCTTTCACTATGCAATGCCGGATACGGTGGACAACGAAATTGAGTCACCAGACCACGAACATATAGCAGGAAACAGGTCATGAATTGGATAGATATAATCCTAATCGTTGTAATAGCCGCTTGCCTTGTTTGGGGAGCACGAGTCGGATTGGTAGGGGCCACACTTTACCTTGCAGGAACTTTGATCGGATGGGCCATAAGCGGGCGAATCTCACAAGCCATCGGTGCCACCTTTAGTGACTCGCCCAGTTTAGATACCACCGCAACTACATTAATCTACATATTGATCATCGGATCATCGGTTGTATTAACTCGGTCTGTTTTGAAACTTTTAAAGCCTGGCATGCCCATATTAGATATAGCCACATTAGGGCTAAATAGGGTACTAGGTATGGGAGTCGGATTGGCACTCGGTCTAATTTTTATATGTATATTCGTAACTGGTCTGACAAGATTCACTTACGATTTTGACGTTAGAAGTAAAATGGCTGAGATTAGCTCATCATCTAATAGCACTCCTATCAATACAAGTGATGTAATAGCAAAGGTCGAAAACACTAAATCGTTGCTCGAGAACGACTTCGCTGATTCGAGAATATCTCCTCTAATAATCAAGGCACTGCGAAATATTCCAGCAGATGGGTTTGGATTAGTTCCCAGTGATTTCATGGCAGCTCTAGACATTTTGGACTCCAAGCTGTAATCATTAGCAACATGACTACAGCAGTTTCCTCTGTGATCGAAACTCCAGTTTTGGTATTAAACCAGAATTATCAACCACTCAATATATGCAGTGCCCGACGCGCGTTGATACTTATGGGGAGGGGAAAAGCGGAGTCAATAGTAAACGGAAGAGGTGCTATTCACAGCACCTCAGATATTTTCCCTCTCCCTTCAGTAGTGAGACTTTTCTACATGGTGAAAAAACCACTTATTAGGCGAAGACTGTCTAGACAAGCACTGTTTTACCGAGACAATTTTAAATGCCAATACTGCGGAAACAATACACGGAAACTTACAATTGACCACATAATACCAAGGTGTAAGGGCGGGAAACATATTTGGGAGAACGTGGTCAGCGCATGCGTGGGCTGCAACCATAGAAAAGCTGGACTCACTCCGTCAGAAGCGAGAATGAAACTCCGCACCATTCCACAAGTTCCCCGCCCCAATCCGTACTATCTCTTCTATCATAGAAAACTCAAAGAGGAGTGGAGACCATTTATTCCTTGGGAAAACTGAAAAATCCCCATAACGCCTTTTTTATCCAGAAAAGTGACGTCCATACCCGGTACTCACACAGCAGATAAGAAATCTAGTTGATACAGGTTAATCATAAGATCGTCACATACGATTCCCGGTGACACATTGCTTCCCAGATTTTCCTCAGCGGTTCTCACAAACCCGACTGCCTTAGCTGCTTGGTGCAAATTTAATCCCACTGAAACCTCTTCCAGTTTCTTCCGTCTTGAAATATTAAAGATTTCCTCTTGCCTACCACTCACTAATAAGAGAACATCCCTCCACCAGATCAACAAATAGTCTAGGGCATAACCTCCAAGGCGTCTGTCTTTTTGAAACAGCCTCGCAAGTTCTTCCGAATAGGCAAACTTGTCTTCCAGAGAACCGGTCATCGCAATTTCAATGGCGTCAATTGACGACTTCACGTCGGTAAAAAACCCGCTCTGATTTACTGCCTTGTGAGCCCAACCTATTCGACCCCTAGCAAGTCTCACAATCTCTTCTTCGATCGATTCGCCGTCCTTAGTAATCTGTTGGATATATTCACGAACTATGCCGTCATCAACTGGTTTGAGGTTTAGCAATTGACATCGCGATACTATAGTTTCTAATAAACCCTTGTCTCGACTTGAAAGTAGAATTATGATGACGTCGTCCGGCGGTTCTTCCAAAGTCTTTAGCAACATATTGGATTGGGCCATACCCATTCGCTCCAGGGCAGCAATTATAAAAACCCTCTTTTTACCCTCATAAGGTTTTCGATGAACCTGCTTGAGAAAATCATCCCTAAGCTGATCTACAGTCACCGTAGTAGATAACCTGCCACTCTCATCGCTGGCAGGCTCAAGGTCGTACATGAAAACGTCCGTGTGATTTCCTGATTCAATCCGACAACACTGACTACAGTGGCTACATGGACTACCATCAGAACCAACATTGAAACAATTGGCGACTCTCGCAATATCCAGGGCAACCGTAGTTTTTCCAACATTTTCAACACCTGTTATCAGGTAAGAGTGCGATGTTCGGTTAGAACGTACTCCCCTTGAAATCATGTCAATGGAACTCTCATGCCCTATGGTCAGCCACATAAATTTTCTGCAACTCCTCTTATAAAAACATATGACATTCTATACGACGCTCGCCAATGGCCGGACGATTGAGTTAAGTCATAAAATGAAATCTTTGCAAAACTCTTTTATTTGTCAAAATAAAAATGTGGCGCCTGCAAAAGGAGAGAAGCCTCAAACTAATATGGACTCTAGAATCTAACAACCAGCCTACCCGGAAGGTTATACTGTAGCGAAAATGATGAATCCTGACCTCTAACCAATGGAAACGTTTCGATGAATATTCAAACTGACAAGATAGGTCGTGATCGTGGCCTGACAGCCCGAATGATTCTGACCGGATTTTTACTGGCGCTTACTTATATAGCATTATTTGGGTTGTTACTCATTACAGGAATCCCGATTCTTTTCGTACTAATTTTTGGGGTCGGGATGGTATTTTTCCAGTATTTTTTCTCCGATAAATTAGTATTGAAAACTACTGGCGCAAAGGTAGTAAATGACCTCGAGGAGCCAAAACTTCACCAAATAATTGATCGTTTATCTAAGAAGGCTGAAATACCGAAACCTAAAAGTGTAGCCATCATGGACGTTGAGGTCCCTAACGCCTTCGCAACAGGAAGGAGTCCTAAGCATGCAACGATAGCAGTCACCAAAGGACTTTTACATAGGCTAAACGATCAGGAATTAGAAGCTGTGCTTGGACACGAACTTGCTCATGTGAAAAACAGAGATGTGGCTGTCATGACGTGGGCGAGTTTAATTGTCGTAATAGCCGGTTATTTGATGCAAATGATGTTCTGGATGAGTTTGTTTGGAGGATTCGGAGGGGGGCATCGCAGAGAAGGTGGAGGTCAAATATGGGCAATGATAATGGTCGCCTACGTTGGAATTATAATAATTTATTTCGTAAGTCAATTACTTACAATGGCTCTTTCAAGATACCGTGAGTATGCTGCTGATCGAGAGGGAGCAATTATTACTGGTACACCTATGCACTTAGCAAGCGCGTTGAGGAAGATAAGTGGCCAGATAGCGAGAATACCCGAAAAGGATTTGAGGCAGGTGGAACACGCAAACGCATTTTTCATAATCCCAGCCCTGCAGGGACGTATGTCTATCGCTTCAATGATGTCCAGTCATCCTTCCACAGAGGAGCGAGTGAAAAGACTCCTGGAAATGCAGAGCCAATATTCTATCTCGAATCCAGTCCATTAAATGTCATTACTAAGGTCTATTCTCCGATCCTACAAAAAAAAACCTAAAACCCCTTCTGAAATTCTTTTGCTAGTTAACAGATTCGCCAACGAATCCTCCATAGAGGCCGGCGAAGAGGCTGCTATACTTCTCAGTCCCAATACAGACCAATTCTTCAACGATTTGGACCTGTCCGCTAAAAATATCCTACGGGAAATTTCAAATAACACCCTGATGATAAGTCGCACTACTGCTGACGACCATGGAACACAATGGATCGTACTTAAATCGGAAGATTTTGGAGCGCTTGTGAAAGGCATAGACCATTTCAGTACGTCCATAGCTGATAAAGGACTCGGATCCCAGATGATTGCAGCAGTGTTCAAAGGGACTATAGAAAACAAAGATTCATACTGGATCTGTAACTACAGGACAGCTAGCTACTACCCATTTGTCCCCATAGGCAAAAGAGAGAGGGATTTCGACAGGGAAATTATCCTATCTGGAATCTTTAAACATCACAGGATGCCTGTAGAACCGACAGAGAATTGGTATTCGCTCTGGGACTCCCCTTTCTAAAGAATCTAGGTAAAATCTCAAGAATAATCCAGTAACAATTTCATCAGGCGATAGGGCGTTACATTCACTCATCCGTTCCAGCTTTGTCAAATAACCTATAGAATAATAATACGGATATTGGGATCAAAAATATAATGGCGAGAATTAATACTATTATAATTAAAGAATTCCCACCGGCCAAAAGGTTGAACCACTCAAGGACCCAGTCGATCAAGTCAGGATCAGCTGGATCAGAATGATGAGTCAAAGATGCTAGGAGAATTTTCACTACCCAAATATCCTCGGTATCAAATTAGTTCCGTTTTCCCAGATTATTCCAGAGAACAAAGATTTTTCCACATTGTTGATATGTTTACCATATGCTCAATCTATGTTACGGGATAGGTCATAGGTATTACATGGTTGATTTAGGCGCTTCAAAGATAAGCCTTCATTATGCAGAGATTGAAGTTTTCTCTGAAGTGACCTTGCAAGTTAACGAAGGTGCACATATTGGCATAGTAGGTCCGAACGGAAGTGGCAAAACTTCACTGATCAGAGTATTACTCGGTGATCAAGATTTTGATAATGGAGATGTTTATAGACGAGAAAACGTTAGGATAGGCTACGTCCCTCAAACAGCAATGCGTCAGGATACAGGTTCCATTAGAGAGCAAATCATGGAAGCTTTTAGCGAGATAATAGAGTTAGAGAAAGAACTCGCGAATAGTGCACTAGAAATACAACAAAAAGAGGGAGACGAGAGAAGGCGTGCTGAGAGAAAATATTCCAATTTGGTGGATAGATACGAGGCAAAGGGAGGATACAATTATCTCAATGCTATGGAGCAAGTAGTAGAGGGAGTAGGACTGACTCCCCAAGTTCTGGACACGCTCATTAGAGACGCCAGCGGGGGAGAACGAACACGGGCTGCATTAGCATCCGCTCTTCTCGGTGACCCAGATATTTTGGTTCTAGACGAACCAACGAACTATTTGGATTTCAGGGGATTAGAATGGTTGGAAAATTTCCTTTTAGGCTTTTCCAATTCGTTTATGGTTGTATCCCACGATAGGTATTTTCTGGACAAGGTGGCAAAAGAAATATGGGAAATTGATGAAGGCCGTTTGAAAACTTACCCTGGCAATTTCTCAAAATATAGAACCCTCCGACAGCAGGAAGACGAAAGGCTCGCCAAAGAATACCAAAAGCAACAAGACTATATACGTAGAGAAGAGTACTTCATAGCGCGGTATCATGCTGGGCAACGATCAAAAGAGGCTAGAGGTCGTTCCAAAAGGCTTTCCCGTATGGAACGCATAAGCGCCCCTAGTAGCAGCGCAGCTGTAAATATTTCAACCGGAACTACCAGTCGCGCCGGTCAAATAATTATCAGTACGAATAATCTGGAAGTAGGTTACCGTCTTGAAAATGGAGTCACTAAATTATGCGATGTTCCGGACAGCATAATAGAAAAAGAAACTACGACAGCAATTATTGGGAACAACGGAGCTGGCAAAACCACATTATTAAAAACTATTATTGGAGAAATACCTCCTCTGGGCGGAAATTCAAATATCGGCCATAATGTCAATATTGGTTACTACCGACAAGGCTCCGACGAAATTCCAGACCATCTCTCAGTAATCCAGGCTCTCCTTGAGATAAAAAACATAACCATAGGAGAAGCGAGAAGCTTTCTGGCCAGATTCCTATTCAAGGGAGAAGAGATATTCAGCCAAGTTAGCTCGCTCAGTGGCGGCGAAAGGGGCAGGCTTGCATTAGCACGTCTACTAATCACTAACCCGAACGTGTTAGTTCTTGATGAACCAACCACTCATCTAGATATACCAAGCAGGGAAGCCCTTGAGTCGATGTTGATCGATTTTTCGGGAACCGTAATTTTCGTATCGCACGACAGGCATTTGATATCACTGTTAGCAGATAACATATGGGTGCTGGACAACGAACAAATTGCAACTTTTGACGGAACGTACGACGAATGGGTTTTATCTAATAATACGCAATTCACTGGTGCGAAAAAAAGTGAAACCCGTAAAATTAGCCTGCCTCCAAAAAGACATGCGAAGAGTCGACAAAATTCGGCTCGTAAAAAGGATGGCAAACGTGCTGGAGAAATAGACTATGAAGTCTCAATTCGCGAGATCGAATCACAAATAAAAGAAACCGAGCTCGAAATCGATGAAGCGTCGAGCTCGGGGGATATAGAGTTGATAAAGGCACTAGGAATCAGGCATGCGAATTTGAACGATAAATTAAACGAAGCCCTGAACCGGTGGATTGACTAGTCAGTTCCTCAAACGTGGGTTGTATTTTTCCACAGCCTTCTCGTATTCGTGATATTCATTGAGATCAAGACATACGAGAGAATCATAGATCGGCACCCGATTCATCCTGGACCTGTGGCTGTCGAAAACTGCGCGCAGTCCATTGCTAACTTCACTCATAGATAAAAGTTCGCTCCTCAAACAGGAGGACAGAATTACAGGATGCCCTCCTCTCCCTTTAAACCTCGGAGATGTAATGGGAGATTTCTTATTACAATGGCTACGAACTAACTCCAATACAATTTTGGATGTCCGCGGCTGGTCAACCCCAAGCAGTACATAAGCATCGGATTCAGATGAAGCTGCAGATACACCCGCCTTAATTGAGGAAACTCTCCCAGCTTCGAATAAAGGATTCTCAATGATTAATACGTCCTGACCATTTAGTTCAGACTTGATGTCTTCTGCCCGGTGCCCCGCAACCACTACAATCTCATTGCACCCACCCTCACGCAGGACCGAAACCTGATGGCTCAAAAGGGTGGTTCCCATCCAGGGAAGTAACGCTTTAAAAACGCCCATTCGACTGGAATAGCCAGCCGCAGTGATAATACCGGAAAAATGTTGGTTCAAAGACGTCTAAACCAATTCGAGCGGCCTGCCTGTTGCCTGACTCGATTCCTCGGCAATTTTCTCATGTATGCGTTTAATCTGCCCGTCATCGAGTTTCATCGGTAGCCCGGTACCACCGAGACGGAACATGAGTATTTCCGACATAATACTTACGGCTATCTCTTCGGGAGTTCTAGCCTTAATATCAAGTCCTATGGGAGAACGGATTTCTCGAATTCTTTCCAATCTCAGGTTAGCTCTTACCAGATCTTCATAGATCAAGATAGTCTTTCTTTTACTGCCCATTAGCCCCACATATTTGGCACTAGTTTGTGCCGCAGCAAGAAGAGCAGTGTTATCGTAACGATGACCCCGGGTGGCAACGACAATGAACGTATTAGGATTGATCGGGAGCTTGGGAAGAGCGTCCTCCGGTTTTTCCGATATCACAATATCAGCTTCCGGAAACCGCTCGGAATTAGAAAATTCTTCCCTATCGTCAGTAATGAAGAGACGAAATTCTAGTGGCTTTGCTAAAGAAGCCAGTGCTTTTGAGACATGGCCACCTCCACAAATCACAAGTTGAGGAGGAGTAGTGTAGGCTTCAACAAAATACTCAACCCCGTTGTCTAAAACTACATATTCATTGCGTCCATGGATCATGAGTTCATTGGCCTTTTCAACAGCATGTATATCTCTTTCACAATCTCCTAGAGTTCCATCAATGTCGCCATTTTCACGTATGAATAACTTGTCACCAATTCGAGCTTGTCCGTCATCACCAGATCTAGTCACTGTGGCCAAAGCTACAGCCCCCTCCCCCTGGTAAGCCGCATCGATTTCCTTGGCATATGGTAGATAAGTCTCAGGAGAGTACACAGGGTCAATCAAGAAAAACATTGTGCCACCGCAGACAAGGCCATCTTCGGCAGCTAATTCTTCATTGAGTTCATATTCTCTATATTCCGCTCCCTCTCCCCGCTGCATCAACTGCTTGGCAGCAAACCATATGTCACCTTCAACGCAACCTCCGCCTAACGTTCCTGCACCAGTTCCATCTTGTCTAACCAAAAGTTTGGCGCCAGGTTTTTGAGGAGTTGATCCTTTGGTTCTGATAACAGTGGCAACCACTACAGATTCGCCGTTCTCTAGCCTATCGACCGCTTCATGGAAAACTTCCCTCATCCCATTCACCTACCTATAGAGGATTGGATTTGACTCTCTTAAGGTTATCAATAGAACGACCTGTCTTCAAATCGTCCTTCTTACCGCTTCCTATTTCAATACAATTCTTGGATTGACTCAGGTATTGATTAATACCTGTAGATATAAATATACTTCCGCCATGTTTTTGGTCTTCTTTATGAAATATGCCGCCTGAAAAACGCGACCTCCCACTATTTCCGCTTAACACGGTATTGTTTCCTGGAGCGACGATACCGCTACAAGTATTTGAAGAACGGTATAAGGAAATGATGAAGATATGTTTGGACTCAGACGCACGGTTCGGGGTTTCTTTAATCAAAGATGGTGAAGAAGTCGGAGGACCGGCTACACCGCACAAAATTGGCACAATTGCTCGCATCTTATCCGTGCGGGAGGCAGCTAACGGAAAACTTTACATAATCGCAATAGGAGAGAACCGATACTCAATCGTAGACTTCGTAAACACTGATCCATATCTGACAGCATCAGTCACAATAATAGAAGATGACACCTTAGATCTCTCAGCACAAGAAGTTGGACTTGCTCAAGAGGCCGCTACTGACCACATGAAACATGCGCTAAGTATCCAAGGCTTGTGGTTAAAAAGCACATATGCTCCGTCAGACCCAGCGAAACTATCGTATTTCTTAGCTCAAATGTTAAAGCTAGACATGACTGAGCGTCAGAAACTCCTTTCGGACAATTCATGCAAGAATCGTCTTCGATTTTGCCTCGACTCTCTGCGAAAAGAAACTATTAAGCTAGCGACAAAGTCAGAAATCGAACTCAAACTGAAATACAGCAGACAATGATGTGACGGTAAGCAACCAGTAAAGAACTACTTGAGATCAAGTACCCCTTCACGAGCGCAAAATTCAGCCAGTATACGGATCCCTTCCATTATGTCATCGGGTTGATTGTAGCCATAACAGAGCCGCAGGTAATCTTTCCCGCTCGTCCCGTCTGGAGAGTAATTGGTTCCCGGATGAAATCCCACATCGATTTCCTCTAACGCTTTCTGGCTCAGAGACACAGTGTCCACTCCATCCTTCAATTTCATCCAAATGTACAGCCCTCCGTCAGGATCACTCCACTGAGCCGAAGTCCCAAAATTCTCTCCAATCGCTGAGAGCATAGCGTCCCTTTTACCACGTTGTATTTCATTAATCTGTTCCACGTGACCGTCAAGGTACTTCCTTGCATATTTCTCCACAGCCATTGCCGTAAATTCGCTGATCCTTCCGCTTTTCACTCCCATCGCTTTACTCAGTACTTGAATCGGTGCGGTCATATATCCCAGACTCATACCAGGCGCAATAATTTTAGAGAATGATCCCACATACATAACACTTTCTTGATCATCCAAGTTGTAAATCGAAGTGACGGGGTTCCCTTCGTATCGATTATCAGCGTAACAATCATCCTCTAAAATCGGGACGCCATACTTCTGAGTGACTTCTAGTATGCTTTTCCTCCGTGCTTCTGAAATGGTGAACCCTTGAGGATTCTGAAATGTAGCAATCAAATAAACATATTTAGGTTTTTTGCCTTCTGAGATAGCTTTAACGATAACCGAATCGAGCTCTTCAGGATCCATACCTTCTTCGTCGGCTGATACCGAACGTATATCGGCGAAGTGTCGCCTTAACGTATTCAACGTCCCGCCATAAACCCATTGATCCGTGATAACCACGTCACCCGGATTAACCAGAATCTCGCTGATCATATCGATAGGCTGTCCTGAACCATTTCCTAATATGATGTCGTCTGCCGTAACCTGAATGTCTCTATCTCTGTGGAGTTTTTCAGCTACATACTCACGGAGAGGAGTATTACCTTGTGGATGAGGATATACCGCGAGATCATCACCAGTTTCCGAAAGCGCTTCTTTTAGGCATTCAATAATTTCATCATGAGGTAATGAAATAGGATCCGGGTAGGCAACAGCAAAGTCATATTTTCCTCTCCCGACCCTTGGGCCTACAGCACCCTGCGGCGTGTTTTCTGCGAATATGCTTTGAAAGTCGAACACCATATGTCAAGTCGCTCCTCATTTGTGGATCAATTAAAAAAATGCGCTTCGGCGATTCTATTCTGTCACTGCGAGCGATTCAACTACCCACTGAACAAATGTACAAGGCTGTGTGCGTACGCATTAATCAGTAGCGTCGATCCCAGTCAACCTCAAGAATCACTCTTTGCCCACTTTCTGGAAATCCTCCCTTCATCTCATGAATCAAATTTCCTTCGTACCAATAAACACTGTCGACCTTTATTTCATTTTCTCCCCCTCGTATCTTGCCAATATCACAAGGTTGGCCACCCACTCCACGGTAGAAAACTGTCCTGCCTAGTACTATCCCCCCTCCAGTAACCTGCGCCACTTTAGCGGCACAACTTCGAGAATAGCCGTCGATGTAGCAAATTATTTCGGTCATAGGTCGCCAGCCATAAATTTAACTGAATTCTGAAAGATTTCTAAGCCCAAAAGCCCGATAATCTGCCGGTGATTCTAATTATTAGAATATAAACCGGTCAACGGAATAAACCATCAAATCGCATAAGTTAAGTTGTCGAGCGAAGTGTTAGTATCATAGTCAGGAATCTAACTCACAAAGAGGCATTCGACGATGGCTGCAAGGAAATTGGGGAAAAATATAGTGGTGAAAGGTGCAAGGGAGCACAATTTAAAAAATGTCGACGTCTCCATTCCCCGTAATAAACTTGTAGTTATCACAGGGGTGTCCGGTTCAGGAAAGAGCTCTCTGGCATTCGATACGATCTACGCTGAAGGACAACGACGTTATGTTGAATCTTTATCGTCCTACGCGAGGCAATTTCTTGGAAGAATCGATAAGCCCGATGTCGACTACATCGAGGGCTTGTCACCAGCTATATCGATAGACCAAAAAGGCGCCTCTCACAATCCTAGATCGACTGTTGGAACGGTTACTGAAATTTACGATTACCTCAGGTTGTTATATGCCAGAGTAGGTACACCACATTGTTTTAAATGCGGACGCCTCGTTCAAAAACAAACAGTGCAACAAATAGTCGACTCGGTGATATCCCTTCCGAAGAATTCACGGATCCAAATACTTGCCCCTGTAGTCAGAAGGAGAAAGGGGGAACATAAAGAAGTATTTGAATCGGCGAGGCGAGCTGGTTTTGTCAGAGTGAAAGTAAACGGAGAAATCAAGGAGCTCACCGAGGAATTTGATCTAGACAAACAAAAATGGCATAACATCGAAATAGTCGTTGACAGACTAGTTATTAATGACACCTTGGATATAAGCCGGGTAACAGACTCTACCGAATCCGCCTTGACCCAAGCCAACGGAGTTGTTTTGATAGATGTACAAGGAAAACCAGAAATGATTTTCTCGGAGGAATTTGCCTGCGTTCATTGCAACGTCAGTTTCGGTGAATTGGAACCTAGAACTTTCAGCTTCAACAATCCTCATGGAGCCTGCCCCACATGTACAGGACTAGGGTTCAAAATGGTTGTAGATGCCGACCTTGTGATGCCGGATCATTCCAAATCGGTTCTTGATGGCGGCATTGAAGCATGGGCAAGATCTGGCGCCATATCTCCATGGTATATGAGTCAGTTAATGTCACTAGCCGAAGCGGTAGGGTTCGACCCGTCCACTCCTATCAAAGACATGGGAAAAGACGATGTTAACGTCCTTTTACTTGGTACCCAAGGTAAGCGAATAGAAATCTCTCACAAAACACGGCGAGGTAGACGTTACAGATGGAACACTAAATTTGAAGGTGTTATAAACAATCTGGAGAGACGATATACAGAAACAGAATCAGAAAGTGTTCGAAAAGACATAGAGAGGTATATGACCTCTTTACCATGCAAGAACTGCAAAGGGCTACGTCTTCGCCAAGAAGCTCTCGCAGTGACAGTTTCTGAAGAAACCATTATGGAAGTATCCAACAAATCCATAAGGTCGGCAAAAGAATGGGTTGAAGGGTTGGAAAATAGCGAGGCTCTTTCCAGAAGAGATAAAAGTATTGCATCCCAAATAATTAAGGAAATTGATGCTCGCCTGAAATTTCTTCTCAATATAGGACTTGACTATCTTACCCTGAGACGAACCGCGTCGACTCTAAGCGGGGGAGAATCGCAAAGGATTCGATTGGCTACTCAAATTGGTTCCGGCCTGATGGGAGTACTGTATGTTTGCGACGAGCCCTCTATTGGCCTTCACCCGGCAGACGATGACAGATTAATAAAAACTCTGAAAGGTCTTAGGGACGTTGGAAACACGGTAATCATCGTTGAACACGACGAGGCAATAATGCGCTCTGCAGATCATATAGTGGACCTCGGCCCAGGAGCCGGAGAGAATGGCGGAGAGATTGTCGCAGTAGGCACGCCTAAAAAAATTATGGCGACTCCTTTATCGCTAACAGGACAGTATTTATCTGGAAGAAAAAAAATATACGTCCCGCAGACCCGCCGTACTTACAACGGGCAGTCACTGAAAATTTTTGGTGCTAGACAAAACAACTTAAAAGATGTCGATATAGAAATACCACTGGGCATTCTAGTATGTGTAACCGGTGTGTCCGGATCTGGGAAAAGCACTTTGGTAAACGAAATCCTGCACAAAAGTCTCGCTCAACATTTTTATAGATCCAAAGACAGGCCAGGGAACGTTGACCGAATCGAGGGAGTGGAGAATATAGATAAAGTGGTGAATATTGATCAGTCTCCCATAGGACGTACTCCTAGAAGTAATCCAGCTACTTATACGGGAACGTTTACACCTATCCGGGAGTTGTTTGCACAGGTGCCAGAAGCAAGGAGCAGGGGATACAAGCCTGGGAGATTTTCTTTTAACGTCAAAGGAGGAAGATGTGAAACTTGTTCAGGAGACGGTCAAATCACGATTGAGATGCAATTCCTACCTGACGTTACCGTACCTTGTGAAGACTGTCTCGGAGGCAGATATAATCGTGAAGCTTTGGAAGTCCTCTATCGGGGCAAGAATGTAGCTGACGTTTTAGCGATGACTGTATCAGAATCTTTGGAACTGTTTTCTAATATTCCCCGCGTACGTAATAGGCTACAAACCCTGCAAGACGTTGGCCTTGGATATATACGTCTGGGACAACCCGCTACTCAGTTGAGCGGAGGGGAAGCTCAAAGGGTAAAATTAGCTACGGAACTTTCAAAAAGGGCGACCGGCCAGACCCTCTACATTCTAGATGAACCAACTACCGGGCTTTCCTTCGAGGATTGTTCACAACTGTTAAAAGTCATGCATCGACTTGTAGACGCGGGCAATTCCGTCATTCTTATCGAGCATCACCTTGATCTGATTAAAAGTGCTGACTGGCTAATCGACCTAGGGCCAGGAGCCGGGGACAAGGGGGGTGAGGTTGTTTGTGTAGGTACTCCGGAAAAAGTTTCTCAAATGGACATGTCCCATACAGGCAAGTATCTCAAGAATCTAGTAAATATTCCGGAAGAGATTGCCGTCGCAGGATAATGTTTAGGTTCCAAACATAAGGAAAGTAATCAACAGGTTGGCTTTCCCCAACCAATTTGTGCCTAGATCGTCTTATTGTTCGCCTGAAATCCTTATGTTAGAC
The DNA here is from genome assembly GCA_964409595.1 of uncultured Dehalococcoidia bacterium. Taxonomy (GTDB): domain Bacteria; phylum Chloroflexota; class Dehalococcoidia; order Lucifugimonadales; family UBA826; genus CAYPDR01. The sequence goes on from CAYPDR010000010.1 coordinate 39,314, forward strand.
TGATGCCCCATGTTGACGGGAATAGTTGCATGTGCGACAAGCATAAATTGCGGCTGCAGAAGTATTGCTTAGGCAATCTAAGGTAAACAGTGCACTTAAAAATTGAGATGCACACGATTAAGGAGGAAGGCTTTTGAAGTGGATCGAATTTGAAAAACCGAAATCCGTAGAAGAAGCGGTCACGTTGTTATCCCAATCGGGTGGCACGGCAAGGCCACTAGCCGGCGGAACTGACCTGATAGTCATGCTTCGGGTAGGACATCCTCGGGTGAACCCCGACGTCGTAGTTGACGTAAAAAGCATACCGGAACTCAATGAACTCAGCTACAGCCCTGACTCAGGGTTAACTATCGGTGCGGCAGTTGAGTGCTACAAGATATATAACGACGATAAGGTGAAGAAACACTATCCCGCAATTATAGACTCAGCATCTCTTATAGGCGGAACTCAGATACAAGGTAGAGCATCCCTTGGCGGAAACCTGTGTAATGCAGCGCCGAGTGGAGACTCAATCCCAAATTTGATAGCCCACAACGGAGTAGCCAATATAGTGGGGCCAAACGGATCAAGGCAAATCCCGGTAGAGGACGTTTGCACGGGTCCTGGGCAGACCAGCATAGCTAACGATGAGCTGCTAGTCTCGATCAACTTACCCAACAATGGTCCCGGTTTCGGAGCTAACTATATTAGATTCATTCCGAGAAATGAAATGGACATCGCTGTAGCGGGTGCCGGAGTTTCAGTTAATATAGAAAATGGAAAGTTTACCGCGGCCAGAGTCAGCCTAGCCTCAGTTGCGCCGACACCTCTCTTGGTGAAAGAGGCAGGGGATGCTTTGGTGGGGAACGCAGTTGGCGACGAAGCGATACAAGAAGCCGCCGATCAAGCAAAATCAGCAGCAAAACCGATCTCTGATATGAGAGGCACAGCAGAGTACAGAAAACATTTGTGTGAAGTTCTGACTCGACGTGCACTTAACACAGCGGTTGAACGAGCACAGGGGAGCTAATCAGATGCCAGGTAAGACCTACGTACAAACAACAATCAATGGGGAGCAGGTGGACTTTCTGTGTGAACCCAGACAAAGCCTACTGGAATGCCTACGAGATGAGATAGGCCTAACAGGCACAAAAGAGGGCTGTAACGACGGTAACTGTGGAGCATGCACCATCAACTTAGACGGGCGGATTGTGACGTCATGCCTTGTCTTGGGAGTGGAGGCAGAAGGAGCCACTATAGAAACTATCGAAGGGGTAGCGGACGGAAGTAACCTCCATCCGCTTCAGTTGGCATTCTTAGAGAATGCCGCACTTCAATGTGGAATATGCACTCCGGGTTTCATAGTCTCTTCTAAGGCTCTGCTGGAGGAGAATCCCAACCCTACTGAACACGAAATCAGATTTTGGCTAGCTAACAATCTTTGCAGATGCACCGGTTATGACAAGATAGTCAGAGCCGTGCAAGATGCAGCCAAGCGACTGCAGGAGGCCTAATTAATTATGACCACCACAGACTACGAGCGAAATATGGTTAATGCCACCAAAACGGATTTCAATGTAATTGGCACAAGACCAGTGAGGCACGATGGCACAGATAAGGTTACAGGAAGAGCTCTCTATGGAGCTGACTTCGACACCTCGGGGCTTTTGCACGGAAAAATTCTTCGCAGTCCTCATGCTCACGCTATTATTAAGTCGGTCGATACAAGCAAAGCTGAAGCCTTAGAAGGCGTCAAGGCCATAGTAACCGCTTCGGACTTTCCTGAGGTTGAAGAGAAGACTGGGGAAGACGAAACTAAACTAAAATGGCTTAGAGACAACATCCTAGCAAGTGATAAGGCGCTTTACGGAGGCCACGCTATTGCGGGTGTTGCCGCGGTCAATCCACATGTGGCAGAAGAGGCCTTGAATCTAATCCAAGTTGAGTATCAAGTACTAACTCCAGTTTTAACAACTCAAGAAGCGATGGCAGACAACGCCTCGATTCTCCACGATAGTCTCACAACAGAGGAACTAGGAAAGGATACGGGAACAGTAAGTAACGTGGCGAGCCATTTCCAACATGTGAAGGGAGATGTCGTGAAAGGCTTTTCTGAAGCCGATATATGCATCGAGCGAGACTTCAACACAACAACGGTGCACCAAGGTTACATTGAACCTCACAATGGAACGGCTTTTTGGAGTGCCGATGGAAGGTTACATGTGTGGTGTAGCACCCAGGGAGCTTTTGCTGTCCGGGATAGCTTGAGTGACCTTTTAGATATGCCTGTGTCAATGATCAGGGTTACGCCAATGGAGATCGGCGGCGGATTCGGAGGGAAGATACCGATCTACGTAGAACCTGTAGCTGCGCTACTCTCCAAGAAGACTGGCGCACCTGTCAAAATAGTAATGAGCCGAAAAGAAACCTTTGAAGGCTCTGGGCCTACTCCTGGTTCATATATGAAAATCAAGGTGGGCGCAAAAAAAGATGGCACCATAACAGCGGCTCATGCATGGTTGGCTATGGAGGCAGGGGCATACCCAGGATCACCTGTAGGGGCTGCGGCTCAATGCGTGTTTTCAGTTTACGACATTGAAAATGCTTTGATAGATGGCTACGACGTAGTAGTAAACAAACCCAAAACTGCGGCGTACAGAGCGCCTGGTGCTCCTAATGCGGCCTTTGGCGCCGAACAGGTACTCAACGAACTGGCAGAACAAATCGGAATGGACCCCATTGATCTAAGACTGAAGAACGTAGCAACAGAGGGCACTAGACGGCCAGATGGACCGGTTTTCAGAACAATAGGGGCGAAAGAGGTACTTGAGGCTATGAGAGATCATCCTCACTACCAATCTGAAAAAGCGGCGGGTCATGGCCGAGGTATAGCTATCGGGTTCTGGTTCAACATAGGGTTCGATTCTGCTTGCAACATCGCTGTGAATTCAGACGGAACAGTGAACCTTACTGAAGGGTCCACAGACATCGGAGGATCAAGGACCTCGATAGCAATGCAAGCTGCAGAGGTATTAGGCATACCAGTAGAAGATGTCAGACCTTCAGTAGTAGACACAGATACTGTCGGATTTACTGCAATTACCGGCGGTAGCAGGACGACCTTCGCGACTGGATGGGCTGCATACGAAGCCGCGCAAGATGTAGTACGACAATGTATTGAGCGAGCGGCAAGTATATGGGATGTTGATGCCGACGGACTTCAAATGAAAGACGGTTCCATCAGCTCTACTGCTGACTCTGAACTGAGTATGACTTTCAAGGAACTAGCTTCTCAGCTCAGCGACACCGGCGGTGGCATAATGGGTAGCGCTTCTGTCAATCCGGGCGGAGTTGGGGGATCATTCGCTGGAAATATTGCAGACGTGTCAGTTGACGAAGACACCGGAAAGGTAACGGTCGAAAGATTCACTTGCGTACAAGACGCTGGTAAAGCGATACACCCTAGCTACGTTGAAGGACAAATGCAAGGTGGTAGCGTTCAAGGGATAGGTTGGGCGTTAAATGAGGAATATTTCATGAACGACCAAGGTAACATGTCAAATTCAAGCCTTCTCGACTACAGAATGCCGACTGCCTTAGATCTCCCTATGATAGACACAGTAATCGTAGAAGTTGCCAATCCCGGTCACCCATTCGGAGTGCGAGGGGTAGGCGAGGCGAACATCGTACCACCAACACCCACACTAGCAAACGCCATATATGATGCAACGGGCAAGAGAATGACTGATCTGCCCATGAGTCCAGGTGCGGTTTTGGCTGCGGAATAGGCCACACCCCTTAATCGCCGTGGCATTAGTTTTTATACCGTCTCTCATGCAGGGACTCTCGGAGGGAGAGTCCCGCGTGAGAGTGGAAGGTGGCAACGTCAGGCAGATAATAGATAATCTAGACGCCCAATATCCCGGATTTAAAGTTCGGCTGGTCGAGGACGGACGAGTTAAGCCGAACATATCAGTCGCAATAGATGGTGAAATCACTCCGCTCGGACTGATTGAAAAAGTGGGAGAACAAAGCGAGGTCCACTTCCTTCCAGCCATATCGGGTGGTTAAACACAACCAACAATGGGCTGTTAACCCGTAACTTCAGCAGTGAAAAGAAATGTTTTGTTAGCTTGAAAGTGTAGAAATTTCTTGACTGTAAAAGTAGGAACTAGCAAATTTGTAGAAATCAACAGTCAGAAGTCGCATTATTTAGACTGGGGAAGCGCTCAAGAAACTATTCTGCTAATTCACGGGGATATGAGAACCAGTAGAAGCTTCGATGCAGTATCCCGACGACTATCCAAAAGATTCAGGGTGATTGCGTTAGACTTATTCGGCCACGGTGATAGCCATTGGCCCAAATCAGGATATCGTTTTAAGGACCGGTCAGAAAACATCCTCAAATTTATCGAAGAGGCACATATTGGAAATATCACTGCCGTGGCGCACTCTACTGGAGCGGTAGCGTTAACCCTTTGTGCAGCGGAACACACTTCTCTTTTTAAAAAACTTGTCTTGTTGGAGCCCATGTTAAAAGTAGATGAGTCTTTCCAAAAAATGGTGTCAACCCAGGGATCAAGACCAAGAACTACCTGGGCTAGCCGGGAGGAGTTGGCAGAATTACTGAATACCCACAAAGTTACGAGAAATTGGACTGAAGAGGTGATATCAGACGTAGTAGCCCACGAAACATTTATTAACCCATCAGGCAGGCTGGATATGAAATGGGCACCGCCTACTCGACAATGGCAAGATAGAGAACACGACTACCTAGACTTAATAGCTTATCTTAAACAACTATCTAAACCGACATTGTTTGTAGTGAGTTCTGAAGGAAAACATGATTTCTCAGAAGCTTTTCACCTTGAAAAAGAAACCCCTGACTTTTTCTGTTCCACGGTAAGAGACTCTGGTCATAACATGTACATGGAGAGACCCGACGCCATATCCCAGTTAATCACCGCATTTTGCTCAGGAGTCAGCACGCCTGCTGAAATCTAAGACCTTAGTAACTAGGAAGCCCATAAAGTAGTTCCTTGGGAGTAAATCCTGCCTTATATTCCGTCTGGTGGCCCTCCCATGGGTGCTCCCTCGCTACAGACTCGTTTATGTCCACCCCCCACCCAGGGCCTGACGGTACCGTCATATAACCATTGATTATTTCCGGCTGGGCTGTAGTGAGGTCATCCTTCCAAGGCACATCATCTATATCTATCTCCATAATTCTTATATTGGGAAGTGAAGCACACAGGGAGGCGCTCACGAATGTCGAAAGATGGCTGTAATAATTGTGAGGAGCTACGTTGTGCTGGAATACCTCAGCCAGATCACCAATTTTCTTCGATTGGCTAAATCCATTCCAGGGAACATCCACCATAAACATATCGGCAGAATGCAATTGGAAGTATGGCAAATAATCTCTCATATAAAACAAATTCTCCCCAGTGCATATCCTGGTACTGGTCGATTCTTTAATCTGCCTCAAGCTTTCAGGCTGGTACATATCTATCTCTAGCCAAAGCATGTCAAACTGTTCCAGTACTTTGGCAATCCGCAAACAGGCTTCAGTCTTAAAGTTAAAGTTCAAATCCAGGTTGATATCAACATCCGGGCCAACAGCATCGCGAAAAGTGCCAATAAGTTTTTCTATGTGACTTAAAGCCCCTTTTGTCACTACCTGGTCAGTATTCCCACGACCTCGCCCGAACCCATCCCCAAAATGCATAGGTAATTTCCCGGGACCTATGACATTTGTTTTAAATGCTGTGAATCCACGATCGACTACTTCCTTCCCGAGTGCGATAATGTCGTCCCAACTGTGAAGAGGTGGCACACCAATCAAACCGTGGTTGCGAACTCGCGAAGTCCCGCAATGAGACCAATAGACTCTGACCCTATCTCTAGTAGGACCACCAAAAAGTTCTGCAACAGAAATGCCCAAACTTTTCGCCTTTATATCTATGAATGCACAATCGAGCCCTGCTATAGCTTTAGCAGCTATACCCCCAGGACTCTGCCTCGTAGCTCTAAGCATATCCCAGAATCTAGTTTCGAATTCACGAGGGTCACTTCCGATCAAAATAGGTTTGAGATCTTCGATCGTACCCGATACACCCATCGGAGACCTTCCGTCACTACACTCTCCCCAACCAGTAACTCCTTCATCAGTCTCTACTTTTACGAATCCCCATGGTCTCCATCCTGCATCTACTATCAAGGACTCTATATTGGTGATTTTCATCTGGCCATACCTCTCATTGGAGCAACGTCAATCTTCTATAGGTTGGTTGTAGTTCTCCTTTAGTACCCTTTTCAGAACTTTCCCAAGAGGATTTCGCGGTAGCTCATCAACTACCACTATGGACTCCGGTTTCTTAAAACTTGATAATCTGGACCTACAATATTCGATGACATCAGACTCATCAATACGCATACCCCGCTTGGGTACAACGATGGCACGAATCCTTTCACCCCAATCCAGATCGGGAACTCCTATGATTGCTGCTTCATCAATTGTTGGGTGGGAATGAAGAACTTGTTCAACCTCTTCAGGTGAAACCATTTCACCTCCTCTTTTTATAAAATCTTTGGCTCTTCCAGATAGAAAAATATACCCATCCTCGTCAAAATAACCTAGATCCCCTGTATACAACCAACCCTCACGAATAGCTTCCGCAGTAGCCTCCTCTTGATTCCAGTAACCTTTCATCAATCGTGACCCTTTAGCAACTATCTCTCCATTCACACCAGGTTTCACGGATTCTCCATCTTCGTTTACGATTCTCACTTCTACGTCAGTTAATGGTTTTCCAATAGAGGTGAGACGGTTCAGTTTAATTTGAATCTCTTCTTCACTACCCTCCAAGATATGATCTTCAGGCGGCAACATAGTGATAGTAGCAGCCGTCTCAGTCTGGCCAAAGGCATTAATAAAATACGTCCCGGGTAGTTTTTCAATCGCTCTTTTTATAACCTCAAGGGGCATTGGAGCCGCCCCATATGTAATCACTTCCAAACTAGTTAGGTCGTAGTTATCAAATTCTTCGTGATCTAATATCATCTTGAGCATCGTCGGAACCATCATGGCTCTATTAGCTCGCTCTTCTTGAACCAAAGTCATCCACTCGGCTGGTTCAAATTGCCGCTGGATTATCAACGTGCGCCCTCCATAAATTGCAGCCATTACCGCTTGCACACCAGCGATATGATAAAGAGGCACCGTCAGAATATTCTTCTCCTCTATATCAGGATCACAAGGCAACACATTGCTTAAGATGTAAGACGAGAAACTATCGTGGCTGAGCATTACCCCTTTTGGAAATCCAGTGGTGCCAGCTGTGAACATCAACATAGTAAGATCATCTCCATCATCAGAGGGAGTCAGATCTTCGCTACTCTCCGTCTCTATTAAGGCGTGATAACTCAGCCACCCATCACGACTGTGATCAATGGAGATACGCAGGTTCAAACTTGCGTTCTCTTCATATATCCCGTCGATCATCTCCGTATAACGCTCTCCTGCAAAGACTGCCTTCGGGGCGGCATCGGCTAACATGTAGCGAACCTCGTCCGGTGTAGATCGAAAGTTAAGCGGGACATATACCGCATCTAGCTTAGCTGCAGCAAAATAGGCCTCAATGTGTTCGTTACAATTGACTTGGATTGTAGCTATGCGGTCGCCAGGAACAATTCCCATCAGCGATAACGAATTGGCCAACCTACTTGACCGTTCAGAGAGTTCGCCATAGGTAAACCGTTTTCCATCAAAGAGTATCGCGGTACGATCCGGCACTATTAAAGATGTAATATCGAGAAACTCCGATGTATTCATTCTCGGATAACCCTCTCCTAAAGAAAAAGATTCCTTAATTTACCATCAAATTATAACTATCCGCTATAGTTCTCTATCCTGAGAGTAATCGTAGTCGACTCAAACTTCGATCGCGGCTTCCTTCCACTCCTGTTACACTGTTAACATGATAGTTGAAAGCTTCGTTGACACATCACCATCTAAATTTGCTACCATTTTCTGTGACGGGGTTTGAAACCCAGTAGGAGGGTTAACCTATGGCAATAGACGAATCTGGAAAACTATTAACGGCTGTGGGCGCGTATACTGGGGGGCTTAAAGAGAAGGACAAAACTGCTAGTGCAGTTAGAGAACTTGACCGATTTGTTAAACATTTTCGTGGCGAAACGTCCATGTTGTCAATCACACCTTCCCAAATTGGTACATATGCAGAAGAGGCATGCAAAAACGGATCTTCGACGGAAGCCCTCGAAGGCCTTCATGCAGTGAGGAAATTTCTAAGCTTCGCTTATAAAGAAGATCGAACCAATATAAACCTTGCAACCCATTTCAGAATAAGAAAGCCAAAAACTACAGCATCTTCCAGAGACGAAGGCTCACGTTTAGGTGGCGGGCAAGAGATGACGCAAGAAGGATACGAGCAACTCGTAACAGAAAAGGAATCTTTAGAAGCCAATCGAGTTGCGATCAGCGAGTCAATTCATAAAGCGGCGTCAGATGGTGACGTTAGAGAAAATGCACCTCTGGAGGCCGCCCGAGAGCAGCAGGGACGAGAAGAAGCTCGTATAAAAGAGATCGATGCAATGATACGGACAGCGATTATTGTGGATTCAAGAGGAAGAGGAACCAAGATAGTCCGGGTTGGGGTAAGTATCCATGTAGAGGATATCGATAGAAAAAAGAAATCAAGATACACTCTGGTAAGCCCGTCAGAAGCAAGTCCCCTTGAAGGAAAGATATCTGACGCATCTCCCCTAGGGAAAGCATTTATCGGAAAACGTGCGGGACAGAGAGCAGTTGCAGACACTCCGAAGGGGAAAACCAACTTCAAGATTCTAAGCATCTCTTAAACTCAGTCAACACCTGATACTTAGAATAACCTAGTCCATTAAGGCTCTAGCGTCCTCCGAGCCTTCAAGACAAGTCAATCAAAGGACGGGAAGTTCAACACCTCACCCTAGTCCAGAAAGTGCCCTTCCCCTCTTGTGCTACTCTTTATTCAATTTCATTTACGACCAAATTTTTCATATTATGAAAACACTTATACTCGCTGGGAGCCTACATGGTAGTTCAAGTTAGTGAATCAGATACCCGCCAATTAGTTGACGAACTTAACAAGCAAGTTGAGGGGGAAGTTCGATTCGACAAAATGTCTCGCGCCCTTTGGAGCACGGATGCCAGCATCTACCAAATCGAACCAGTAGGGATTGTATTACCTAAATCTCAAGAAGATGTTATTGCAGTTGTTGAAACTGCGGAACGATACGGCGTTTCTGTACTACCCAGAGGCGGAGGGACTAGTCTCGCCGGGCAAACAGTGGGCGAATCAATCATAGTCGACTTCTCTAAACATATGAGGGATGTCCAAGAAATCAACCTTGAGGAAAATTGGGTGAGAGCCCAACCTGGCATAATATTAGACGAACTCAATGATATCTTAGCCCCTTCTGGCGTTTTATTTGCCCCTGACCCAAGCACTAGTAACAGAGGCAACGTGGGGGGTGCTCTAGGCAACAACTCCTGCGGAGCGCACTCCATAATGTGGGGTAAAACTGTAGACAACGTCTATGATGTCGACGTGGTGCTAGCCAACGGTGACACGACGTCTTTCAGTCAAATTGACGGTAGCGCTCTCGAATCAAAAATGCGCTCAGAAAGCCTCGAAGGTGACATTTATCGAAATGTATTCGCTATCGGGGAAAGAAATAGACACGAAATTCTCTCTAGGTATCCGAAAATACAACGAAGAGTCTCAGGCTATAACCTTGACGAATTTTTAGGGGGCGGCAACTTCGACATGGCCCGGTTCATAGTCGGGTCTGAAGGCACTTTAGTAACAATCACAGAAGCGAAACTAAAAGTCGTACCACTTCCCAAATTCAAGGGACTGGCAGTGCTTCATTGCAATGAGCTTATAGAATCAATGGAGGCGACTGTTGCGGTTATCGAAATGAATCCCTCCGCAGTCGAACTGATTGGCAGCATGATTATTAGGCAAGCACAATCTAATCTTGCCTATTCAAGAATCACGGATTTTATTCAAGGCGATCCGGAAGCGCTACTCGTAATAGAATTAGTAGCTGGTTCAGAGAGTGAACTGCAGTCGAAATTTCAAGAACTTCAAAGAAAAATTGACAGAGGAGGATGGGGATACTCCTTATTAAAGATGACAGGCCATACGGAGCAACAGAAAGTCTGGGATGTTCGAAAGGCCGGACTAGGCTTAATGATGAACGTCCCCGGAGACGACAAACCTCTTCCATTCGTGGAAGATACTGCTGTAGCACCAGAGGTCCTACCTGAATTTGTAAAACGTTTTGACTCAATAGTTCGTAAAAATGGCACAGAAGCTGGCTACTATGGTCATGCTAGCGTCGGCTGCCTGCACATCCGCCCATTGATTAACTTGAAAAACCAAGCTGGACTAGACCGTATGGTGAGCATTTCTGAGGAAATAAGTGACCTCGTACTTCAGTTCGGAGGATCTCTGAGTGGTGAGCACGGAGACGGTTTAGTGCGCAGTGGTTTCAACGAGAAGATGTTCGGAAAACAAATTTATGCTGCGTTTAAAGAAGTCAAAAAGACTTTCGATCCGTCCGGCATCATGAATCCGGGTAAAATAGTTGACTCCCCTCCAATGACAGACAACCTTCGATTTGGACCGAGCTACAGCACTGTTCCCAAGCAGACTGGATTTTCATTTTCGGAGGAGGGTGGATTCGCGTCAGCAATTGAGATGTGCAACGGCCAAGGCGCTTGTCGGAAGGTAACGGGTGGAATCATGTGCCCTTCATATATGGTGACTAGAGACGAAGAACATTCTACCCGGGGTAGAGCAAACGCCCTTAGAGCGACCATGTCAGGAGCCTTACCACACGAAACATTAAGTGACGATCGTCTTTTCGATGTTATGGATCTATGTTTGGAATGTAAAGGATGCAAAGCGGAATGCCCATCTAACGTAGATATGGCAAAGCTCAAATATGAATTCCTGCACCACTACCATAAAGAAAACGGTTATAGACTGCATAACCGGTTTTTTGCCAACGTGTCGACTCTCAGCAAGTTGGGCTGCTTTTTTTCCCCAGTGGCAAACTGGTTTATGAAAAGCACCGCAGTAAAGGAATTGATGGAAAAATCTGTAGGAATCGACCGGAGAAGAAATCTCCCTAACTTCGCAACGCAGACATTCACGCAATGGTTTAGAACCAAGAAAGAGTACTCTGACACGGAGTCCGAGAACGGCAAGGTCGTTCTATTCCCTGACACTACAACAAATTATAACCATCCCGAACTGGGGATATCTGCCGTAAAAATATTGGAGAAACTAGGTTACAGCGTCATTATCCCTGATACACGGTGCTGTGGTAGACCGATGCTATCAAACGGAATGATGGATAGAGGCAAAGAAGACATAAATTTCAACATAAATACTATTTACCCATACATTAATGATGGAGCAAAGTTAGTAGGCATCGAACCAAGTTGTGTTTTAGGATTCGTATCGGACTTTGGCGATCTCGCATCAGACCCAACAAAGGCACGAAAGATTGCCGACAACACAATGCTAATTGAAGAATTTATTCTTTATTCTTGTAAAAAAAATGGCCCTTTAACTTTTGAGAATCCGCCTATTAATAATAAGGCTGTTTTCCACGGACATTGTCATCAAAAAGCCCTCACTGGTACATCCGCAGCTATGTCAGTCCTGAAAATGGTCCCGGGACTAGAAACCGAGGAGATTCAATCAGGTTGCTGCGGTATGGCTGGATCATTCGGTTTCATTAAAGACCATTATGAAACTTCGATTCAAATAGGGGAAATATCACTTTTGCCAGCCGTAAGACAAGCAGGGGAGGATGCATTGGTCATCAGTGAGGGAGTCTCATGCCGTCAGCAAATTATGCAAGGGACAGGCAGAAGATCACATCATTTGGTAGAGGTGTTTGCTGAATACCTATGAGCAGTCGCTAAACGGGGCCCTGGCTTGGTATAATCCGGTCAATACTTATGGCTTTATAGCTCCTGGTAGACCTAATACGAAGATTTTCCCCGATCATTAAGGCCTCAAACGTATATCTATCCACTTCCACCTTTTGGGAAGAAATGTAAAGAACTCTAGTCATGCCATCATCTGATACTTCTTTACCTTCCAATAATCCTTCCACATACAAATATGGTGGCAATCCATCCATAAGAGCGTTCCTTAAAGATGCCAGCAAATTGACCGCGTGCTTAACAATTGTCGCCAAAAACATGAAATCTCCATTGACTGACTAATCAACTCTGTTCTATTAACTATCCGTAGCTTTTCCGTCAGTGAATTCCATTCAAGGTATCGAACTCCCACTTGTATGAGAAAAAACATATATCGAAGATTATAAGATAAACTCAATTCACTAATTTTAGTTGGAGAAAAAATATGAATATTGGATTCATTGGTGTTGGATTGATGGGCCGCCACATGGCACGTAATATCCTTAAAGGAGATTACGAATTAACTATCTATGATATTAACAAACACGCTGCTTCCGAGCTCCTGGAACTGGGAGCGTCCTGGGCATCTAGTCCCGCTGAAGTAGCAGCAGTTTCCGAAGTAGTCTTCACATCCCTACCACGCCCTCAAGATGTAGAAGAGGTAGTGCTGGGCGAGGGAGGAATATTGGCAGGGGCAAATAGCGGAACAACTTACTTCGATCTCAGTACAACAGACCCTGACACTATCACCAGAATTTCCAAAGCATGCGCAAATCATGGTGTTACGGTTTTGGACGCCCCTGTCAGCGGTGGAACAATCGGAGCAGAAAAAGCAACATTATGCATAATGGTCGGGGGAGATAAAGATAAATTTGATAAATATAAAGTAGTCCTAGATCTTGTAGGAAGCCAAGCAATCCACTGTGGAAACATTGGTTCGGGCGCCGTTTGCAAAATTATAAACAATCTGATCAGCATGACACTTGGTGTTGTCCTTCCAGAAGCTTTCAGTCTCGGAGTAAAGGCCGGTGTCGACCCAATGACTATATACAAGGCTGTTTCAATGAGCTCGGGGGAAACGCGAACAATGCATTCCTTCCCAGATGGCTTATTCACCGGAAACTTTCAACCAGGCTTCAAATTGGATTTAGCAGCAAAAGACGTTGGACTGGCCACTGAGATGGGTCGGAGTCTTAGCGTTCCGATGAGGGTATCCAACCTTATCCAACAAGAATACGTTAACGCACAAAATCAGGGCTTAGGATCCGAGGCTACCCATGCTATAGCAGTTCTACAAGAGGAACGTTCGGGTGTGGAAATTCGTAGAACGGATGCCTAGATCCTTCCTCTTTTTCTTTGAAATATGTTGCAGTTGAGAAAATAATGCATAAAACGACGCTACCCAACGGAATCCGGGTGATTACTGAGTCAATGCCCCATTCAAATTCAACCTCTATTGACCTAGGAATAGATGTTGGATCACGACACGAACCAGAACCCATATCCGGAGTATCTCACTTCATAGAGCACCTTTTGTTCAAAGGAACAGAGAACAGGCCAAGCCCTATAAAAATTAGCGAAACACTTGAAAGAACTGGCGGGATCCTTAATGCTGCCACGGAACACGAGAGTACAATCTATTGGTGCAAAGTAATCGCGACAGAGAGAGAAAAGGGTCTAGAATTACTATTAGACATGGTCCAAAACTCACTTTTCAATCCGAAAGAAATTGAGTTAGAACGTCATGTAATCATAGAGGAAATAAATAGCGTAAACGACTTTCCAAACTCAAGAGCGGAGGCAATATTAGACGAATTAATGTGGAAGGGGAATTCGCTCGGAAGAGACATTGCAGGTAACAAATCCAGCATTATATCGATGTCACGAATAGACATAATTGACTTTATGAAGTTGCATTACACAGGTAACAATATAGTTTGTAGCGTTGCCGGAAAACTAGAACATGGCCAAATAGTTGAGATTGTGGAAAGGTTCACACGCTCCATCGATCCAGGAAATAAATCCCATTTTCCAAAAATATCTTTTGACCAATGTTCTCCTAGACATCGCTATGAATACCGCGACACCGAGCAGGTCCACATGTCCTTAGGGTTCCCTGGAGTAAACCGCCAATCTCCTGACCGCTATCCGATCGATTTGCTCACGGCAATATTGGGAGAAGGCATGAGCAGCCGTCTGTTTAGCGAACTGAGAGAAAAAAGAGGACTCGTTTACGACATAGGAAGTGAAGCAACTCATTTCCATGATACAGGAGCTATACATATTTCCGCCGGTTTAAAAAAAACAGAATACCTTGAAACTATAGAAGTAATATTTCAAGAGCTCGAACGATGTATGTCTGATATTAACCGAGTGGAACTCGCCAAAATTAAGTCTCTTTTCGCCGGAAGATTACAGCTCAGATTGGAAGATACTAAATTTGTTTCAGGGTGGAATATTTCTCATGAACTTGGTCATGGTGATGTACTAAGCCCTAAAAATGTTTTGGATCTTATAAAAGAAGTAACACTAGACGATGTAATTAGAGTGGCACACCAATACCTTTCAAAACAAAAAGCCAATATTTCGTTGGTCGGGCCGATACGGGATCGGATAGGTCTATCAGAGATATTCGAATCCACATAAATACTCCCTTGACACTTGGAAGCGCAGATTGCTAGTATTTTTTGCCGATTCTTCAGCTGGAATGTTACCCTTACACTTCCAAAATATAGAGTGGACTGGCCACATAGGAGCTTAATGTTGCCTCATGTAGAGTGCCTGAAGTGCCGCGAATGCAAAAGTGAGTACCCCATAGAACCGTTGAATGCCTGCGAGTTCTGCTTTGGTCCGCTAGAAGTGGAATACGATTACACATCTATTAAAAAATCAGTCAGTAGGAGAAACATTGAATCAGGACCCCCTACAATGTGGAGGTACCACGACTTTCTGCCGGTAGACAAGGAAACTTCTGTTGATATATCTACCGGATTTACTCCCTTAATACATGCAAAAAACCTAGGCGATGCGTTAGGCCTAGATAAACTTTATATCAAGAATGATAGCGTGAATCCGACATATTCTTTTAAGGACCGTCCGGTATCAATCACGACGACAAAAGCTTTAGAGTTCAAGTTCGAGGTACTAGCCTGTGTTTCCACCGGGAACTTAATGGGGTCTGTAGCAGCTCACGGAGCGAAGGCCGGAATGAAAACCATGGTATTCTACCCAGCTTCACTGGAGCAAGGAAAAATTCTGGGTGCGGCAGTCTACGGACCTACGATGGTTGCTATTGATGGCAATTATGACCAAGCCAATCGATTTTGCAGCGAGCTCGCCGACACCCACCGTTGGGCGTTCGTTAACATCAATATGCGACCGTTCTACGCAGAGGGAAGTAAAACATTAGGATATGAAGTCGCTGAACAATTAGGTTGGAAAGCACCTTCTCATTGCGTCGTTCCTGGCGCTTCTGGGGAACTTCATACAAAAATATGGAAGGGTCTCCAAGAATTCCAAGACGTGGGGCTGATAGCTAAATCACGGACGAAAATGCACCTTGCACAAGCAGAAGGATGCTCTCCGATAGTAACAGCCTTCGAACAAGGCAACGACCATGTGCTACCCGTAAAACCCGACACTATCGCAAAATCACTTGCAATTGGAAATCCTGCGGCCGGACCCTATTCTCTGGAAGTCCTAAAAGAAACAGGCGGAATCGGAATGGCTGCCAAAGAAAACACGATTATTGACGGAATCAGACTATTAGCCGAGACTGAGGGGATTTTCACCGAAACGGCAGGAGGGGTTGTAATATCTAGCCTCAAAAATCTCGTCAAGCAGGGCGAGATAAAAAAAGACGAAGTCACAGTTGCATATATAACCGGAAACGGGTTGAAAACAATGGAGGCCATGGGAGATTTTGTTGATCCGGTGGAAACTACGCCAGATTATGAAACCTTTCAAACTGCCCTAGCAACCCACCAGGCTTAACTGCTAGAAAGGGAGTCTTCAAATGACCAGTAAGAGAGTACGCTTTACCTTCCCCCAAGGATTAATTAAAGAACCCGTTATATACCGACTAGGACACGATTTCCCTGTTATTACAAATATCCGCCGTGCCGACATACGGGATGATGTAGGTTGGGTGATATTAGAATTGGAAGGAGAAGAACCTGCTATCAATGAAGGCTTAGCCTGGGTAAGCACTACCGGCGTCAGGGTCGATCCGATTGGCGGAGATATAATAGAGGGATAACCCGCAGCTTAGATTTAATTGCAACCTAAGATGGAGGACAATAACAAATGAGCGCAACGGTCAGGATACCTACTCCACTCAGAAAAGTTACTAATGGCGAAGATAAGGCATCTGTAAACAGCGGAACATTGAAAGATGTCATGGAATCTCTTGAGCAACAATTTCCCGGTATAAAATCCAGAATATGTGAGGACACAGGTGAACTACGAAGCTTCGTCAATGTGTATATAAATGGTGAGGATATCCGATTTATGGATGGAATGGGAAGCTCTGTAGCTTCGGGAGACGAAGTCAGCATCGTGCCCGCAGTGGCCGGTGGAAATTAGTAAAATTTACTCGTGCAGATTTCAGTTATCACGGCACGAATTTTACTTTTTACGCTGATCCATCCTCGCAGACTCATCGGTAATACTGTATCTGGCTAAGAACTCTGTCCGATATTCATCAAAACTACGTGCCATTATGGATTGACGCATTTCATTCATAATGCGCGTCATGAATCGTAGGTTGTGAATCGAACCCAACCTATAAGCCAAGTACTCACGGGCCCTGTAAAGATGGTGCAGATAACCTGTGGAGAATTTGGTACACGAATAGCAATCACATTCAATATCAAACGTGTCGTCAACCTCCCTATATCTGGCTGACTTTATGTTTACTCTACCGTCTCTTGTATATAGCGCCCCATTCCTAGCGACACGAGTTGGCAATACACAGTCAAACATGTCTATTCCTCTACCAACACATTCAACTAAATCTTCTGGGGATCCGACTCCCATTAAATACCTTGGTTTGCGTTTTGGCAGTAATCGGGACGTAAATCCTGCTATTTCATACAATTTCGCCTTTGGTTCCCCAACGCTGAGGCCACCAATGGAATATCCCGGCATGTCAAAACTGGTAGTAATCTCAGAAGATTCCTTCCGCAGTTCCTTAGAGATGCCTCCTTGAATAATCCCGAACAACATCTGGTCAGAATTTTCCTTATAGTCGAGACTACGTTGGAGCCACTCTGCTGTTCTCTTAATTCCTAGGCGGACCGTTTCCTCCTCCTCATGTAAAGAGGAGCACACGTCGAGGGGCATCATAATGTCGGATCCTAGTTTTCCCTGTACTTCTATGATTTTTTCTGGACTTAAAAAGTGCGTACTACCGTCTATATGGGAACGAAAGGTGATCCCGTTCTCGTCTATCTTGCGAAGGCTTCGCAAACTAAATCCTTGGTAGCCACCACTGTCGGTTAGGATCGGTCCATCCCAAGACATAAACTCATGCAAACCTCCTAACTTGGAGACTACGTCAGCACCTGGTCGCAAATAAAGGTGATATGCATTCCCTAAAATTATTTTTGACCCGATCATCTCTAGATCTCCAGGATCGATAGACTTGACAGAACCCTGAGTAGCCACCGGCATGAAAAACGGTGTCTTCAACTGGCCATGAGAAGTCTCAAGAATTCCTGCTCTCGCGTCACCGTCCGCATATTCAATAGAAAAAGCACCGTCCTTTTTGTTCTTAACTATCATTATTTAAACTCTAATAAGGAGAATAACTCAGGATTTATTGCTTGTAGTAACAGTTGCACCCCCATTAATACGACGACCAACAGGAGTATCCTGAGAATCCAAACTCCCTTCACAACCTCCAGAAGACGTGCCCCTAACTGTCCTCCCATAATCAGGCCAATTCCGCACCAAACGAATGCTGGATACCAATCAACATTTCCAAGATACCCGTGGATTACGGATCCTACGATCGAGTACACTGACAATGCGAAAATGGAGGTTGCAACGGCAATTTGGACAGGAAATCCGAAAAATGATACGAGAACAGGAGTCCTGAGAAATCCCCCACCCGTTCCAAAAAAACTGGAAACGAATCCGAGAACCAAATTTAAACCAATAGTCAGTGGCTCGCTAAAACGGAAAAAGAATCTTTGTCCGTTTGACGTTTGAATATGTCTATCAACAACGCCGATTTGTAGCCAAGAGGGTAAGGGAATCTTAGAACGTCCCACATCAAAATGCTGATCCGCAAATTCATTAGGATTTTCTATCTCCCTGTAGTTCGGTTTCAGCCCAATAAGAACTGCTAATAGGATAAGTAATATTCCGAAGAGCAATTTAAACAAATTCGTCGCTACCATATCTAGCATTATGGGAGCGATGATAGATCCTGGTATGGCGGCGACAGCGAAAAGTATCCCGCTCCGGGAGTCTATATAACCCGTAGCCTTATAAGCAATTGTTCCTGATACGCTGTTAACTGCTACAAGTGCGAGAGAAGTACCGGCAGCAATGGCGGGTTCGACCCCAAAAATTATCATCAAAGCGGGAGCAAGAATTATTCCGCCCCCAGCCCCTACTAATATGCCATAAACCCCTGTACATGCACCAAGAACAAGGTAAGGTAACACCTCAATTGGAATCTGCAACTATCCAGCACCAATAATTTTATCTGACCCTATCTCTCCAAGAACAGAATCGAGAGCCTTCCGTACATTTTGTTCTGGTACTTCAGCAGATGTGACTGCGTTCCCGATCCCATTCAATAAAACCCACCGAATGGTTCCACCAGAAGTTTTCTTGTCAGATCTCATGGCCTCCAATATAGAAGTTGAGTTCAAACCATGGGCGAAAACCGGCAATCCATACGCCTTCAATACTTCCTCTTGCCTAGCAACCTCAGCATCACTCAGCATACCGAGGGATAGTCCAATCCGAGCGGCCCCCATCATACCAATGCTAACTGCCTCGCCATGAAGATATTTCGTGTAACCCGTTATTGATTCAATAGCATGTCCGATTGTATGCCCATAATTCAATAAGATTCTTATACCAAGAAGCTCCTTCTCATCCTGCGATACGATATTAGCTTTTATAGCAACGCTCTTACGTATTATTTGGGTAGCTACTTCGGGATCGAGTTTCCTTATTTGATGTTTTCGATTCTCAAACGTTTGGAGCAACTCTTCATCTAGTATCAGTCCGTGTTTTATAGCTTCAGCCCAGCCTGATGAAAGCTCCCTTTCTGGTAAGGTACGAAGAGTTTCTACGTCAGACAAAACAAATTTAGGCTGGTAAAAAGCACCAACCAAATTCTTGCCCTGAGGTAAATCGACGGCTACCTTTCCCCCAATAGAGGCGTCCATCATTCCAAGAAGCGTTGTGGGCACCTGGCCAAAAGGGATCCCTCTCAGATATGTGGCAGCCACAAAGCCAGCCAGGTCTCCAACTACTCCTCCACCTACAGCTAAAATCAAGTGTCCTCTCTCGGCTCTCTTATCGGCCAACCAGCTATAAACACTCTGTACTGTTCCCAGATTTTTACTAACCTCTCCCGGTGGAATTAAATATACGTGTGTTGGAATACCCGCGCGTTCCATAGATTTCCGGACAATACTGGCGTGCATCTGCACTTTCTTATCAGATATCACGTATGCAACAGGCGAGGGCAGTAAACTTCTCACCCTCTCACCAATCTCATTGAGAATTCCCCACCCCACCCAGATGGGATGATCTCCTGAAGAAGTGGTTACTTTAGCAGCAAGGTCAGCATAGTTTATAGAACGCACAAATTTAACCCTTCAATGATGGTTTTTGCCACTTCCCGTGGCTCCCTAGATTCCGTGTTTACAACCAAGTCTGCCATTTCATACGAATTAATCCTCTCTGAAAGGAGTTCCTCTATCCTTTGCAATGGCTTATCAGAGGTAAGCATTGGCCTAGCTGCTCCGCTTCCGTCTAAACCCTTTTGTTTAGTGAGGCGGCTGAGAATCGTTTTCGGAGTCGCTGTCAACCAGACCACCTTACCACTATTTTTCATAATCTCTCTATTCTTTTTCAATGCCGGAACCCCACCACCCGTTGAGACTATTTGACCTAAAATTAGCGCCGTACTACCAAGCAGTGCCGTCTCTATTTCCCTAAACCCTATTTCTCCTTTAACCTTAAAAACCTCTGGGATAGTCAGACGTTCGAGCTTCTCAATTTCACTGTCCATGTCAACGAAACTTTTCGCCAACAACTTGGAAAGCAATCTACCTGTAGTAGTCTTGCCTGTACCAGAGAATCCAATTAAATAAATGTTGCAGTTCATCGTTAAGGCATAATAATTAGGTGAGTGTACGGATTACCAGCCAATCAGCACACAGTCTACAACAAGACAAGCTAGCCAACATAGCATTCAATAACCGGGCAACAATCTTTATAAGGAATCAGATAATGCGAACAGACGGAAGAGAAAACCTCGAGCTAAGAAACGTGAATATTGAAGTCGGCCCCATGGAATTCGCCTATGGTTCAGTAATAATTTCAACAGGTAAAACTAAAGTACTTTGTTCAGCAACTGTGGAGGACCGCGTTCCAAGTTTTCTATTAGGTTCCGGGCAGGGCTGGATCACCGCAGAATATTCTATGCTCCCAGGATCGACATCCCCCCGCACTTCTCGAGATAATCGCAGCAGGGGAAGATCTCAGGAAATACAACGATTGATCGGACGTTCTCTCCGAGCGGGTACCGATTTAACTAAGCTGGGAGAAAGGACTATTACGATTGACTGTGATGTTCTCCAGGCCGATGGTGGCACACGAACCGCAGCCATTACAGGAGGGTATGTAGCTTTAAGGATAGCGGTTTTACGCCTAGTAGACCGGGGACTCCTCAGCAACGACTCACTTCCCGTAAACGTTGCGGCCACCAGCGTGGGCATTTTTGAAGACGAAGTTCTTCTAGATTTGTGTTACGAGGAAGACGCATCTGCTGATGCCGACTTTAACATCGTGATGGCCGGAGATGGAACGATTATCGAGATCCAGGGAGGAGCCGAAAAGAACAGATTCCGAAGGGCGACGGTTGAAAAGGTTCTAGACGCTGCCTTGTTGGGAATTGATGAACTAATCAAGACCCAAGATATTCTTCTCTCCAACTTATAAGGCATGTCACAGTTGAAAACCAATACTATTTAATTTTCCCGTGAATAAACCTGTGTATTTCGAGCGCAATACAAGGAACCCTTAGAAGTCAACATGGAATCATGAACGAGGCCGTAAATGGGTAAAATCGTCGGTTACGGAATTGCATTACTATTGGCCACTTTAATAGTAATTAGCTTTGCACTGACCTACTTGAAGAGCGACACAAAAATGGAGGAAGGAAGTCCGGAGCGAACTGTACAACTTTACATATCATACTTATCAGATGACAGGTTTACAGATGCGTATGACCTACTTGACAGAAATCTACATACACAATGCGATATAGGGGAGTTTACTGCAGCACTGACATGGACGAAAAATTACTTTGAAGGCGCCTCGGCTAAATTGAAAAACAAAAAACAATTTGACAATATCTCTATTGTGGTTATTGAAATGACATCCGTGGAGACCAACATCCCTTTTGGGTTAGAGGAACGTTCCACAGAGGTCACCTTCACTCTCTCACTGGAAGAGAAATGGAAAATCACTGAGGCGGGGTTCGACATGAACTGCACTGGCAAAAAGTCTTTGAACTTCTTAACCCTGCTTCCTTATGTAAGCTTACATTTCGACAGAGGCATATAACCATGTTTGAAATATTAGGACTTATTCCTTTCCTACTGATACTAGCAGCCTTGTCGACGGCGATTTATCTAATTTTTTCCAAAAAAGAAATAGGTTCGCAAGAATCTCCAAGCAAAGTAATCAGAAGACTTTATTTCTACAGCGTCACTTTAGTCGGCCTGCTGATGACCACTGGAGGGACGGTCCAAATTATTCAATTCATTTTAGAAGGTATTGTATCGAATAACGTTATTCAACAGAGTCCCGAAAAAGTGGCTAGTGGTGTGGCTCTCATAGTTGTCGGAGCGCCCTTGTGGGGATTCCACTGGCACCTCATAAATCGCAATGTCACCAAAAATATAACCGAACGCGCTTCTGGCATCAGAATGGTATTTATCTATTCCATACTTTTTCTCAGTTTGGCTGTTTCCACCAACGCAGTTTACGAAATTCTCCAAACCATTTTCGGGTACAAAGATAGTGCGTACTATCAAATTGCGGTATTGATCCCTTCTCTTGGAATCTGGTGGTTTCATTGGAGGATTAACTCAAGAAAAGAGTCTAGTTCATATGCAGGCACCCTATTGAAAAGGATGTATCTTTACTCTGCAAGTGGAATAGGGCTGATCCTTATGGCGACAGGTGCGGTCGGAATCATCAACACCTTACTTCAAACAAGCTACGACTCAGCAACGGAAGTTCCCTTAATTCTAGGACCGAATGGCAGCGAATGGGTGGATACTGTAAAAAAACCGTTGTCTCCTCTTCTAACCGGATTATTAATTTGGTCCACTCATTGGCTCATACTTGCTAGAACCGACTCTCATAACCGTATCAAATCAGCATTTCTATACTTAACATCGATCCCTGTAGGTGGCCTAATCTCCATGTTGTCAGGTGCGATTTTGATCAACGCCATAATTGGGACTACTCTGGGAATGTATGATGGCGAATCTCCTCCATTTATGGCCATTAGTTCGATTTTGATAGGGGTCCTGATCATCTTTTACCACTGGAGAGTAATCCGTCTTCAATCCCGAAATGTTGATGAGAGAGAGCATTTTCTTCCTCATCAAGTTTTTACTAATGGGTTTTCATTCTTAGGAATCCTTTTTGCTAGTCCTGGAATCGCGATTTTAGTGTATTCAATTCTCACATTCTTCTTGGAAAATCCTGGTGAAATACTCAACTCACATGCTGCGGGTTTACGTGAACCAATCGTAACGGGTCTAACAGGGTTAATATTGGGAGGCTCAGTTTGGATTTTTTGTCAAAGGAAACTTGTACACATTAAGTCGGAAGCTGCGGCAAACACCAACACAGTCGCTAGGATCTACTACCTTGCAGTAGTCGGAATCGGGCTAATTGTAGTAGCCGGGGCATTATCAGTTTTAATTTTCTTAATTCTCACCCACATACTTGCAGCAAGAATTGGTTATGAAACACTCCAATCGATCCGAATTCCTTTATCTCTCATAGCTGCATTTCTGGTCATAGTACCGTATCACTGGCTAGAAAATAGGAAGATTCCTTCGGATGGATACCCAGATAGCGAAGACCAAGCGTCGGTTCAGAAAGTAGTAACCATCATCGCGCCTCCGAATAGCGAATTCTTTTTGGCACAACTGGAGGAAGACTTGGGATATTCGGTGCACGTAAGGCGATGGGCTGACCTAGGAGCATCCAAAAACACATTTGATATTGAAACTACGCAAAGCATCGTCTCAGCGATCCAAACATCACCAGGCGGTAATGTGATAGTTCTTCCTGAGCAAGCTGGCACGAAAATTTATTCTTATGACTAACACTTAAAAGAAAGAAGAATTGCAGAGTTAATAGGGAGGACTAACAATGGCAACAATTTACGTCCTGGGCGCCGGAACGCCGACCCCAACTCCTAGTAGATTCGGTTCAGCCTTCGCAATCAAAATAGGCAACGACCAGATCATGATAGACTGCGGCCCATCAGCAACTCACAAACTTGTGAAGTCTGGCCTGTGGCCGACCAATATCAACCACCTATTTTTCACTCATCACCACTTTGATCACGATATTGACTACCCTTGCTTCCTACTTTGCCGATGGGACCAAAGCACAGGAGACGAAAAAGTCCTGAAGGTCTTCGGCCCCACTCTTACAGAAAAAATCGCCAAAGGTATATTGGACAAAAATGAAGGTGTTTTCGCCCATGACTGGATTGCCCGTATAAACCACCCTCTAAGTCAGAAGATTCATGTGAATAGAGGTGGGACTTTGCCGAGGAAACCCCCAAAAGTGGAAGCAAGAGACGTGGGTCCCGGTAAAATACTATCCACGAGCGATTGGGAAGTTATTGCAGCATCTGCCGAACATGTACAACCTTATCTGGACTCGCTGGCATACAGGTTTAATACTAGGGCCGGAAGCTTCGTCTTTACTGGAGATACACAACCTTACGAATCCGTCACCAAATTATCGAAAGGAGCGGATATGATGCTCTGCATGTGCTGGGATGATCAACGGGTCATGGAAGATGCGGGGGAATCACAAGGGCAATGCGGAACGGCTGGTGCAGAGCGTATGGCAGAGGAATCAGGCGTGAAAAATGGGTGTTAGTACACATAGGTCCTCATCTTTCACACCGTGACATCCGGTATAAATCTATGGAAGAGATAAGTAATATCTACAGAGGGGAAGTTGTATTCGCAGAGGAATTAATGAAACTTGAACTATGACTCCTTGCAGTCGCCATCAACATGTAGTTCATTCTCAAAATCACGTGCCCACTCGGTTTTGGTCACTTCCATAAGCAGGAAGTCTTGCCCACCTCTCCTAACCGATCTAACTTCAGTGAAGCCCGCCTTAGAAAATGCTGCTTGGGCCCGATAATTCCAGGCGAGCGTATGCAAATACACCCGACCTAAGCCAATATCGAAGAAGAGGTGTTGGAGAAGTGTCTTAACTATATCTGTCCCATATCCCCGACTCCAATACTCTTTGTTACCAATCATAATTCCAAGTTCAGCTTCCCCATTACCCATATTAAGATCGTAGTACATAACATTTCCGATATGTATTCCATCCAAAGTATCAACCGCCAACCTTTTCGACCGATAACTTGGAAATTGCATCTCCTCCTTGGCGTAACGGAAAAAGTCGTCATACTCCATAGAGAGTGGACGGGTCGCATCTAGGCGCGACAACTCATCGTCTATTCGCCAAGAATATTCATCAGGAATATCTTGTACCCGTTTCTCCCGTATTCTCACCAAAGCCCCAGTGACATCAACTTGGGGAAGTTCCTTCTGGTCGTTTTTTGACCATGGAAATGCCTTTCTGAACAATCTCAACCTCGTTTCCAAAGCTCAATATTGAGGGTATTTCTTCACCGCCCACCCACCTAACAGTATCAAATTCCGAATCATGAAGCGAAAAGTCACCACCTACGGCGTCCATTAAATAGTAAAAGACCGTTTTTGTGACAGTATGCCCATTGTTATATGGCAAAAACTCATATCGTATCGAGCCAACGTAATCTTCTAGCACGACCTCTAACCCAGTTTCTTCCTGGACCTCCCGGAGAGCGGTTTGATCGATCGTCTCACCTTTGTTCGGGGTTCCTTTCGGCAGGTTAAAAGACTGCGGATCCTCTCTACCGCATACTACTACTTGAACATTTCCGGATTTTTGTCGATAGACGATCCCACCGGCTGACACTAATTCTTGCCCACTATTGGAAACAGATTTACCCACAAAACCGTCCTTGATAAATTCCCTGAGAGTTCTCTAATTTCGCAACATTTTATGAAGGTGTAATAGATGAGTCAAAGTGTCACATACATCGGGTGTCGACCAAACGTATAATACTCGGCCCACTCTCCTTGAACTTGGGTGATGGTGCGGTGTATCATTGGCTCGGATAGTTTCGATCTTGGCGCCCTTTAAGTCGGTCCAGAGAGTCTGATAAGGGAGCAGCAACGGTAGGGGTCTATAGAAGATCCATCAATGCCGATTGTGCCTCCTTGCAGCAAAAGCAGGAGGTTTTTTTTTGCCAATATTTCTTACCTATAATGATCTGCAATTCTTTTTTGGCATGAAAAACACAATAGATGACTGAGAAACTTATTCAATCTGCAGGTCAGATGAAACGGGCGTTGACCCGTATCTCGCATGAGATTCTCGAAAGGAACAGGGGCGTAAACAATGTGGTTCTAGTCGGGATGCATTCTCGCGGGGTTCCCCTCGCCCAAAGAATCAGCGACTCAATCCTGGGGTTTGAAGGTCAAGGCGTGGAGGTAGGAAGCCTAGACATCGGTCTTTACCGGGACGACATCTCTGAGAAAGGCAGTCCTCGCATGAGACCAACGAATATCCCAGTAAACATAAATGGCAAACGGGTGATATTGGTTGATGATGTGCTATACACTGGGCGATCAATTAGAGCTGCAATGGATGCGTTAAATGACCTGGGCAGACCTGGCCAAATTCAACTAGCTGTCCTTGTTGACAGGGGTCATAGGGAGTTACCAATTAGAGCAGACTATGTAGGTAAAAATGTTCCTACCGCGAGGCATGAAGACGTGAAAGTTAAGCTAGAGGAAACAGATGGTGTAGACGAAATCATAATCATGGATAAAAAGGAATCCTAACACCATGACTCAGGAACTCAGAAACAATCATCTCCATAATTTTCAACACGTTTTAGATCTCGACAGCTTCACTAGGGATGACATTAACTTGGTCCTAGACAATACAACGGCTATGGAGGAAATTTTAACTAGAGATATTAAGAAAGTCCCTGTTCTTAGAGGCAAAACCGTTGTAACCCTTTTTTACGAACCGAGTACCCGAACTAGAGTTTCATTTGAACAAGCTGGCAAGATTCTTAGTGCAGACGTCATTAATGTGTCAAGTAGTGGCAGCAGCACCAACAAAGGTGAATCACTTTACAACACAGCTCTCACTATCCAAGCTCTTAAAGCAGACATAATAGTGGTTAGGCACCCACATTCCGGAGCTCCTCATTTCATTGCAAGCCAACTGGGATCTTGTGTCATCAATGCGGGTGATGGCACCCATGCTCATCCCACTCAAGGATTGCTAGATCTCTACACAATAAAAAAACGATTCGGCAGCATAGACGGAAAAAAAGTAACTATAGTAGGTGACCTTTTATATTCACGAGTAGCACGATCAAACCTTTGGGGACTAACGAAAATGGGAGCGAAGGTTGTCTTATGCGGACCGAGAACACTTATACCCAACGATTTCTTAAATGGTGGCAAAAAAGAAGAAGGCCACCCTTTCGCCAATGTCGAGATCGAAACCAATATAGATAGGGCCCTAAAAGACGCCGACGTAGTTATGGCTCTTAGGCTTCAGCTGGAACGCCAACATGCTGGTCATTTACCCTCGCTACGTGAGTATTCACAGACCTATGGAATAAACTCACGTCGGCTCAGCTTGGCCAAGGAAAATGCGTTAGTCATGCACCCCGGTCCGATGAATGAGGGTATAGAAATAGAAACTGATGTCGCACACGGCGCACAATCTGTGATCGAAGAACAGGTCACCAGTGGAGTTGCAGTACGAATGGCGCTTCTATATTCACTAGCAACTGGTCCCGGTCACGAATCGGAGTCAAAAGAAGATTCCAAGAGGTAAACATTGTCTAATTCTCTGATCATCAAAAATGGCAGGGTAATCGATCCCTCCCAAAACATAGATAGAGTAACCGATTTGGTTGTGGAAGATGGAAACATTTCAGCAATAGACCGATTGGATTCAACATATGAAACATATGAAGTTTTCGATGCTACCGGCTTTATAGTAGCACCTGGTTTTATAGACCTACACTGTCATCTAAGGGAGCCCGGACAAGAATACAAAGAAACTATCGCGAGTGGAACAAAAGCAGCCGCGGCAGGAGGATTCACAACTGTCTGCGCAATGCCTAACACCGAGCCACCATCAGATAACAGATCCGTTGTTGAGTTTGTGATCAAGAGGGCTCGAGAGGACGGTTGTATAAGAGTTCTACCTATTGGTTGCGTTACCAAGGGGAGTCAAGGCCTAGAATTATCTGAGATGGCAGACTTGGCTAGCGCCGGGGGTGTTGGTTTCAGCGATGATGGACACCCAGTAGCAGACCCAAACATAATGAGGCAGGCCTTGAGTTACGGCAGCGGGCTACAACTTCCCATCATAAATCATTGCGAAGTACCGGAACTCGCGAGAGGAGCCTCAATGAACGAAGGCTGGGTTGCAACTAGATTGGGTATTAAAGGAATGCCGAATTCTGCGGAAGAAGTAATGGTAGCCCGCGATATATCATTGGCCGAACTCACCGGAGGACATGTTCATTTGGCACATGTAAGTACCATCGGGACTCTTGACCTGGTTCGGGGAGCCAAAGCCAAAAACATTAGAATCTCATGTGAGATAACTCCTCATCATTTAACTTTAGTAGATGAAGCAGTTATGGGAATGAGCTCAGAAAATGGTCCTTTTGACCCCTTAACAACCAAATCTTATGACACTCGGGCTAAAGTCAACCCCCCTCTTAGGTCCACTATCGATATGCTGGCAATGTCTCAAGGGTTAAAGGACGGTACCATCGATTTCATAGCCACCGACCATGCACCTCACAGTTTGGTAGACAAACTATCCACATTTGAAGAAGCTGCGTTCGGGATTAGTGTACTAGAAACTGCTTTAGCATCCTCCCTTTCCTTAGTACACGAAGGTAAAATCGAACTTCCATTATTAGTGTCCAAATTCACTTCAGAACCTGCCTCTTTTCTAAACAGCAACCTTGGCACCCTTCTACCTGGAAGGCCAGCAGATATCACCGTATTTGACCCTCATGAAACTTGGAAGGTGAATACATCAAAATTCGAATCCAAAGGAAAGAACACCCCTCTAGAGGGTAAAACCCTCAAGGGGAAAGTTAAGGTCACTTACTATTCCGGCAAGAAAGTTTTCCAATCAATCTAAACCAAATTCACAAAAATAGGAACTTATAAATTGGCAGACTCATCATCCCTTGTACTTCAAGATGGATCCGTTTTCAAGGGAACATCATTTGGTGCCGACACCCCTGCATTTGGGGAAGTTGTGTTCAACACCTCCATGACCGGATACCAAGAGATGCTGACCGATCCGTCCTATGCTGGACAGATCGTCGTACCGACATTTCCCATGATAGGGAACTATGGCATAAACGAACATGACAATGAATCCAGAAAAGTTCAAGTTTCTGGATTCGTTGTTCGCCAACATTGCGAAAAACCAAGCCATTTTGAAAGTACATCGAGCTTGAAAAATTTCTTACAAAGTCAACGCGTGGCCGGAATTAGTGAAGTTGATACTAGGGCTGTTGCTAGACGAATTAGAAAATACGGGGTCATGATGGGCGCCATTTCAGTGGGAATGACTACAGATGAAGCATTGCGCCAGTTAAAGGACCTACCGGGCTACGACGAAGTAGATTATGTGAAAAAAGTTAGCGCCCCTGGAAGATACGATTGGAACGAACCACTGCGAGGAAAACTGTCAGATTCGCCACAGCTTAAGATTCTAGTCTCCGACTTTGGTCTCAAGTTTAACATTCTTCGAATACTAACAACCAAGGGTTGCGAAGTAGAAGTTTTTCCTGGTAATTCGTCTGCAGAAGAATTACTAGGAAGAAACCCCGACGGGATTATGTTATCGCCTGGACCGGGCGACCCTAACCTGCTGGACTACACAGTGTCCATGACAAAAAACTTGCTGGGAAGAGTCCCAGTGATGGGCATCTGCTTAGGTAACCAGGTGTTAGGCAGGGCACTAGGAGGAAAGACATACAAACTGAAATTTGGCCATCGAGGGGCAAATCACCCTGTCCGAGACGAATCAACGGGTAGGATACATATAACATCTCAAAATCACGGATACTCAATAGATCCAGAATCGCTTCCATCGGAGGTACAGATAAGCCACGTAAGCATGAATGACCAAACGGTCGAAGGTATAATGCACAGATCCATTCCTGCGATGAGTATCCAGTACCATTCGGAAGCGTCTCCTGGCCCTAGTGATAACCAATACATATTTGATCGTTTCTTAGACATGGTACGAGATACGAAGTAGATGCTTTCCAAAAACATAGTTGCGATCGCCCATAGATGTGCGTCGTCATACTCCCCAGAAAACACAATCGCAGCTTTCGATTTAGCACAGCGAAGGTTGTTAATTCTGGCGCTGATGAAATGACGATCAACTCTCCCTACAAACTTACCCAATTTCTCAAATGCAAAGGATACGTTATTGACTAAAGTTCTAAAGAAAGTTCTCGTGATCGGTTCAGGTCCTATAGTGATAGGTCAAGCAGCCGAATTTGACTACGCTGGAACACAAGCCTGCAAGTCTCTCCGGGAAGAAGGTATCGAAACTGTTCTCGTAAATTCAAACCCTGCGACGATTATGACAGATGCAGATGTAGCGGACAGGGTTTATGTAGAGCCATTAACTGTCCCCGTTATTGAGAGAATTATTGAAAGAGAACAGCCAGATGGATTACTCCCCACGTTAGGAGGGCAAACAGGATTAAATCTGGCGGTCAATTTGGCCGAAGCGGGAATTCTACGAAAGTATGACGTCAGATTACTAGGCAGCAGTATCGAAACTATCAAAAACGCGGAAGACCGCGCTCTCTTCCGGCAGATGTTGTCCGATATAGGTGAACCAGTTCCACCCAGCGAAATCGTGAATAACTTGGATGAAGCAAAATCTGCTCTTGAAAAAATCGGTCTACCCGCAGTAATCAGACCAGCCTATACATTGGGAGGAACAGGTGGTGGAATAGCGGAAAAAGTCGATCAATTCGAAGATATAGTGCGCGGGGGACTCTCTGCAAGCCCCATCAATCAAGTGCTAATCGAGAAATCTATCGTTGGTTGGAAAGAGTTGGAGTATGAGGTGATGAGGGACAGTGCAGACAACTGCATAACCATCTGCAATATGGAGAACATCGATCCGATGGGAGTTCATACGGGAGATAGTATCGTTGTCGCTCCTAGCCAAACATTATCAGATAAAGACTATCAAATGCTAAGAACTGCAAGTCTCAACATAATTAGGAAACTTGGCATAGAGGGAGGTTGTAATGTGCAATTCGCACTGGCTCCCGGTGACGTTGTCGGGGAAACTCTCCCCGATCAGGGAAGAGATGGTAAAGGCTACTATGTGATCGAGGTAAATCCCCGAGTCAGCAGAAGCTCAGCGTTAGCCAGTAAGGCAACCGGATACCCAATCGCTCGAGTGGCTGCAAAAATCGCTGTCGGTAAAACCCTGGACGAGATACTCAATGCTGTAACCAATAAGACAATAGCTGCCTTTGAACCAGCCCTAGATTATTGTGTGGTGAAGATCCCACGGTGGCCATTTGACAAATTTCCGACAGGTGACCGGACTCTAGGTACCCAAATGAAGGCGACGGGGGAGGTGATGGCTATCGACAGGACTTTTGAGGCAGCGTTTCAAAAAGCAGTGAGATCATTAGAAATCGATAATAGATCAATTCTTTGGGAAGATCAAAATTGGACCACCCAAGGGAAACACGTCCTCGATAATATTCCAACGGAGCCAACGGACGAGAGACTCTGGGCGCTCCTTACAGCACTTCGAAGAAATGTCACTCCAGAAGAAATATCAAGAATAACTGGCGTGGATCCTTGGTTCACAAGAGCTTTCTCACGAATAACAAGTATGGAAAGTCGACTACTCTCAGAATCTATGAGCAGGGATCTTATTTTAGAAGCGAAGAGGCTTGGGTTCCCTGACGAAAGGATCGCTGTGCTGACGGATCGCAGCGGTGAAGAAGTTCGTAAAATTAGGCAAAGCTACGGAATCAAACCGGTGTTCAAAATGGTGGACACATGTGCGGCAGAATTCGAAGCCCAGACACCATACTTTTACAGTACCTATGAAGAAGAGAACGAGGCCAGCCCACTCAAAGGCCGGAAGTCGGTGGTTGTCGGTAGCGGACCAATTAGAATTGGGCAAGGAATAGAGTTTGATTATTGCTCTGTGCATGCGGCTTGGGCACTCCAGGAGGAAGGCTTAAGTAGCATAATGGTTAACTCAAACCCGGAAACAGTATCGACCGACTTTGATACCAGTGACAGGCTCTACTTTGAACCTCTAGACGAGGAAAGTATCAGAGATATATTAGAGAATGAATCCTTGGACGATGGTCATGGATCTGGAGAGATTCCGCATTCTATAGTCCAGTTTGGAGGGCAAACTGCAATCAACTTGTCACAGGTTCTTGATCGTGTCGGACTGCCTATACTTGGCTCGACGGCTCAATCCATCGACACGGCCTCTGACAGGCATCTCTTTGAAGAGTTCATGGCACGCATAGGAATACCAAACCCTCCCGGTTCTGCTGTAAACGACTTAGAGGAAGCTCTAAATGTTGCTCAAGAAATTGGATATCCCGTACTTGTGCGACCAAGCTACGTATTGGGTGGAAGGGCCATGGAAATAGTACAAAATGCCAGTGAATTAGTGCACTATATGAATATTGCATTGGAGGCCGGAGGGGGAAGAAGAGTACTCATTGATAAATACTTCGAAGGAAGAGAAGTGGAAGTTGACGCCGTTTGTGACGGGGAAAACGTTTTAATTCCCGGAATTATGGAACATGTAGAGAGGGCGGGCGTTCACAGTGGGGACTCTATGGCTATTTATCCGGGTTTAACACTGTCGCAGAAAGAAGTGGAGACCATTGTCGACTACACAACACGCATAGGGAAAGCTCTGGATGTTCGAGGACTAATGAACATTCAATATGTAGTAGTAGGAGGGGCGGCTTATCGAAGTCCAGCAAGGGCAACCAACATTTCGGAAGATACCCAAGTATTCGTTATTGAAGTAAACCCCCGGTCAAGCAGAACGATTCCATTCATATCTAAGATTACAGGAGTCCCAATGGTGAAACTGGCCGTTAAGACTATGCTAGGAAAGAATTTAAAGGATCTTGGCTATGGTATAGGGTTATGGGAAAAACAAGATCTAGTGGGTGTAAAAGCCCCCGTGTTTTCAATGTCCAAACTCGCAGGGGTGGATACTTTTCTTGGGCCTGAAATGAAATCGACGGGTGAGGTAATGGGAGTGGATAGAGATTTTGAATCCGCCGCTGCAAAGGCTCTCATGGCTTCCAACCTGATGTTACCAAATGAGGGTTCCATTCTCCTAAGTGTGTCAGATAATGACAAGGCAGACTCGATAAATCTCATAAAAGAACTATCCGTGGCGGGTTACAGCTTCTTTGCTACGGAAGGAACCGCTTCCGTTATCACTGGATTGGGCATACCAGTAGTTATGGTACCAAAAAGATTGGACGAAGGAAGTCCTAATATAGTTGACATCATCAGGAATGGCACTGTTGATGCTGTGATTAACACAGTAACTGGAGACCGAGAGGTGATGCAGGACGGATTTCACATAAGACGCGCTGCCGTTGATAGACTTATTCCGTGTTTTACATCTCTCGACACTGCCAGAGCGGCCGTTGAGAGCCTCTCCAAGGGGACCTCCGATTTCAATGTGCTAACTATCCAAGAATATTTAAACCCTTTAGGTGAGTGAAAAAATGCCGAACAACATACCTCAATCAATTGTAGGCGAAGATTTGATTGCAATTACCAGTACGTCAGTTGTGGCCATATAGTGCGAACATTTTGAAAAGATGCTGCATAGAGGCACATGAGGAAATTTGTTTCTATGCAGATGACCCGGTGATACAGGAAGGTGACTACAGCTACCCATCTCTTCTTACATACATAGCCGGAGGAATTGGTTTTTGACTACTTACCAATTTGAAGCCGTTCGGTTCTATGAAAAGAATCGACTTGAGAACTATGAAAGTCCATGCGGAACTAAATCATTACTTAAAATGATCCGTAATTAAGGGTAAAGTGGAGAATGCTGTTACATAGGTAAGCAGTTTTTTCGAAGTTGAATCAGGTGAAGACAAGACCTCTGTACTTTTGAGGTAATAAAATTTGCGAAACAAGGTTGTTCTGCTGAGAGTTTGGTTAAAAAAACCCTGCGCCGTTAAATACATATATGCTATTTAGCGGCCATGAGGCCAGAGTGACATAAGATAAGATTGCGAACAATCTGGAGGTTTGATGATTCCAATTCGTCTAACACTTGAAAATTTCATGTGTTACAGAGAAGGAGTCCCTACACTGGATCTGGAGGATATACACATAGCTTGTCTTTCCGGTGATAACGGACACGGCAAAACTGCACTCCTAGATTCGATTACATGGGCGTTGTGGGGTAAAGCCAGATCTCGGACCCAAGAAGAGCTGGTTCATCAAGGACAGCGCACGATGAGGGTTGAACTCGACTTCTCAGCCAATAACCAAATGTATCGTGTGACCAGAATACACACTAGAAGTGTATCAGGATCTCAAGGAAAGACCGATCTTAACTTATCTGTTTTAAACGACGATTCATCTACATCCCTCATGGGCAATACGATAAGGGACACCGAGGAGCAAATTAACAATCTCATACATATGGACTACGACACTTTCGTCAGCACCTCTTACATAAGACAGGGTGACGCTGATCATTTCACTCGCAGTAGACCAGCAGAGAGAAAACAAATCCTAGCAGAGGTTCTTAACCTTTCCTATTACGAACGACTGGAAAACGCTAGTAAAGATAAAGCTAGATTGCTTCGTTCATCAATTGATACTGGAAAAGCAATTATTGAGGCACGCAATTTAGATGTCGCCGGCAAATCTAATTTGCACCAGGAACTTAAAGCTGCTGAAGAAAAAATAAACGCCCTCCTGCCGTTAGAAAAAGAAGCAGCCGAATTAGTGGCACAACTTGCTGTTAA
Organism: uncultured Dehalococcoidia bacterium; assembly: GCA_964409595.1. GTDB lineage: Bacteria > Chloroflexota > Dehalococcoidia > Lucifugimonadales > UBA826 > CAYPDR01. Next base: position 73,984 of record CAYPDR010000010.1, read on the forward strand.
GGAAGAAAGGTACGATCGCAATGAGCTGGAGGAAACTAGACTGACTGAAGCAATACTCAAATCTTCGACGGAGCTCTCAGAGCTTAAATCACAATCCTCTACATTCTTCACGGAACTGACCCAGTTAGATTCTCTACTTGACAGATCAGAAGAGATCACCGCAACCAAATTAGAGTTGGACAAATACAGGACAATTCTATCTGACATGGCAAAAGACCTGAATACCTTGAGAGAACTCGAGAACAACTCAGCAAGAATAGAAAGAGATATCGCATTATCTGAACAGAGTATATCGAGGGAAATAGAAATCATGCATAAAAGGCTGACTTCGGAGGTCAAACCAGCTATTGAAAATACTCGGGTATTGAACGAGAAAGTATCGGAAATAGAGGCAATATTACAAGCAAATAATTCTGCCGTGAACAAACTCCAAGAGAATGTCGTTGTGCAAAAAGGATTTGAAGATGAGATTAAGGAACTCGAAATACACAATAAATCTTTGATGGCAGAAATGGAAAATACAAGGAATCGTTTTGACATGTTGGAGGGATCCTTAATCCACTGTCCACTATGTGCTCAACCTCTCGACGAAGATGGAAAACAACACCTAACTAAAGAATTGGAAAGCAAGGGGAATAAAAGTAAGCACATTTATAATCAAAACAAGTCACGAATAGAGCAGCTATCGAAAAAACTGAGAACTTTTTCAGAACGATTTAGAAGTGCAAGCGCAAACCTATCGACTCAAAAAGAAGAATTAACCCGGGAATTGATCAGAACAAAGGGTAGTTTGGCCGACCAAAAAAAGCTTGCCTCAGAAAAACCTGAACTAGAAGGAAACCTGAAAGTTCTTGTCGAATCCCACAAGGATAAAAGGTTTGCCCAAAAACAATATTCTGATCTCTCCGAAATCAATCTGAAAATAGGACAAATCGGATACGACCGTAATAAACACACGCAGATTGAAGAAAAAACGCATCTTCTTGAACCATATGCCGAGCTTTATTCACAACTAGGTCAAGCTAAAGAAAGACATAGCTCACTCTCCAACTTTATAAGTACAAATAATGCTTCATCCTCAAGAAGAGAACATGAAATTGCTGCCTGGGATGCAGACCTAAATGAACTAAGGTCTCAGCAAATAGAATTAAGTAAGGCGAAGCAACAGCTTATGCAAGCCAGGGTCAATTCCGATCGGTTGAGGGTTGAACTCCAAACTGCCATATCATCAAGGGACGTATCTCTAGACAAACTAAACACGATCAAGACCATAGAAAAGGAAATCCACATAGTTCAAAAAGAAGTACAGGAAAATCATGAGGAAGAACAAATTTATGAAGAACTCAGCGCCGCCTTTGGTAAAAACGGAATACAGGCTTTGATGATCGAACGAGCAGTTCCCCAATTGCAGGAAATCTCAAACGATCTTCTCGGAAAACTTACTGATAATAGGATGGCTATCAAATTTGAACTAGTGGAAGGCAGAACTGATAGGCAAACAGGATTGCCGTCAGAGGAACTTGAAATAAACATTTCAGATGAAATCGGGACTAGAAGTTATGAAACGTTTAGCGGTGGTGAAGCGTTTAGAATCGATTTTGCCATCAGAATATCTTTATCAAAACTTTTGGCTGCAAGGGCAGGAGCACCATTACCAATATTATTTATTGACGAGGGGTTTGGGTCGCAAGATGCGGATGGTCAAGGGCGACTCACTGATGTCATTCAATCTATACAATCCCAATTCGAAAAAATCATAGTCATCACTCACATAGACCAGATGAAAGATACCTTTGAAGACAGAATAGAAGTCTTAAAAACCCAATATGGGTCAACATTTTCTATCATCTAGTCCAATTCTGAGAGCCTTCGCCTATAGCGCGATGTCTTTGAGTTCAGAAGAGACAATTAATTCCGCCTCTGTATGCTCCTGAACATCCCGTGGGGACCATCCTGGAGCAGTCTCCAACAGGATGAGGCCTTTAGGACTTACAGAAATAACAGCAATGTCAGTAACTATCAGGTCCACGCATGTCTGGCATGTTAGCGGGAAAGTACAGGTCGACACGATCTTTGGATTGCCACCACGGTCTGTGTGTTCCATGCAAACAATCACCCGCTTAGCTCCAACGGCCAGGTCCATGGCTCCACCTACATTACCAATCCCTCGCGACGGTATCATCCAATTCGCCAGGTCTCCATTCTGAGATACCTGGAGAGCACCAAGTACAGTGACATCAATGTGCCCGCCTCGTATCATGGCAAAGGCTGCGCTTGAATCAAAAAAAGACATCCCTAATACTGGAGCCAGAAACTGGCCACTTGCATTGATGAGATCCTGGTCTTCTTGACCTTCTTCAGCCATGGGGCCGTAATTTAAGACGCCGCTTTCGCTATGGTAGAAAACTGTCCTTCCCGCCGGCACAAATTGCGAACAAAGGGAAGGGATACCAATTCCAAGATTAACAACATCTCCGTCCTGAAGCTCTTGAGCCACCCGCATCGCTATTACTTCCCTTGGAAGTTTTTCTCCTGTCATTCTTAAAACCCCATTCAGTTATTTCGTCACCCTAGAATATTAACTAATTCAGACTTTCACTAATCTGTTCACGTACAACCCAGGTGTGTCTATGCGATACGAATCTATTTCTCCTGGTTCGACGATATCGTCCACCTCAACTATGGTAGTCTCTGCGGCTGTGACCATAACACCGTTGAAATTCATGGATGTTCCACGGAAGGTCAAGTTGCCTATGGTGTCTGCTTTGTATCCACGTATCAACGCAAAGTCCGCGTGAAGGGCGTGTTCCAACACGAATTCTTTACCATTAAAAACTCGCGTTTCCTTTCCTTCAGAGACTAGAGTACCAACACCAGTCGGTGTGTAAAAAGCGGCTATACCGGCACCCCCAGCTCTGATACGTTCCGCAAGAGTTCCTTGTGGTACCAATTCCAACTCCACAAGACCTTTCTTATATGCGTTCTCGAAAGATGTCGGTCGTGAGGGAGATGGAGACACCGGAAATGAGGCTATAATTTTCTTTACTTGCTCGTTATCCACAAGGATCCCAATATCGATTGGAATATCCCCAGCAATAGTCCCAAACCCCGTAACACTAGCCAAGCCCGCAGTATTGCTTACGATAGTCAAATCCCGGGAACCGAGATCTCTAAGAGCCCTGATGAGGTTTTGAGATGTGCCCCCGGGCCCAGCAAATCCATCCACCATCAGAACAGACCCATCCTGTATATCCGACACAGCCTCTTCAAAGGAAGAAAATACCTTGTTCAACTTATTTACTACTCCTAAAGGAACGAAGGACATTATACTTCAGCTAAACCACTACGTTATTGCTTAGAAAAATGAGATGCGCACTATTCATGCAATTCTTGAATCCCGTCCGTCTCAATCACATAAAAGAATAACCGAATTACAAGTAAATCTTTAGTCCTTCACTGTATTGAAAATAACCCTCATATTTTGTAAGAAGACAGCATGGTGGTTTTCATTTAGGAGCGACCATTAACTTGCTCTGGAAACACCATGCCGTCTTATCGACATTCGGGGCCAGCGGATCCATTCCAATGAGCGTCGTCACCGTCGGGCCGGTCTTAGAAGGAGCGGCATTTACCACAACTGTAGGAAGAGCAAAATTTGTTAATCTCCAACTTAATCCACGATGTACCATATTAATTTCCGGGGATGCTTGGTCTCCTTATGTCGTATTACATGGTCCAGCCAAATTGTACGAGAAATCAACCACAGAATCAGAAGCGTTAAGGCTAATACTTCGAGATGTTTTCCGAAAGGCTAACGGAAAGGAACACCCCCATTGGTCAGACTACTTCCGAGCTGTGGAAAGAGATGGGAGAGTTGCAGTCGTAATAATTCCAGATAAAATCTATGGCACAGGCTAGCCCACATCCAAACTAACTCTTAACCCTGACATCACCATCAAGAGAAAATCCTTCAATTCCATTGAAAGACTCGTAGGCAGCTGCGGATAATTGAGACTCTATCGATTGCCCTGCCCGGACGAGAAGAGCCGAACCGTTTTCAACCGCCTTCACTAAACCTTCATTTGTATAACTAGTAAATGGCTCCAGACCAACATTATATGTTCTTCCATACCAAGGATATCCACTTGCCCCTCCGAATGACTGCCAGTACCACAGATACTTGTAATGAGACACGGGGTATGCCAGAGCAAACCCCACGCCGACTTCCGTATTGGTTACTCCATACCAACCTTCAGCCATGTTGGTGATGTAGGATATGTCATACGAGCAGAAATTTTTTCCTGGTATTTTGCTAAGATCGTAAACAGCCCCATCCGATAATTTTGTAAACGGCCATTCCGACTCCAAACCGGCCTGTAGCTTGTTGTTCTCATGAAAACTATCAGGGTGATTAATAATTTTGCCTTGAGGCAAGTCAATTATGCACTTGTCACTGAGAAACGGCGCCCCAAGGGCAATATGCTCACCCCAAACGCAGTGGACATCCTCTTCACTCTCATTAGTGAGACGTTGGTCCAAAGTAAGAACCGGTCTTCCAAGCTCCAGCGTAAGAATCTTTTCGAAAAAAAAAGGAGTCCTGTATGTTCGGACAGAAAATTTCGCTTTGACACGATTTGGCGTGTCCTCCAGGATCACACAATCCCACGGAATCGTATTAACCTCAGCATGCAGGCCCATGTCCGCGTCGCCATAAACGGATGGAGAGCCGCCTCCCGGCAGGACGGTTTGCCATCCACCTTCGTAGGTATCCATCCATACCTCGTTGCCAGTAGTTGGTAAAAAACTTGACGTGGACCTTACTCCCCACGGCGAACGCCACAAAAAGTCTGTGTCCGAATTTTTATGCACGAATTGATATATATCAGCGCCCTTATCCACAAGGACCACAACTCTTATTTGCTCGTTTTCCATTATTACTGTTTTATGGCCTCTAAATGTCCAAGAATCGGAAATTCTACATCCGAAATTACGTTCATCCTGATAATGCATACCTACCTCAATTTTAAATATTCCAAAACTTCCTTATAACAATAGGGGCGAACCAAAGAGCGATAGCTTCTAATACAGTCGCTGAGACTATCAAAATTGTCGCGTCGAAAAAAAACTCTTGCGGAAACATCATTATCAGAAGGTCTTTACTAGGATCCAATAACCACAAGTCATTATCAAAACTTATCAAGTGAAAGTATAGGAATAGTTTGTCAAATCCTCCCAAGGCTAGCAGGCCGACTAATATTGTGATCCCCAAAGTCACTCCTCCGCCACGGCACACCCATAGAATTGACCGAGCCAAACTGGCTTTTTCCCTCATTGCCAATCCCGTCGCAATACCAAGAGAACCTACAATCAAGGCAATTATCTGTAGCGAATAAACCAGTCCTAACAAATTTTTCACATCCTTCATGTGCAGCACTTCTCTCTCGCTGTAAATGTTAGGAACCGCTTCACCATATCTTTTAACCTTTACGGTTATGAGTTCAGAATCGTCCTCAAAATAATCTCTTATCTGTCCTCCAGCCATACGAAGTTGGTCCATTTCAATCCCGGTGACATCATCTATGTCATATTTCTCGAACCCGTAGCTGTATAGAGCAGACGCGTTAACAACACAGCGAACATTGGTCGATATGAGTATTAAAGGCACGGCCGTGACGATGACTATTAGTCGTATGATGGTTGCTAATCGGGATATCATATTAATTCAAAGCTTATTAATAGCCTTTTGGACATGTCAACCAAATCACACAAGTATCGGAGGGTTTAGATATGACAGAAAACCTGTTATCGCTTCCCCATTCTTTCGAAGGCGTACGAAAATTAGTTGACAGACTTCGAAGTCAGGAAGGCTGTCCATGGGATAAGGAACAGACAGCAAAAACTTTGGCCCCTATGCTTGTTGAAGAGTGCCACGAACTCGTAGAGGCAATAGAAAATGGCGATGTAGAAGGAATTATTGAGGAATTAGGAGACGTGATTTTTCACATGGCTTTTCAACTACACATAGGCGCATCCGAAAAAGTATTTTCGGATGGAATTGTTTTCTCCAATTTAATTGAAAAGTACATAAGACGTCATCCCCATGTTTTCGACGGTCAGAAAGTGGAAACAAGAGAAGAACTGATTGAAAATTGGGAGGCGGTAAAAAGGGCCGAGAAAAAAGGTGCGCGGAAATCAGTCATAGATGGAATACCTTCAAGTCTCCCTGCCCTAGTTTACGCAACTGCTGTGCAAAAAAGAGCAAGCCGTACCGGTTTCGACTGGGATCATATCACTGAAGTCAAAGCCAAAGTTATTGAAGAACTAGATGAAATAGAGCTCGCTCAAAACCATACTGAAAAAGAAGAGGAATTTGGCGATCTCTTGTTCACACTGGTAAACATTGCTAGAAAGATGAAGATCGACCCAGAACAATCGCTAAGACTTGCAAATAGGAAATTCTCTAGAAGGTTTTTTGAAATGGAAGAACTAAGTAAAAAGATGGGATTAGAGTTTTTAGAAACGACTCTACCCGAAAAAGACTCGTTATGGGACGAAGTGAAGAAGATGGAAAACCATGAAAAATAATCATTCCGAAACCGATTTACTTTTTGAATTGACGCGGGCCAAATACGGACACTTCTTGAACAACGAAGAACTGGAATCAGTAAGACTGTCTATAAGCGAAATTGTCAAAAACGCAGAGGCCCTCAGTCAAGTTACTCTGGAAAACAGCCAAGAGCCTATGTCTCTATTCACCCCCCATAAGAAAGGCCTGGAAGTCGAATATGAATAATGAAATTGTCTTCTTACCTGTAAGGGATCTAAGTAAGATAATTCAGAAAAAGGAGATGTCGCCTGTAGATGTAACCAAGCTCTTCCTCTCTAGACTTGAAGAAATTGGCCCAGAATACAATTCGGTGGTGACAATCACGCAAGATCTCGCTCTATATCAGGCAAAAAAAGCGGAGAAAGAAATACTTTGTGGTAACTACAAAAGCCCACTACATGGAATTCCATATGGAGCAAAAGATCTCCTGTCTACTTCGGGTGGTATACCAACAACTTGGGGCGCAGTACCTTTCCGAGATAGAACCTTTGACTACGATGCGACAGTAATAATCAAGCTACATGAAGCCGGAGCAATACTAGCAGCAAAGCTGGCAATGGTGGAGTTCGCAGGAGGAATGGGCTACAAGCAACCGAACGCATCTCTAACGGGGCCTTGCAGAAGTCCCTGGGGAAAGGAAAATTGGGCTGGGGGATCATCGAGTGGGTCTGGTTCAGCAGTGGGATGCGGCCTTATCCCATTCGCTATCGGATCCGAAACCTGGGGTTCGATACTGACCCCCGCCAACAATTGTGGCGTTTCCGGACTCAGGCCTACCTACGGCAGGGTCAGTAAACACGGAGCAATGGCCCTGTCATGGACGCTGGACAAACTCGGGCCGCTTGGCTTAACCGCTGACGACTGCGGGCTTGTTCTAGATGCGATTTCCGGTTCAGACGCCAACGATCCAAGCTCATCACGAATGGATTATTCCTATTCGTTAGGTCGTCTTCAACAAAGACCAATGTTGGGAATGTTGAAGGACACACTTTCAGAAACCCCTAAAGACATATCTGACAATTTTCAGGCTTCACTTGCAATTTTGAACGATTTCGCAGATACAGAGGAATTTACATTCCCAGAATACCCTTATGAAGAAACCATTAGAACAATAATGCTGGGAGAGTCGGCAAGCGCATTCGAGGAAATTACCGAAAAAGGGTTGGCCGGCGAACTGACAGCTCCGGAGGATAGATACGGCCCGTATGCCCGAACAATTGTACTAGCAAAAGATTACATAAAGGCGTTACGAATCAGGGGAATGATCACTCCACAAATTGACACCATAATGTCAAAATACGATGCCATAATTGGACCTACTAGACGAACTCCCGTCTCCTCACTATACGAAGAATTTCGGGGGGTAGGAAGGGGCAATACTAAAGATCTGTTGGGAGCTATCGGAAATTTATTGGGTCTGCCCGCTATTTCCGTCCCGAACGGATTCACCAAAGACAATCTGCCTACAGGGATTCAATTCCTAGGTAGACCGTATGAGGAGAATCGTATCATGACTATAGCTAATAAGTACCAGTCGCTACCCGACTGGCATACCATACATCCAGAATCACTTTTGGAGAAAAAAGACCTTAGTGGTGAAGGTGGTACCGTATAGCTCGTCATATAATGGTTCTTATTTCTATTAGAGAGGATTTTCATGATTTCAATATTTGTCACAATTA
>CAYPDR010000011.1:0-40210 GCA_964409595.1 uncultured Dehalococcoidia bacterium
TTTTGCAAATATCCCGTGAATAATTGCCCCTGTAGATATCGCGGACGGAACCAAACGGAGGGGTAGATCCTTCCTCAAGGCAACGTATTTGGCAGCATCTAGTGCGGTTCCGCCACCTATGCCAATAACCATATCAGCATTGTCAGGAAGGCTGGATGTTACCTCTTCAAGATGAGCCCAATCCAGTTGAGTGACAATTCCCACCCCCTCGGGCGTCTTGGAAACATACTTTTCCACGAGGTTCCAGGCTGTCCTCCCAGAGACAGCCAGGTATGACGGCCAGTCTGAACTTGCCGACTTTACCAAGTCGTGACCATAGATGATTTCAACTTCCCTTGCGGGGCGAAATCGCTCTCCATGTGTCCATCCACGTCCCAGTGGGGTTGCTGAATCAGAGGCCATATATATTCCTTATAACTGCCTTAGTCTTGGATCTAGCTTGTCTCTGAGCCAGTCCCCGAAAAAGTTCATTGAGAAGACTATCAGGAGAATTGCCATACCGGGGAAAAAGGAAATCCACCATGCTGTGGACAAATAATTCCTCCCATCTGCGACCATGCTTCCCCACGAAGGGGTAGGAGGTGGAATACCAACCCCAAGGAAACTTAAAACAGATTCGGCTAATACAAGGTTTCCAACTTGAAGTGAGGATAGGACCATCACCGTGTTTATCACGCCGGGAAAAATATGCTTGATAATTATTCGCGTAGTGGAAGCACCGGAAATTTTGGCAAGCGCCACATAATCCGTAGTTTTCAGCTGGAGAGTTTCCGCCCTAACTTGTCTAGCGAATCCAGCCCACGTGAAGAGGACAAGGAGAATGATCACTAGTTCGAGGCTAGGGCCCCAAACAACGGACGCAACGAGGGCAACTACGATAAAAGGAAGGGCGATAACGAAATCCACCACTCTCATGATGAATTCGTCAACCACTCCCCCAAAGTAACCCGAGATAACTCCTAATATGGTTCCGATTCCAGCGCCCGCTACCAGGACAACTCCGGCAACCAAAAGGGATATGCGAGCGCCATAGATAAGTCTGCTCAATACATCTCTGCCGATATGATCTGTCCCCATCAGGTAGTCCTGCGTGCCGTCCGCTTCATCAGTCCACATAGGAGCGACGTTTCTATCGTCTAATTCCCCCTGAATAGGATCAAAGGGAGCGAATATAGGAGCAAAAATCGCCACAATCAAGATGAAGGTGGCTACGAAAATCGGGAGTATAGGGAGCTCTTTTATATATCTTAAATATCTCATCATCCACATGTGGGCAAATGATTAAAAGTGAAACGTCGAAGAGTGCCAAAAAAACTATTCATAACGTATTCTTGGATCCAGCAACCCATAGAGCAGATCCGCGATAAAGCTCGCTATCAGGAACATAACCCCGAATACCAGTGCTAAACCGGTAACGAGAGGAAAATCGGTGTTGAGCGCCGCACTAACAGCCAGTCTCCCTATACCAGGCCATGCAAAGACCGTTTCGACAACGACGGTGCCGGTCATAAATCCGGCGAGCAGAATCATGGCGTAGGTCAATGGCGCAATCAAGGCATTTCGGAGAGCATGCTTCCAGATGATGGATACGTGTCCGACACCCTTAGCTCTTGCTAACTTTACGAATTCACTATCAAGTACCTCTAGCATGGAAGATCTGGTTAACCTGACCAGCCCAGCCGTGGGTAACCATCCCAATGTGATCACAGGCAATACGTAGTGAGTCCAGTCTCCCCTGCGGGATGTCGGAAGCCATCCTAGGTAAACAGAAAACACCATTATCAGTACCAAGGCCACCCAGAAAGGTGGGACAGATTGACCTAGGAGTGCAAAACCTCTTGCGAGATAGTCAATGATTGAGGTTCTTTTGACAGCCGATATAACTCCAATTGGTATGCCCAAGAGAATAGATACTAAAAAGGACACGCCCGATAACTGCAACGTGGCTGGCAAATTTTCCAGGATCATAGTTAATGAGTTTCTCTGGTAATGGACGGAATTCCCGAAATCTCCTTTGGCTGCGTTCTTTACCCACAGCACGTACTGGATAACAAACGGCTTATCCAGGCCCATCTCTTTACCCTGGGCATCCCATTCCTCTGAGGTCATTCTTGTGTACGGCGTCATATAGAGGTATCTCGGATCGCCCGTAGCGTGGGAAAGGGCAAACACGAGCAATGTGAGGGCAAACATCACTAAAACGATCGCGATTAATTTTCTTAGAATCAGGCTTCGCATTTGTCTTGAGTGTTGTCCCCATACCTACATTCATGAACGAGGGCACCGAATGTCTCCGATGCCCTCGTTAAAAATCTTCTCGACCTAGCTAGCAATCAGATAAGGTCACCACCCACTTCGGATTGACTTCCTATCTCATTACTTTAGCCTAACTAACTCTCCAGCTACCTTTCTATTATCACTGATGACGGGTTGTTAAAGTAGCTGCCGAAATAAGGGTGCCACTGTTTTACCCAGGGCTGTTGCACCCAGTATCCACTCATCGTCACTATAGCGGGGTTCAAATGCCAGTGCTGCATGTAGTTCTGGAACTCCACGTTGTTTAAAATTCGAGTGGTCAAGTCCGGCTCGGTGTCATTCCTGTAGCCTACGTCACAAATCTCCTTGGGCATTTCCACTCCACCGAGGTGGCCTGGGGTCGGGCAGAAGAATGCTGCTTTAGATCCTCCAGGAGGTCTCCCCCAGCCATGCAACCATGGCACATTCATGTGCTTGGTCACCGTTTCCGGCCTTCTGGAGGCATAAGGGGAGTGATCCACCGTCACATTTAAGTTGAGGTGCTCTTGCCACATCTCGCCAACGGCGTCCGCAATCTCTGGATCCCAGACCTCGGGAACGCTCGCTGTTGCCCAGAAGACAACATCGAATCCATCGGAATACCCCGCCTCAGCAAGGTACTGGCGGGCCAACTCAGGATCGAAAGGCACTATCCATTCGTCCTGGAAATATTTATCCCCAGGTGGGAACTGGGTGTGCATTGCAGTGTATGCAATTTGCCCAAATCCACCCAGTACGTTAGCAAGGATTTTCTCTCTATCGATAGCCATGGACATTGCCCAGCGTACCTTTCGGGCGTTCTCCATACTCTCATCGTCACCATACCTGCCTATCCAGGGGTGGTCGCTGTCCGGTGTGTATCCAGGCCTAGGATTCGCTACGAGGTCCTGTTCTTCATCTGAACATGAGGGACACGCCTCAGCCCAGTAGTTTCCGGACATGTAGATGGTCTGAGCGAAGGGCATTCCCATCTCAAGCGCTGAACCACCGATAGAACCGACTACGTCTTGCAATCTTTTTACCGGGACCTGCGCGAAGTCTAGTTCTCCTGTTTTTAAGGCCGCTTCTCTCGTCGCCTGTTCCGGCATTTCATAGTTGTACACTTTGTTTATGTAAGGAACTTGACCGGACCAGTGGTTGGATATGGCTTCGGTCTCCACTACGTCGTGGCCTACCCACTTGATGGCCCTGTACTTACCTGTTCCTATCGGGGTTGTAATGAAATCATCTTCCCCTAACTGTTCATAGCAGGCCTTGCAAACTATTCCGAAAGTGGAGTCCCAACCAATTCCTCCGTGATACACACCCCACGTATAGTCAAATTGACCTTCATGCACTTCCATGATCGCCGTGTAAGTACCATCGGTTCTCCACCCCTTTCTATGTCCGGGTGAGAGCTGCTCTCCAGCGTTACTGATAGAGCCTTCCCTGAAAGAGTCATTGAAAGTCCACACCACGTCTTCTGCTGTCAGGTTCCCGTAACCGTCATGCCAGGACACGTCATCCCTTATATCAAAAGTGATTTGGGAAAAATCGTATTTTACGCTCCAGGCACTTGCCAGGTCTGGCACATAGAATTCCTGAGAAGGAGGAACTCCGGGCTTGGAAAGCTTCGCCCGGATTATGCCTTCGTAAATTTCTAAGTCAGCTCCGGGGCCGCCCACGGTTCCGTTAGCGTCTTTAAATTGCAACTGTACTAGTGGCTGTATCAAAGACGATCCGACGTAGACGTTGCCTTCCGGCTCCCTAGGCCTGACTACTTCTTCAACGATGTATTCCGTGACCTTTTCCGTAACTACCACTTCCTTGGGCACGGATTTGACGACCTCTTCCTTCACAATGACCGTCTCGCCAGGAACTTCAACTGTCTTCACCACCTCTTTTTCAACAATGATTTCCTTGGTCTCGCCAGGAACTTCAACTGTCTTCACCACCTCTTTTTCAACAATGATGGTTTCTCCGGGAACCTCAACCTCTACAATTTCTGTCACAGTCTCCGTACCGCCGCATGCGAAGACAACGGCCATAGCGGCCATTGAAACTCCGATCCACACGAAGGGTTTGAAGATTCCGGATATCATTTTTTGCATAGTTTTCACCATTCCCTATGTTTTCCAAAACGCCTTATTTCCGAATCAATTCGCCAGCGCCTTAAGCGTTCTTGTGATGACATTAACACCACCACCGCTCGCATTGCACTGACATCAGTATAACTTCTCAGAGTGTCGCATAGGGTACCAGCCTTATTTTATCTGTCAAGGCAAGTCAGTAAAATCCAATATATTTTGGCAAATTTCCGTTAATTTGACTGAGTCAGAGGCGGGCAGTCCATCCCGATGAACTGGAATGTCAGAACAGCTTACGGACTAGTATCCTGCCTCTTTATTAATCGTCGCAATCAGGGGTTTGCCCTCTACATAGCGTTTTATATTGGCTAACAATTGCTGGCTTGTCCTTTCTTCACCCCACTGCCCACTGGCTGCCATGTGAGCTGTGAGTATGACGTTGGGGGCTTCCCAGAATGGGTTATCGTGTTTGAGTGGCTCTTCAGTGTGCGCGTCGAGCCCAGCACCGGCTATCCAACCTTCATGAAGTGCTTTGAGAAGGGACTGGTCGTTTGCAACCCCTCCTCTCGACGTAACTATCAGATACGCTGTATCTTTCATGGCTTTGAATTCAGCATCTCGCAACATGTCCCTAGTTTCTTCCGTTCTCGGGACTGTGATCACAACGAAATCTGATTCCCTAAGAAACTCATGCAACCTGTCTTCTGAAAACATTTCGTCTATTCCAGGGCAAGGCTTATCGCTTCGTCTAAGGCCCAAGGTTCGCATGTGGAACGCTTTACATTTTTGAGCGAGATCCGCACCAGAATGTCCGAGGCCTATGATACCTACCGTCTGCTTGTTAAGTTCACCGTTTGCAACTGGGTTCCATTGTTTACTTTCTTGGGACTTAATGTTTTGAAACATGTTTTTTTGAAAGAAAAGCATGTAAGTTAAAGCCGTCTCAGCCATCGGAATTCCGCCATTCCCCTTGGATGATGTCATAGTCACATCACTGTCGGCTAGCTCTTGGTAAAGGGCGTGATCTACGCCCGCTCCCAATATATGTAGCCAATTGAGGTTCTTGGCTTCTTGGAAGGCCTCCAGCCCAAGGTCAAATGCGACAACTACCTCAGCATCCCCTACTGAACGTCGGGTCAGTTCTGTCCTTTGATCCTTCTCTGCGGAGTCCAGAAGTGCTTGTCCTTCTATGTACTCCACATCAAAACCTGCGGCTATTTCTCGAATCTCCGTCAGCAGGTCCCTTATAGAGTGCTGCGGTTCTGCTCCCCAGAAGGAGGGCCTGTCCATGAGGAGAATTTTCCGATTGTTCATTAGATCCCCTTTATGAGATGTCTGATCGTATTTAGAGTTCATCAATTCTATTCCAACTGATAAAAACTACTTAACAAAACTAGAGTTGGCGCGCAAAAAAACTTTCTACTTCTTCAATATGGATTCTATAGAATTAGAGCCTCCATGACCACAAATATACTTTGGAGTCTTACGAATTAACAACGAATGCTGTTGAAGCCAATTTTTGGCTCAGCTCCAATTGAGTCCACATCATTGTTAGCGTCTACTCACATAAAGTTGCGGAGTTTTTTTTGAGTTAGGTACATAAGTAGCGAGACGAGAATCAACAGGGCAGCCATGAGGCCGACTGCAAATTGCCCACTGACTGCTTCCGCTAAAAGTCCTGCAGGTAGCACGCCTAAGGGCATCATTCCGAATATCATCATGAATATACTCATGACTCTACCTCGATATTCGTCCTCAGTTTCCTCCATGATCATGGCTTGATTCAAAGTGTGTCTGCCTGCGTCACCAAGCCCAAGGAGGACCATGATCGCGGCAGCTGCCAAATAGATTGGAATCGCCGCTACCATCAACAAAGCTATTCCCGACACTAGGCCGCTTCCCAAGAGCAGGAGGCCCCTGTGCCATTTGCCTATAGAGGCTATCCATAGGGAACCTATCAAGGCGCCGACACCGGTAATAGTGACAAGCAATCCCATTGATTCAGGGCCAAGTTTGTAAACGTCTACCACAAAAACGGGCATCATGAATCTAAATGGCATAGCCAACAATGTAGTACTAAGGCCTAGTATTAAAAGGACCAACACCAACTGGTTTTGCTTGGCGTACACAAGCCCGCTTCCGATATCGCTTAACATTGCTCTTTTTGATCTGGTTGTGTCTTTGGGTGGAGCGACGACCAGGCTGGTAAACACGACCGCTAAGAGCCCGCATACTGAAATTAAGTAGTAAACCCCGTCTGGTCCTATGACGTTGTACAGCCCCCCGCCGATTGCAGGCGCAATTAACGTCGTAGAACTCATCGCGGCCGCGTCTAAAGACATGGCGTTGGTAAGGTTTTGTTTGCCGACTAATTGAGGGATCATAGCCTGCCGGGCGGGCATGAGAAATGCGAAAAGGGCTCCCTCTGCCATCGATACTCCTAATAAATGCATCCATGTCACAGTATCCGTCGCGATGGAAACACCGATTGTCAAAGACAGCGCCACGGCCACCACCTGCCCAATTTGTATGATTCTTTTGCGCTCCATCCTGTCTGCCGCTGCGCCACCGAATAAGGACAGAGCAAGCATGGGGATCGCAAACCCAGCGTTTACCAAGCCTAGAAGAAACGGCGAGGACGTTATTTCATAAGTTAGATAACTTCGGACGACCATCTGCATCTGCATTGCCGTCATCATGAATAGCATTCCTAGCCACAGATAACGGAATTCCCTGTACCTGAGGGAACTTAGTGTCCTGCTAAAAACTCCCTCATGGTTTACAGGTGCAAATGAAATATGGTCAATCTCTTCCTTGGTAGTAGGCGACTTCCTTGCCAGTGAAGAAAGGGGATCCGAGTCGTTTTTTGACGCTAAGCTCCCCTCAGGTTCTGGAATGTTCTCTGGGTTATTGCTGGCACGGGCCATCTCTATTTAAGTCGACTTTCTATAGATGTATCCATCGGCGCGAATGATTACACTATCCCTCAAAGGTTATTGAACCGTTGCAATTTCGGAACTTTGATTTCTCCGGTTACTGGCCAGCTATAAAGTCTGAGACCCTCTCTCCAATCATCATACTAGTCACGTTGGTATTCGCCCTTATGCAGTCGGGCATTATTGAAGCATCTGCTACCATTAGATTTTCGACCCCGTGGACATTTCCATATTGGTCAACAACCGCCATTTCATCTGAGGCAGGTCCCATTTTGCAACTAGCTGAGACGTGGTGATTGGTCTTGGCGTTCTTCAGTAACCATTGATCGAGTTTTTCGTCAGTAGAGACGTCTACCTCAGTCGGGTTTATCCTATCTTTTATTATGTCCGCAAAGGCGTCTTGCTCTGATAATGTTATAACCTTCCGGACCGCCTCGCGCCCTCGGATGAGGTCGAATTCGTCACCGAAATAGTTGAAATCCAGATTTGGTTGTATATTGATGTCCGGAGAAGCCAAAGTCAGTTCTCCTGAAGCTATAGCCAGACTCAACTGTATATTCATAGCTACTCCAACAGGCTTCATGAAATCTTCTGGATCCGTTGCACAACTGTTCATAGCCAGTTTTATGTCGTTTCTTAGATGGGAACCTGTCGCAGTATACCGTGCCATCACTTGAGCTCTGGGGGATGTAGGATCCAATATGTGCCCCGCCTTGGTAGTCCATGTCACTGTTAACATAGGATGGTCTCTCAGGTTCTGTCCGACTCCAGGTAAATGATGAATCACGTCAATGCCATGAGGGTCTAATTGCTCCGTCGGCCCTATGCCCGAGAGCATCAAGATGTGGGGAGATGAAATTGCGCCTGCACTAATTATTATTGTCTTTCCCTCAACAATGAATTTGTCTCCGCCACTTTCAACCTCCACTCCGACGGCTTTTTTTGCTTCAAAAATCACTCTCCGGGTTAGGCAATTCGGTTTAATTGTCAAATTTAACCTGTGCCTGGACATGGAGAGATAACCTATATTCGTACTCCATCTAATGTCGTTCGGATTATTGAAAGGAGCCGACCCAACACCTGTTACATCGGGATTGTTTTGATCTTCACCGTCTGGGAATCCCAAGGATTTACAGGCATCGTAAAAGGCTAATTGTGATGGAAGCCAGTCCTTTTTCTTGTGTCTTCTGGCTATGATAGGTCCACTACTGCCATGGAAGTCCCCCGAGTAATCGAGGTCCGTTTCCAGCTTGCGGAGATAAGGCAGCACCTTTTCGTATCCCCATTCAGTATTCCCTAAGTCTGACCAGTCATCATAGTCTTCTGGCATGCCCCTAAGAAACAGTTGCCCGTTTATTGCACTCGACCCACCGGTCACCTTACCTCTTGGTACCGGCATCAATTCCGCGATAGGTGAAGGCTTACCGACGAATTCCCAATTATGGTCTTTAGTGAAATCTATTGTCCCGTTTGATAGTCCTTGCTTGATTTCCTCAGGGGTAGACTCAAGATCAGGATAATCCGGACCCGCTTCGAGTAAAAGAACAGAGTTATCACTAGATTCTGTTAATCTCGTTGCAAGAATTGCTCCTGCGGAGCCAGCTCCAACGATCACATAGTCATACTGCATAATTACCGCCCGATAGATTCTAGGTATGCCTAACCAATTAATAAAACAACCGGAATTGCACAGACTTCAGGGATTTGTATCGCTTCTTTCAAGCCCGATAAAAATCTCGCCAACCCTAATGTGATTTGCTTCGCTACAGTCTACAGTTGTCTAAGTCGAGGATCGAAGCGATCTCTAAACCAGTCCCCTAGAAAGTTAAGTGACATAACTAACAAGAATATTGCGAGACCGGGGAAAATAGTGGGCCACCATACATTCATAATAATGAATTCCCGTCCCTCAGAGACCATCACTCCCCAAGCCGGAGTAGGGGGAGGTATCCCTGCCCCTAGGAAACTTAGAGTAGCTTCAGCCAATATCAGGTTTCCAACATTTAAAGTCGCGACCACTATGGCAGAGTTGATCACCCCGGGTAGGCAGTGCCGAAGGATAATTCTTGGTAATGATGCGCCGGAGACCCTTGCCAAGGCTACATAGTCGGATTCTTTAATTTGCAAGGTTTGAGCCCTTATTATCCTGACAAATCCAACCCATGATAACAGTCCAAGCAAAAATAACAGTACGATGAGACTTTGCCCAAAGATCAGCACACACAAAAGCGCGACCATCAGGAATGGCAGCGCCAGCCAAATATCCACAATCCTAGTAATTATTTCATCGACGATCCCACCAAAATAGCCGCTTATAAGACCGACTGCGGTGCCAACCGTGAGCCCTACAATCAGTGCTATACCGGCCACCATCAGCGAGATGCGGCCACCCCACATAATTCTGCTGAGGATGTCCCTGCCTACGTGATCGGTCCCCAATGGATGGTCCCAACTACCAACTTTCTTCTTGTATTCAAATGAAGGCGGTGGCACGTATCTCGCACTCATCTCAGTAATCAAAGGATCATGAGGCGCTAATGTTGGACCGAAAAGAGCCGAAAAAACAAGTAAGGTGATAACCACTATCGGAATGGTTGGATATCGCCTCAGAAACCGCCATATTGAAACTAAATAGCCCCAGGCTGTATTCCGCTCCCTGTCTTCAAAATCTACCATCTATTGGACATTTCCTATGTTTTGATTTCCTTAGTTATGAGTACCGTATTCTCGGATCTATGATCGAGTACAAAATATCGGCTACCAAAGCAAATGCTAGATATATCACTATAAAAATGAGCACCGTAGCCTGCAGCAGGGGGAAGTCGTTGTCATACACGGCCCGGTTTAGAGCCAGCCAGCCTATCCCCGGCCAAGAGAAAACTGTTTCTACCACAAGAGCGCCGTTGAGATACCCTGCCAGTAGAAGAAGAGCCGATGTCAGAGGCGGTATTAAAGCGTTTCTAAAAGCGTGCTTCCATATGACTGAAACGTTGGAAGCACCCTTTGCTCTTGCCAATTTTACAAATTCTGAATCCAATATCTCTAGCATCGAGGAACGGGTCAGTCTCATGATCCCTGCTGCAGCAGGCCAACCCAGAACTGCACAAGGAAGAATATAGTATCTGATATCAAACCCTTCTCTGCCTCGAGTCCCGGCTGGCAGCCAGTCTAGATATACACTGAACACGAGGATCGCCAGTATTCCGGTGAAGAAGGCCGGTAAAGCCTGGCCAAATAGTGCAAAGAATCTACCAATCAGGTCCCAGACGGAACCTCTCTTAACTGCCGCCATGACTCCTAAAGGTACGCCCACTATGATCGCTATAATCCATCCGCCTATCGCGAGTTGTATCGTCGCACCGATCTTTCCACTAATAATCTCCGAGACCTCACGTTCCTGGTTTATTGACTCTCCCAAGTCTCCCCTTAACAAACGTCCAATCCAGAGCACGTACTGGATCGGAACCGGTTTGTCGAAACCTAGACGCGCACCCAAGGCCTCCCAACTTTCTTGGCTAATACCATATCCAGTGTCAGGTACAAAAAGTTCCCTTGGATCGTGCGCCAATCGGGTTAGTGCAAAAATAGCCATGGTCGCCCCGATAAACGAGAGGAACAAGAAGACAAGCCTTCGTATTAGAAACGATCTCAATTAATTCTCCGTAGCTATATTTCCAATCTGGCTTTGCTTACCTAGACCATACCAGAGCAAGAGGGACCAGTGGTAGCTATGCGTAACCAACACCCGATTGGAGATACAGAACTTCTTGACTTTGAAATACTCGTTTTTGTCTCGCAAAGGTGGCCCCACCGAAGCGGGGCCACCAAATAATGCTCATGTCAGAATATTCTGACTTTTCTACTTCACACCGTCAGCAGGTACTATGAACTGCGGCTGGCCTGTTCCCCAGTGGGCGATGGTAGATCTCCCACGCCAGTCCTTCACCTTATCAGGCCACACAATGTAGCCTCTAGGCACGTAGACTGCGCCAGTATAGAGCTTCCAGTATCCTTCCCATTCGATCACATCCATACGCTCTTCCTCAGCTACCGCCCGATCTAATACCACCTTAGTGCGGAGGTGCATCTGGGCGAGGAAGTTGTCCTCAAATCCAGCTCCCCAGCCAGGCCTGGTCAAACTCGTATCAGCCGGTGGCATTGGCCAGTGGGGCGGCCATGTTGTATCGTCAACAGCCCCGTTCTTAAGCGTTGGCCAAATTTGCTCTCTTGTTCTGAACCGCGGGCTAACAACAGCACCGTAATCCTCGGTCAGTATCGTGGTGTTTACGCCAATTGCATTCCAGTTACCCGCAGCAGCATCGCCGACGTCAAAAGAGACATCGCCGATCTCCGCAAGGTAGATGTTTGTCGACATATCAAATCTTTTACCGTTAGACCCACGTGGGTAGCCTGCGATGTCGAGCAACTTCTCGGCAAACTCAGCGTCGTAGGGAATCTCCCAGGGCCATTCGTGGTCAACCAATTCGGTTGCAGGCTTTATACACTGCGTTAGGAATAGATCGCAGTCATCCATCTCATACTTTGAGAGGATTGCTTGCATTTTCGCGTACGTAGTGGTCTTTGAAGGGTCCCAACCGGACATCTCCGGTCCCATGTACTCGCTTGGCGCACCAACTCCTTTCCCGTCCAGTAGACCCTCAACCATTCCCGGTCGATCTAGGGCGTAAGATAACGCCCATCGGACGATCCTGGCTTGCTCCATATCGGACATGCCTGGGGGGTTGTCGGTGTCCTCATACATGCAGGACTCACCTCTATCACACCAAGGGTTGCCTAACCAGGGCAAGTCTTTCTCATACGGCGATACCCAACCCTCTACTGATTGCCAGGGCTCAAGGGCTTCGCCGGTTCGTGCGTGGTTCTCTTCCCAGAGGTTTCCTGACCACATAAAGGCGCTGGTGATCAGCTTGCCGATTGGGTTCAAAAACACCCCACCATCGTCAGCTTCCAGGTCCCCTGCGAACACGGGGTCAATCATGGCTATATCGGCCTGACCGGCTTTCCACATCGCTATTCTAGGACCCATTTCTGGCACGTGTAGGTAAGTGATAGACCTTATATGTGCCGGCGTGGTGTGGTGGTCAGGTTTAGCATCTAATACGCGCCTGTCTTCAGGTATGATCTCTCTTACCCGGAATGGCGCAGTGGACACAATGTTTTCCTTCATCCAGTCGGGTCCATATTTGTCATATGCCACCTTGCTAAAGCAGCCAAGGCCTTTCCCATACTCACTCAGAAGCTCCTCAACGTTGTAGTTGGTAATCAGTGAGTCTTTGGCCGCTGGAAGGGTGAAAGTGTAGTCATCTACCGCGAATCCTTCGCCAAATACCATCGCAAGGTCACCACCTACTCGATGGGTCGATTCTGGGTTTATTGATGGGTTCGAAACATTGAAAAACCAAACACAGTCATGTGATGTCAGGTCTCCGAAGTCATCATTAACTCCTATCGGACCCTGCTGCGCCAGACCCTTCTTAATCGTCACTGTGACTGAATCAAGGTCAGGTGTTATCTCAAAGCTTTCAGCCGCAAGGGGACTCATGTAATTTGAATCCACTTTTGCGAACAATGTCTCAACTACCCCGGAGGCTATAGCAGCCCACTGGGGACCGTAAGCGGCCAGAGGCGGATAACCCGCCATGACTCCAGCATCATTAATGGCAAAAGTGAAATCTCCCCTCTGCCCTCCTGCTGCCGCCGCCGCCACAGGTGCACTGTGGATCGGTGCCGCAATGGCAGTTGCTGCCGCTTTTGGCTGAGCCGGTGCCTGCGCCGAACCTGCTACTGCAGGTGCTGCTGGTGCTGCTGGTGCTGCTGCTGCCGGTGCCGCCGGTGCATCACCCTCGCTATCGCTCCCGCAAGCAACCGCTAACACAGCCACAAAGGAAGCGAGCACCAGGATCGTTAAACCAAACTTCCTAGTAAATCCCATGATATATTCACCTCATTAGACTTTTCTTCTTCGCTCAGTTGCATCTCTCGGAAGTCGCCACCGCGATGATGTGCGTACTTACGAGGGAAGCGCAATAGTCTGGTCCTTAACTTCACGAGCCTATGCCTTCGAACCGAATCGTCAAACAAAACTCGAGCGATCTAAGGTCAACGCATTTAACCTTTTTAACCCGTTATTGGCTATTCTAGCCTAGGATTCTCATTAGTACAATGAGTGGTCGGTCCGAACCGCATTTCTACGCAGCTGCCCGACTCTATGCAACCCTGTTTCGGTTGTTGTTAGGAGAATCAGTGATACCCGAACTATCTCCGGTGCGCAATGCCAACAAATTCCGACTTCTAATGAAAATATCACCCATAACTATATCACCCATAACTATATCATTTATTACGAATTGTTATTTTTATATATTTCTACCTAATTTGAATCATAATACTTACCATATACCGCCATACTCCGGAAAGAAGTACCGCCGTTAAAGTGTCTTAACGTGCACACTGTAGAGAGCTCGAATTTCCATTTGGTTCCTGTAAATATATTAAGGTTTCTCAGGATACGATCTTCCGTAAGGTTGGTACGGCAGAAAAAGATGGATGGGTTCAAGTAAATGTTTCTGGCTCAAATTGATATCCTACCTTCATAGGAGTTGTACTTGGCTAAATTAAGGATACCCCGAACGCTTCTCCCAATTATGTTGGCTGGTGTTGCCGGGATTGTTGGAATTAGTACAGTCGCTTCCGTAGGTATGTCACTAAGGGTTTCAGACTTTTCGGCGTGGAGTAATTGTCCGGACATGAAACGGGATAATGTTCACCTGAAGGTTTGGGAGGACCCTGAATTCCAACCTTGTGACAACATGTGGAAAAGTAAAAAATGGCGATATCGGGCCCGTTCTGTAGCAAGGGAAGGCTTATCCTACTGGTTGATGGGTCTAGTCTCCTTTTTTAGTTTCTGGATCGTTGGCTATTTGGCAGGATTTAAGAAATTAGGGTTGTTTGTCATCCTGCTGTCTCTTGCGCTGTTTGGCACCTGTGCGCGAAACATCTACCTGTATGTAAGTATATAGACACAATGATCCTGTCCTTGCACTTATGAAAAACGTAGCTATTCTACTAAATTCCCTTAGAACGATTTATACATTGCACCGCAAATGAATGGTGTGATTAATTGCAATGACATGAGGAAGAAATATGAGGTTTAAAAATAAGGTCGCAGTTGTTACAGGAGCTGCTCAAGGCATAGGAAAAGCCACTTCAAAAATCCTAGCGTCCGAGGGGGCCTTTCTTGTAGCCGTTGATTTGAACCCGTCTGCCCTAGCCAATTTATCGAAAGAAGTAGAAGCCTTCGGCGTTGAAGTGATATCCATGGAAGTCGATGTATTGGATAGAGTTGCGGTTGGGAAGTTAGTGGAGTCAGTCATAAATAGGTTTGGCAAGATAGATATTTTAGTGAATGCTGTTGGCGGCAGCACCATCATCGAAAACAATGCTGCCACAGTGGATGAACTCACTTTGGAGGATTGGGACAAGGTCATGAACTTTAATCTCAGGGGGACCTTCCTTTGTACCAACGCCGTTATCAAGCATATGAAGAATCAGGGAAATGGGAAGGTAGTTAACATATCATCCGATGCGGCCCACAGTGTAGGTGACCCTGGCACTGCTTATGTTGCAGCTAAAGCTGGCGTAATGGCGTTCACAAAAAAAGTTGCAAGGGAGGTTGGGCCATTCGGGATAACCTGTAACGCTATTGCTCCTAATATGACGTTGAGCGAGAGGGTTGGTCCTAGGTGGGAGCAAAGGTCTGATGAAGATAAACAACGTAAGCTGGAAGCTATACCTTTGAGACGAGTATCGGAACCGGAAGACCAAGCCAAGGTCATCGCGTTCTTGGCATCATCCGATGCTGACTACGTCAGTGGAGTGACCATTGATACAAATGGCGGTAGCTATTAACTCAAGTCAAGTTCACGAAAAAGGGTTAAGATCCAACTTCGACAGATCAGCACTCTGCGATAGAAGAGCTGTTCTGGCTGCCCGGCCATCAGCAAAACCCATTTTTTTCAGTTCGTTGATGTCTGTATGGGCCCCCTCGCGTACCGCTCCGGTTCCAAACCACCAGAATCCGTCTGGCTTGTATTTTTGAATGTTCGCTATGTCAAAAGCCCAACTATCAGAAAGTGAAACTGGCAATGACGGTTGAGGGCTGCGCCAAACCCCGTTCCATGTCATGACTCCCCTAGCAAGGTAACAGCTTCGAAGCCCATATTCCCTTGGTCGTAGAATCATATGATCGTTTTTTGAAAGATTATGGTTCCACGAATCATAGCCGTAGGTTACCACGGAATATTCCAAAGCTCGATTGGAAAATTCCGGCAGGTCGACAACCTGTTCCATCCCGTTCTGCACAGATGAGACTTCGCAAATCGCGCTCAGATCTCCAGTAAAGCCTTTAGACTTTAATGCTTTCCTGATCGATGCGAGAACCTCACAACGCCTGAAAGTGGCGTACTGTTGGAATTTTGGACAGTCGGTAATATTTCCAGGGCGTATATCATTCTCCTTCGCCCAGAGGTTGTAGAGCTCTACCCGGTGACTTGCAAACGTATCACCAAATTCAAGCTCTACCAGTAACCCATCAACATTAGGAAATTGTTCCGAAAGCTCCTCGAATATAGCGATGCTCCGCTCCTCCACATCCGGCATATCTAGGTCAAAAGTATGCACTTCGCGGGGAGTGTCTTCGACAAATATGGTGAATTGGCGATGCGGTGACTTTCCGTAGTAGCTAGCCACATGCTCAGTTACTACAGCACCAAGCCACACCTTGATTCCACGTTTATGAGCTTCATCGATGGAAAACCGAATTAATTCATTGTCAGATAGGATTACAGCATTGTCAGGTTCCTGATCTAGCCATTCCAACTGGGATCTGTAACCTGTGGTCATCCACTTTACGACAACCACTAGAGAGTTCATTCCTGATTGTGCCATATCATCCAATAATTGGAGGTGATCATCTCTCTGGTAGTGTTCCATACCGCCTGCACCTGGAGCCGTATAGTCCCAAAATCCATATTCCTGCATCTCTATTTCCTAGCAGTCGTAATTTTTAACAATATCGAGAACGAACCTAAACATCGACCTAAGTTAAAATATATGTGAGAGAAGTGGACATGTTGAGGCTCCATTGACCATAAGTCCATATCCTATATTGGGAAAGCTTAGGCCAAACTCGGTCCAATGCATTAATAAACTCTAAAATTGCACCTTGTAAATTGACACGGCGTTGTCATGGAACATCGCAGCCCGCTCACTATCGGAAAAACCTTGGGAAAATCTTTTGAACGCGTTGTACAGGACGTGGTAAGAGAAAGAAACCTTGTCAACCGGAAAATTACTTTCGAACATGCAGCTTTCTGTGCCGAAGCGTTCGATACAATAATTGAAATAAGGTGCTATGCTGTCCGCCAGTTCTCTTGAGCCTATTGGACTGTCCCTGTCGTGCCAGTCAAATCCCGTCCTAGGCATACCTACGCCACCTAATTTGACCACGACGTTAGAGCACTCTGAAATTTTAGCAATGCCATCTTTCCATAACTTGACAACCTCTTCCCTTTTATTTTCATATGGTCCATTCATGACCAATCCACCGATGTGATTCAAGATTATGGTGAGATCTGGAACGGATTTAGCGAACTCTAATAATTGGGGTAGTTGGTGGAAATACAACCACGCTTCGAAGGTCATATTCATATCGGACAGTACTTTCGCACCAGCTTGGAATTTATCGCTAACCAGCTGCCCTTCATATTTGTGAAGGGCAGTATTTTCAACTTCTGGATGAGGATCCCACGTCACAGAATGGCGAATACCTCTAAACCTGGCACTTGCGGAGGAGAGAGATTCAAGTATTGGCCTAACACCATCTCCTAAGTTCAAATTTGCGTTTCCGATGATTGAGGCCGCTGCCCTAGTTTCACCGTAAATTCCACTAGCACTGGCCGCCGATATACCTTGAACATATTCCACCTCTCCTATCGAACTTTCATCAGCCGGGAGATTGGCGTTGTACATTGAACGAGCTTCAATGAAAACCGTAGATCTAACGTTGTGGCCACTCGTTATGTCGGCTAGCAATTCATCTAGCTGGTAACGTGGATATCCTCTTTCAGTTCGCTTGTCCCAAAAATGGTGATGCGGGTCGCAAATGGGGATGTCCGGCTCAATGATTTCTTCTTTTGTCTTATCCAACCACAGTAAACGATTGTCACTCATTTTATTGCTCTCTTCTAGATTAATTGCAGGTGGCTACTTCTGGTCTTATTTAGCATGAAATTCCGTTCATTGGAATCAAACTTCGCCCACTGGATTTCTTTGTTTTCAAGCTAGACTACTCGATTGGTTTAGTTTTTCCTCCGCTTCCTGTTCCACCAATTTCCTCGATCGCGCTGTACAAGCAACCCGGGGAGACCATGTCACTTTCGGCGTACACATCGTCGTTACCCGACCATTCTTCATATTGTTTCATCAAATTTGTTATCTTTTGATTTAGATTTGAATCAACCTCTTGGTCCAGCATCATGGTTGGACAGTAATTGATAGCATCTCCACCGAAACCAATATATTTGGAAACAGTGAGCTCCGTTCGTCCGCTTATGCCTGTGTTGTATGGATCTGACCAATTCCCAATGTAGCCGATGATCTCGCCTGCTCTAATTCTGGTTCCAACTGCAGCTTCTTCGCCTCCTATTTTGATGGGCAAGTCACACACAGGTGGACGGCTTCCGCTGCGATCGCAGTCTATACTGACAATATGGTCGACATTGACCGCCCAGGGTGAACCCATTGAAGGCTTGATCATGATATCCCAGTCATCCTGGGTGTAGTGAACTGAGGGTTGCCATTCCAACCTGGCTATAACTCCATCTATTGGTGCTATCAAAAGCGTATCGGGAGGGGCTCTGAATTCGAAAGTGGGGTTATCGTATTCGTCAGGTTGCCCTTTGTTGTGCAGTCTCCCAAATTCGTCGAAGACTAGAGATCCGAATTTTGCGTCGAATAGTAGGTCTCCAAAGCTTTTATCTGAATCGTTGAAGGGGCCCAGATTTTTTATTAACAGATTTTTCAGTGCTATTTTGCTGTCGGACTCGGACCCGCTGCGGGAAGATTCCGGCTGGGAATTGCCATGCATTGTTTTTTGTCGATTAGGCTGCATTGTAGGCATTGGTTGCTGTGTTGGGTTTTGGCTTGAAACCATAGGAGAAGGTGTTGGGGAGGGGGTTGTAGTAGGGGTACTGGTGGGTTGGGGCTCTGCGTAAGATGAGGTGGGAGTGGGTGTGTGAGGCTCAGGAGTGGCTGTGTGAGCAGGAGTGGCTGTGTGAGCAGGAGTGGGTTCAACGGATCTTATCAACGGCGGAACAGCAGTGGGGGAATCCGCAACCGAAGTTGGTATTTGCTTCTGAGTTGGCGTATGAGTGGGTATCTGAGTCGGGGTATTGGTGGGGAGGCGAGGTTTGCGAATTGGGGCCAGAGTTGGGGATGCTATAGAAGTTGGAACTGAGGTGAAGACTGTTTTGGTCGACAGTTTGGTTGGCTGTTGTTGAGGTTCGATAGTGGCAAGTTTTGGTTCTTGTTTTTCCTGTCCACAAGCGATCGCAAGTAAAAGGGTGGTCAAAATTGCAGCATTAACAATCAAATAAATTTTCATTGATACCGATTATATAGCTAGGTCAAGCAACTTAAAAATGAAACACTTCGTTAATTCGATACGATTGGAATCGCTGCAGAGTTTCGAGTATGTAAACATTTGGGATTTAGTCAATATCGGCCGTCATAGCAAGTTGTGAGGGGTCGTAGATATGTCTTAATACCGCTTCTTTATCTCACGAACTAGTTTGGGGTTTTTCATATGGCTCCTGAATCGGTAAATCACCATGGATTTGTTGAATCCATCTCCCATTTCCTAAGGTTGGTTACTTTTATCGATTTGTCTTGCGTAAACACAAAGAAATGCTTGCTGCCTGCTCCGAGGGGATAAACCCTCTGAACTATGCAAATCTCTGAATTCACGAATATCTCAATGATAGATTTGTCTACAAAAATATTTAAATTTAATTGGTCGAATGGAGCAGGATATGGAACCCGCTGTTTCAGGGAACTTCCTTTTAAAGCAAGCTCTGGTCCACAGTTGTAGACAATCGTGTCGTCTGAGCTTGAATTTTGAAAGTCGACTACGAATTCTTGTTTAGCCATGTCATAACTGACAATTGTCTGTTCCTGACCGTCCAAAGAACTAAGTAGCTTCAACCCGAATGCTGATGAGCTGTTTGGAGAGATTGTGAGTTTGATTTCTGCACAATCCGAATTGAATTCCGGGATTTCCTTCTCCGTCCCGCTGGACAGGGTAAAGTCACTTAATTTGATTTCGTCATAGCGCAGTGACTCGAGTTCAGTGACGGGATTTATGTTCAGGCCCATATGATTATCTGCAGGGGTCAAATGCCAAGGTAGAGTCATCACACCATCCCAAAGGGGATTTTTTGATGTTGTCGCGTCTCGTATCCAGCCCCACATTATCCTCCTCCCCTTTTCGTCTAAAAGGGTTTCTGGTCCTGCATTCATCGCCCCCAGGTAGCTAAGTTGGCCATTTATTTCAGGCTCAAAATATTCGTCGTCAAGAGTCCCGATATAGTATTGCGACTTTGGATACGGTCTGTGAGTATGCATTAACAACATATGCTTGTTTCCGAATTCAAAGAAATCAGAATCTGCGCAATCCTCCTCTTCCCCGGTCCATTTTCTAGATGACTTGTAAAATGGGCCGATATATTCCCAATTTATGAGATCTGCCGACTTGAATAAACTTGTTGAGTCACCTTCATAACCAAGTCGGTAATTTTTGTTACCGATCAGAACATAGTAGATTCCATTTTCCATCCATCCACTAGGATCAAAGATAACCGTCTCAGCAAATTTCAGACTACTGTCCTGAGCTTCTCCAATGCGGCGTCTAGATTCAGTTAGTTCATGACTACTAGGCCACCCGGCGGTTGTTGGTATGACTGGGTTCTGAGGCAAAGGTTCCCACTTGTCTAGCGAATCGTCATGGCATTGGTAGATGCAAATTCCCTTTCTGGGCATATTCACTATCAAAGTTGGGACTGGCGCGCCGCTTATTATTCCCCCACTGTTGAAGTAATCTCCTCTGAAGCCAGCTAGAGGTTCGTCCAGATAAGACGT
Organism: uncultured Dehalococcoidia bacterium; assembly: GCA_964409595.1. GTDB lineage: Bacteria > Chloroflexota > Dehalococcoidia > Lucifugimonadales > UBA826 > CAYPDR01. The sequence continues at coordinate 20,513 of CAYPDR010000011.1, forward strand.
TTGGTATCTCCAGTGCAAAAGATCCTTGCTAGAAATATGTTGCCAAGAGGAAAAATCTAACGCCCCCTTTCCATTAGATATCTTTTGCAAATATCCCAGGTGATATCTTCCGTTGTGAAATACCGCTCCATTTATATCGTTCCAGCGTCCTTGTGGGGGAACGAAATGGAATCTAGGTCGAGATTTATCTGCCACCATTTTTTCCCGAACCTGGTATGAAGTCATCTGGTAGCTATCCCATACGTCGTCACAGGGGACCTTTTGGGACCTACGTTCATCTAAAAACATATTCAATTCTCTCAATTTCCTTGAAATATTTTGTTCCAGCGATAGTCTTTCGTTTCAACGTTAATTTGCTTCAAAGAATGCTAAATTGTACCGATCCTTGGTAGACCACTGGAGTTTTGTCGATTCCGAGCAGGCCTAGCACCTTTCAGCTGCTGATAGTAGCACCAAGATCGATTTCAAGGTAGTCGATGAGGTTCGAAGTCGGGCTAATTGTGGGAACGCCTATCAAAATTTGAATCTACTACCTCACACTATGTGCCCATATGCATAAGTTAATGGGTGTGTGGAACCAAAAAAAAAGGAGCTGTATTATGCGAGTAAATCACCAATTGTATGGTGTAAACTGCCTGTCAGTTTAAGACCCATCGGATAGTAAATTGAAAGGAGTGAATACGCAATGAAAAAATTAAATGCTCTTGCTTTGCTATTGTTCTCAATAATGTTAATTAGTGTTGTGGTTGGATGTGGGAGCGAAAGCCAAGCGGTGAAGATTGGTCTTTTGGCTCCCCAGACCGGTCCCATAGCGCAATACGCCCCCGGGTTCGAAGATGCCGCTAAAATAGCTATATCTGAGCTAAATGTGACGCACGAAGGTGACTTCGAGTTTGAATTAATTGTCATGGACTCTGGTTGTGACGGCACGCAAGCAGCGACAGCAGCCCAAACGCTTATTGACAGTGGAGTATCTGTAATAATCGGTGCTGCTTGTTCAGGCGCCACGCTTGGCGCCATAGCAGTTGCTTCTCAGGCAGGCGTTCCAATGGTATCGTACGCAAGCACCTCGCCCGCCATCACAACAGCTGATGATGGGGGCCATCTCTTCCGCGTTGTTCCAAGCGACGCTCAACAGGCAGTAGCTCTGGCAACCGTAGCGTCCGCTGCCGGCGTCAGCAATCCAGCGGTGCTGTATATGACAAATGATTACGGAGCAGGACTTGGTGATAACTTCGCCTCTAACTGGTCAGGGGATGTCTGCACACAGGTCGGGTACGATCCAGCGGAAGGCTCTTACGATGCCTCGACTATGGCACAGTCCGTCATAGATGGTGGCTGTGATTCAATCCTTCTAATGTCTTACGCGACGGATGGGGCAGCCATCATGGAAGCTCTGGCCGCCCAAGGGTTCAACGGTAGCATTTTTGGTGCTGACGGCGTCGCCGACGCAGCTTTTAAGGAATCGTTTACGGATACGGCTGCTCTTGACGGGTTAGTAGCCACTAGACCGAGACCAGGAGAAGCGTCAGGTGTAAAAGAGAAATTTGAGAACGCTTACGCTGACGCCGGAGGGGCTGATGGAGCAATCTACACTGGTGAAACTTACGACGCTATAAAGATTGCAGCAGCCGCTATTATTTCGGATCCTGAAGGGGATCTAGTGGCGGCTCTCAAGAAAGTTGGGAAAAATTATACTGGGGCCAGCGGAACACATACTTTTGACGCAGCTGGCGATGTCCTGGGCACAGGATACGAGGTTTGCCAGTTTGCTGGTGTTGATTTTTCTTGTCCCCGGGTTTGGACCGCCGACGGTGGTTTGGTAACCAACTGACGACGTCTCCTAAAACCGAAATTTCGACTAGACCTGCCTACGAAAGCTTCACCAACCTATTGTAGGCGGGTCTCACGGGACCAACACTAAAAAGACGTAACCCGCAATTTGGAAGGGTCTCTTTGAGGGTACGATATTGTCTTTGAAGGCTACATCGAGACCGTGGATATTTATGCCATCTTGGCTGCGCCTACTTTTGTTGGGCTTGGTTCTCCTTTTCGACGCTTACCTTGGGTTGATCCATAGCGGTGGAACGATCGTATGGTTGGGATTATTTGGAGGACAGATAAAGTGGCTTGCTCTATCGGTTGAAATGATGGCCGGTGGCTTGGTTCTGGTCAGACTAATCCTTAATCAGGTCAAGCCCGCGTGGAAAAGTACGGTCATCGTATTTGTCCCGATCTTGGTCGTATTTATTGGATTTGAGGTCCTACAGCTAACTCTGAGCGGGCTCGGTAGGTCCGCCACAATGAACTTCAACTTGTCTTCGATAGGTTTGAGCGGGCTTTATTGGGCTGCTGTTTATCTCAGTATAGCTGTGGGATTGACTCTTACATATAAAGTTCAACGATTTGCGAACTTTGCACAGGCAGAGATGATGCTTATCGGCTCATACGTAGGTATCACTCTAATGTGGTCCGACAGGTTCTTTCCGGTGTCAGATGCTCCTAAAGACGGAATTCTCAACTGGGATTTGTTGATTTGGGCTGGATTCAGTGCATTTGTTATAGCCGGCGTTTTCGGTTTGTTAATCGACAGGCTGGTGTATAAACGTCTTCGCGATAGGATGGCGACGCCGCAGGTAATGATGATCGCATCACTTGGGGTTTCTATGGTTCTGAGAGCCCTGCTTTTCATGCGATTTAGCGCCAGCACATTTCGGTTCGTGCCGGATAAAGACTGGAGACTAAGTACATCGACCATTGAAATCCCCACTGAGCGATTGCAGATCCATTTAGGGGATCGTGTTAACGTTTCTTTATTGGAGCTGGCCGAAAACGTGAATCCGTACGGGTTCGCATACTCGAAAGCCGCGCTTGTAGTAGGAATATTTGGTGCTGTTGTTTTACTGGTTATTCTTTTACATCGCACCCGCCTAGGTAGGCAGATGCGCGCAGTAGCCGACAATCCTGGGCTCGCAGCATCCAGTGGGATTCACGTAGAACGGGTCCATGGGAGTACCGCCTTTCTATCAGCAGGAATAGCTGGGTTTGGTGGAGCACTCCTCGCAGCGATTCTGCCAATCAACCCTGAGTTGGGTCTTTCGCTCTTATTGCCCGCGTTTGCTGTCATTGTTCTAGGTACGATCGGTTCCGTACCAGGAGTAATTATTGGGGCTCTCATAGTAGGCTTGTTGCGAGCGGCATCGGAGTCAGTGTTAATTGGTGCTGGGAATGCACTAGACCGCCCTACCGCCAGTGGTTTCGCGGAGGTGGTGCCTTTTGTTTTCCTTGTCGGATTACTGATATTAGCCCCTAGAGGAATTGGTTCTGCAATCCAGAATTGGAATATCGAGCGGATCAGAAAGCGTCGGCTAGCTCAAAAAGCTACGAGCCAAAGCATAACGCAAGAAATTTTCAGACCACTGACCCAACTGTCAGCAGTGATGACATTGGGATCAGCTTTTGTTGACCAAGCCAATGAACAGAAAGACAGGGCCACCGAGGTGTTAAAAAATATCACTGTGACCGCCCACACATTACTGAAACCACGTATAGTACATTTATCCGTACCCGTAAAATTTGCCAGAGCTGCAATTATTTCATTTCTGTCAGGACTTCGTCTCCAATCCTTGTCTCGCTTACGAATTGATCGAGAAACCGAGCGCGGGTCTTGGATCGCTTTCTCGATCTTTTTTCTTGTTCTGGTTGGCATTGTTTGGATTCTTCCAAGCGTAAGCAACCTTACAAAGACTCTTCAGGTTGCTCGCATCGTCACACTCCTAGGCATTTTTAGTTTAGCTTCGTTTTCCCTCAACTTGCACACCGGTATAACTGGAATGACCAATTTCGGTGTTATTTTCTTTGTCGGCCTAGGTGCAGTGAGCGTTGGATTACTCTCTGCCCCAGTGGCAACGAATGGGTATGGATGGAACCCATGGTTGGCAACAGCAGCCGCCGTTCTCATAGCAGCTTTAATAGGCTGGTTACTAGCCTATCCTACCGCCAGGCTACGCATGGACTATTTCGCCATAGTAACAATTTCCCTCGGAGAAATGCTTCGGATTTCACTTCAAGCCGAACCTCTGCTTCGTGCCGGTACTGTCACATCAGCGATCGGCATATCTCAATACTCCAGACCATTAGAAAATTGGTGGGAAGAAGGACCATCAGTGCTGGTTGGAACCATACTTGGCTTGCATGTCGCAGCACCGTATGTTGTTCTTTTGTCTATTTTGGCGATCATCCTTGTTATTAGCATCTGGTTTCTTCTTAACACTCTTTTGGCATCTCCTTGGGGTCGGATCCTTCGTTCAATTAGGGAGGATGAATTAGTCAGCCAACATCATGGTCATAATGTCCTGACTCACAAGGCAGCTAGCCTCGCGCTGGGTGCTGCTATAGCGGCCATGGCTGGAATACTTTGGGCTTGGCTAAACACGAATGTGTGGCCAGACTTTATGAACCCTGTCAGGTCCACGTTCCTTATCTGGGCTGCTTTCATAGTCGGAGGGCGTGGAAATAACAGGGGCATGATCATTGGTGCGTTCCTGATTATTATTGTCGAATTTGTTTTTAACGTTATGGTTGCATCAAGAGGTGCTACAAGCTTGCCTTTGCATAACTTCACCTCCTATTTAGACACCGTATTTTCGTGGTTGTTGGTAAACCTTGGTGGTTTTGCTTGGTCAGCTCGATCCATTACTGAAATATTTCCTCAGAAAGATGTCCTCCTGTCTTTACCTCATCTCAAATTGGCTTTGGTTGGAATAGTGATTGTTGGCGCGTTGCTTACTTCATCAAAAGGCTTATTACCTGAGGTGCCTAGTAGGCCGGAACGTCCTATCGCCCAGTCAAATGAGGAAGGTTATTCCAGCAAATGACAAAAGAACCTGGAATTAGGATATCCAACCTGATAAAGGATTATGGCGGCCTCAGAGCAGTCGACGGAATTTCTTTCCAGGTTGAAGAGGGTGAACTAGTTGGTCTGATTGGACCAAACGGGTGCGGGAAAACTACTACGTTTAATTGTATATCCGGGATGTTGGATATTACCTCGGGTCAGGTTGAAGTACTAGGCCACGACGTGACGGGAATGCGTCCTGATCAGATACAGGCTTTTGGATTGACAAGGACGTTTCAACACACCTGGCTTTGGCCGGAGATGACTGTAATTGAGAATCTCCTAGTACCTCCTCGCCAACAGTTTGCCCCAAATCCTTTGTTGGCCTTGCTGAGACCGCGATCAAGAAGGGCGGAGAAATTACGAGTTATCGACGCTTATTCTGTGCTGGAATTGCTTGAAATATCACATGTTGCACACAACCTCGCCCGCGATCTCTCCGGCGGACAAAGTAAGCTTGTCGACATTGGCCGCGCATTGATGAGTTCACCACGATTTCTTTTGCTTGATGAGCCAGTAGCCGGCGTTGCCGGTCCCCTTGCTGAGAGAATTTTCCAAAACCTCAACTCCTTGACTTCAGATAAAGGTCTAGGCATGTTGGTTATTGAACACAACATGGACTTTATTCTTCACCGCGATGTTGACAGAATTATAGTCATGGACTCAGGCCGTGTATTGATGGAAGGTACACCGGATGAAATTAGAGGGAGCCGTGACGTTGTGGAAGCCTATTTGGGTAACCGGGAGGTACCGGAATAATGAAACCACTTCTCGAAGTTAAAGGGATTGAAGGGGGTTATGGCGATATCCGGATCTTAAACGGGATCGATCTGTATGTCGATCAAGGTGAGTTTGTTACTATCATCGGGCCCAACGGATGTGGAAAATCGACGTTTCTGAAAATACTCTTTGGCCTAGCAACACACCACAAAGGTGTAGTTTTGCATGATAGCCACGACGTGTCTGGGTGGCGCACTGATAAGTTAGTTGCTAGAGGAATCGGATACGTGCCGCAAGTTGACAATGTGTTTCCTTCTTTATCAGTGCGGGAGAATTTACAGATGGGAGGCATAAAGTTGAGACCTAGAAAACTAGCTGTCGGCATTGAAAAGACCTGCAAAATGTTTCCAGACTTAGAACCCCGCATGAATGACCTAGCAGCATCTCTATCGGGCGGAGAGAGACAAATGTTGGCAATTTCACGCGCCCTTATTTCTAACCCTACCTTCCTGATGTTAGATGAACCAACTGCCGCACTTTCACCGAGGTATCAACAGGAGATTCTGGCAAATATCGATGAACTACGTGGTGAAGGAACATCTGTGCTTCTAGTAGAGCAGAATGCTAAGTTATCACTGAACAAGTCGGATCGAGGATACATATTTTCAGGGGGCAAGGTAGTCTACACAGGACGCGCCGAAAGTATTATCAATGATCCGAATATTGGAGATTATTTCCTTGGAATTGACCGGTGAAATCAGAGGCATTTATTCTGGAATTTTAACCTTATCTGAAATGTAATAGAGTTTAGAGGGCGTAGGAGCCTATTCAAGCTAGGTTAGCTGTGGGTCGGAAGAATATTGTCGATACATGAGAGACCCCAACTGAGAAATTTTTCATAATAGATCGAAGACCATGCTCCCGAGTAGATAAAATGCTACGATAATGAGGAAAATCCCGCTTGAAAAACTTACTAATTTCCCTCTTTTCTGGAAAATTTGCATGATGCCAGACTTAGTCAGTATTAAAGCTACCGAAATGTACCAAAGTGCGTCGATCGTGGCAGCTGTAGCTCCCATTATCACGATTTCGGCCTGATTGGCTTCTGAGTGAACAAGGTGACTAAATATGGCGAGAAAAAACAGAGCGATTTTCGGATTGAAAAGGGATATGAGAAACCCCTCCCCAATCCCTCTAAGTAGAGTCTCAGAACTGGATCGTTGCGATCCTCCGTGCCTCACAACCACCCAGTTACCGACCATAAGCGTACGAAAACCAAGGTATGCAATTAAGCATGCCCCTAATGATTGGAAAGTCAGTAAAATGGTTGGTTCTCCTAGTACCACTTTTGCTATCCCTGCCGCTGTCAACAATGCCCAGAGACCTATGCCTGCTCCATGCCCGAGTCCGGTAACAATCCCATAGACCTTTCCTTTGACAATAGTGTTGTTAACCACCAAGGCTAGACTTGGCCCTGGAGATATCGCGCCAAGAAAACAAATAGCTGCAAGTTGTAGCCAGGAATCTAAGTTCATAAAAAAGTCTATGCAGTCTGTCTAACGAAAATATAAAATGGTCGAAGAGGACGTCCTCAGGCAGATAGTACCATCGCGTCTGCCAGAAGTTGTGCTAACAATTTCTGTCTCCTAGGAGAAAAGTAAAAGTGGGGAAGTGGCACGAGCTAGATTGATGAGGCATATGCTTTGCATCTCAAAGGAAGTCTGACTTGGAATAATGGTTGAGTACACTGCTATCATCTGGAAACATAGAAATGAAGAGCCTACCGGGGGATTGTGTATGAATAAAAGAGTTAACAGAGCCATAGAGTTACTAGAGGGCGGTCAACCTATTTACTATACAGGCAAGCATTCTTTCTCTAGGGATTTCCTAACCTACGAACAAGGAAAAAGAGATTCAACCATATGGGCTGACTATATAAATATTGGTATGGAACACGGTTCTTTTGATATGGCCGGATTGGAGTCCTACATGGACGGACTAGTGGACGGTGGTCCTACACCATCTGGCCATATTACTCCCACCGTGATCGTTGAACTTCCTGTTCAAGGTGAAAGTGCGGAAATAATCAAGTATAACTCTTGGCAAATCAGACAAATCTTGGCTAGGGGAGTCCATGGAATATTACTATGCGAAGCAACAACACCAGATGCGGTCGCCACTTTTGTAGAATCATGTAGGTATAAGCTCAACGACATAGGTGTTGGACATGGCCTTAGGGATGGAACTAGGGGGGTGGGTTCAGAATTTAAAGCAAAGCAAAAATGGGGAATCGGAGATGACAACGAGTATCGGGCTAAAGCCGATCCCTGGCCTTTAAATCCGGAAGGAGAGCTTTTACTAGGACTGAAAATAGAAACTCTAGCGGGATTAAGCAATTGTGAACAAATTCTGAGTGTTCCCGGTATTGGCTTTGCCGAAATGGGACCTGGAGATATGTCAATGTCCATGAAAATTAAGAGAGTTCCTGGGTCGGAGCCAGATCTAAGGTTAAAAGATGCTTCATTAAGGGTTAAGAATGCATGTGACAAAAACGGAGTTAGGTTTCTAGAGTCAGCAACCCCTATGAACATTACTGAAGTTATAGATTCTGGCGCAAAGGTAATAGCTGGTCAAAGTCAGGAAGCTGCAGAAATTGGAAGGGAATACACAAAGAGGGAGATGAAAGTATAGGTTAGCCTTGAACGCTCCACTTAAAGCTTTAATAGATAGCTAGTGTAATTCTAAACCACAAAAATAGTGAAAAGGACGCCAGAATTGGATCAGACGGATGTGTACGTGGGCAATTCAGAAGGCTATCACACGTTTCGTATCCCATCATTGCTAGTAACAGTCACTGGAACCGTGTTGGCTTTCTGTGAGGGTCGTCGAGACGGTCGAGGTGACTCAGGCGATATCGATTTAGTGCTCAGGCGAAGCGAAGACGGTGGACAGACTTGGTCTCCTTTGCAGGTAGTCTGGGATGATCCTGGTAACACGTGCGGCAACCCTTGCCCGGTGATTGACCGATATACCGGTACTATCTGGCTTCTGATGACCCACAATCTAGGTCATGACCAATCACAAGAACTACACGCTGGCACTGCGGTTGGTACAAGAACTGTATGGGTTTCTCACAGCGACGACGATGGCAAATCATGGTCTGAACCGACTGAGATCACAGAGGCTACGAAAGCGTCGTCATGGACCTGGTATGCCACCGGGCCCGGCGCTGGGATACAACTCAAAGGGGGGCGCCTCCTAATCCCTTGTGATCACACACTCCCTACAGGCCACTATTTCTCACACGTTATTTACAGTGATGACCACGGAGAGACATGGTCGATCGGCGGAATCGTTCCTGATAGCAAAGTCAATGAATGTGAGGTGGTCGAGATTGGGAATGACGGGTTGCTTATAAACATGCGCAATCATGGCCAGGATCAGCATACTCGCGCGACTGCGATCAGCCAAGACGGTGGGATGAGTTGGTCCCCGACATCCCATGACAGGACGCTGATCGAGCCCGTCTGTCAGGCGAGCCTTCGCCGGTTTACTAAAAGCGAAAAACCCTTCTTCATCTTCTCGAATCCGGCGAGTAGGTTGACTCGCGAAAACATGACTGTTCGACTTTCGTTCGACGAATGTGAGACATGGCCGTATTCAAGAGTATTGAATGCTGGACCGTCGGGCTATTCGTGCCTGGCAGCCTTGCCGCACGGATCAATCGGATGTCTATACGAGAGAGGCGATCACGATTACTGCGAACGGTTGACGTTGGCAAGGTTCAACCTTGAATGGCTCCAAGACTCGTAATCGTACAGTAATACGATGTTCTAGGAGGCATCTTCCTAAAACGAAGTGCGGGTTTGGATGCGGTAAATAGGAAATGATTGCGCGACCATATTCCAAGCTAGCTGCTCTACTTAAGGCACTGAAAACGTGATAGGGGGAGAGAATATGGGAGATCACTAGTCTAGAAATAATTTTAGATATTTACCTATTTGCTAGTTCCTCGTACCTCAGCAACGATAGGCATAATGTTTAGTAGGATAGTGAATAGCCAGAACGGGACCAAATTCCCGTCGTTCGGTCCCTCATCCCTATACTTTAGCTACCCTTTATCTTCTTGTTACTTTACTGAAATGGAGTGCCTATCCAATATTCATAGAGGTATAGGTATGTTCATAGCATAATCCATTCATTTCCAAATCTTGTCTTGAATATCGCGCCTGTAATTCTTCCCTAACGCCGCACATTTGCCCGCATCAAGCTTACTCAATTCAAATGACAATGGTTTTAAGTTATTGGCTCAGCTATGAATACTTTTCAACAGTTGCCCCGACGGAAGGCCCTGCCTTTTCAAAATCCTCGCCGTCCATTACGGGTACCAAAGTAATATCAGCTCCCATAGAGAGGAACCATGGTTCTACAACAGCTGGGAGTTGAGAAGCATCATTCATGTCGAAAATCATGAAGCATGTTCTCTTGCCATTTTCTATGAAGAAATAAACTGCCTGAGGTTTGGTATCTCCTAAGATAGACCCCAGTTTTTCCATCATACTTCCATCTCTCAGACCGGCATTGCCCGCCTCGGTTGGAATACTAGCCTTAAGTAACATTTTCATTTAATAAGCTCCTTTAAATAATCTGTTGTTATTTTACACTCTGCGGAGGCGGCTCTGCTTTCATATTGACCACTAGGCAGGTATACCGCCCCCCCACACCCTTGAAATGTAGCCACAGACCACTTGAGAGTCTAGCGTATTATTAGGGTAGTTTCTCAGCTATTCATACGTTCCAGTATTAATGGAAAACAGTCTGCCTTTTTGATGTGACACTTATAGAATATTATTTAATATAAATTCCGCTCCCTAGTGCTTATAGGATCTATTTAGATGAAAGCTCTCATTGTTATTTTCATGGTGTTATCACTGAGTCTACTCGGCTCCTGTTCGGATTCGAGTAATGCTGTTTCTCATGCCCCAAAAATGCAACCTCATACCTTCTCCTCAATTGAAAAAGCAGATGGAGGGATGATGGCTGCCGCATCTTCATATGCTCCTGCACAATCGCCAGGTATAGATGCAAAGGCGACTCTGTCCATGGAATCTAGAATCCAAATTAATGGAAGCCTGTCTTTAGAAGTCCAAAATGTTTCTGACTCGGTTAATGAGGCTCGAGATTTAGTGGGACAACACGGAGGTAGAGTTACTTCGTCGGACTCGGGTGACTCTTATAATCGGTATGCAAATATATCTATTTTGGTTCCAAAGGATTCCTTCTACGAACTTACCGAAGCCATTAAGAATATCGCTGTAAAAGTTACTAATGAAAATATTAATTCCCGTGACGTGACTGAGGAGTTTGTTGACACCGAAGCTAGATTGAATGTGATGAAACAGACTGAAAATCGCTTTCTTTCTCTACTTTCTGAAACTTCCAATGTAGAAGAGATAATGAGTGTAGAGAAAGAATTGATGAGGCTACGGGGAGAAATAGACAGTCTCGAGGGAAGAAAGAAATACCTCAGTAAAACTACAGACAACTCTGTTTTAAATGTTCATATGACGGAAGAAGTACCCATTATTGGAAGCGGGTGGAGTTTTCTCGCTTCCTTGGACAATTCCGTAAGAAGTTTGGTTTCTTTCTCCAAGCACATCGCCAATTTATCGATAAGCCTAATAGTCTTTTCGCCTTTCATTATAGTGATAGGACTACTGCTCTTTTTCGGAAATAAGTTCGGCAAAAGATACATACGTCGTCGTAGAAAATAGTTGGAACAGCTATTTCCAGCCAGGGAACTTGGATGACAAAAGCGTCAACATCAAGTCCTACTCCGTGGCGGGGCGTCTACTAAATATAACCCCAGATAGTCTCCCAGACTACTATCTTGTAATGGTCGTTTCATAAGTTGTCTGCAAGTCATTAAGAAACACCATTTATCCAAACCCACCATAACAATCAGATCCTTTACCTCTCTCCGCCCACTCACAGGCAGCACCGTTGGTGCCACACGGTTTTAAAAAATGGGCGTGCCTTTCCCTTTTATCCCTGCGCTACAATGTAGGTACGAAATTCTGATTCTATCGCACTTTGCCTTTCTCACGGTCTCGGGTTATTTATGTTATCCCTTTTCAAAAAACAGAATTACCGCCGTTTTTACTATGGTCTCCTATTCGACGATGCCTCCACCATGGTAAGTAGTATGCTCCTCGGTTGGATTGTTCTTTCAATGACAAATTCAGCCTTTTGGGTAGGGGCTACTGCGGGTGTATCTGGAGTAGGTATGACCCTGTGTAGTCCTGTAGCTGGAATTCTGGTAGACCGTTATAACAGAAGGAATTTGTTACTAATTTCCCAGTATAGCCAGATGTTCCTTGTAGCTCTTTTGGGGATACTAGCTCTTTACGAAGTCATCGAGGTTTGGCATGTTCTTGTTTTTGCATTCTGGGCTGGTACTTTTCACGGAGTGAGGTATCCCTGCAGAATGGCTATGACATTGGACTTGGTAGGTACCGAAAATCTTCTTAGGGGAACTGCCGCAAATTACTTCTCTATGACCGTTATGGGAATCGTGGCACCACTCGTTGGGGGATGGTTAATAGGTAAGGAAACCTACTACGGATTCGGTTTTATATTCTTAGCACTATTATTATCGAGTTTGGGGTTCCTGAATATACGTGGTGTGAAAGCTCCACAAATTTCCTCTTCAAATCACCTTGAGGATTTGATTTACGGCGCACAATATGTGGCCAAAAATTCCGCAGTACGTTCATTAATATTTGCTGTGTTGGTCGTGGAATTCTTTGGATGGTCCGTGGAATCGATACTCCCGGTAATAGCAAGGGATAGACTCGGATTGGATGTTCAGGGTCTGGGTGTTCTCATGTCAGCTGGAACTTTCGGTGCTGCAATTTCCACTGCATGCATGGCTCTAATTCCCGATGTGAATAACAAGGGAAAGCTGGTGGTCTATGGATTGTTTGGACTGGGATTTGGATTGATAGCATTTGCATTTTCCAACCAATTACTTTTGTCTATGGTTTTGTTGGCTTTTGCTTACGGCTTTGGGGTCGTTTATGACAGTGGAATAGCGACATTACTTCAGACATCAGTACCCAACCATATGAGAGGTAGAGTATTAAGTTTCCAGACTCTGTCATGGGGATTTAGTGGGTCAGCTGGGTTTCATGTAGGACTAATTACAGCAATAGCAGGTGCCCCGATAGTAGTAGCACTAGGTGGACTGGTAGTGGTAGTTAATGGAGCCCGAATAGCAAGAAATATCATATCTATTGGGGCTAAGGCCACCTCAGAAATTGATGAGTAATTAGCCTGTCGATTACCCTTTCCACCATTGGGGTAACTGGCCGCGCGAACGGCATAAGGAAAGTTATCGTACTTGCCCTTGTATTAGTATGATATGGGTATGAATAAAATAGTTTTCATAGGCCTGACTCTGATGGTGACAGTCGCGGTAGTGACTTCGTGTGGAGACAGTTCTGAAAAAATATCGAATTATGAAATAGCTACTCCTTCCGTCGATTTACTCACTGCAATTGATAAGGGAAATATCTCAGTCATAAAGCAACACATTGACGCGGGAAGTAACCTAAATGATTATCCCATTCCTAAAGGGCTACCATTTGAGGGCGCTGAGCCCCTAACTTTAGCCGTTCTGAAAGGTAACTCCGAAATAGTACAGTTGTTACTGGATAACGGAGCTGATATAGAAATAAAAGCTAAGAATAAGGATGGGGCTACACCACTTCATTGGGCAGCGTTCTTCCAACAGAAAGAAATGGTCTCACTCCTAATCGAGTCTGGGGCAAATGTAAACTCTATTGACTCAAATGGATTGACCCCTGTGGATTCAGCTACATATATGAAACTGACAGTGATGAACGATGAGGAAAAGCTAAAGAATATTATGAGAGTTATCGAGATCCTAATTAAAAATGGTGGTAAAAGCGCATCAGATTTATAGTATGGAATCGACTACGCTAACAGTTTCAAAAAACCTTCCAGATGGTCAGCTCTTAATTCCTTTCAAATGTGTGGGGACGTATGACTGCTTTGTGGCGGGACAAAAAGCGAACCGTCTTCCGATTTGGACTTGACAGTATGATGGAGATGCAAGAGGTAGTAGAAGAAAAAAGCATGTCGTCATATACACGTCACATTCCTTCAATTAGAAGCTAAGGGAGAGAGACAGTTATAATCAAGTTATATTAATAATACCTAGGAGAGGGTTAATGTCAGTAGTACGGGTTACAACAATAACTTTTGAATCAAATTAAGCAGCTGATATTGCTGTGAAATCATATGTAAAAAATGCACCAAATGATTTTCCAGAAGCGAAACAACTTTTAGTCATTCAGTCTGAAGGGAACCTATTTATAGCAGTATCTATATATGCCGACAATGAGGCGATGGAAAGAGCAACGGCTACAAGAGGAAAAGCCTTGGCTTCTATTCAGGGAATTGTCTCAGTAGATACAACAGTTGGAACTGCAGAAATCAATCTGTCACGGTGACCCATATACCCAATATTAAGCTCCGTGCCACAGCGGGGTGAAAAGTTAAGAGCGACGTGTGATACGCGGGTCTGAACCGTACTCATTTGGACCAGTGTCTCCCTGACGAGCCAACCAAACTACCATCCAAGCAGTTGCTGCGATTGCTGCTATGAAAGCCGCGGCAGCCAATGCAAATAGTAAGTCCATACTTTCTCCACCAAATACAGCAATAATAAAAAATACAATAGCAGTTCCCCACGTGACCCATACCAGCATAAAGCATAGTTGCCACCAACCCGTCTTACCTATGTCATGTAATCTACGTGATGTAACGGACAGTGAAGGTATCAAGCAAAAGAGGCCAATAAATCCGCCTATGAGTGGTATCGCCTGTACTAAGCTCGCGAATAACACCCAGAACCAGTATTCGGCTCTTGTAGCTCGGCCGCTGAACTTGAAATAGTGACTGAAGCCCCGAGCGATGGCATCGCCGAAGCCAACCATTGGCTGTTGAGGCCCGGCAACACCCTCCCCTGAAGACAGATCCGTACCGCATATCCCGCAGAACCGGGTACCGGGCTCAGCTTGGCTGTTGCATGTGGGACAGTTCATTCCCGCATATTAACGAATGTGGGGGAAAAGTGCATTGAAGTAACCGTCCCCACGGCAGGGTGCAGGCCTTTGTATAGTGCAAGCAAGTGAGGTTGGTGATTACGTATTCAATTCATTATGAGGCCACCGTTAACATTAATGGATTGACCCGTAATATTCTGGGAATCCTCTGAAGCAAGAAAGGCAGTAAGTTTTCCGATATCGTCTGGTGTCTGCTCCTTCTTCATAGGTATCAGTTGTTGGACTTTTTTCTCAAATCTTGTCCTGCCAGTGAGGCCTTGGAGAGCTACGTCATTCACAAATCCAGGCCTTTCATTAAGATGCTCGAAAAGAGGTGTCCATAACAGCCCCGGACAGATTGCGTTGACGTTGACTTGGTATGGAGCTAGCTGAAGAGCGTGTGATTTTGTCCAGTTGACGACAGCGGCCTTTGATGCATTGTAATGGGGAATTCCCTGACTGCCCTGCCTGGCGGAAGTGGACGCAATGTTAATTATCTTGCCACTATGATTTTCCACCATACCTGGTTCGACGGCCTGTGAGACAAACACGACGCCCATGAGATTAATATCCATCACGGCGGCCCAATCTTTGTCACTTGGTATTCTTCTGTTCCACCATCCATCGGCTCCGACGACACCGGCGTTATTAACTAGTATATCTATTTGCCCAAAGCGGGTAGCCGCATATGACACGACTGATTCTGATGAGTCTCGACTCGTTACATCTAAATGAATAGATTCGGATTTACTTCCTGAATTTGAGATTTCGTCCGAGACAGAACGAGCTCCACTGAGGTCTATGTCGGCGACAATTACTGTCGCCCCCTGTTTAGCCAAAACAGCAGATATGCCTCTGCCTATTCCACTTGCCGCTCCAGTCACTAATGCAATTTTGCCATTAAGTTCAATCACTTGAACTCCTTTCTGAACGGGGTTCTATGTATCACTGATAGTCCAGTATCCAATCTCACCACTATCATACTGAACGGGTGCAACCAAGCCTAATTAACAGATCCTTTCCTTCTTCCCCTAGTTCATATAATGTCTATATTAACTTTCGATGCTCTTAAAAAGGAGTAATTAATATGTCGGTGCTTGTGACATATGATATGAACGTAAAACCTGAGACTATGGATGACTTAATGGATTTTATGAAAAACGGTCTCCATTACACACGTAGCGCTGACGGATGTAACGGGCTCACAGTTCATGTTAACCAAGATAACCCAAACAATGTCTTAGTGGTTGTGGATTGGGATTCTCGAGAACAGTACGAGACTTACTCGAGTTGGCGTGCCGAGAGGGGTGATTTGGAGAAAGTTGGAAGTTGGCTTACAGAAGCGGCAAGCGTCAGGTTTTTTGACAACCTACGGTTATAGGCTAGCTCTAATATCTCTTTAACTAGATAGCGAGGATAATGCTCGTCCGCACAGGAGTCAGACCCTCTTCCCTCTAAATATCAGCCTTCGAAAAATTTTTGTCGCACCGTAATGAACCAAGCCATTAGCTTTCTGATCTCAAAAAGAGAGCCCCTGTAGCAATAGTCACTACGACGGAGCCTAGCATAGGAATTATAAACAAGTCGGAGGTATAGTCACTGCCCGCGATCACCACCCCAATAACCCCAACTATAACTATCAAAGCAGCAAGGATTGTATGCAGATTTTTTTGCACGAAAATACTAATGCCAATTACACTTAATCCAAGAAACCAAATGGTTGTGGCCCCAGCCCCTATGGCTGTTGCCGCCGTGAATAACGTCTCTGCACCCGCTTGGCCATCACCAGCAGTTTCAGCGACGCGAATCAACAGAGTGTACTCTGCCAGGCCGATTGTTATGCCTATGACGTAGAGAAGAAGCCCTAATCGTGCGTAATGGGCTCCCGAACCGCCTGCCATCGAGTGACTAAGCCCTGCCAGTCCCGCTGCCCCTCCGAGCATTCCAAGGACGACGATAGATGCAGCGGTCTTCACCAATCCCGGGTTCTTACCCAATTCCGTGACTGTGCCTGCCGTATCCGACCAATCCTCTAGTGCACCGCTTGAACCGAAAACAAGAAACCCTGCCAGTAGGACTATTGGCCCGATTATCAATAAGAGTCCGGTCAACATACGTGTACTCATCAATACTCTCCCTTTATCTTCTATCATCCTCACTGATGTCGATACCTAAACCATACAGGTATAACCATATGTAAAGACAAGTGATTTTTGGTGCTCTATAAACCTCAATTAAAAAAGAGGACGTGCCCATTTACAGCTAATCATCCAGAGGAAGCTATTGGGCTGTTGGATGAATAGCGAGGATGCTATTAAGGCTGTTATGAGATAGGTAGAAGGATATATATCTATGTCCCCCTATACCTAATCCCCCATGGGACCCCTATGCCCCTGATTCCTTCCGGCAACCAAGCAGCGAATTTATGAATTCTACCCTGTTGAATAACGGTGGATGGGAGTAGTTGAGCATAACAAACATGGGATGTGGCGAAAGATTGGCAAGATTTTCAACAGCCAATTTTTTTAGCCCAGATATCAAGTTATTTTTGCTAGTAGTCGTTTCTACCGCCCATTGATCTGCTTGGTATTCATTTCTTCTTGAAATAAAGTGTATCACCGGAGAAATAATTAACTCAATGGGGGTAAACAGCAGACCAAAAAACACAATACTGGCATATATAGACGTGATCTTCATCGAAAATGCCTCAAACAATGACTGATTTTCCATCACTAGGGAAAATAGAAATAGAAGAACTCCTGTGTGCAAAACACCTAAAGCCATTCCAGACAAAACATGTCTTTTTTTATTATGCCCAACTTCATGAGCGATTACGGATACTATTTCATCTGTGCTTAATTGCTCGATCAACGTGTCAAAAAGGGCTATACGCTTAGTTTTTCCAAACCCCGTAAAAAATGCATTTGAATGAGCACTTCTTTTAGAACCGTCAATCACATAGATGTTCCCATATTTGAAATTCACTTTTTTTGCGTACTCGACAATGGCATTTCTCAACTCACCGGATTCGAGTGGAGTGAATTTATTGAATATCGGCATAATCCATATGGGCCCAATGATTGAAATGACAAACGATATAACTGTTAGAAATATCCATACATACAACCAAGATAAAGAACCCGAATATTCGAAGAAATAGAGAATGCCTATTAATAGAGGAATGCCAATGACCATATAAAGGAACACACTCTTTAACGTATCTAATACGAATGTGGAGTATGTTGTTCTGTTAAAACCAAATCTTTGTTCAATTACAAAAGTGGAATATAGACCTAGTGGTATATTCAGTATCAAAACAAACGTCGCCAATATTCCAAAAAATGCGACGCCGGTCCAGATTTCATTCCATTCCATGAGACGCACTGTTTGATCAATATAATTGAACCCTCCAGAAAGCCAAAATGTCATCAAAAGTACGAACTTAATAGTGCTGGCTGTTAATCCAAAAAGAGACTGTGCACGTGTATACCTTTGTGACTTGCGATACTCATCGTCTTGATAAACGTCTTCTAATTCAACCGGTGGGATCGATTTCAAAGAAAGCACGTTGAGGATAGTTGAGAATAATCCAACGGCGAAATTCAATATCAGGGTTATTAAGATTACCCAAAATATTCCGTTCATAGGTCTTCCTTAAGTTTAGTAGTCTCTCTTCAATTAGTTGCTTTAGCTGGAAGTTCTTAGGTTACTGACTTCTCATCTAACTCTTCAAATTACCTAACGTTGGACTTAATACCCGTGTTACTCGCGGTCGGGATAATAGGGCCTAAATACTTAGATTGGAGATCCACGTCTTACCACCTTTCAAATGATGCTCCCTACGCTAAAAAGCGAGTTCTGCCCATCATGCGAAGGCGAATAGTTAAACACAAATTTGAGTCCATGGCTAAAATGGAAACGAAATACGGGTTCCTTGGTGAAAGACTTGGTTATGCAGAAGTAAGCATAATTCTTACTAGTAATAGTGTTGCACGCCTGAAAGACATGTCGAATTATTCCGAGTTCATGCGCCACATCTCTAACAGCCCGGATTTCCCTCAAATCTCGGAGGCCACAGAATAATTCAAAATTCTGTGGCGCACTAGGCTTACTCAAGCCTAGCTACCACGCAAGTATATTTATCTGTGACTGCTGATCATATAGAACAAGCTATTTAGATGTTGGATTGATATATCTACATACCCCCGGTCGTACCTAATTGGCCATAAGACTCCTAGCCATTAGGCAATTAGTAACCTCTAGCATAAAGCCTGTTTCTGGGGGGTGTAGCTATTAACCTGCTGCCACCTTGGCCCAGTCTATTTCGTCTACTTCCATTGGGTCGCATGTAAGCATGGTCAACATTTCTTCGCCAAGAGTAACCGATATATCATCCGGATTATCGGCTTCCCAGAGACATATGAATGTGTCAGTGTTACCGTAGGGTATCGGGTTCCAACTTTTCAGGCACTTGGCCGGAGTTTGTCCTTCAGCCATAGCTTTCGCAAATTCTCCCATGTCATCTGACTGCATTGCCTCTGAAAACTGGTCTGAATCGATTTTTAAGGTATGAACTACCATAAATAATGACATTTCCACTCCTCTGATTACTGCTTAATAAGTATGGGAAGTAACTCTTCAACAGGTTAGCATATTCCCACAAACTTAGGATAACGTATGGCTAAGCCTATGTAATCTCTCCGAAAGTACATTTCACCTTGAACTCGATCTGTATTCCCCGGCCTCTGCGGGCAGCATGGCCCAGGCGTGACAGGCGAAGGCAAGAGGACATGGAGGGGTGATCTAAGGAAGGGTTACGAGGCACTTGTAAACACTTTTGTAAGCACTGAAAAAAACAGCCTGCGAAATATGAGTAAAAAAGAAGATAGATTTACGCCTACGCACAGCGTGATTGTTGGCGGTAATGGATTCGAACCAATGACCTCTGCG
>CAYPDR010000012.1:0-22366 GCA_964409595.1 uncultured Dehalococcoidia bacterium
CCGAATACAAATTTATGTGATTGGATCTATTAGACACGATACATGTGACACCAGTGAATTGCAGGTTTGCCGGCTAGGTAAGGCCACGTCGAAGCAAAAGGATATCTACAACCGAATGTAGCTGAGAGTGTAGAATTTATAAGAACTCCTTGATTTCGTAGGGAACTCAAATGAAAAACATGATGAGCCTCAAGTTCATATTATTGGGTCTGACTCTGCTTACTATGGCCTGCGGCGGGGCACAACAATCAGACCCCGGGCTCGTGTTCGACGTGGAGGCTACCGTTGAAGCAAGGGCTCAAGACATGGCGAAAGTCATAGTGGAGGCCGCTGTTCAGTCCATTTCCACACCTTTAGCTGTATTGGAACCGCGATCCATACCTACACCTATTCCTACTCTACGATCGGCTGAACCAACTAAATTCACCACTGCGCAACTCGTAGAAATGTTGAAGCCCTCGGTGGTTCTTGTTGTCGCAGAAGTATATGGAGGCAATACAAACAGCGGCACTGGGTTCATATATTCGGAGGATGGTCTTGTTCTGACGAGTCACCACGTGGTGGCTGGGGCAACTACGATTCGGGTAGTTGCGGCTGACCAGAGAGGATCCAACCGGGAGTTTTCAGCTGAAATTTTGGGGACAGATCCGGTCATAGATGTTGCGGTAATTCAAATTGAAGGTGGCCCGTTTATCCCAGTTAAACTCGGAAGGACAGAAGATATTGCAGTTGGCGACGAAGTGATTGCCCTCGGATATCCATTAACAGAGTTTATCGGCGAAAATATCGTGGCTACTAAAGGAATGGTGTCTAGTATCAGAAACGATGGGTTGAGTGAGGTTGTCCAACATCAGGCCTCAGTCAATGTCGGGGACAGTGGAGGGCCTCTTGTCAATGACAATGGATACGTAATTGGCATGAACACTTATGTAGTACGTAGTTCCTTGCCTGTAAATATTGAAGGATTTAACATGGCGGTTGCCATAGATGAGGTTACTTCCAGGATAGCGCAGCTCGAGGTTTCGACTCCTACCATTAATTACGCAGAGTTCTTTTTCAACAATGGCTTGTCGTATTACTATTCTGGTGACTTTCGACTGGCCATTGACGAATATGACAAGTCGATTCTCCTCGATGCTGCGTACCCGGATGCCTATAACAACAGGGGCCTGGCTTATGGTGAACTTGGTCAATACCAAAGTGCTAGATGGGACTACAACGAGGCAATCCGTCTTGACCCTCGTGAATCACGGAACTACTACAACAGAGGGCTGCTTTACTATAAACTTGGTCAATACCGAAGAGCTATAGAAGACTACAATGAGGCAATCCGACTCATTCCTGATCAGTCAATCTACTTCAATAAGGAAGTTTCGCACGACACTGTCCCTATGGATCCTCTTAAATCAAATGCCTACTACGGCAGAGGACTGTGTTACATGGAACTTGACAAGTTTGAGGAAGCTGGTGGGGACTTCAGTAACGCAATACTAATTCATCCTCAGTATAGTCAGGCCTACTACCAAAGGGGCCTTGCAAACCAAGGTATGGGAAGAAATGCCGCAGCGGATAGTGATTTCAAAAAAGCAGAGGAGCTGGGAGCCACTCAATAAGGTGGGATTTTCCGAGCATGAGAGGACTGGAGGCGACGGGCGGATTCGAACCGCCGAATAGAGGTTTTGCAGACCTCCGCCTTAGACCGCTTGGCTACGTCGCCTTTATTATCTATCCTCGAAGTGGTGCCGAGGAGGAGACTCGAACTCCTACAGCCTTTTCGGCCACAGCGCCCTCAACGCTGCGTGTCTACCAATTCCACCACCTCGGCAGGACGAATCACCGACTTACTCACCTCTTCAATAGCTAGCAATTATATCGACGGTAAATTGGGCTGTCCAGAACTTGTCAATGGAAATTTTACTACTGGTGTACTCTGTTTCCGTAGGGATGAGTTGCGGTAATCTCCTTCCCCGCTGTAAACCTTGATAATTTGAATAGATCCAACACGGGGTCACTTTTCCCATTTCGTGATACAAGAGCGGCTGCCATCTTTCCAACAACAGGCGATAGTTTGAATCCATGCCCGCTAAACCCAGCAATATTAAAGAGTCCGTCTGTAGTGGGGGAAGAATCGATTATGGGGTTTCCGTCCGGTGTAATGTCGTATAAGGATCCATAGCCACCCCTGCATGTTGCGTATCTGAAATTGGGAAAACGGTGTATCGCTCTTCTCCAATATCGGATTATAACGTCATGGTCTGCGTTTAGCCCGAAATGATTTGGGTTAGCGGTTTCCTCCATATCCTCCGGTGCTTCCCCTCCCACTAAAGTGTTCGGCGTTCCATCGGTTCTAAAATATGAACCAGTAGTATGGTCAATAACGATCTCCTCTAGGTTCTCCAAAGATGGAGGTCTTCTTAAATGGACCATTTGTACTCTTATTGGATCTATAGGAAGGGTTTCCCCAAGTCCAGCTAGTAGAGAATTAGCCCAGGGTCCAGTTACATTTACTACTGTACTAGATTCAATTTGTCCTTTATCTGTTTTTATTCCGGTTACTTTTCCCTTATCTGAAGTTATCTCTGTGACCAGATTATCAGTAAGGATTTCTACACCGTTCTTTTCGGCTTCAGCTGCATACGCGTAGGTAGTTGCCACTGGGTCTGCATAGCCCGCCTCTGGTTCATACAAAGCCACGGTAATATCTTCAAGTTGGGCATCAGGCAAAAGTTTTGCGGTTTCGGCTTGGTCAAGGGTTGAGATAGCGACGCCTTCCAGTCGATTCATTACACCGTTTAGTCGGGCAGATGCTTCGTCATTTTCCCCGAAAAGAAGAACTCTCCCCGTTTTCTTGAACTTTAAGTCATACCCATTTTCCAGTGGCCATTCCTCAAAGAACCTTTTTGACTCCGACGCCATTCGTACAAGTTCAGGAGTCAAGTAATGTTCTCTAACCATGGCGCCTGACCTGCCAGTCGCCCCGGTAGCAAGACCTCCTTTCTCTACCAGCGTTACTTTGTTAGAAACGGTTTTTCCTAGATTCATTGCGATGCTTGCACCATTCACCCCGCCACCAATCACTATTATGTCAGCTGTATGCACCATATCTACACCCTACTATTTTGATAAATTGGTAATTGACTTGTTGTCAAATTGTATCGGAGAGGTTGGAGATGAAATTGTTAAGAATCAACTGGCCGTAGAAAAATGTTCTCAAGGCAAATATTATCCTTTTAATGAGAATACTTGGAAGTTATACGAATGAAAGAATTGTCAAGAATCGGCTTAAGTTGTTAATTCTTGACACGACTCTGTTCATTTCCTAATCTTATTTGTGTTGTATAACGACTGGAAAGCGATGATAGAGACGAGTAACTTCTATTAAAGTAAAAGCGAGCCCTGACTGGTGGGAGAGGGTACTGTAGGTCGAAGTGAAAATCCCTCTTGAGCTTCAAACTGAAAATTGACACTGTCGATGAGTAAGTTTTGACGGAGTGATCCTACGTTACAGGGATAAACCAACGAGAGCTCTCAGCAAATGTGAGGGAATTGGGGTGGTACCGCGGACTTGTAAGATAGCCCGTCCCTTTGGTGGACGGGCTATCTTATTTCTTTATGGAGAAAAATATGTTTGAACCGGTCGATCCAAAGGTTGACTTTCCTGAACTGGAAAGAGGCATCTACGAATGGTGGGAATCCAACGAGATTCCTGAAAAATATATGTCTCGTAATGAATCATCGGACAAAAGATATTCATTCATTGACGGGCCGATAACGGCTAATAACCCTATGGGGGTTCATCACGCTTGGGGACGGAGCTATAAGGACCTGTTTGCTAGGTTTCGCACTATGCAAGGTTATCGTCAGAGATATCAAAATGGCTTTGATGGACAAGGTTTGTGGATTGAGGTAGAGGTAGAAAAAGAGCTTGGATTCGGATCAAAAACCGACATCGAAGGTTATGGTGTTGACAAGTTTGTAACGCTCTGTAAGGAGAGAGTTCAGCGGTTCGCGGAAGTAATAACCAACCAGTCAAAACAATTGGGATATTGGATGCACTGGGACGACTCCTATCATACGATGTCAGATGAAAACAACTACACTATCTGGAATTTTCTGAAGACTTGCAATGAGCGAGGTCTCATCTATGAAGGAAGAGATGTTATGCCCTGGTGTCCTCGTTGCAGCACGGGCCTCTCGGAACATGAAATAGTCACTGAAGGTTATGTTGAAATAGTGCACCCGGGGTTATTCGTAAAATTTCCTTTAGTAGGAGAAATCCGAGGCTCAGAGGGTAGGGAATCGATCCTGGTTTGGACTACCACGCCCTGGACTCTGACCTCCAATTGCGCAGCTGCAGTAAACCCAGAAATGGACTATGTAAAAATTTCGCAGCAGGGTGAATTCTATTATCTCGCAAAAGCGAGGATTTCTTCACTCGCTGGAGATTACCAAATTGAAAAGGAACTAAAAGGAAGCGAACTGGTAGGACTGAGATACGATGGGCCATTTGATGAATTGCCGGTACAAAAAGGTGTTGATCATCGGGTTGTCGCTTGGGAGGAAGTATCTGAAGGGGAGGGGACAGGTATTGTGCACATAGCCCCCGGTGCAGGTAAGGAAGACTTCGCGCTGGGGAAGAGGGAAGGAATCTCCACCATCGCCCCACTTGATGACTTGGGCAACTTTGTTCAAGGCTTTGACTGGCTATCAGGGTTGAACGTGTATGAAGTTAACGAACGTATCTTTGAAGATCTTAAGAAAAAAGATTTGTTTTATCGATTGGAGCGATATTCCCATCGGTACCCACACTGCTGGCGATGCAGCTCGGAGTTAGTCTTTCGGCTAGTTGATGAATGGTTCATAAAAATGGACCCTCTAAGAGAATCGCTGGCCAGAGTGACCCAGAATATAAACTGGGTTCCTGAATTTGGTATGAAACGTGAGCTAGACTGGCTTCGTAATATGGACGACTGGATGATATCGAAGAAAAGGTACTATGGCCTCGCACTGCCAATTTATAAATGCTCATGTGGGAACTTCGAAGTGATGGGCAGTGAGGATGAGCTTAGGTCTAGGGCGGTTGTAGGTTGGGATGAATTTGAAGGAAATTCTCCTCATAGGCCTTGGATAGACCATGTCAAAATCCAGTGCTCCGAATGTGGGCGCCAAGTAAGCCGTATTGCGGATGTCGGAAATCCATGGCTAGATGCTGGGATTGTTTCTTTTTCTACTCTACGATACAGGCATGATAGAAGTTACTGGGACGACTGGTTCCCAGCGGACTGGATCTCTGAGAGTTTTCCCGGGCAGTATCGTAACTGGTTTTACTCCTTGCTTGTAATGAGCACCGTTCTAGCTGACTCCGAACCGTGCAAAAACATTTTTAGCTACGCGCTCATGAGGGACGAAGACGGGGATGAGATGCATAAAAGCAAGGGAAATGCGATTTGGTTTGAGGATGCCGCTGAAAAGATGGGAGTGGATGCTATGAGGTGGCAGTTTGCTCGCCAGAACCCTGCGGCAAACTTGAACTTTGGATTTGGTACGTCAGACGAGGTGAGGCGGCAATTTTTGATACCCCTGTGGAACGTGTATTCGTTTTTTGTCACCTATTCAAATATTGACGGATTTAACCCAGGCCTTGAAGCTCCAGAGGTTTCGCAAAGGTCCGATCTTGATAGGTGGATAATCAGCGAACTCAATCTCCTGGTTGATGAAGTAACCAAGGCGCTGGAGTCTTTCGAGCCTGAGAAGGTGACTAGGGAGGCTGAGCAGTTCACGGAATATCTGTCCAATTGGTATGTGAGAAGAAGTCGAAGGCGCTTTTGGCGGTCGGGAGACTTAGGTGGCAATGAATGTGAGTCAAACCATGATAAATTGTCTGCCTACACCACTCTGTATGAGGTTCTTGTTACACTGGCGAAAGTTCTCGCGCCAGTGATCCCATTTGTCACAGAAACGATTTATCGAAATTTGGGCGCAGCTTTAGTTGGTGGACGTGAAAGCGTGCACTTAGAAGACTACCCTATTTCCGACCCCTCCCTGATAGATATGGATCTCGCAGATAGAACCAGGCTTGCGATGCGTCTTTCAAGCCTGGGTCGGTCAGCGAGAAGCAAGGCTGGGCTAAGAGTCAGACAGCCGCTTGAACATTTGTATGTGCACACAAGGACTGCCGCGGAAGTGGCGATGCTTCCTTTGGTCGAGGATCAGATACTTGATGAGTTGAATGTGAAGAACTTAATTCATATAGCGGATGCTTCGGAGATAGTCAATCTACGTGTACAACCAAATCTCCCGATTTTAGGCCCTAAGTATGGGAAGGAGGTTGTCGTTATTAAAGATGCTTTAGAGTCACTTGAGCCTTCTGCTGTAAAGAAGTCAGTAGAATCTGGAAAATCGGTCCAAGTTGGAAAGTTCAATCTCGAACCGGGAGACATTTTGATATCTGCCACGGAGTTGGAGGGAGTGTCTTCAGCAACTGACGCCGGATATGCTGTGGGGATATCCTCAGAAATATCCCCGGAACTTAAACAGGAAGGAATAGCCCGAGAAATCGTTCACAGGATCCAGAATATGAGAAGACAGTCCGGCTTCGACATCGCTGATCACATCGACTTATGGGTGTGTGGGCCGATAGAAATTTCCCAGACCGTTAAGGAGCACTCTACCTATGTTAAAGAGGAGACTTTGGCGGAGGAGATAAACATATCCGACATACCAGCAGATGCGCACAGCGAAACGATTGAACTAGAAGAGAAATCTATAACGATTGCGGTGCGAAAGAGGTGAGATTTCCCTTCGAAAGTCGTACGTCCCTCTACGATAGTTCAGGCTATTTGAATATCTTTTATTGTGAATGGGTCTACTTGGGTAATGTCTTGTTCGGGTTCCACAAAATCGCCTAACTTACCCACTTCAATTGAACCTTAAGAGGTTTCTTTGAATAACTCATACTCTCCATTCCTAGTGTATATGTGTAAAACCTTTTGCGCTGGAATCTGTTGATAAGGCACCACAGATTCCCATTCATGTCACCTCGGGTTACGCGGTTTTGAATTCCCGGTAAAGGCCCATACTAAGTCGACCATTTCAGTTTCGGAATTACTGCTTAACGCGATGAACCCGCGGGTTTTTTACGGCTAGACTTTCGACTTTCAGCTACTGTCTCCGACTTCCATTGTATTGATGGTTCCTTTTTTCACTACTAGGGCAGCTGTAAAGTCAGACGTGAAGAGTTGCCTTCTTGAGGATATTTGGCCCTAATTTCTTAACTGGGGAAAAAGTATAACTTCTCTGATAGACGGGTTGTTTGTGAGAATCATCGCCAGTCTATCTATGCCCAGTCCGAGCCCTCCTGTTGGAGGCATTCCATGTTCGATCGCAACTAGGAAGTCTTCGTCGAGCCTGTCCATATCCTCTTCTTGAAATTCTTGATGGAGTTTTTCCTGTTCCTCGAAACGTTCCCTTTGATCTACAGGGTCGTTTAATTCTGTAAAGGCGTTACAGATTTCCATTCCGTGCACGAAGCCTTCGAACCTCTCTGCAATTTTCGGGTTTTCTGAAGATTTCTTAGCAAGTGGTGACATCGCTACTGGATAATTGACTAAAAAGGTAGGTTGGGTAAGCGTCGGTTCGACTTTTTCCGAAATCAACTTGTCCAAGAGCCCACCCCAGCTCACTTGGTTGCTAACGTCTATATTTATAGCCTGCATCGCCTTGCTGAGTGATGCTGTGTCTTCAAAATTCAGAAAATCTATCCCGCTCTCATCTATAATTTTCTTCCTGAGATCGATTCTAGGCCAGGGCGGAGTGAAATCCAGTTCGGTTCCGTCGTAAACAGATAGCGTGCTCCCGCCTAGCGCCTTGGCACATTCTGACACCATATTTTCAACCATATCCATGACACCAATGTAGTCGGTGAAAGCCTCGTAGCTTTCCATAGTAGTGAACTCTGGGTTATGTTGTTGATCTAGGCCTTCGTTTCTAAATATCCTCCCGATTTCGTACACTTTTTCCATGCCGCCGACGATCAGGCGTTTAAGATGTAGTTCAGTGGCAATTCGTAAATACAGGTCTCTATTTAATGCGTTGTGATGAGTTGTAAAAGGTTGAGCCATACCCCCCGCGGCTATGGGAACTAAAATAGGAGTCTCCACCTCCATGAACCCTCGGGCGTTCATGAATTCCCTTATAGTGCTGATAAGTTTGCTTCGGGCTCTGGCTGATTTTACAGCGTCTTCATTTGATATTAAATCCAAGTATCTTTGTCGGAACCTGGTTTCAACGTCGGTGAGGCCGTGCCATTTTTCAGGCAATGGGCGCAAAGATTTGCACAGTATTTCAAAATGCTCTACTTGGAGGGTGACTTGACCGGTTCGGGTTCTGAATAAAGACCCTGAGGCTCCAAGCCAGTCGCCAATATCAAAGTACTCTAGTAATTCGTACTCTTCAGACAGTTGATTTTCTCGAAACATGATCTGAATGGTTCCCGCAGAGTCGGCGACATCTATAAATGTTGCCTTACCCATGCTCCTTCTTGCGATAATCCGCCCCCCAACCGTAGCTTCTACCGGCGTAGAATCGGCATCTTTTTCTGACCCCTCGAATAAATTTACTGCCTCCGTGCTTGTGTGCGTCCGGACGAAGTGAGCAGGATAAGGATCAATACCTCTAGCTCTTAAAGATTCAATTTTCCCCAGACGTACTCTGATAAATTCCTGTTCGGATTGGGTCAATTCGACTCCCTTATTTTGCGAACTTTTTCTGATAATTTTCAGGGATTTCTATCTTGCGTTATTTCTTATAATTCGCTGTGGATTATATATAGCGAACACATATGATGGGTTGGTAACTAACACAATTGGCTTTTCCGGTGCCAAAAGCGACTCTATTTTTCGTAATATTTTCATATAACTGCTGGGTGTGATGA
The DNA here is from genome assembly GCA_964409595.1 of uncultured Dehalococcoidia bacterium. Taxonomy (GTDB): domain Bacteria; phylum Chloroflexota; class Dehalococcoidia; order Lucifugimonadales; family UBA826; genus CAYPDR01. The sequence goes on from CAYPDR010000012.1 coordinate 8,933, forward strand.
ACCGAACGGGCTAATCAAAAACTTTTCGGCCTGGCGGAGAACATATTGTGAAGTTTATCAAATTATTTCCCTGATGAAGTTGTAGTAGTGTCTTTTTTTCATTGAACTGTATTCGTTTGCTTTTGAAGAGGGGCTTTTGAAGGGGGAAGCTTATTGCCCTTCAAGAGATTGGAATATTATTTTAGGCGATATTCGAGTTCGCAAAGCCAGATTTAACATACATTTAAATTAGAGTTCCCCTACCTCTGCTCTAAAGTGAACAAAATTGACAAGAATACTGCCTAAATTCATCTTTGACTTAGTGGAGGCTCTTGTTACTATCGCTGTAGGGCATAATCTCGGTTCAAGCTGAAAGGGTTGGGGCTAAGAAATTGGCGATTAGGATTTCTGGGGGATTTCTCAGAGGCAGGAAGATAGGGTCTCCGAGGAGTGGATCAGGTATTCGACCAACCACCGACAAGGTGAAACTTGCGGTATTTTCTGTTATCGGTCTGGAAGCCGTAAAGAATAAAAGAGTTTTGGATCTTTACGCTTGTAGTGGGGCCCTGGGGATAGAAGCACTCAGTAGGGGAGCTGCTACCGTAGAGTTTGTTGAAAAAAGTGTGAGAAACTGCAAGTTGATTCAGTCGAATGTTTCAGAAATGGGACTGAAAAAGGTGTCCAAAGTTTTCAGGGACGATTGTATGCGGTTCGTAGCGGGGGCAAAGGGTGGTTATGGACTGGTGATGTTAGACCCACCCTTTGATATGAAAGACTGGGAACGTATGATGGAAATGATCGGTGACAAGGGATTTGTTGATCAGTTTGGGATGGTCGTAGCTGAACATAGAGCTGGTGTTTGCCTCAAAGACACCTATGGGCAAATGAATCGGTCGAGTTTGAAAAATTACGGAGATTCACAGGTTTCATTTTATGAGGTGGTAGGTGGTTAAGGCATTTTATCCAGGTAGCTTCGATCCAGCTCACAATGGGCATATAGACGTGGCAACAAGGGCCTCCAATCTTTTTGATGAAGTAGTTGTAGGTGTGTATGAAGCTCCACCCAAGACTTTGTTGTTTGACACAGGCGAAAGGGTAGAGCTTTTCAAAGAGTGTCTCACTTCCGTAGACAACGTTGAAGTGATGTCTTTCACTGGGCTGGCCCCGGATGTTGCTCGAGATGTTGGCGCAAAAGTAATACTCAGGGGTCTTCGGGCAGGGTTTGACTTTGAGCAGGAGTTTGAGATGGCTCTTATGTGGAGAAATTTGTCGCCAGATATTGATGTCATCTGCATGATGAGTGCCTTGGAACATCAGTTCATATATTCGAGCCGAATTAAGGAAGTCGCAAGATTAGGTGCGAGTATTGACAACCTAGTTCCGGCCCATATCGCACAATCACTGAAAGAGAGACTAAAGGAAATTTAAAAACAGCCATGGGAGGGCAGTCTTGATGGATTTTAATGAGGTGTTGAACGAATTGGAAATTCTCACCAAGACAGGCAAGAAAATGCCGGGGTTTCGTGGGAAAATTATGGTTGAATCTGACAAGCTTATGCAACTGCACGAGGCGATAAAGTCGGGTATGCCGGCCGACGTGGAAGAAGCACAGGCGATCATTTTGCAGAAAGAAAGTATTGTCAATCAGGCCAACCTGGAAGCTAAAAGGATCAAAGATGATGCTGAAAGGCATGCTGATGAATTAAGAGACCAGGCTTCGGAGAATCATGAGGAGAAGGTCTCAGATTCTGAGGTGTTAAGGGAAGCTAATAACAGGGGCGGGGAAATTACCGCTAATGCCGGAATAGAGGCTCAAAGCATCGTTCAAGATGCTCAGCGTAAGGCTTACGCCATGATAAGTGATGCCGAATCCGCCGCTGCGCTTCAAAGAGAAGGAGCTGATCGATACTCGATGGAAGTGCTAGCTGGTCTTGAAGAAAAACTTGCCGATGTTTTAGGGCAAGTTAGGAGGGGTATGGATACGCTTCGTGTGGATCAGACTGTCCCTTCCACCAGGAACGGAATTACTGTCTAGTAGGATGGATTTTGCACAGTAGCTGAAAATGGATATCATGACTTACATGCTGTTTTTAGCTACTGTTTTCCTAATGCCTCATCGACTAGGGAGTGTAATTCCCTCAAGGCAAGCGAGTTGCCTTCAAGGTCAAATCCGTCGACTTTGTAAGTTTGCTCACCTGAGAAACCATCCACAGCCCCCATGTCGACCATTTTGATGATTGTCTCATTATCTTCCTCAGGGGAGGGAAGCAAGTTTTTATTTGTTTGTATTGAGAGTGCTGCCAAGAGTCCATAACCTCCCCAGTTTGAAACACTGGATATAATTAGTTCGTTCACTGTTGCAACAGCGGGATAGGTTACAAGCGTCTGTGATTCCAACACGCCTTGTCTAATATTTCCCATTCCGATTTCATTTCCACCGTCTCCAATCCCAACGGTTTGTTCGTGCATGGGAAACATTAGATCTATACGAGCCGTGTGATCTGAGATATCTGCATTTCTCATATTGCGGTATATTTCATCATCTGAAGCGGCGCACCTTTCTATCGAAAGCAGTACGGAAGGATTTTCACTGTCAAGAAGGTTTGCAGCATACGTTTTACTGTCGGCGATAGACGCGATTGGGAATTCTATAACTTTTGAACTCTCAGATTTGCAATTAATCATTAAGTCATGCGCGTATCGATCAGTAACATATGTGACTTGATAACCTAATTTTTCTAGCCCATTTCCTATAGCAATTGCCCCGGGAGGCCCATCGGTTTCTGCTGCACCAGCTGAAAGTATGTAGAATCCCGTTGTGATGAGAATTTTCCCTGGATTCTTAAGAATCAAATTTGATGAACGTTCACAAAAATTGCTTGGCACTAACTTGCGAACTTCCGAAATACCTCTTTGGTCACGATCTAGAATAATGTCTTCTATAGATTTCATAGGGCCGTCCTAAATAATTGAGTAATCTTCGTCTCGCATGTCTGTGATGAACATATGCCCTGGGGAGTGAGTAATCATCACTGGGGGTCGGGAATTCATTGCAACACTCTGAGGAGTAACACCGCATGCCCAAAATACCGGTATGTCGCCTGGACTAAATTCGGTGGGTTCTCCGAAATCGGGTTTCTGGATATCTTGTATGCCGATGGCGCTAGGATCACCTACATGAACCGGGGACCCGTGTACGCTGGGAAATCTCGATGTGACTTGAACGGCCCGGACGACTTTGTCATGAGGAATGGCGCGCATCGATACAACCATAGGGCCAGAAAATTCCCCCGCCGGTACTGTTTCCATATTAGTGACATACATAGATACGTTGGTTCCATTCTCAAAATGGGGCAGCCGGATTCTGTTTTGAATTAACGCCGACTCAAAAGAGAAGCTACAACCCAGGAGGAAAGAAACATAGTCATCATTCCAGATATCGGTTAAATCATTCAGTTCATCGGTAAGTTGTCCTCGTTCATAGACTCTGTATTTGGATATGTCTGTCCTTATGTCGCTACCCGATGCTGTTACCCGTGCCTCAACTTTTCCAGATTCGATTACTTCTATGATGGGGCATGGCTTAGGGTTCCGCTGACAGAATAGGAGGAAGTCAAAAGCTTTATCTTTAGGTAAAATAGCCAAATTTGCTTGAACATAGCCTGGAGCTAAGCCCGAAGTCGGTCTGATGAGATTTCCTGACCTTATGGTTTCTCTCAGCTCCTGTGGGTTGCTGGCTGTAGCGGTTGTCATAGTTAACTTCACCTTTCAGTTGAATTTTGACTCGAACATCCCGACGTATTTTGGAAGGATCTCTATGCTAGGACTATATTTGGTTGGGTCCGCTTTTGGCAATGTACAGACTCGCACCAATTGAAGGAGAACTTTCCCCTGTGCTATTCTAGCCTCTTAGGTCGGGGAGTGGCGCAGCTTGGTAGCGCACCTGCATGGGGTGCAGGGGGCCGCAGGTTCGAATCCTGTCTCCCCGACCATTGGGCCCTTGCTCTTGCCGGCAACTATTGTGAGCCTATTTGGATAGTGTTTACCTGGTAGGAACGTGTTGTACATTGTGCGTTTGGCCAATATGAGAATATTTTGCTAATGCATTCGATAGAATATCTCGAAGACATTGGAAATTTTATTACCTGAAAGACCTCAGGAATTAGTCGAGAGTTCTCAATACCTTTAACGCAATCAACATTGCTTGGTTTGCTGTCCTCTGGCGCACTCGTAAGCTCTGGTTTCTGACTGAGACGACACTGATGTCGGAGAGATCTCCGACACTTACGTGAATTGAAATTTCCTCTAACGAATTTTGAGACGCGCTTGCAGTTGCTTCGTTCGAAACCTTGATGTGTATAGGGCTATTTTCGTTTCCGTCGTGAGATGTGAAAAATTCCGCTGCTGGTTCTGTAGCGTTTAGTCCGGGTATGAAGCCACCATTGAATATTTCTGATGCCCCAGGCGCCTCGGACAGGAAACTGCAAATAATGCCCTTGGTAAATCCCTCTGTCACAACAAGATTCCTTTTCTGTGCCTTCAATTCGTTAACCAATATTTGCGCCGGGGTGTCCTCGCCATACCCCCATACGGAGGAATTTAGACTTTTGTGGATCTCCATATCCAATGGATCGATAAGAGATTGTGCTTTTTTGACGGAGTTGGCATGGGCAATGATTCTTAAATGAATTCCATCCTGCTTGGAATATATACCTAGAAAAGGATTATCTTTGCCGAATAGGTGTCCCAACATCTCATCTATGGCGCCCTCCGACATGCCAAATGTTTTAATGTTGCGACTTATGTAAACGACATCTTTTGTCATATCTCGAAGTCGTGGACAAACTTGACTTTTCCACATCGCTTGAAGCTCCGACGGGGGGCCCGGCATAGCGATAATGCATTTTCCCGCTTTTTTCACAAACCAACCTGGAGCAGTGCCGTTTGGATTTGAAAGAACCGATGCAGATGGTATGACAAAAGCCTGCTTTAAATTAGTTTTTGGCATTGTCGTCTGTCCACGGTTCCTGAACACTTCCTCCAATATGGTTAGCTGTTCAGGATCCAAGGACATTTCTTCACCACAGAACTCCGCAACAGATTCCCTTGTAAGGTCATCTGACGTTGGACCTAATCCTCCCGTCAGCATTACAACGTCTGCGGATCTTAGAGCGGTGTCTATCTCTTCGGTGATGTCGCTCATTCTGTCGCCGACGCTGACGGTTTTTTTGAGAGATATACCGAGGGAAGGCAGTTCGTTCGCAAGGAACGACGAGTTGGTATCAATGAGTTCACCCATCAGAATCTCTGTTCCGACCGTGATTATAATTGCTTCCAAAGTGCCTCCGAATCCGTTCGATATCTATTCGGGGTCTGAATAATTAGCAAAAGAACATTTTTTACGAAGCATTATTTAGCGTAGGGTATGTCGTCGTACAGAGATAGAATTGTTTCAACCCAGTGAGCCGGAAGTACCAGTACAGGTTGATTACTGTTGGATTGGTCTGACATGGCGTAATAAGAGGCACCATCTGGGGTTTTGTCGCCGATAATTATTAATATTCCGTCAATATAGGTAGTTCCGGATTCGGTTTTGCCCTTGAATCTTATCTCTATTACTGCTGAAGCTTCACCAATACCCCATTCTGAATAATCTTTGTCATCTACTCTCGGAACAGCGACAGATGCTCCCTCAGGCCTGCTAAGAAGGGGGAGGACTTTTTCCCAACGTTCCATGTCAACATCGAACTTTTCTGTACTTTCTAGGTAATCGATAACCTTCCATGAGTTATCTTTTTCCCTTGTGAAACTTAATTGGGCCTCATCATTTTCTACGTTGTCTGTGGGTGGAAAAACATTTAATTCATCGATAGATTGAGGATCTCTGTTTACATACCACTTAGGGAGAGGAGGTTCAGTTGCTAGGCGTGCAACAACGTCTCCCCATACATCTGCAATAAGGAACAATTGTGGAAATCCTGATATTTGCCCATAGTGATAAAACCCGTCTGCAGTCTCGTCTCCCAACCTAAATTGAAGATGTCTGTCAAGGGTAAGCCCGATATCTACTATGGTATGTGGATTTTCTAATCCGTATTGAGCGGGATCCTCTATGAGTATTTGTGTTTCCGTGAGGTCACGCTTGGTTTGAGGACCGCCTAATATGTAATCTATTCCACCCCAACGGAAGTGATCTGGCGGGATACCCTTAGTACCTTCAAAAAACCATGTTCTCTGAGGAGTCTTCAAGAAAGAGACTCTGTCTCCTTTATAAGACACGGTTATTGAGGTCATGTCGTCCACCGACACCTGGTAAAACCAGGGAAGGGGAGGTTTCTTCAATTCTTTTTCTGAGAATGGATTGAAGAAATATACAGCGCCGGCTATAGCAGCGACTAATAGAAGAGCGATAGTGACTTTAAAATTCAAAGTGGGTTGCTCCTAGCGCCGTCGCCACCACACGATAAGACCCAGCACTATCATAAGGGAAGGAGGTAATATCCAACTCGACCATCTAATGAACTCGCGTTCCCTGGTGTTTACGACTAACTCCCTGTAGGGCATCAATTTTGGCCTTATAGATATTAATTCGTAATCGTCTGCCAGCCAATTTATAGAGTTGAGGTATATATCAGCATTGTCGCTGCTATGAAAATACTTATTGGTAGCAAAGTCTGAGTCCGCGAATATTATTACTTTAGTCATGTTCCCGGCCGCTGCTTGAGAGGGGGATTCGTGAACTTGTCCGGTTGCTTCTAATATTCCTGCAATGATAAACGGTCCGCCTAATTCCCCTTCCGAAAACCCAGGGTTTTCAGGATCGGTTTCGATCCAGCTCGCCGGTGTTGTGATGCCTATAGGCTTAAATTTAATGTGTGAAGGCATATCGTCAGCGGGGATTAACGCATTAACCGACCCGGCTTCAGGAAAAAATGTCACCCCTATCTGATCTGGTGGACCGACCCCTGTTTGCGCGCTTGTCGAAAATTGACCGTTGGCTTTTTGCAACATCGGTGTAAGCATTTCACCAGCTACGTTACTTACGGCGTCTGCCACCATGTTTTCTCCAACCATCACCCCATATCTTGCTATTAAGGTGTTGAATCCCCCAGGAGTGGCGGGATCGAACAATGCAAGAATTCTTCCGCCATTATTCATATACTCTGCAATGGCTTCGAATTCATCCTTTTCCAGATTTTTTTCAGGGCCGGTTATTACAAGCACAGCGGTGTCATCTGGGACACTTTTAAATTGTTTCAAATTTAAAGGCGTGACGAAGTAATTGTCCCTTTGCATTCCTTCTATTGCGTAGTCGAACCCATTTTCCTGGACCGATTGAAGCATTGGATCCTTCGTACGTGTTGGTTCACCGTGACCTGTCAAAAATCTAACCTTTTTCTGCTGTGCGTCTGTTGAGACCAATACCCCTGTCACAAAATCTTGTTCCGTGAATCTTTTGACCCCTTGAATCTTCCCAGTACTTTTCGATTCAAAAACAATCATTGGGTAAGAATCAACGTCGTATTTTAAGGCTTGTGCCCTATTGAGTTCAGGGTCAATGAAACGGTAGCTGAATTTGTCCGACCTTCTAGAAAACTCGTTTAAAAGGTCGGAGGCTTGCTGCCTTTCTGAATCTGTGGCTTGTTTTTCTACAAAGAAAGCATTGGCCACAACTTCAGAATTGAGTTCGTCTATTACCTGAATTGTTTGAGGGGATAACGAAAATACTCTTGTGGCAGTGACATCGATCCTTGCTCTTAAATTAGGCATACTAAACATGAGGTAATTCAATATTAGCAGTATGACAAAGAAAGCTATTGTCATTACTGCCACGTTTGTGCCGTATCTTCCCCTTCTCCCGATTAAAAATATACCAATCGCTCTTGGAGACAAAACCAATGCTAGAAAAACTAGAATTGCACCTGCAAGCAACACCCAGAGGGACAGGTCAGAGAGTGCCTCAAAGGCAAGATTGATTCCACCTCCAATCACTATTGACGAAATTCCGGCCGTTCCCGACACAATACTCCAGAATCCTGGAGATTTAACCGACGAAAAAATTATAGATTTGTAACTTTCGTCTTGTTGTTCAGTTTGAAGAGACACTTAGCGCCACCTTCGGGTTTCCAGCGACCGGATGGTTAAAAATATGAAGATTGCTACTATACTGACGAAGTAGACTAAGTTGCTTGTGTCAATGACCCCCCGGGTAAAATCAGACAGACGCGCATCCATGGAAAGAGCGTTTAAAAAATCCGCTGGCGTGCCCTCGACTACTGCCGAAACCCTGTTGATGAAAGAAAAAATAAGCAAAAAAGCTGTGCCAACTACTGCGGCTACAATTTGGTTACCGGAGAGTGAAGATCCGAGCAACCCGATAGATAGTGCTGCAGCACCATGAAGGACCAAGCCAAGGTAGGCACTGAAGACTGGACCAGTGTCAGGATTACCGAACATGTACAGAACTAACACATAGTACAAGGTGACAGCTTGTATGGCAGACAGCATAGCGAGTCCCGCTAAGTATTTTCCAACGACTACTTCCCATTCCCGAACGGGGGACGTAAGCAAAAGTTCTAAAGTACCCATTTTTTGTTCTTCTGCCAGCAATCGCATTGTTAGTAATGGGGCTAAAAATACTGTGAAAAAACTTGCCCAGTAGATGAGTCCACGGACGCCGGCTTCCGCGAAAGGTTTGTTAACGTCGAAAACAAAAAAAACTCCCGTCAATATTAAGAACATTGCGCCAACTACGTAGGCTGATGGCATTGAGAAGTAGGCCCTGGTCTCCCTCAGTGTTATAGCCAGAAGATTATTCATTTTGTTCCACTGTAGAGTCCGGTGGCGAGAGCTTTTCTTCTTCAATGGTTAGTCTCAAAAAGATCTCTTCTAAGCTCATCCCGAGAGATTGAAGTTTAAGTAATTCCCACTCATTTTTAAGGACCGTACTGGCGAGTTCGGAACGTATATCGTTACCGAGCTCAACAGTAATGTGATATCTGTGGTAACCCCCGCCTGAAACCTGCTGGCGTTCGATGTGTTGTACGTGAGGCGTGGTTTCTAAAACGTTTAAAATCTCACGGTTTGGTCCTTTGACCTCCAATTCAACTCTTTCGACTCCGGAAAGATTTGTTCCTAGATTGGTTGGGTCGTCGACGGCGACTATTTCACCTTCATGTATGATTATGACACGATCACATATCATGCTCACCTCGGGCAAAATATGGGAGCTAAGTATCAAAGTATGTTCGGACCCAAGATTTTTGATCAATTGTCTGGTCTCGACAACCTGGATAGGATCAATTCCGATTGTTGGCTCGTCCAATATGAGAACATCAGGGTCGTGGAGGATTGATTGAGCGATTCCAACTCTTTGTCGGTAACCTTTCGATAATTTTCCAATGATTGTGGAGTAGTAGTCCTCAAGCCTGCAAACGCTGACGACTTCGTCTTTGCGGCTCGATATCCTGCCTTTGGTCAGACCCCTGATTTTACCCATGAAATCCAGGTAGTCGGAAATAGTCATGTCTGTATAGAGCGGAACGGTCTCAGGAAGATACCCTATGTGCTTTCTGGCATCGAGAGACTGTTCAACTATGTCGTAACCTGCAACTTCTACGGTTCCACTGGTAGGAGGCATAAATCCAGTTATAATCTTCATGGTAGTCGACTTTCCAGCCCCGTTAGGGCCGAGAAATCCCAAAATCTCTCCTTGCCGGACCGAAAATGACAAGTCGGTCACCGCCGGAAAGTCACCGAAGTTTTTCGTTATGTTAGAAACTTCTATCAATTTGAACCTATACAGAAATGTTTCACATCATCCCTTATACCGATTACAGAACTGAACGATATTAAATCAAACGCATCAACTTGTTCAAGGTGATTAGTAGGGACAAAAGATGGTAAGTTTATATGTACGGAATTTTTGGGACAGTAGAATTGGACACCAAAAGATGGAGAGAGGCTTGATTGCATCTAACAATTGACGGGTATGGTTGTAACCCAGCCCACCTGTCTAGTGAGGGAAGGATTCGATCTTTTCTGGAGGAATACCCCAGGAAAATTTCGATGAATCCGATATCAAGACCCCACGTTGTCACTTACAAAAGCGACGCAAAAGAGGATTGGGGGGTATCGGGATTTATTTTGATAGCAGAAAGCCACATTAGCGTGCATACGTTTCCTGAAAGACGCTATGTGAATGTTGATATTTTTTCTTGTAAATCCTTCGATGTAGATCTTGCACGGGCCGAGGTTTTGAATGTTTTTGGTATGGAAGATGCGGTTACAAACTTATTGGAACGAGGTATTGAGTATCTTTCCACAGATGAGGCGGAGGATGGAATGCTAGTTGAAAGGGCGGCGGCTTCTTCTCAGGGAAGGTCAATAAAACGTGACGATACTGCCTGATAAGGCAAACGTTTAATAAATATACCGAAAAACGTAGTCTCGAGTTCTGAATGGGATTATTGCTTTTCCAATAAAAATGTTATGACACATGCTAATATTTATGGACCTCTCGAACTGAGAGTTGTAAATGGATCTAAATTTTTTATTCGATTGGCTTGACCCGTATGTCCGAAATTTCTGAACGGCTAATATACTTGGATCACGGTGCCACTACCCCGATGCGGGATGAAGTGCTTGCGTCCATGATGCCTTTTCTCAAAGAGAGTTTCGGAAATCCTTCAAGTATATACATGCTTGCCCAAGAGGCGAGAAATGCTGTTGAGGATTCGCGCAGGACGATATCTAGGATCATCGGGGCTAGGTCAAGTGAAATAACTTTCACTAGCGGAGGGACGGAATCTGATAATGCTGCAATAAAAGGTGGCGCTATGGCAATGCGCCAACTAGGGAACCACATTATCACGACCTCTATAGAGCATCACGCGGTGCTGCATACATGCCATCAAATGGAGCAATTTGGTTTCGAAGTCACTTATTTGCCGGTGGATTGTTTTGGTATGGTTTCTCCCTTGGACGTGGCTGAAGCGATTACGGATGAAACAGTTTTGGTGAGCATCATGGTCGCCAATAACGAGATCGGCACGATTCAACCGATATCTGAGATATCGGATCAGATAAAAAAAATCTCAGATGTAAAGGGCAGGACTATCCTATTTCATGTTGATGCCGTTCAGGCAGTTGGACATATTGAGGTAGATGTTAACAATTTAATGGTTGATATGCTCAGCATGTCTGCCCATAAATTTCACGGCCCTCGGGGGATAGGAGCCCTCTATATAAAGCGAGGTACACCATTCGAACCACTTCTAATGGGTGGTGGCCAGGAGAGGCAGAGACGATCAGGCACCGAAAATGTTCCCAGTATAGTTGGTATGGGTGAAGCCCTCAGGCTGGCTGCCGAAGAAATGGAGTCGGAATATACGAGATTACAGTACTTGAGAGATAAAATTATTGAAGGGCTCTCGTCCACGGTTGGGGGTACTCAGTTGAATGGTCATCCTGAACAAAGGCTTCCCAACAACGTGAACATCTCGTTCCCTGGGATAGAGGGTGAGCCAATATTACTCGGACTTGACCTTGCGGGGATTTGTGCCTCAAGCGGCAGTGCTTGTTCTTCCGCTTCGTTGGAGCCTTCGCATGTTTTGTTAGCGATTGGAAGATCTGCGGAAGAAGCACAGGGCACACTGCGTATTACCCTAGGACGCGATAATGGGGAACACGACGTAGATTACCTGCTGCAAATATTACCGGAGTTAGTAGAAAGACTGAGGGCGATGCCCCATTTGAACGAATTCAATTGACTTAAGTGTGATGTCGAGCTTGTTAGAATTGAGACGAGGAAAAAGTGATATTAGGTAGAGAAGTTAGATTCAGGGAACTGTCAGGTTTTCTAGCCCTATTGGTAGTCAGCATAGTTGCTATGCCATCTTGTGGCGACGAGACCGCCAAAGTAAGAGGATCTTCGGGAAGGAATCTCGAAATTCATGCAGGAGATCCCCTCATTGTGGACAAGGCCTTTTTTGAATCTGTCGAAGGGACAAAAGTGATAATCCCCAGTGCGTCAAATCGGCAGCTAGTCGTTTTGAAGGTTGATGTTGTAAATCGGACAAGTACAGTTATTCCTCTAATGGTTGATCCTGAGGCGGTAAAGCTAGGTGACAGGAGAGGCAAAAGATATGAGGCCGTAAATCCCTTTGAGAAATCGAAAAGTGTGAGTGTGTCTCCCGAAGAGGGACCTGGAGTCAAAAATATAGCACCTCTTCTGTGGGATGACACAGAACTGCCCAGAAATTATCAAGTAGGTGGATACATCGTGTTTGATGTTCCTAAAGGTTTGCTACTTGGAACTTTGTTTTGGGATGAGATTGAATACATACCCGTGGATTTTATTGACTACTGGAAAAATAGGGACTGAAGCCAATTGGGTATCTGCACTAATCCGATCTACTAGTGGACCATAATATGGAGGCAAACATGGGTGAACCTATAGATATAACTGACGACAATTTTCAAGAAGAGGTGCTTAAATCCGACATTCCGGTTTTGGTGGACTTTTGGGCGGATTGGTGCCAACCTTGCAAGATGATCGCACCTTCAGTTGCCCAGATTGCGGAGGAATACGAAGGAAAGATAAAGGTCGGAAAATTGGATGTGGATACAAATGATAAAATCCCTAGTTCGCTGGGCATTCGTGGTATTCCCGCCCTTCTAATATTCAGTGAAGGGAAGCCAATTGACCAGATAATTGGAGCGGTTCCTAAGTCCATAATTCAGAAGAAAATCGATGAGGTGCTTTCTAGCTAAGTAGAAGCCAATACTGAAGAACATTCGCAATTTGGGAGCGGATGAGGCCTGGTGGTCTCCGCGGACTTCAAATCCGTTGGCAGCAGTCCTGCGATTGGTGTGGTGGGTTCGACTCCCTCGCGCTCCCGCCAAAGCTAAATAGTGCCTGAGCCATTTCGGGCACTTCTAACTATTTTTCCGATTCTATTTAATCCATTTTGTTGTTTTTGCCGACATTTTGCCGACCAAAAAAAACTATTTTTGATCAACTGATACGTCTATGCAGCACATGCCACCCAATTCCGAAGTCGCTGTGATTTGATGGCAGAGGGGTGATATGCCCTAAGCCTTTCTTATATCTAGATTGTTTGTTATAACGATGACAGATTAACGAATGAACCGATAAATTTTCTTGTCGAAGGAAAGTATGAATATTTCTCCGGATGGGGTTTGGGCAAACGACGGCATGGTCAGATCAGACTCCACGATTTGCCTTTGCTCCGTGAGCTGGGACCCATCATGTCTCAGGGCCCATATTTAGCCAGAGCAAAAATCTCCATACACATAGGCCCCTGACAGTTCCGGCAGTCTTGAACCTCGATATACGTACCCGCCTGTTACAGAGCAACCTCCATCCCGGTCGTACTCGGCAACTGGAGATTCCAGCCCCGACTGGTCGCAAGATCCGTCGGAATCGGTATA
>CAYPDR010000013.1:0-54950 GCA_964409595.1 uncultured Dehalococcoidia bacterium
CCTTGACACCGCGCCATTCGAGCGAAGGGGAAGCGTTACCGACGAATATTTGGAGATATTCAAAACGCTATGGTTTGATGAAAACCCATCATTTTCTGGAAATTATTATAGTTTTGACTCTCTGCAATTCTCTCCTAAACCGCTACAACGACCAGGCCCACCGATTTGGGTTGGTGGACAGAGTAGGGCGGCTATAAGGCGATCGGTGAGGTATGGGGAAGCCTGGCACCCCGTAGGGGCAAACCCGGCGTCTCCTCTCGAACCAGACCAACTATCCGCAGATGTGAGATATATGCATTCCTATTGTGAACAGATCGGAAAGGATCCTGCTGACCTTACAGTTGTGATGAAGGCACCCATTTATGACAGGGAACTGATCTCGGGAGGGGAACGGCGCAGGTTTTCCGGCCAACCGGAGCAGATCATTGATGATATAAGGATTTACTCTGACCTGGGTGTGAGTCAGCTTATTCTGGACACAAGGTCTCCAGATTTGAACGAATTTATCGAGAAGCTGGACTGGTTGTCAGAAAATGTTATGAGCCAGACCGGAGGTCTTTGACCCCTTTGAGTGGATGTGGAACTTGGATGCTAAAGGAAGACGAAGGCCTTTTGGTGTGTAATAATAGGCGACCCTAAGGTGTACGAATTTAGGAAAAGGATCTCTGCTCCCTACTCGAGGTTTAAGGCAGATCACATATTTTGATAGGACTGGCTAAGCTATTTAGAGTATGTAGCCATTTTCTGTAGGCTGATGAAAGATATATCCCCAAAACTGTAAAAATACAGGGTGTATGGTGCAACGTAAATTTAGATGGTAGGTAGATTAACTAGAGTCGAGGTAGAGATAACTTTGTTATCGGGGGGCTCACTCGTAGGAGAATCACTCAGCGAAACAGATTTATCTGAAATAGATTTTAAACAAGCAAACCTTGAAAAATGTGATTTGCGATATGCCGATCTTCAGGGCGCTGATTTGAGTGGTGCCATATTGAGGGGAGCTAACTTAGGGGGAGCCAACCTTACAGAAGCAATTTTGCGGTCAGCTGACTTCCATGACTGTGACTTGCGTTGGAGCAAGCTGGTATCAGTTGAAGCGAGGTCAGCCAACTTTCAGAGCGCGGGCCTCTTGGAGTCAGATTTGTCATCTGGGGACTTTGATGCCGCCGATTTCTCGTCGTCGGACCTTAGAAGGGTTATTGCCAGAAATGCATCTTTTGCAGGAACGGACTTTCAAAATGCAAACTTAGCCAAAGCTGACTTTTCGGGATCCAATCTTTCAGAGTCTTCGTTTTTGGGTGCAAATAAATACGGAACCGTGATGCCTTAACTACCCCTAGTCTCCAACTGAGTCTGTATATAAGGTCTCGACTGGATAGCTATCAGGATTGAGTAGTTTCTTAAACCTGGCAGGGAACATTCCGATCTCCGACAAATGACGGGATCGAGATAACTCAATTGGACATTGAGGCTCCACCCGCCTGCCACTGGCGACTTTAATTTCAAGCAAGCTCTTATGTTCAGTGTACGGAGGCATTGTTCCTATTGGCGAGACGACGTCTCCTATATATGACCCGGTATCGTCGAATTTTCTATAGACATCTTTTTGGTACGGTGAGGATTCCTTGTCTTTACTTGTTTTGAAAACGGGCCTGCCTTCAACTTCGACCAATTTGTAAACGGACTCAGCCCAGGGGGCGTCGTCGGATACACTGACCCTTGTCCCTACGCCGTATCCATCGATCCTAGCTCCACTTTTCTCTAGCTCTTCTATTCTGTATTCATCAAGCCCTCCGCTGGCCACGATGTTTACATAGGGGAGTCCGGCATGAACAAAGGCCTCCTTGGCAAACTTAGAAAGTTTTTCAAGATCCCCACTATCGAGCCGGACCGCTCTTAATTGGTCTCCTCTAGATTCCATTTCCTTTGCGACGGTAATAGCGTTGTTGACGCCTGCCATAGTGTCGAAGGTGTCTACTAACAAGGTGCAATCTGAACCAAATTCCGTGGCGTAGGCACGAAAGGCGTCCAATTCTGAATCAAAAGATAGTACGTAAGAATGGGCCATTGTCCCGACAAGGGGGAATCCGGCGTAGGCTCCGCTGTTTACGGTTGCGGTTCCAGAGAACCCTGCTAGAAAAGAGGCTTCAGAAAGGGTGCCCGCAGCCTCCAATCCGTGAGCCCGTCTAGCCCCGAAATCTATTACGGGTTTTCCTGCGGCTGCCTGTACAACTCTTGAACTTTTGGTGGCAAGTAAGGTTCGTAGATTGATGGTGTTAATTAGGATCGTTTCTAATAACTGTAGCTGGATGATGGGGCCACGGAGCTGCATAGCCGGTTCGCCAGCGAAGAGAATGTCCCCATCGTTCATAGACCAGATGTTTCCGGTGAACTTCATATTAGCCAAATAATCCAAAAATTTCGGGTCAAATTTGCCAAGATCTGAGAGCTTCTGTAGGGAGGATTGATCAAATGATAAGTTGCAAGCATATTCAATAGATTTTTCTATTCCGAACAGTGACAAGTATCCACGATTTGGGGGCATGGTCCTAAAAGACAATTCAAAGACCGCTTCCTTAGTTGGGTCTCCACGCCAGTATGATTGGGACATTGTCAGCTGGTACAGGTCAAAAAATAGTTGGGGAAAGCAGTGAGGGGTGGTCACTTCAAATGCCTTTGCTAACCAAGTTGAAAGGGCTTTGGAAAATATGGGTGATCCTCATTATATGTTGGTATCTCGCAACAGTCGGCGTAATATCTTTCCGGAGGGGTTTTTAGGAATGGCATCGACAAATTCTACTTCCCGGATTTGCTTGAAGGTAGAAACTTTTTCCGCAACAAAAGACATGACCTCAAGGGCTGTGATTTCACTATCCTTGTTCTTGACAACGAAAGCCTTGGGAATTTCACCCGATTCCTCATCTAATTTGCCTATAACAGCCGCATCAAGTATTTCTGGATGCTCGACCAACAGGCCTTCTAGTTCCGCCGGGGGGACCTGGAAACCTTTATATTTTATGAGCTCTTTTTTCCGATCTAGGATCCAGACGTATCCTTCTTCGTCCATTCGGGCTATATCCCCCGTGTGAATCCAACCATCCGAAGTTAAAGTTTCCTCCGTTGCCTCTGGATTATTGAAATACCCTTTCATCACCTGTGGACCCCTAACCATTAGTTCACCAATTTCCCCAGGCGGGAGCAGAAGTTCTTCATTTTCCACATTCACGATTTTTTCCTCAGTGTCTGCAGCAGCGGGCCCTATGGAACCCGGTTTTGTAAGCTTCGGTTCGGCGAAGTCGGCATTTGTCAGGGGGGATGTTTCTGTCATTCCGTATCCTTGTATAACCGGACAACCGAGGACGTTAGAAATCCTTTCTTGTAATTCTCCAGACAACGGGGCTGCACCAAAAAATGCCAACTCTAGACTTGATAAGTCGTGGGTATTTACTCCAGGATACTGGGTTAGGCCAAGTCCGACCGGTGGAACCGTAAAAAGCTTGGTCACGTGATGTTTTTCGATTAGATTTAGAAACTCCTCCATGTCGAATCGGCCCATCATGACTTGAGTGGCTCCCACGGCTATGCACCCGTTCATTAAGATGTTCATCCCGTATATGTGGAATAGGGGTAGATGAACGAGGACAATATCGTCGCGAACCATCTTCGATGCGCCGCTTAGGCCAATTAGCTGTTCGATGTTGCTGACAAGATTGTAGTGAGTGAGCATCACTCCTTTGGAAAGGCCAGTGGTTCCTGAGGAGTAGGGTAGGGCAGCCAAGTCGTTATCAGGGTCTATAGCGACCTCCCGGATCGGGGGAGATTTGTCCAACAGATTCCAGAAGGAGCCTGGGTGGTGGGATTCACCGGTGATCACTATAGTTTTTACTTCACGTCCTGTTATCTCGAATGCAGCGTTGAGGACTTGGCTTAATGATTCATGTACCACCATAATCTCACAGCCACTGTCTGAAACTTGATGAGCTATTTCTCGTTCCCTGTATCCTGAATTAATTGTGGTTACCACGCAACCCGAACCGGTAATTCCATAGAATGCGATCACAAATTCCACACAGTTGGGAGCCAGGATTCCGATGCGATCCCCTTTTTGCGCTCCCTGGTCCAGTAGTACTGAGGCGAATCGCGAGCTTAAGTTGTGCAGCGCTGAGTAGGTAAAGGATCTGTCTCCGTCTACAACAGCGGTTCTATCTCCGTTTAATTTGGCCACTTTTTTGAGCAATTGGTGAATTGGATACGATTCGTAGGGCGACAGGGAAGGTCTTAGCACCGAACTACACATGATTATTCTCCTTTAGAGGGTATGCTACTAACCCCTTTGACTCTTTTCATCAATTGGCTAGAGGATCAATATTTATTTCTATCATGACAAATATAAAGTTATACCAGCGTGGGGGAAGTCTATCGCTAGTGAGGCTTGACGCTCTCTCTGAAGGGTTTTTTCATAAGAAGTAAAACGGGTTGCCAAAATCTCATCCTCATGTGGGCAGTCTTGATGTCTCTCTACAAATGGACATAAATGAATGTTTTGATGTCGGTCCCAGAACCCCACCATTTTCATGGGCCCGTAGAGTGTCTCTGCCACGATTCTCAGGTCAGATATGACCTCTGTCGCCCTGAAAGCTTGACCGTCTATCTGGATTGTTACAGATTCCATAATGATTTAAAAGGCTCAGCCAGGATGCTGAAAGTGATCCCATCCCCCCGAATTAAAATCGACTTGGGCACCATCAGAATCTAGGATCCTTACAACTCCTTTTTCACCGGTAATTTCTCCTATGACTGTGAAGTCTAGATCCTCCGTGCTATTCAGTCGGTTAAGTGAATTTGCGTTGAAGGTAAAAAGAAGTTCGTAGTCCTCCCCGCCGGTTACCGCAAATTCATCCCAGCGTTCTTCCCAGGCTTCTTTTAGGTAAAAGTCAACAGGTACCAGGTCCAATTGGAGATTTGCACCTACTTCGCTTGCATCACAAATTTTTTTGATATCCGCCAGCAGGCCATCGCTTATATCCATAGAGGCAACCACTCCGTTCTCGATAAGAGCGATCCCTTGCTTTACTCGCGGAATTGGTTTGAAATGAGCGGTCAGGAAATGAGACTTTTGATCCGCGGTTATATTGACCGTTGACGTTAACGATTTAAGACCTGCTGCAGAACATCCTAGGGGACCAGTTACCGCAATGAGATCCCCATTGTTGGCGGCATCGCGACGGAGTACCGGTGTAGATGTTGACTTACCTACTGCAGTGACGGACACAAAAAAAATATCAGACCTAACAATATCCCCACCTACTATTGCTCCCCCAAATTCTTTGATCAGGTCCGCGAATCCCTTGTAAACATCCTCGAGGTCCTTGACCCTAGTATAGGGAGGCAGCCCGAGAGTAATAAGCGAATGAGATGGTACACCTCCCATTGCGGCAATGTCGCTGTAATTTACGGCAAGGGATTTCCATCCTAAATCTCTCATTCCGATGGTTCCTTCTATAAAGTGAACGCCTTCTACCATGGTATCAGTCGTGATCACTTGAAGGTGTTTTCCTGCTTGAATGATCGCTGCGTCATCACCGATCGCCTGAATAATGTCTGAGGCCGGCTGGTTAAATCCGAGCTCAGTTTCCAGAGTTTCTTCTAGTCTCCGGATAAGTTCAAATTCACTTATGGAGCTGACGTCGGTCATGGTTTCACTTGAAACTCGGGGAGTCTATTATCCTTGGTGTAGCCTTGCGGCCCGCTTGCTAACTTACTTTCACTGCTTAAAGTATAGCAATCTCTCGGATGTGTACTGATAGATGCTTCAAGGCAAATGTAGGAAGATCGAATAAATAATGTCTAGGACGGAAAGAATGGTCATAACGGATGTGAAAGTTGTCCCCCTGAAATTGATAGAGGAAGTAGGCAGGTTGGAGCCTGCCTGGGATAAAGGTGGAAGTATGTCCTTTAACAGGGGAGGCGGATCCTTTACGGAAGTACACACGGACGAGGGATTTGTAGGTATAGGCCCGGGCATGGACCCCTTTGTCTTGAAATCTGTGAGAGAGATTTTGATAGGTGAAGATCCATTTGAAGTGAATCGCCTCTCTCAGCGACTGAAATACTACGTACCAACTTTACCTTACCGGGGCACGGCGGGAGCCGATATAGCAATTTGGGACATTATTGGCAAAAGTAGCGGGCAGCCTTTGTATAAACTCTGGGGAGGATCTAGCAACAAAAAGATGCCATATGCCAGCATGATCCTTTTGTCCAACCCAAAGGAACGAGCAGAACTCGCCGCTTCATTGGCCAGCGAGGGTTGGAAGGCCATCAAGTTGCGTTTGCACCATGAAACAATGGGTGAAGATATTCAAACTGTAGAGAGTGTTCGCGAAGCGGTGGGAGACTCCATGGAGATTATGGTGGACGCCAATCAGGCGCAATCCTCTGGTAAATGGCAACCGGGGGTAATTTGGGATTTCAGAAGGGCAAGGGAGACTGCTATTGAGCTTCAGGACCTGGGAGTTTATTGGTTGGAAGAACCACTTAGTCGGTTTGCTTTTGACGATTTGTCAAAACTGAACAATTCGATCGCCATGCCAGTGGCTGGTGGTGAAAACAACAGTCTACTACACGAGTTTCGTGATATGTTGGAACGTAATGTGTATGACGTTTTACAACCAGAAAGTATGGTTTTAGATGGTATAACCTCTCTTCTAAAGATCGGAACATTGGCAGAGGTTTTTAACAAAAAAATAGTGCCTCATCATGGCGGCGGAGACATAGGTGTTATTGCTCATTTGCATCTCGTTGCGGCATGGGAGAACGCTCCTTATCTAGAATTGCTGAACGATCCGCCAATAGGTAGTTATGTCCACAAGTTTTCCATTTTTGAGAATTCTCCTACGGTGGAAGATGGATGGATCTCAGTGCCTGAGGGACCTGGCCTCGGAATCAGGATTGACCCCCTATTTCTGGAGTAAGGCAATCTGTAAATTTTGTAGATAAGTGTACTGTTGCGCCTACCACGCTGAACCCTAGTCAGGAGGAGTGTTTTACCTCGCCACCAGAGGGTCAGGATGGGTGACTGAAATAGGCTAAGATGCCCCGGGACAATTTCCGCCGCCACAATATGTTCCAATAGAGCGAGAACCCTACACAGAATTCCTTTAGCTTCCTAAGGTAGCGTGAATGGTACCGGAGAAGGTTCCCTCTAGTGATGTTGATGGATCCCGTATTTGATTTTTGAAAAGAAAATTTAGCTAGAATGAAATCCAGGATTAATCTTAGAATTGCTATCTATGTCTACGTCCAGGGCGGATATTATCTGAGAAAGCATCGAGTAGTAACCTACGGTAACGACAAAATCTATCGTGAGTTGAATACCGAGTAAATGATCTAGGGCTTGAAACGTGGGTTTGTTGATAGAAGTGTTTCGAACCAGCTCCCTAGCGGCTTGAATAAAAATGCCCTCCTTTGCGGGTAATCCCATAGGTCCTTTGCCCGAGAGAATAGAATCTATTACCTCGCCTCTGACACCTGTTTCCCTAGCAATGGGTTCATGTTGAGACCATTCATAATCGTTCTGTAGTTCTTTTGCCGCTGCCAATATTGCGGTCTCCCTGATTATAGGGTCAAGTTTCGATTGGTATCTGATGTATTCTCCAACCGTGGCCACGGCCTTTGTAGCTTCAGGGTTGTTTAAAAGGGCGGCAAATAAATTTGGAACATGCCCTCTTGTTTGGCTTATTTGATCGAATATGGGTAATTGTGAGGCCGTCAATTCATCATGTTTTACGTAAGGTACTCGTGCCATAGTCGCCGCCTCTTAATGAGATTTTTAATAGAACTGGCCAGAGTCATTGTGAAAAATTTTGAAAGTGGTGGGCCAGCCTGGACTCGAACCAGGGACCTCAGTCTTATCAGGACTGCGCTCTAACCGACTGAGCTACTGGCCCAAATACACTATTAACCCAAGATCACATGGACTCTATTTTCGTAGAAATCTTGATAACTAGTCTTCAATCGGCATCAATGAACCCTAGCAGTCAGATTGTACCACTTGGAAGTTTCTATTTCCGGCAGCCATTGAGATTTTGCGTAGTTAGTTCTACGTGTGGATTTGGGAACCAATATGGTCTTGAAAATAAGACATGTCTTCAAGAATCTCATCGGCGGTATCACCTGGGAAGCTTAAGACAAGATGATTAACTCCGATAGAAGCCATTTGTTCAATGTCTGCGACAACCTCTGACGGATTTCCCGTAAACCATCTGGTTCGTTCATTCGAATTTTGTGCGCTGTACCAATTTACGCTGAATGCGATGTCGATCTCAGAATTATCTCTTCCATATCCTTCCGCGTAGCCCCGTAACCTTTCAATATGGTTGGTAAGGCGTTTAGGTGTATCCAGCGGGAATTTTGGGTTGGAACCAATGGGATACCAACAATCCGCAAGAGAAGCAGCCCTTCTCAAAGCAGGCGGACTTTCCCCGCCAACCCAAATGGGGGGATGAGGTTTTTGAACAGGTTTGGGAAGAAAGGATATGTTTGAAAAGTTGCAATAGTTTCCTCTGAAAGAAGGGTTTTCGCTTGTCCAAAGTTCCTTGAAAGCCTTTAAGTATTCTGATCCCACGGCTCCGCGTTCTTCAAAAGGTGGTGCGCCGATTGCGTCGAACTCCTCTTTCATCCATCCGACCCCGCAACCTACATCTAGTCTTCCATTTGAAAGAACGTCTATGGTTGCCAAAATTTTCGCCGTTAGCACTGGGCTTCTGTGAGGAAGAACCATCACAGATGTAAGTAGCCTTAGTCTGTCGGTGATAGAAGCTATGGCCATTAGTGTGGTCAGTTGCTCTAGATACTCTCCGTCGGCTCGGCCTGCAAATTCACCTGTCTCGTTATATGGGTAAATGGAATCAATTGATCTGGGTACTACTATGTGATCGCTCACTGTCACAATATCGAAACCTAATTTCTCCCCTCCGATAGTAATATGAGAGATAGATTCCATGTTGGCTAGTGGGCCGCGTGAAGGGATGCCGAATCCGAATTTCATTTTCTCACTCCGTTCATAATCCTAACCCGAGAAAAGGTAGGAAGCGTTATAGGTTATTGGTGTTCCAAGGGTTACGGACCTACCTCAACTTGATCAATTAAGTGCGTAGGTTTAAGTGTAAAAACTATAATGATTGCTAGGTTTGATGCCAATGTCTTGACATTCTATATATTCACTTTGGCTATTACAGCTGCGTTAGCCACTAAAGTGAAATCGCCGGAACCTTCTCTCCCTTCAATTTCTAGTCCTCCTTGAACCACAGTTAATTTGCCCGTCCCGTGGGGTAGTACCTCCAACACAGTTTTTTTATCCACTTCATCCGGACGCGTTATGGCGACTGTAACTTCGACAACCATATTTTTTGATGTCTCTGGTCCGAATAGACCTAGTCCCATTAGACTACTTTGATGTACTGCATTCCACACCGCTCTTCTTGCAGCTTCCGTAGAGTTTTGTCCGTGCAAATCTATTCCTGTACCGAGTTCCAGTATAAGTGGTTTCAATGCCATATTTTTCTCCCGATGCTTTTCTTGAGTGGTTTCGATCTAATTGCTACAATCTCATTGCCTGTTGAAGGCGTCAAGTTTGCGGCAGTAGCTCAGTGGTAGAGCATCTGCTTCCCAAGCAGAGGGTCGAGGGTTCGAACCCCTTCTGCCGCTCCATGACGTTTTGTTAGTTATGTCTCCGGCAAAATTCGACACTGGTAGCTTGGCTCTACCTATTTTAAGAGTGACAATTATTGGTGGATAAATTAATCATTGGCGTACCGACCATTGGCGGTGCTGCCTTACGCTGAATGTGTACAAGTGCTTTTTTATTGGTCCCAGAGCGTAAGGTAGTGGGCTGGAGTCCTAAACGATCTTTTTCATTCTACGGATTTTTTCTGGAGAGACTCTATGAACTTCATTTGGGCAGGGGTATAGACCCCGTCACACCTGTAATAAACGAAAAGATCTCGATAACATTGCCATTCCTCTAGTTCAATCCGTGCAAGCTGCCCGGACGTCAATTCGGTAAGGACGGCATGTTTAGACAACATCGCTACCCCGACTCCGTTTCTCACAGCACTTTTGACTGCTTCGTTACTGCCGAGCTCTATTTTTCTCCCGAAAGTCAGATTTAGTGCTCCTGCATATTTTTCTGCAACGGCCCTTGTAGCAGAGCCTTTTTCTCTAGTCACAATCATTGAACTTAGCACTTCTTGCAGATCGAGCTTTCTGAGAGAGTTCGCTTTTTTCGGAGAAGCTATGATGATGATCTCATCTTTATCAATAGCGAATGAACATAGCTGATTATCAGTAGTTTCCCGTCCGCCGACACCTATGTCTATTCTCCGAGACAGTATTTGACTGACTACCTTTTCCGTATTCGATATTTCTAGGGAAACGTCTATGCCTGGATATAGTTCGACGAAGTTCGCGATGACAGTTGGGAGTATGTAGTTTCCCGGAGTGGAAGAAGCTCCGATTTTCACTGATCCGAATTCTATATTGGTAAACTGACGCGATTTGTCTTCTAGATCTTTGATTAGGTTGAGAACCTGTTCAGTATATTGGATAGCCATTTCACCTAGCTCTGTTAGTACGATGCCTGTTCCAGTTCTTTCAAATACCTTTCCGCCGAGATGGTTTTCCAGTTGGCGGATTTGTAGGGAAACAGCTGGCTGCGTAATTCCCAAGATTTCCGCGGCTTTAGCAAAACGCCCAGATTTAGCGGCAGTATAAAAAATCCGCAATCTCTGCAGACTTAGAGAAGCAAAAGGTGAAAAATTACTATTCATGTTGTTAAAATTCTACCAACTGCAGAATAGTTTCTGTACCTTGGTGAAAAAGATTCCAAGAAAAGGGGGAAGGATTGCCACCAACAATAGACTTCAACTGTGATATGGGTGAGAGTTACGGAATGTACAAGATGGGGTTTGATGAGGAGGTTATAAAACACATAACCTCAGCAAATATAGCGTGTGGATTTCACGCGGGAGACCCAATATGGATGAGTAGGACGGTTAGCCTAGCCGAAGCGCATGGTGTAGCAATAGGAGCGCATCCAAGTTACCCTGATTTAAATGGTTTTGGTAGAAGAGCAATGTCGGCCACTGCGGACGAGGTTAGGAATGACGTAATTTACCAAGCCGGTGCATTGCTCGCTTTTACCTCGAATAAGAGACTGCAGCATGTAAAGCCGCATGGTGCCATGTACAACCAAGCAGTGGATAATGAAGAGTTAGCCAAGTCAATTTGTGAAGCTATTTTAAAAGTTCAACCTGATGCGGTGCTTTTGGCATTGGCTGGATCGAAATGGGTGCAAATAGCAACTAGCTTTGGTATGAAAGTGGGCCGCGAAGTATTTGCGGATAGGGCTGTAAATTCGGACGGAAGCCTTGTGTCAAGAACGGAGCCCGGGGCCGTAATTCACAGCACGCCGGAAGTTGTAGAGCGAAGTTTGAGAATGGTCAAGGATGGCAAGATCTTATCGGTGGATGGAACATACGTGGAGGTGGAAGCGGATAGTATCTGTTTGCACGGTGATACCCCAGGCGCCGTTGAAATGGCGCAACAATTGAGAGCGGCGTTTGCATCGGAGGGTATTTCCGTGGAGCCTCTTTCAGAGATAGTAGGAAGTGGGTAGATGGTGGATTTTATATGAGTGCGGAAGATGGGATGCACTGGCCTCAATTTACTAATTTAGGCGATTCTGCCCTAATGGTGAAGATGGGTGAGGGTATAACGCCGGATATAAATGACCGGGTAAGAAATTTGACTTTCTCTATCCAGGAAGGTGATATACCGGGGGTTTTGGAAATAGTTCCGACATACGGTTCTCTTACCGTTCATTACAACCCCATGGTCCTTCCTCAGGACGTACTGAAAGAAAACATTACTCTCCTGTGCGAGGTTCATTCAGACAAAGGTGAATGTAAACGGAAAGTAGTTCTGTTGCCAACGTTATACGGACCAGAAGTAGGTCCTGACTTAAGCTCTGTCTGTGAACTCACGAATCTTGGTTGTTCGGATGTGATCCAAATTCACAGTGGAACTGACTACAGAGTCTACGCGCTTGGTTTCAGTCCAGGGTTTCCTTATCTGGGTGGGCTAGACGAAAAGCTGTATTGTCCCAGACTTAAGTCGCCCCGGATCGAGGTACCAGCGGGGTCTGTAGCGATCGCTGAGAATCAAACTGGCGTGTATCCGGTTGCGAGCCCTGGAGGTTGGCGCATAATAGGGAGGACACCTGTCCAGTTATTTGATCCTTACAAAGAGAGTCCTACATTGTTGAATGCAGGCGATTACCTTCGCTTCGTCCCAATTTACAGTAAAGAAGAATACGAAGAGATCAACCAAACAGTTTTGGCGGGAAATTATGCGGCGGAGGTTTCGTGGGTTTGATCGTAGTAGAGCAACCAGGCACATTTACTACCGTGCAGGACACAGGAAGAAAGTTGTTCCAATGTGTAGGAGTTCCTGAATCCGGTGCTGTCGACAAATTCTCCCTGAGGTGTGCAAATCTATTAGTCGGGAATAGTGAGGATGATCCTGCCCTCGAAGCGACCTTGTTTGGGCCTCGCATGAGGTTTGATACCGACACTGTAATCTCTGTTACGGGTGGAGACTTGGGGCCTTTAATAGATGGGCGACCTGTCGAAAACTGGCAATCCATTCCAGTATCCTCTGGGAGTATATTGTCCTTTGGAGGGCCCCGTGCGGGTATTCGTTCTTACATAGGTGTGGCAGGGGGAATGTTTAGCGAATCTATGGATATGGTAATGGGGAGTTATTCCACTTATGTTCCAGGTTCCTTTGGTGGATTCAACGGCCGGCCCCTACTGCAGGGGGACACTTTCTTTTTGGGCCAGCAGGGTGATAAACCCTCTGAAATTAAAATCTTGAATAACCCACCTACATTCTCAGATAACGTTAGACTCAGAGTCTTGCTAGGGCCTCAAGAGGAGCTGTTTTCTGATGATTCATTTAGAATTTTTACGGATTCTGAGTATACTGTGTCGATGAACTCAGACCGCATGGGCATCAGGCTTGAAGGCGCGCCGCTAAGGCATAGGAGTGGAGCTGACGTCGTATCGGACGGAACAGCCTTTGGAGCTATACAAGTGCCGGGTGATGGGCTGCCTATAATTCTTTCGGCTGATCGTGGCACCACCGGTGGATACGCGAAGATCGCCACCGTAATTAGTGCGGACCATTCACTTATGGGGCAATTGGTTCCTGGGAACAAAATTAGATTTGATATTGTGACAATGTTGGAAGCATTGAAGGCTTTGGAGAGACAGGAGTTTTTGCTAGATTCCCTCAGGCTAGAAAAAAGGATGCCTGGTTTTATAAGCGTTAGTGATTATTCTGTTTCCGTAGCGACTGTTGACGGTAATCCGGTGGCCATTCCAGGTGCAGAATCATCTTATGTCGCTACTGTGAAATCTGAATACGGAGAAGAAGAGGTAGAAGTGCATATTAAAGGTTCTCAATCGATTAGCAAGGGATAGTGAAACTGTTGTCAAAAAAAATGGCTGTTTTGGGTACAGGGGCGGCAGGTAGCTATATAGGGGCTTTTTTAACAAGAGAGGGACATGACGTAACCCTAATTGATATGTGGGGCGAACACGTAGAGGCGATGAGATCGGACGGATTGAGAGTAACTGGGTGTCAGGGGCCGTTTACGGTACCTGTTAACGCGAATCACTTGTCGGATGTCATGCAACTGAAAGATAAGTTTGACATCATATTTCTAGCAGTGAAATCCTACGACACCGAATGGGCGGCTCATTTTGCGAAGCGCCTCCTCAAAAACAACGGAGTTGTAGTTGACAACCAAAATTGTATGAATGATGCAATGCTTGCTTCAATAGTTGGTTTCCAACGTGCTGTAGGATGCGTTATGTCAAGCATTACGGTTGGTCTCTGGGAACCGGGCTTGGTGAATCGAGGAGGTCAACCCGGAAGGGATAGAGGGCACGACGTTTTCAGGGTTGGCGAACTACATGGACAAATAACACCAAGAGCCGAAGAAATTGCTGGGCTACTTTCTTCTATAGATGGATCCAAAGCCACTGCAAACATATGGGGAGAACGATGGTCAAAATTGACCACAAATGCTTCGTCTAACCCCATTACGGCTATGACCGGATTGGGCTCTTTTGGAGCCGCTGAGATCCCGGAGGCGCGAAGATTACAAGTGGAGATATCGAAGGAAACCTGCCAGGTTGGGCTTGCTCAAAACTATGATATTGAGCCCATCAAAGGAATTAGTGCTGAGACTTGGGCTGATGCAGACAATGGAGAAGTGTTTGAAGAACTTGATGCCACGTTCATGCCTCCGACTGACACAAAAGATAGAGGAGATTGGAAATCCTCTATGTCACAAGATGTGACGAAAGGTAGGAGAACTGAAATTCAATTCATGAACGGTTATATAGCTGACCAAGGGGAAATTGCAGGAATATCAACTCCGGTGAACATGGCTGTCACATCCGTTGTTAGAGAAATAGATGAGGGAATACTACTGCCCAGCGTCGATAACATTGGGGAAGTGTTTCGAAGGGCGGGGTTGTCGTAAATTTCAATTTACCCGATGCACTTACTGAATAACTTAACTCTTTGGTTTCAAGGTTTCGCGGAGAGTGACTGGGCTATTGTTGTATTAGCGCTAGGTGCCTTTTCCGAATCGATAATTTTTCCCGTGCCACCGGACCCCCTATTGATCCCCATGGGTGTCCTGAATCCAAACGCAGCCCTTTGGTACGCTGCGGTAGCTACTGTTTCTTCCGTACTTGGAGCGATCGCCGGTCATTGGCTTGGAAAATCCTTTGGAAAACCTCTTTTAGAAAAGTTTGTCTCCGGAAAGAGAATCGAAACTGCGGAGTTAATTTTCAACAGATACGGCGTTTGGGCCATATTGGTGGCTGCTATTACACCTGTTCCGTACAAGGTGTTCACCATTTTAGCTGGAGTACTCGAATTGAATATGAAACGCTTTGTTTTGGCATCCATAATTGGGCGGAGTGTGAGATTTATGTCATTGGGTGTATTACTTTTTCTCTTCGGAGAGGAGATACGTAATTTCCTAGACACGGGTTTTCAGAAATCGATATTGCTTATTGCTTGTGCTCTCATCGCTCTTTTCTTATTAATTTGGGCTTTCCTGAGATTAAGGAGCAAATGGGGCAAATCCGCGAACGCATGAACTAGGATTAGACAATGTCGAGGGTTCCTTGTAATCCGCTTATTTGATTTGGTTTATTGTAACTATACCCCAGATGTTCGTAGGCCCTTCGGGTTGCGACTCGCCCCCTCTGGGTACGATCTAGAAATCCTAGTTGGAGAAGAAAAGGTTCGTATACGTCCTCTATCGTGTCGGATTCTTCATGTATTGCAGCAGCGATCGTGTCAATCCCAACTGGGCCTCCATCGAATTTTTCGATAATACATTCAAGTACATTTCGGTCGACCCCGTCCAACCCAAGTACGTCGACACTGAGCGCGCCTAACGCGGTGGCGGCTATATCATGAGTAATTATGTTGTCAGCCATCACTTGCGCGTAGTCTCTGACTCTCCGTAGTAATCGGTTGGCAACTCTCGGAGTTCCTCGAGCTCGTTGAGATATTTGTTCTATACCCCTTCTGTCTGACTCGATGTTTAAAATGCGGGCTGACCGAGTTACGATTTGTTCCATATCCCCTTCGTTGTAAAACTCTAGCTTGTGTATAGATCCAAATCGATCTCGCAAGGGAGCACTAACCATTCCGTATCTGGTTGTCGCTCCTATGAGCGTGAAAGGTTTGAGGGATAAATTCATACTTCGAGCTTTCAAGCCCTTGTCTATCACCCATGTTACAAAAAAGTCTTCCATGGCTGGATATAGCACCTCTTCCACCACTCTACTCAGGCGGTGTATTTCGTCTATAAAAAGTATGTCGTCTTGCTGAAGCTGGCTTAAGATAGCGACCATATCACCTGGTCGTTCTATGGCGGGCCCAGACGTAGTTTTGATTCGAACCTCCATCTCTGTAGCGACAATATTTGCTAGGGTGGTCTTC
Source organism: uncultured Dehalococcoidia bacterium (assembly GCA_964409595.1). Classification (GTDB taxonomy): domain Bacteria; phylum Chloroflexota; class Dehalococcoidia; order Lucifugimonadales; family UBA826; genus CAYPDR01. Next base: position 16,096 of record CAYPDR010000013.1, read on the forward strand.
CCTAATCCGGGGGGGCCGTAGAGAAGTAAATGATCTAGAGGTTCACCTCTCTGTTTGGCTGCGGTTATAGCTATCTCGAGATTTTTTTTAGTCCCTTCTTGGCCAACGTACGTGGATAAGTTTCGAGGACGCAGGCTGGAATCCATAGTCGCATCATCCACTTGAGTTGATCCCGATACCAACCTGTTTTCCTTCAATATCTTTTGACCACCCTATCGTAGATGTAAACCAGCTTAACTTAAGCGAATTCTAAATATTGCCGACATAGAGTGTCAATTTCTTGGGGGGCCTAATATGAAACTAAACGGTGATCGTTTGAACGAAAAACATATGAACTTTTTTTGAGTGATTTTCCATAGATATTGTTAGACCGGCGGACATTAAAGCGTTATTCTGAAAGATAAATTTGACACTTTTCCGGGATCAAAATTACACTCCGAAGAGTCTTGCCTAAGAAAGGTGAAGAGCAGGTGAAAAGTCCCATGTCGAGTCAATCTAAAAAACAATGGATAAATTCTACGCTCGCTTCAGTGAAAAAAAGATTTCCTGAGCGGAAGAAGAGGTTTCGTTCTTCCTCGGGATTTGATGTGGAATCTGTCTATACTTCTGAGGATCTCGTGGGTACCAAAGGAAGCCCGGAGTTCCCCGGTGAATTTCCTTTTACAAGGGGAGTCCAACCTAACATGTACAGGGGTAGATTATGGACTATGCGGCAATATGCAGGTTTAGCGTCCCCTGCGGAATCGAACAAACGCTTTAAGTACCTTTTGGATCAAGGTCAGACTGGACTCAGCGTCGCCTTTGATCTGCCGACTCAGACAGGGTATGACTCTGACCATACATTAGCGGATGGCGAGATTGGTAGGACAGGTGTACCCATATGTAGTCTAGCGGACATGGAACTTCTGTTCGATGGGATTCCCCTAGATAAAGTCAGTACATCTATGACCATAAATGCGACAGCTTCGATTCTCTTGGCCATGTACGTAGCCGTGGGCAGAAGACAAGGGGTCGATGAAAAAAAACTCACTGGGACAGTTCAAAACGACATCCTAAAGGAATATATAGCGAGAGGTACTTACATTTATCCTCCAGAATCGTCTATGAGACTCGTAACCGATCTATTTGAATATTGTGGGAAAAATTTGCCTCTATGGAACACTATAAGCATCAGCGGGTATCACATGAGCGAAGCGGGAGCCAATGCAATACAAGAATTAGCTTTCACAGTTTCTAACGGAATCGAATACGTAAAGGCGGCTGTTAACGCTGGTTTGGATGTGGATGAATTTGCTGGGCGTCTGTCCTTCTTTTTTGTAGCCCAAAGTAACTTATTTGAAGAGGTGGCTAAATTTCGGGCTGCCCGTCGTATATGGGCAAGGGTCATGAGGGAGGATTTTGGGGCCAAATCAGATAGGTCATGTATGATGAGGTTTCACACTCAAACCGCGGGGGTCTCTCTTACCGCTCAACAACCAGATAACAATGTAATTAGATCTACATTACAAGCACTAGCCGCCGTTTTGGGTGGAACACAGTCGCTTCATGTCAATTCGCGAGATGAAGCCCTTGCGTTGCCGACTGAAGAATCAGCGCAAATCTCATTGCGGACCCAGCAGATAATTGCTCACGAGTCAGGAATCACAGATACGGTGGATCCCATGGCGGGCTCATATTTTGTTGAGAGATTGACCGACGATATCGAAGATGAAGCTATGTCGATCATAAACACAATCGAAAATTCTGGAGGAGCGGTACAAGCCATCAGATCTGGATACCAGGCTGGTCTTATTCACGACAACGCATACCAAGTGCAAAGAGATGTGGAAGATGGAAGTAAAATAGTGGTTGGAGTTAATGAATACCAGAGCCCGGTACCACAGATCGAAAAGCTACAGCTGATTTCCAAAGAGGAGGTTGATAACCACCTAGAAAGGTTGTCAGATGTTAGGAAAAATAGGGATTCTAGTAAAGTTGACTCTGCCCTTAGCGAATTGGCCACGGTTGCTCGTTCTGGCGGGAATACTTTTTCCTATATAGTTACTTGCGTCGAGTCCTATGCAACTTTGGGAGAGATTTCAGATGTGCTTCGTCAGTCATTTGGTGAACAGGGAGATTTTGGTGCATTCTAACTAAGAGAGAAGTAAATGAAAGATCAGCTACTAACAGAAGAGGAACTGTTGATACGAAATACAGTTCGTGATTATGCAGAAAATAGTTTAAACGTTAGGGCAGCGAAATATGATGAAACAGGCCAATTTCCGTGGGATAACATTAACGAACTTGCAGAGCTAGGATTCTTGGGCTTGACTATTGACGAAGATTTTGGAGGACAAGGAGGTACGACCCGCCAGATAGCGGTTGTGGCAGAGGAGATTGCCAGGGGATGTGTCGCTACTTCAGTGATTTTCATAGCCCATGTTTCGCTCACCTCGCAGTACATAAATAAATTTGGCACAAATCGTCAAAAGGAAAGATATCTTCCCGGTCTTTGCTCTGGAGAGAAAATAGGAGCCTTTGCGCTGACAGAGCCTGGAGCAGGTAGCGATGCTGCCTCGATTCAAACCTCAAGTTTGAGGACTGACGGCTACTATGTCCTTAATGGAACTAAAACTTTTATCAGTAATGCACCGGAGGCCAGCGTGTTTGTGACACTTGTCACTCAGGACAAGGAGAAAGGTTATAGAGGAATAGATTCCCTTATAGTAGACGGAGATTCGGATGGGATTAAAGTAAATAAGTTGGGCGGAAAAATGGGAGTCAGGGCTTCTACAGTAGGAGAGATTATATTCAAAAACTGCCGTGTTCCTGCGGAGAATCGAATGGGTGGAGAGGAGGTAGGATTTCGGCAGACTATGGAGGTGCTGAACGCTAGTCGTATTTCCATCGCTGCCCAGTGTGTCGGGATTGCCCAGGCCGCTCTTGAGGAATCAGTTAGCTATGCCCGTTCTCGGAAAGCATTCGGAGGTCCAATAGCTAATCAACAAGCCATCCAGTGGATGATTGCGGATATGGCAACTGAGACAGAAGCTGCAAGACAACTAGTTATGAATGTGGCGAGTAAGTATGATGCAGGCCTTCCGTTCGTTTCTGAAGCCTCTATGGCAAAGTTGTTTGCTTCTAGAGTCGCAGTGGAATGCGCGAACAAAGCCGTTCAAATCCACGGGGGGTCAGGATATTTTGCTCCCACCAAGGTGGAGCGATTGTTTCGAGACGCAAAGGTTACAGAAATTTATGAGGGTACGTCTGAGATACAACGGATGCTCATTGCGAGAAATATATTGAAAGAGTAGAGGACGAATTTGGTCAAAGAGATTGTTTGCAGAGCTGAGCACATCAATCACGTTTGCATAGCTGTTAGAGATCTGGATGCCACGCTCGAATTTTATGAAACAACGTTTGGTGTGAAAAGTAAAGGGGTAGAGGAGATTGAAGACCAAGGCGTATTAGCGGCCTTAGTTAGAGTAGGCGGGTCACAGTTAGAATTTATACAACCTCTTGAGGGGTCCGGTAGTGTCGCTAGATTTATCGAAAGTAGAGGTGAGTCTGTACATCACATATGCTTCGAAGTTGATGACCTAGAAGGAAAACTTGATAAACTAGATAGACAGGGTTTGAGGCTCATAGACAAGTCTCCTAGGAAAGGTCTTTCAGGAATGATAGCTTTTTTGCACCCCTCAGCGACCGGTGGAATACTGTATGAGTTGGTTGATAGTGACTCCGCAGAGAGGTAAACAGCCCGTGACAAAGAAAATCAAGGTGTTAATAGCCAAGCCTGGATTGGATGGACATGATCGTGGTGCGAAAGTGGTAGCTCGCGCTTTGCGGGAGAGCGAAATGGACGTTGTATACACTGGTATACGGCAAACTCCGGACATGATCGTAAGCGCGGCAGTTGAACTCGACGTGGACGTTGTTGGCCTAAGTATTTTGTCGGGAGCGCACTCAAAACTTTTTCCTAAGATAATCGAGGGTTTGGAAAATTCTGGCATGGATAAAGTAGTTTTAATTGCAGGGGGTATTATTCCTGATAGTGACAGAATGGAGTTAGAAAAACTTGGTGTGTCTGCTATTTTTGGGCCCGGTAGTCGAACGGATGACATAATCTCTTTCATCGAGACGCAGTGCTCAGCTGGTAAACCGGAAATCGTGTAGTATTAAATCTTCCTGGTTTCCGCGACCAAATTCAAGGTAATGTGAAAATGAGCGTTTTCTGGATGGATGATTTATTAACTCTTATTCTTGCATGCTTGGTGAGCTACATATTCGGGGCATTACCTTTTGCTCACAGATTAAGTAGAAGAAAAGGTGTAGACATATTTACCACGGGTACCGGCTTGGCTGGTGCCTCCAATGTCCTAAAAAATGTCGGGAGGGGCTCTGCGCTTTTGGTACTTATATTCGATATCGCAAAGGGTGCTCTCGCCGTAATCGTATCCGGTATGATGGGCTTGGATGGAGTATTGATTTTGATTCCAGGTTTGGTAGCAGTCTTAGGTCACTGGAATTCAGTGTTTACCCGATTCAAGGGGGGTGATGGGATGGCGATTGGTGGGGGCATAGCTATTGCCCTATTTGGTGTTGTTGCGGTGGTAGCTTTATTCGTTGCCGCATTGGTCGGTATGGTGGCCCAGAAACTTCCATTTTCATCTCTTTTCAGCATTGTCGCTGGCTACGCTACTATAATGGCGGTCTCCTCTAGGAATAGATCAGAGTTTGAAATGGCTGTTGGATTCGGCGCCGTGGCATGTCTTATTTTGATTCACGCAATCATGGGTCATCGAAGAAGGAACAGAGTTGCCACTAAGACCGGATGACGAGCAATCTTTCCGAATGGTTTTCTATTAATCCTCGAGGAGGACCTCTTCTTTACTCATTAGGAGAAATTCTGCTAGACGCGAGTCGACGATGAAAACCGTGGATTGTGAGGGGGTTTTCACATAAGATGTCTGTTCGTCTCTACCTAGGAACTTCAGTCTGGTAGTCGGCGATGATGAGTTTTGGATAGTGTTAATCCTAACTGCACCATCAGGGGCATCAAAATCTAATCTCTCTGCGATGAGGTCTTCTTCAAAACCCAGTGCCGGAACCACTGAGACGGCCTGAAGAAGCGCGTCTACTACCCTGAGATCGGCAGATCCAGAAAGAGAATCGCTTTGAACCGTCCATTCCCCGTCCCCGGCCCTCTTAACAGAGAATGTTTTGTTGCTGTCAGGATAAATGAAATCGAATGATGCTATATCGCTTGCCACTACAGATAAGACGATAGGATTGCGCCAAGAATCAACATTTGGTGAAAATACCCCGTTTCTCGGGCATGGTATTCCGTAGACCTCGTCTTTTCCTGATTTTCTTATATAGCAGAGTCTTACATCTGGAGACCATTTTCCTATTAAGAACCCCTCTTGAATTGACTGATCTCGGTAAAACGACAATAGTGTGCCATTATCTTCGTCAACTCCGAGAATTTGGTGGTGCTGAGGGTTCCTCGAAACTAACTGGGCTTGAGTAAGGTCTGCAACATGGGTCCAAAAGTTGTTCAATGTTGGGGTGAATGCGTTGTGTTTACCTACTCGCCAGTCTTCGGGTCCGAGCCTGACAAGTTCAGCTTTTTGATTGCCTCTCTCCACGGTAACTTTATTGATGACATCACTTGTTATTGGCATGAGTCCTTCCATGACGAAGTCATCACTACCAGAAGATAGGAGTCTGACTGCCATTCCGACGATTCCTATTAAAATAAGCGTCATCAAAACAAACCCAACCTGTTGGCTCTTCATTTTGAATCTTCTCCGCTACCATTGGTCGAACCCGAAGATTTTCCGATTAGTCTTCCTACTCGGTGTCTCCAGTTGTTTTTGAATCCTTTGCTTCGCCGGGTTAGGTATCTGATAAATCCCAATAATATAAATGCTAGTGGGACTCCTCCAATATTGGAATATTGGACGACGTCTCTATGGACATTAGAGGAGAAAACGAGTTTGCGTTCTGAAACAACCTTAGACCTGACGGATGCCAAAGAATCTTCCTGCGCCAGCCAGTCAATGAGATTTAGCCCTAAGGCCTTATTTGTGCCAAACCTTTGAGTAGCAGTGTCGGCTAGCCAATCGGCGTCTCCAATAATAACAACCCTTGAACCATCGTCTGATTCTGCGGTAACCCCTAAGTCACTGGAGAAAAAATTTGTTTGCAGGGGATCGTTAAGAACGGGAGAGTCAGGCCTGAGATTTCTGTAGGAGTCATCCACTGCAGAAAATTCTGTGGAGGCGATCAATGGTTGTATTTTGTAGCGATTGTTTGGCAACGTCATGATTCCCAAGGAACTGCTCCATGGCATTACTACTGTATTAACATTGCCCCCTACTTTTTTATCGACTATTTTTGCCCTCACCCAATATGGGTAAGGTAGCAGGACATTGGACGTTGAACCTGTGGAGAAAGATAAATTCTCGTGAGATCGGCGATCATATACCATATTTTCATCAATGATGACACCGAAGTAATATTCTACAAAGTCGGCGAAACTGTGCCTGTTACTTAGTCCAGCGAGTTGTTGCATGTCGACCAACACGGGTTCCAAATTAAAGAAAGCTTTTCCTCCTGCATCCAAATAACTTTTGATTTGGTCCCGGTGATCCGGACTTATTTTCTGTTTTGGTGAAGCTATGACCAATACGTCCACGTCTTCTAAGTTAAGTGGGCTATCTTCCTCTGCTGATACAGGAATCAATTGATATTGTTGGTTTACGGAAGCCACGAAGGAGCCCATCCCTTCTACCGGAGACAGTTCGTCATGCCCGGTGAGAAATCCTAAGACTTTTTTCTCACTTTTATCGCTCAGCATCTTATTTGTTAAACTAGTTAATCTGTATTCAAACCCGTCGACACTATGAACGAAAGGTATGACCTCTCTTTTATCAAGATAAGTCAAAACCACACCAAGATAACCCGTTTTGATCTGTAACTCGCCCTGACTATGCAGGTTGAACTGTACCGGTGGCACGCCAGCTGTCGACGCCATTCGTTCGGACCGTTCATGATCCTCTGGGAAATGTCTGACTAACTTTACGAGTCCATCTGAAACGGCTTCGAAGTCCTCCAAGAAATCATTGACATCTCTGGAAACGGGAGAAACCTGCACGGGAGGATCTTTGGACATGTAAATATCCACGGTGAGTAGATCTTCCAGTTCACCTAAGACTTCTACCGTTGCAGGACTTAACGAAAATATCTTGTCTTCGGTGAGATCGATCCTTCCTTTAATCGATGTCCCAAACCAGCCAATTAATATGCTTAAAATTATCAGGCCAGCGACGCCTAATTGAAGGTTTCTATATTGGGGGGTCTCATGGCTTAAGGTTCGGCTTCTGATAATCAGAAACGTGGCACTTAAGAATGTAGATATAAGTGCGAGAAAATAAACGATATCCCTCAAGTCTATGATTCCTCGCCCGACATTTTCAAAATGTGTAATAGGACTGAGTAATTGGAGCAAATTTGCGACGTTGGAAGGGAGAGTTATGGCAACTATTTCCAAGCCCATAATCATCAATATCATGCTGAGCGACAGCCCGAGTATAAATGCCACAATTTGGTTTCTCGTGATGCTAGATGTGAAGAGGCCTATTGATACCAACGACCCCGCTAAAAAGATTGCTGCAACGTATTGCGAGGCTGCGGCTCCCCAGTCTAAATTGCCTGCGCTCATGACCGACAAGGGAATTCCCATGGTCGCTAGTATGGCTATCGAGACAAAAATTAGCCCAGATAGAAATTTTGTTAGTAAGACTACCCAGCCGCGAATAGGCTGTGTAAGTAGAGTCTCCAAGGTCCCGTCTCTTTGCTCTTCAGAGAGCAGCCTCATGGTGGCCGCCGGTATAAAAAGTGTCATTAGCCATGGCAGCGATGGTCTGTCTATAGCGAATTCCACAGTGAACAGCGGTCTTAGCGAAGCCTCTCCCATCAAAAGCGCTGTTTTAAAAAAGGCCCATGAGAGCATGGCAACAAACACTACAATTAATATGTAGCCGGTTGGTTGGTCGAAATAGCCCTTCAAATCCTTCCGGATCAGGGCCAGAAACGGCGATCTCATTGAGTTTGATTTGACCTTTTTACTTCGTCTATAGCGGTAAGACTGTGGAATACATCTTCGAGACGCATTTGCTCTTCGTGGAGGTCCCAGATAACCCAACCTTTCTCTATGGCAAGTGTGAATATTTCAGGCCTGGGATCCGAACGTCCGGTCAAATTTACAGTGTACCTCTTGCGGTTCCCGACGGAGTCTTGGCGTTCAACTGAACTGATCGAATCGAGACTATTCAGTCCGGTTTCGATTTCAGATCCTTCTATCTCGACTCGTACTTTTCTGAGATCTGGGGCTAATTTTAAAAGATCTTCTACTGGGCTATCTGCTACCAAACGTCCCCTGTTGATTACGAGAACGCGTTCGCACGTGGTTTCAACTTCTTGCATCACATGGGTTGTTACAAGGACGGTTCGTTCTCTGCCTAAAGAACGGACAAGGTCTCTCATGGAAATTCGTTGATTAGGGTCAAGACCTTCTGTCGGTTCGTCTAGGATTAATATGGAAGGGCGATGGAGTATTGCTCCAGCCAGTCCAACTCTCTGATGATATCCTTTTGAAAGTTCACTGATTGGCCTGTGGAACACCTCATTTAGTCCAGCTTCCTCGACGGTCTGGTCTAAACTACTTTTACGTGCGGGTCCTTTCATCCCACGTAAGTCGGCTATAAAATCCAGATATTCGCTAACGAGCAAATCTTCATAAAGCGGGTTATTCTCTGGAAGGTACCCTATGCTCCTCCGAGTTTCCAAGTCCTGTTGTGAATTGTCGAGGCCGTTTATGAATATCCGTCCTACGTCAGGCGTGTAATAGGAGGTTAATAGACGCATTGTTGTGGTTTTGCCAGCCCCATTGGGTCCAAGAAACCCTACCACTTCTCCTCGGTTTACGTTAAAAGATAAATCTTGGACGGCTTTAAACGGACCGAACCCTTTACTGACGTTTTGTACTTCTATCGTTGAGGCTGTATTTGGCTCAGTACGCGCTTCTATGGCCATAACACTGGTATATTTCCGCTATATTCTTTTGGGGAAGTAATTTGAGTTAATCGTCAAAAGGGGCAGGTAATTTTGGTGGGTCCAGTTCTGTGATTAAGGACTCGGTAGTTAGAACCATGGCTGATATGCTAGCTGCGTTTTCCAACGCTGATCTTGTTACTTTAACAGGATCTATGATCCCATATTCAAACATACTGCCGTAACGATCCTTTTCTGCGTCAAATCCGTAGTCTCCCGAGCCATTTCGAACCGCCTCTACTACTACCGCACCGCTAAACCCCGCGTTTTCGACAAGAAGTTGAAGTGGGGCTGTGACTGAATCGAGAATTATGCGTGCACCGGTTTCTTCATCTGTGTTCCCTACGAACTCCGTTCTGACCATTTCTGCAACCCTTACCAATGATGTGCCACCTCCTGGAAGAATGCCCTCCTCCATTGCGGCTCTCGTGGCAGAAAGAGCGTCTTCTAGCCTTTGCTTCTTCTCCTTTAACTCGACCTCTGTGGCAGCACCCACTTTAATTACAGAGACGCCACCCGACATTTTTGCCGCTCGCTCTTCCAACTTCTCACGGTCATAGTCAGACTTTGTTTCCTTTGCTTGAGTTTGTATGTTGCTTACTCGAGCTTCGATATCATCGGTATTTCCCGCCCCTTCGACAAAGGTTGTGTCGTCTTTAGTGGCCACCACTCTTCTACATCTACCTAGGTCACTGATTTCAATGGAGTCTAGCTTACGACCCGTCTCGCCACTAATGACGGTCGCCCCAAAAAGAATTGACATATCTTCTAGTATTGCTTTGCGACGATCCCCGAATGCTGGAGCTTTTATCCCCAAACAATTCATTGTTCCTCTCATCTTATTGACAACAAGAGTTGCCAGGGCCTGTCCGTCTATATCTTCTGCTATTATGACTAGATCTTTTCCTACTGGCGAAAATTTCTCTAGGAAAGGAAGGAGATCTTCCACGCTGGAAATCTTTTCAGATGTAAGCAAGATGTGAGGTTCCGCTAGTTCTGCCACCATACGGTCTTGATCTGTGACGAAATACGGTGATAGATAACCTCTATCAATCTCCATTCCTTCGACATATTCCACTTCGTAATTAAGTCCGCGAGATTCTTCTACCGACACTACCCCATCCTTACCAATCTTGCTGACGATCGAGCCGATCAATTGTCCCATCTCTTCATCGTGGGCCGAAAGGGTAGCGACCTGCGCAATCTGTGCGTCTTCGGTCACAGAGGTGGACATATTCTTAAGTTCTCTCGTCATTGAGTCTACGACCTTGTCCATACCTCTTTTAAGGGCCATCGGATCAGCTCCTGCGGCAACGTTTCTAAACCCGTTCCTTAAAATGGCTTGGGCGAGTATTGTGGATGTTGTGGTTCCATCGCCGACATCGTCGTTGGTTTTGGACGCAGCCTCTTTCAGCAGTTGTGCTCCCATGTTTAGGAAAGGTGCCTCCAGCTCGATTTCCTTCGCTATAGTGACTCCGTCACTGCAAACTTGGGGTGGTCCAAATTCTTTATCTAGAATTACGTTTCGACCATTTGGGCCCAATGTGATACCGACTGTTTTGGCCATTAAGTCTATGCCTTCCATAAGTTGTCCGCGGGCGTCTTCCCTGAACTGGAATTGCTTTGGCATTATTTATACCTCCATCAAAAAATCTATTGTAGAAATCTATTTGGGTTTGCTTGACAATGCCTCTAGCACAAAGCCTGGAGACATTGGGAGCTCAGTCATTCTAACCGAAGTGGCGTCGTACATAGCGTTGGCCACTGCAGCTAGCGGGGGTACCAAAGGGGATTCTCCAACACCCCGAACCCCATACGGGTGACCTGGATTTGGGACCTCTATCACCTCGGTGTCAATCATGGGTAGGTCAAGACTGGTGGGCATTCTATAGTCGAGCAAACTGGCGTTCAAAACTCTTCCGTCTTTGCTCATAAAATACTCTTCATTCAATGCCCAGCCGATTCCTTGGACACTTCCTCCTTGCATTTGTCCTTCGACATAGTCGGGATGGATGGCCTTGCCTGCATCAACAAATGTGGTGCATCTCAGAATATCTGTTTTTCCGGTTTCTGGATCTACTTCCACGTCGACCAGCATTGCCGCATAAGATCCCCCTGCTCCAGTTGGGTTCACTCCCGCACTTCCTACGATAGGACCTCCCGTGCCATTGGATCCTGCAGCTAACTCTTTAAATGTTAATCGTAGCTCCGGGTCTGATTTATGACTAACTATGCCCCTGGAATAGTCGATTTGATCTTGGTCTACTTCCCAGACTAGAGCCGCGCGTTCGATCAATTGGGCCTTAACATGCTGTGCTGCCTCAAAGGCGGCCCAACCAGATTTAAAGGCAACCCCGCTACCACCTGTAACGGATGTATATCCAATAGAGTCAGTATCTCCTACCTGCGGATTTACGTCCTCTACAGGTATGCCCAACACTTCTGCGAACTGTTGAGCTATTGCGGTTCTAGATCCTCCTATGTCCACAGACCCTTCGGTAAGATTGACGGAGCCTGCAGGCGTAACGACGGCGATGCAAGAAGCAGGCCCGGTGTTATTTCTCCAAAATCCCATTGCAACGCCCCTTCCTCTTAACTTCCCAGGAGTGGTTGCTAGTTCGCTTTGGTAGTGAGGATGTGACTTTACCGCTTCTGCTGTCTCAATCATGCCTATCTTGTTGTTGATAACGCCGTCGGCCCGACGAGTTCCCTCCTTGGCCGCATTTAACAAGCGTAGATCGATCGGATCTATGTTCATTTCCTCAGCTATCTCATCAAGAATGGTTTCTATCGCAAGTGCTCCCAGTGGGGCGCCTGGGGCGCGATACGCGGTTGTTTTCGGTTTGTTGTCGACGACGTCATACCCATCTAGTTTCAGGTTAGGTATATCGTACGGGGAGAGCATACAAGCAGTGGCGCCTCCTACAGGCGAACCTGGGAATGCTCCAGCTTCGAAATACAATTGGGCCTGCGCAGCAGTAATTTTACCTTCGCGATCGACTCCCATTTTAGCTTTGATTAAACTACCGCATGTTGGACCGCTCGCCTCGATGACTTCTGCTCGCGTCATGTGCATTTTTACGGGGTTTCCACTTTGTTTGGACAACAAAGCGGCGAGTGGTTCTAGATAACAAGGTAACTTTCCTCCAAATCCCCCTCCTATCTCCATCGGTATCACATTTATCTTCGACACAGGGAGTCCCAAAACAGTTGCAGTGGCGTCTCGGATGCCAAAGTGACCTTGGCTGCTACACCAAACAGTGACAAATCCATCGGCTCGCCACCAGGCTGTTCCGTTCTGCGGTTCAATGTATCCTTGATGCACAGTTTTTGTTCGAAATTCACGCTCAATCACTAGCGAAGCTTGTGAGAAGCCTTCCTCAATATCTCCTAGTTCGTATTGGTCGTGGCTGGCGACATTAGTGCCGTGGGGCGTGTCGTCGCCTAAAGATGGCGTAGTCATTGAAGAATGCAGGATTGGTGCACTGTCTTCTAATGCAGCTTCAACGTCTGTAACGGGTTGCAGTACCTCATATTCGATGTCAATCAGTGAAAGAAGTTCCTCAGCTTCATGTTCACTTGCCGCAGCAACTGCTGCGATAGGGTGGCCTTTAAAAAGCACCTTGTCTGAGGCTAAGATTCGGTCTCTGACATATTTCATATTTGCGTACAAATCTTCACCGACCTCGGAAGTCTTGTCAGGCAGTGGTGAAAGGTCTGCAGCAGTGATGACTGCTCTTGTGCTGGAATGAGCAAGGGCGGCTGAAACATCGATAGACTTGATGTTAGCGTGCGCGTAAGGGCTTCGTAATACTTTTCCGTACAACATTCCAGGTAGAGCCATATCAGCGCCGTATAGTGCCTTACCTGTAACCTTGTCTACTCCATCATGCCTGACAGGCCTCTTTCCGATAACAGAATATTCTTTCGATGTTTGAGTTGCCAAATGTAATACTCCATACTTGCAAAAAATCTATCAAAAAATTTAGCAGCAATAATATCATAGGGAGGCTAATCTACTCGACTGCTGTTTATGTCTAGTAGGTAACAGAATCAGCCTTGATGCTTGTACCTATTGAGTTTGTCTTCATCAAACTCGATTCCTAGTCCCGGTCCGGAGGGCATTACCATCATCCCGTTTTCAATGTTCGGAGATTCTGTAAACATATCAAAAGTCCATGGCATATGTTCCACCCATTGTCCATTCGGAGTTGCGGCGATACCGTGGGATAAAACCTCCGTTGCTAGATGGCTCACAATCGGCATGTTGTAAGCCTCTGCCATGTGGGCCACCTTCATCCATTGTGTGAGACCTCCGACGCGTAGCAAGTCTACCATGATTACGTCGGCGGATTGGTTTTCCAACATAGTCTTAAAGGGCTCAATGCCGTAGTGGTATTCTCCAGCCGCGATTGGAGTACTTAAGTGATCTGCAATCGTTGAAAGTCCACGAAAGTCTTGGTGGTTGATGGGATCTTCCAACCAATAAAGATCGTATTGAGCTAGTTCCCTACCTATCGCTATGGCTGTATTTGTATCCCAACCTTGATTTATGTCGACCATTATTGTTACGTCAGGCCCTACTGCCTCCCGCATAGTTTTCATTCTCGCTATTTCTTTGGTTGCCGTTGCCTCGTCGCCCATACGAAACTTCATTGCGTTAAAACCTTGTTGGACCAACCACTTAGCAGTTGAAGCGAGTCGATCGAGGTCGTAATTGCGCCAAAGGTATCCGCTAGCATACGTTGGTACTTTGTCCCTGTATCCTCCTAATAATTTGAATATGGGTTGGTTAGCGAATTTCCCTTTTACATCCCAAAGTGCAACGTCAATTCCTGAAATAGCCCGTGTTACTAATCCGGCAGGGGCCCCTCCACCTGCGATTGCCCTTAGGTGGCTATTTATAAGCTCGTTTCTCCAGGGGTCTGAACCTTTGATTTGTTCTAGTAGGGCGTCTACGGTTTCTTTGAGGGCCTTTAACATAAGGTTGCTGGCGAATCCGGAATAGCCAATTCCTTCAATTCCATTATCAGTTCTGAGTTTAATAGTGACGAATTGTGCTTCAGATCCAACCCCACCTGTTAGCGGGCCTTCTTCTCTTGGTAGACTTATGACTCTCGTTTCGAAGTCGGTAATTTTCATGGGGAATTCACCTGGCTCGTATGACTTTTCAATCACCTTAATTCTTGCGGGTCTCCTGACGTCATGAATGTCGGAAACTTTTTATTTTCCTTCCACTCTGTGCCTGCATTATCTTCTGGGCAGAACTCTAAAATGTTTCGGCCAGGCTCTAGGTCCCATATGCCGTATGTGTTATTCGACATTCCATAGACGATTGCGAATCCAACGCTTTCTGGAGCCTCCACAGATTTCCTGAAAATATCTGCGGTGTCTTTATGGCTCATCCAAAGCGCGAGAGCCGAAGGGGAAAATGTAGGATCGTCTGGCTCCATCACCCAACCTATTCTGATGCATATGACAGAGAGCCCATATTCATCATGGAAATAGCTCCCCATAGATTCACCAAATGATTTACTAACACCATAATATCCATCCGGCCTGATCATGGACGTACTGAGATGCTTTATGGGTTGCTTAACTTTTGCGAAATCTCCACGATAAATTTGTTTATAAGGATTATCCGATAACGGGTGAAATCCCACTACGTGATTGCTGCTAGCAAAAATCAGCCGTCTCACATTTGAAACCCGTGACGCTTCGTATACGTTTCTTGTGCCTATGATGTTGTTTTCCAAGTTCGATTTCCAATCCCCTTGATGATTTGGATCGGCCGCTAAGTGTATGACGGTATCGATTCCATCAAATGCAGGAAGAATGGATTCATAATCGGACAAATTGGCGATTCTAATCGTACGTCCTTCGGCTGGCCGAAGATCGAGACCTGATATTTTGTAATCCATTGAAAGTTCTTTTTCAACTATGGATCCTATTTTCCCAGCGAGGCCTGTAACTAGGATTCTTCGGTTAGTCATGTTCTGGAGCTCCCAGAGTAATCAATCATAATTCCATGCGAGCACTATCAAGTAAACTATAACCGGTATGACAATTGCCCAGAGTAATTGCCGTGGCGAAAAATGCATTTCAAATTTCCTGAAAAGATGTTAAATGTTGACATCTTTGTTTGCGGATTATGTGGGGGATTCTAGCATAGATAACATGAAATCTACCGGGAACAGTTATAAGTTGATTGCAGTGGATATAGACGGGACGTTGCGTGACGAATCAGGCGATGTAAGGATCTATACCAAAGACGTATTTATAAGGTGTAAAAAACTCGGAGCTGTAATAGTAGCTGCCACAGGCAGAAGCCGTGTATCTGCTATGAGTTATCTGCATTCGTTGCCGATGATAGAATGGCTAGTTTCTTTTCAAGGCTCCCTCATCACCTCTGTGGCCAATGATGAAGTCTTGTGGAATAAGTTTTTATCACAGGATGAGATTTTGCTTGCTTTGGATTTTCTCGATTCGAGAAACGTTCAAAAAGTTGTGTATTTGGGCGACAGAATTTATGTTGAAGAGCTGACTCCATGGTCTGATTCCTATGGTGAGCGTACGGGGGTGGAAGTACTTAAAGTGGACAATTTGCGGGAAATAAAGGATAACGTTTACAGGATCTTAGCCGTTGGTTCGGATGAGGATATAGAGAAACTAGATATTGATATGAATAAACATTTTTTCGGTTCACTGTATGTGACGAGATCTTTGCCGCACTTTTGTGAGGTGCTGAGCGGCGATGCTGGTAAGGAAAAAGCGTTGCAATGGATATGTAACTCTTTTGGGATAGGTCGTCATGAAGTTATCTCTTTTGGGAATGGATTTAATGATGTCGAAATGCTGCGCTGGTCAGGGTTAGGAGTGGCTATGGAGGATGGAGAGATACCAGCATTAGAGGTCGCAGACGACCTTGCCCTCAATGCAGGTTCGGATGGAGTGGGGAGATACTTGGAAGGATTACTTTCTAGGGATTTAATTGGATAAATTACTTTGAACGCAAAAAATATTGTGGTTTTAGGCGGCCTGAACATGGATTTGGTAAGTACTGTTCAGCGGTTCCCCAAAGCGGGGGAGACATTAGCGGGGCTTGATTTTTACAAAACATTGGGAGGTAAAGGAGCAAATCAGGCAGTAGGATGTGCCCGACTTGGGGGACGGGTCGAAATGGCAGGTCAAGTTGGTCTTGATGACTATGGAGAAGCTCTGATACAAGGACTAAGGAGAGAACACATTGGGACTTATGGGATCTCCAAAAGTCGATATGAGCCTACTGGAATGGCTCTTATCACTGTAGAGAAGTCTGGGGAGAACAACATGGTGGTAATTTATGGAGCTAACATGACCTATTCCAAGGAAGTGCTGCATCGCTCAGAAACGTTACTGAAAGAGGCTTCCCTATTGATGATTCAGAATGAAGTATCGTTGTCATTGAACATTGAGGTAGCTGAGATTGCAAAGAGCTTTGGAGTTCCTGTGATTTGGGACCCTGCTCCTGGGATTAAAGATGCAGGGAATTTAGCAAGCTTAGCGACATACGTGACTCCTAATAGAATAGAGGCTGGGTACTTAGCGGGAATTGAAGTCGAAGATAAAGATTCTGCTTTTGAGGTCTGCGACATAATACATTCAAATTATGGGTGTGTCCCGATTGTTACCTTGGGAGAGGAGGGCGTTTCATATCTTTACGAGGGAAGGTTCGTACATAGAAACGCGATGGAAACGAATGTTGTAGACACTGTCGGTGCTGGTGATGCCTTTGCTGCGGGATTTTCAGTTTCCTTGTCTGGGGGTAGCTGTATCGATCAGGCGATTGAATTCGGACTAGCTTCTGCCGCTTTGGCGGTCTGTAAACAAGGGGCGCAAACAGCGATGCCTTTTTTCGAAGACGTGAACCATTTTATGGAAACTAATTCTTGAGAATTGGCCCATGCTTTATTTCCTCAGCCAGTTCCTTTTTCATTCGTTTAATTAGTCCAGGTCCTTGATAAACAAGTGAAGTGTAAAGTTGCACTGAGGAAGCCCCATTAGTTAGAAGCGCATACACTTGTTTTCCGGTTGATACCCCACCGGAAGCATTTATACTTATTAGGTCACCAAATTCTTGGTGAACATCCCGCACCATTTGTAAAGTGTTCGGGAAAAGCGGTGAGCCACTCAATCCTCCCTTGCCTACCGCCAGTCTTTTTTCCTCTGTTGGAAGAGTGTTTGCGATAGTGACGCAATCGACTTTATATTCAACACACACCCTTACCAATTCTAAAATGGCATCTTTCGACGAGCGTGGATTTCGAGAATCATAAGGCGGGAGTTTTACAAAGAGAGGCTTACTTCGGGAGTAGTTTATCCCTTCGATTAAGGTAACAAGGTGCTTTGGGTCTTGGAAGATGCGGAGACCCGCAGTGTTGGGAGAACTTACGTTGACTTCTATGGCCGAACCATATTGTTCCAATGAATTGTGGCATTCCAGTATGTCTGATATTTCAGTACCAGATATGCTAAGTATCCTTTTAGAGTTTTGATTTGTAAACGGAGTCTTTGACAAACTTGCTAGTGTTGCGTCTAAACCGACCCCGGGAAATCCTAGTGAATTAATTAAGGCCTCGTTTTCTTTAAGCCGCATGACACGTGGTTTGGGGTTTCCTGAACTAGGGTTTCTTGTTATTGTTCCCCCAACGACGTAACCGAATCCCAACATTGCCATTGATGGGAGCACTAGACAATTTTTGTCATATCCGGCTGCGAGGCCAATTGGATTTGCTAATTCGATCCCCGCTAGGGTAGTTCCTAAGACGCGATCTTCGAATTCGAATAATTTTTTCGTGGCTTGCCACAATGTGTGATATTTCAAGATGGATTCCACGATTCCCTGTGATTTCTCTGGTTCCAATCTGAACAGCAAAGGTCGAATCGCATGTTTATATAAACTGAACATAAATTTAATAGTACCCCAATGAAAACCAGAGAGTTGCCCTTTGAAACATACGGTCATCGAATCAAAACTTGCTCTATAATGGTCGTGAAGCGAAATTTATCAAGTGCAGGATTGAAATATGTCTCTCGAGTTCACTTATGGGAACGTTGATACCCCTACGGGGCATGCGTTGGTATATTTTGTCGACGCGTCCAATAATGGGTACTATGCCAGCTATGTTGTGCTCCTTCCCATAATGGTGGATGTGACTAAATATGTTCCCCCGTTCCTTATGAATCAAGTAGGGGAGATTGGGCCTGGTGATATGTCGGCATTTGCGTTTCCGCCAGCTCCCGAGATAGTCGAAGGTTTAGACCTACTAGAATCACTTGCGAAAAGCAGGAAAGACGACCTTATTTTTGGAGGTAACTTCGAATCGAATGATGTTGCCAACTCAATGGTGAAAGTTAACGAAATAGTTGAACAATACCTCGAAATCTATGAAAACTTTTTAGGGGTGACTCCTACTGGATCCGGAAACGAATCGAATTCTTCCGACGCCGATCATGTCAATGACGTTTTGTATTCCTTAATGAGTGAGTCTGACCGATTGGGAGAGTTGACTAAACTTGTGGGGCGTTTGAGATATGCTATCGAGGCTGTCGAACAGTCACTTATCGAAGAGACGGAGTCGGATATCAGAGCTCTAGGTAACTATTTTCCGAAGACCTATCAAATCGCGGCTCTTCTTCAATCCGCTAGGCGATCAGATCAGAAGTCCGCTTCATTAGCTGATCTCTATTTAAAGAGATGCTTCCATCTCTCTCGAGAGGAGTACGTTGAATTAGGGAAAATCGAATCTGACATCGAGGAACTGATAGCTTCCTGAAGCATCCTTAAGCACGGGTGGTATTAGTGACTTTCGTTCCATATAATCGCCGCCTGTAGGGGGCAAGTACGTCTCGTTTCTTGAGCTGTACTTAGCGATTTAGTGGCCACAAAACAATGGAAGGACTTGCCATTGAGTTACCAAGGCATTTCTCGACCCATTTCCCTGCGAATTTTATCAGCGATTTCTTTTTCTGGTACATGAAGTATTCGAGCACCTTCCTCATCTAACGCGTGCCTTGCTCTTTCCTCCACCGTAAGGTTGGGGTCTTGCCAGCTGCAGAGAAAGGCGAGACCGGAATTGCGACAGGCATTCTTAACAAGTTCTCTTGCATTGTTCATCTCTTCAGTATAGGGCGGATCGTGACGGTCAGGGTCCCCATGTGACATGCCCATATCACCTGGTCCCCATTCAGCGAAAGAAATACCTGGGACAGCAGCGATGTTATCGACGTCCGGCAGGCAAAAACGATCTTCAATTTTCAATCCAAGTATGATCTCCCCATTAGGGTTCAAGGGCCACGGATCTGCTATTTGTATATATTCGACTGGGTCCACTCCCCAAATTGCGGCGGGTTCCTTCTGTCCACCACCTCCTCGGAGGCCTTCGGGTAAGCCTTGATCTCGGCCAGCCTTTTGGAACACATACCTCGATGCGGCTACGAACATGGAGACCGCATCAGATCGCCTAGTGTGTGTGTGTAGTATTCCGTGGGCCCCGGTAGAAAGGACATGCCTTATCTGCCATGCGTTGTATTGGACTTCCTCTGGTGTCATGCAGTTGGAGGGAACCGTTGTTATTACGGTTGGTGTGGGATGGCCGCTCGGTGTAGGGCCGCCATCTTTTAAACCTTTCATGAATTTGGAGAGACCTACGGTATCGAATGGATGATGCTCGAAGTCAAATTGGATAAGGTCAGCCCAAGTCTGAGACATTTCTAACCCGCATTCGTAAGTTAGCTCAGGAATAGAAACTGCAAAGATGGCTTGGTCTTGCTTCATCAACTCTATACATTTATTAATTTTTGCCACCGTACTCCTCCGATTTACGCCGAGTTTAGTCGTTCATAGTAGCCCTCACAACACATGTTACAACTAGTAGGAAGATAGTTGGCTCGACAAGTCTCGTGAAAGATTTTGGCTTTAGCAGCGATATTTCTGTGAGCAGTGGCTAGAATTTTCCCAACACTTTGCGAATCTCATGCGTTTTCTGTGTTCACCCAGATACGCAGGCAGCATATATATAAGTGGCTGTCCACAAGGTGTCTGCGTTCTTCGTAATACACTGAAAACTCGCGACATATTGGAACTACTTATTTAGCACCCCAATATTACCCGGAGGATAACAGTACCTGTTCGAACATACGGGGCCTGTCTCGGAGACAGTCTCTTTTGCGCATACAGAGGTTTAACTCAGCGATTCCTTAACTTCCTGCGCTACAAGCACATACCTCTTCTTGGTTGACAGTAGCTGACTTTGGCAGGAGCGGCAGGTTTCGAACCCGCGACCTTCGGTTTTGGAGACCGACGCTCTACCAACTGAGCTACGCTCCTGCGTGGTAAAACTAGCCACGAATTGTATCAAATTGCGACCTCTTTACTAGCGGAATCTGGAGAAAAGTGGGGAAACTTCCTGATTTCGCCTACTTCATTGAGTTGATTTATCGCTTGAATCGTGAAAACGTAGCTTTTGCTTCAAGCGAATTCTATTTGACAATGATTATTGATTGAATATGACTCTTGAATTAACGTGGAAAGATTTTTACAAATTCAAAAAATATAATAAAAGAATGAATAACTACAACATCACATTAACTAATAACTTAGTTAAGGAGGTTAATATTGTTTTTTCTAAGTAGAAGAAATTTACTCAGGTTGTTCCGGTAATCGGCGATATTGCCGATCTTCTCAAAGCAGATAGGCCATATCTCTGAGACCTATAAAAAGGAAGAATTGTAGGTTTCGTGACACCTGTCTCTTTTATTGCTCTACGGAAGAGAGGAAATGATGTACCTCTTCAACACCATTAAAGGTAGTATTTTTGGGGAGAATATTATGCCGGTAAAAATGCTTCGAGAATTTTTCCTCCTAGAATCTGCAGGAGGAATACTTTTAGTTATAGCCGCAGTCATCGCGATTTTGATTAGTAATTCCCCTTTGGAAAATTATTATCATGCCGTTTTGAATGCGCCGGTTATGGTGCCGCTAGGAAATTTTTCGATAGACAAAGAATTCCAACATTGGATAAATGACGGTTTGATTAGTAATTCCCCTTTGGAAAATTATTATCATGCCATTTCGAATGCGCCGGTTTTGGTGCAGCTTGGAAATTTTTCGATTGACAAAGATTTCCGTCATTGGATAAATGACGGTTTAATGGCTATTTTCTTTCTTTTAGTTAGCTTGGAAATAAAACGCGAAGTCCTAGACGGCCAGTTATCAAGTAGGTCACAAATAAGCCTGCCTGCTATCGCCGCTTTTGGAGGACTAGTAGTTCCCTCATTAATCTATCTGTCAATTAACTGGGGAGATTCAACCGCCATACAAGGCTGGGCTATTCCTGCTGCGACTGACATTGCGTTTGCCCTTGGTGTACTGAGCCTTTTGGGAAGTAGAGTTCCGGAATCACTCAAATTGACTTTGGTAACTATAGCAATAATTGACGATCTAGCAGCGATACTTATAATCGCTGCCTTTTACACTGAGCAACTATCATTAGTGCCACTCGGAGGCGCACTACTATGTGTGCTGGTTCTCATAGCCCTTAACCAAAGAAAAGTCGGTGACTTATCGCCTTACATGGTAATAGGCACCGTGCTATGGATGTGCGTATCGAAATCTGGCCTTCATGCCACCCTCGCTGGCGTTGTTGTAGCTATGCTGATACCTCATAAATCTAATAATGAGCTAGAGCCAGCTCCACTGTATCGCCTCGAACACGGGTTGCATTTATGGGTCGCATTTTGTATTTTGCCTCTTTTTGCATTAGCCAATGCCGGGGTCTCTTTAAAGGGTCTAGCTTTAGATTTCTTTGTCGAACCAGTAACGCTGGGAGTGGGATTAGGATTGCTTATTGGTAAACCGATCGGCGTAACCCTGTTTACATATATTGGGGCCAGATTTAAATTTTGCTCACTGCCTGAGGGAATAAATTGGAACCAATTTTATGGATTAGCTTTCCTTGCTGGAATAGGATTTACCATGAGTTTGTTTATTGGAGGACTCGCTTTCGAGGATGAGAAATTTCAGACTCTGGTTCGTTTAGGTGTCATAACGGCCTCACTAGCATCCGGAATCTTAGGTTATTTCACATTGAGGATAGTCAGCACAAAACAAATTACAAACTGAAACTTTTACTGTGAGATGTGAGCGGCGAAATAAATGGCGAAACTCTGAAACGAGGGGATTCCAAAAGATACGAGTGGGACGGGAGTGGAACTAAACGTGCTTAGATGAAAGAAAAGGAGACGTATGGGATGGTATTCCTGGACGTTTGGAGACCGACGCTCTACTAACTGAGCTACGCTTCTGCGTGGTAAAACTGGGCACGAGTTGTATCAAATTTAGCTTGATAACGGATTCCTTGTTTGATTTCTAGATAAACCTCTCCAAATTCAGAATTTCAGCTTCATACTCTTCACTGTGTTGGAACCCGGATAGCGGCCATCTTTTCTTCGACGACTTGCATGTGATGTGGGTATCTGTTTTAAAATCAAGTCGGTCAAAGCGAAAACTTTAGGTATCCAATAGGATCGGTTTTGTTATGTATGTAAGTTTAGAGGTGTATATCAGTGCTCGAGCATGTGGATAAATTTGGGATCTACCTTAATTCAGAGACGGGGGAAGTTGTTCGAATAACTTCACCTTACTGGTTTCCTCCTGAAAATGAGTGGGTTGTCGTTACAAAAGAGGTGAATGCGACCTTAACTGAGATTAGGGAGCTGGCGAGAGCGGGCGGGATTTATAAGGATCCAGACTCTATCAGGTGGGGCAGGATACCACTCCTAGACTAAAGCCCTGACGGAATTTAGGTAATGGCTGTCCGTCTCTTGGCGTGAAAACTGAATTTGGGCTTAGTCACAAGAAGGAAATTCCTCACTGAGGCTCATCGCTTTAATAAGTAGGCAGAGGTGGACTGTAAGCCGAGTTTTGTTCCCTGGCTAAAGCCAGATCGGTGACCATCTATCTAGCCAGTTCGTTGCCGAAAAGGTCAAGCGGCCAACCCGGGCCTGGTCCGGTACCTTTATCGCCCCTATTAGGCCTTGCTCTGAATGGGGTTTGCCTTGACCGAACATGTCTCCATCTTCGCGGTGAGCTCTTACCTCACCTTTTCACCCTTACTGCCTAGCAGCGGTTTTTTTCTGTGGCACTATCCGTCGGGTCACCCCGCCCCGCCGTTAGCGGGCATTCTTCCGGAAGAGCTCGGACTTTCCTCCCGCGCGATGCGCCGGCGGTCACCCGTCCACCTCAACCCATGGTGATTCTACCACTTACGTCTAATTATATTTTGACAATCTAATCAAAAGAACTTCTACAAGTGGATTTTTACTGATCTGTCCTTTACGGTTACGGAATCTAAATATTCTTTTAGGAAAGCCCGCTGACTGACGAAATTTGTATCAGACCAGTTTCGGAGCAGACTCGAAACGTCTTCGGGCTCAACACTTATGAATGCTTCAGCCCTTGAGCGATCTAGATCATCTAGATACAATTTCAATCTTTTCATAACCGACTGGCCACTGGCAGTTTTCCTCATAAACTTAACGAATCTCTGTTCCGATTCCTCGACATTTTTCAGTCGTTCAATCGCGGCTTTTGTTCTCTTGTTCTCACCTTTTGTTCCTTCTACACTTAACGTTAATTTCCCTGAAGAATCTGCTTGGCGAACCTTCTCGATGACTTTGGTTTCTAAATCTTCTGTGTTCCAAGTATGGTATCCACATGTGCCCTGGTTGCTTCGGCTTTGGCACTGGTAATAACGATAGTCCTTACTCATTCTTGTGCCATCGAGTCGTCTCCAGGTTTGAGTCCTAGCCACGCCCATCATGCGCCCACCACAATATCCACAGACACACAATCCAGATAGCAAGTATGGCTTGCTATCCGAGAAACCCCTATATTGCCTTCTCTCTCGTGCTTTATCTTGTGCGGACCGGAACAATTCAGGGTTAATAATTGGAGTGTGGTTATTAGTGAGACGGAGTCCGAATCGCATATAAGTACCTATGTAAGATGTATTTCTTAGAATGTCTCGTACCGATATTATGTTCCAACTATTGCCTCGCCTCGTCCGTGATCCCTCCCCATTTAGAAGATCCACTATTTTCCTTAGGCCCAGATCTTTCTCGACATAGAGTGTGAAGATTCGCCGTACCATACCTGATTCTTCTGGGTTGGGTTGAAAGCGTCCTTCAAGGGAGATGTCGTACCCATACGGGGCTTTGCCCAGAGACTTACCTTGCATAGCCCTCCCTTGCATAGCCCTTCGTATTTTGAGACTCCGCTTTCTAGACACACCGGGGGCATCCATGTTGATTAAGGCGTTCTGCAGTACATCAGGATAGCTTTCCTCCAGGCAATAGAATTCAGATTCCAAATTCTCGATAGTGATCGCTGCTCTAGCTACTCCTTCTAGTTCATTATCTATATGAGTCGCGTCTGGTATAACCACTAGGAAGCCGCCTTCAGCTGCCCTTATGAATTCAAACGCTTTTTCTATACCATGACCGGTTCGTCCGGATTGTGCCGGGGTGTCAGGGGTAATGATTGCTGCGGCTTGGTGAGCCAAAGTGTCGCAGAAATTGTGGAAAACGCTGGTGAAACGATCTATATCCCAAGTTTGGCCTTCTAGTGTGTTTGTAGGATTACAGAATCCTATTGCTCTCATGACTTTAGTCCATGAGACAAAGGATTCGCTGGCAGGAATTGCAGAATACCAGTTCGCTTCCTTTCCGCAACTGTTGAATCATTTGTGATGGTATCGTCACGCGGCAAGCCGAGCAAAGATCTGACTGCATTGTTGCTATTGCCAGACCATCCTTACTTCTGCGCAATCTGTCATACGAATGAAGAGAGATGGGATCGCACTTGTCCCTCGCTTCATCTCTGAGTGGGATTTTTTCCGAGAGGAGCGAAACGTTGTCGTCTTTTTGCTTAACCAGCATCGCTAGCCCGGCGCGACGAGAAGACCGGGCTCGCGTTAAATTTTTTTCCGCCCTTGCAAATCCGGCTTCGTATTTTTCATGTTCCAGCATGGCTTCAAGCAAGGAATTTTCGGTACCTTCTATTTTGTCTTCAAGACTGGCCATTTCTTCTTGGAGAGCAAAAAGTCCCTTTTCATTTTGGATGTTGCCACTGTAGATTCGGTCATTAACACCGTCTCGCTGCTGAATAAGACGAGTAATATCACGTTCCAATTTCGCCCGTGTCGAGGCTATTGAACCCAGTTTTTCTGAAATTGCGTCATGTATGTTAGAGGCTTCAACCTCGAGACTGTTGTCGTCTATTGCATTTTGTATCTCCAAAAGAGCGGTCTGTGTTTCTTTTATCAGAGAGTCGTAGACTTGCAAATCCATCAACAATTTTGTTTTGTCCATAGTGGCCTAACTCCTAAGATAATGCCATTCTAACCATTTTGCAGAATGGAGCAATATTCTTATGCACTGGGGTAGAGTTAGTTGCAAATCTTTTGTACACTCTGAGACGGCTCGAAGAGATTAAAAATTGCCTGGAATTATTTATGACCAATAATCCTGTTTATCCACCTCCGCACCTTCCTAAGACTAAGATAGTCTGTACGCTTGGCCCGTCTTCGGATAGCGAAGACACACTAAGGCAATTGGTGCGCTATGGCATGAGCATTGCGCGACTTAACATGTCCCATGGAGACATATCAATTCATAGGGAAACGGTAAAAAGA
Organism: uncultured Dehalococcoidia bacterium; assembly: GCA_964409595.1. Classification (GTDB taxonomy): domain Bacteria; phylum Chloroflexota; class Dehalococcoidia; order Lucifugimonadales; family UBA826; genus CAYPDR01. The sequence goes on from CAYPDR010000013.1 coordinate 41,928, forward strand.
GTGCGCAAAGTGGCAAGGGAAGATGGGATTCCGATAGGGTTGATGGTTGACGTTCCGGGTGCAAAATATAGGACAGGACCGCTTTCCTCTGGAGCAGAAAATCTTGATGTAGGTACTAAGATCGTGCTCAGCAGTGAATTTTTTGTGGGCGCGAAGGAAAGGGTTAGTGTCACCCCACCAGGTTTGCATCGGGATGCTTCTGTAGGGGGAACTATACTTGTCGATGATGGAAATATTGAGTTGGTTGCAGTTGAGATACAAAACGATGATGTAATTTGTGAGGTCGTTAGGGGAGGCAGGTTAACTGAGGGAAGAGGTGTTGTGACCCCTGGTAAATCTCCATCTCAGCAATTTCCAGATGAGAAGGCGATGAAGTGTCTTGAATTTGCGGCAGAAGCTAAGGCAGATTTTGTTGCATTATCAACCGTGACGAATGGGGCGCACATATCTGAGGCCCGAGCGATCCTGCAAGCCAGCGGAATGCGGTTTCCTGTCATAATATCGAAGGTTGAACGGGCAGAGGCAATAGAGAATATCGACGAGATCGTGGAGGCTAGCGATGCCTTAATGGTGGCGAGAGGAGATATGGGTGTTGAAGTTCCGCTGAAACGGGTACCTGTTATACAAAAAGATTTGATCAGAAGAAGTAATTCGGCAGGGAAACCAGTGATAACAGCTACACAGATGCTGGAGTCTATGGTAACTTCCTCATCGCCAACTCGAGCAGAGGTGACGGACGTAGCGAATGCAGTCTACGACGGTTCTGATGCCATTATGCTGTCTGGAGAGACTTCTATCGGGCAGTTTCCGGTGGAAGCGGTCAAAGTAATGGCAGAGACGGCTGTAGAAGCAGAGCGTGCGCTACCCTACGATACTATGATGAGGGAGCGGTTCCTCCAATTACAGTCTGTCACTGATGACGTGATTAGTTTTGCTGCTTGCCAGACATCAAACGAATTGAGCTCCGATCTTATCGTTGCATTTACTGAATCTGGAAGTTCTGCTGGACGAGTGTCGAGATACCGGCCTAAGGCGAAAATATTAGCACTTACACCTTGGGAAAATGTGCAAAATCGACTTACCCTTTATTGGGGAGTATTTCCGGTAATAGTTGCTAATGTATCGGATGTGGACGAATTCTTCACAGTAGGAGAGATAGAGTCAAAAAAGGTGTTAGGTGATGACCCAAACGGAACAGTTGTTCTCGTGGGAGGCACCCCGATTGGGATGCCGGGAAGTACCAACATGTTGAAAGTTCTTACACTGAGTTGAATGGGTGAACGTTTCCGGTTTTTCGAAGGTGCTGATTGTTAAAACTTTATAATACACTCACCCGTAAAAAGGAAACACTAGTTCCTTTAAAAGAGGGTTTATTCACGATTTACACCTGTGGCCCGACTGTTTATCGGGATGCCCATATTGGTAACCTACGGTCATATCTTATGGCTGATTGGATTAGGAGAATACTTTCGTTCAGAGGGCATGAGATTATCCATGTCAAGAACATAACTGATGTCGGTCACATGCGACAGGAGGTTCTGGAACAGGGAGAGGACAAGGTGATCGCTGCCGCTATAGCGGAAGGGAAATCACCTAGGGAGATAGCTGACTTTTACACCAAAAGATTCCTATCTGATGAGGCCAGCTTAAACATTTTGCCAGTAAACCATTTGCCGAGGGCCACTGACCATGTCCAAGAGATGCTTGAGATAACAGACCGACTTCTCGAAAAGGGTTTCGCCTACGAAAGAGAAGGGAACGTATATTTTTCGGTGCATAAATTTACTGGGTACGGTCGTTTATCAGGAAACTTACATGAATCTCAGCTACAGGAAGCGGTCCGAGTAGAAGCTGACCCTAAAAAAAATGATCCCAGGGATTTTACGCTTTGGAAAAAAGCGGAAGAAGGGCGTTCAGTAAAGTGGCCGAGCCGTTGGGGTGATGGTTTCCCGGGCTGGCACATCGAATGTTCAGCTATGTCAATGAAGTTTTTTGGGGAGACGTTCGATATACATACTGGTGGTGTGGACAATATTTTTCCGCATCATGAAGGGGAGATCGCCCAGAGTGAGGCTTTCGTTGGCAAACGGGTCGTCAATTACTGGGTGCATGGCCAACATTTATTAGCGGACGGGGTAAAAATGGCGAAGTCTTCAGGAAATGCTTTTATAGTTCCTGAACTGAAGGACCGGGGTATAGACCCGATCGCATTCCGATATTTGTGTATGACTGCGCGGTACAGGTCCCGGTTGAACTTCACATTTTCTTCTCTTAAGGCGTCAGAACGGGCTTTGAACAAACTGAGGAGAATGTATGTTTGTTGGGGGCGAGAGGGGGAAGGCAGTGAAAAGGACGGAGAAGTTGAGACGGAATGGATTGGACGGTTTTTGGACACAGTAGAAAACGATCTAGACTTCCCAGGGGCGTTAGACTTAGTGTGGAGACTTGCAGAGTCGGACGCCTCGACTTATGCGAAGCATTCTATCCTCGATAGGGTGGATGAAGTACTAGGCTTGGGGATAGCCGAAACTCCGGATATGTTTGCTGTGCCTGAATCGATTGTTGCGATCTCAAGAACCCGTGACGGTCTACGTAATCGTGGAGAGTTTCGGGAAGCAGATAGCTTGCGATCGGAGATTAGTCAGAAGGGTTATTTGGTGCAGGATGGTCATGGCGAGCCGAGTATACGCAAAAAGGACAAATCTGAGTTAAGAGAAGAAATGTGGGATACGATTTCCTCTTCTGTAGATGTGACATCGAGACTAGCCAAGGGAAATGAATGTGAATTCACGATAGGTATCGTAGCCAATGGGTTTCCTGAGGATGCCGAAAGATGCATCCGAAGTATAGAGGCTCACTCTGCTTCAGAATCAATCGAAATACTGTTATTAGATAATGGGAACGAGGAGTTAGTCGGTAAAGTTTTACATGGTCTACAGTCAACAAATAATCGTATTTCTGTCATTCATGCCGATCATCCACTAGGGGATGGGGCAGCCAAAAATGCTCTTGTGAAATTGGCACGTGGAAGGATGTTTGTGCTTGTAGATCCCAGTGTTGAAGCGAAGAATTCCTTTTTACCTAAGCTTGCTCAAATACTTGAGGACAGAAAGGTCGGGATTGCTGGTTTTGCTGGATTACGGACCGAAAATATGCTTCATTTTCATGATGGCGAAGGGGAGTCAGGAGAGATGGATGCGATGCAAGGATATTGTCTTGCATTTCGAAGGGAGGATATATCGTCCGTCGGATTGATGAGGGAGTCATTTAGGTTTTACCGAAATTTAGATATAGATTTCAGTTTTCAATTCAAGGAAAGAGGGTTTCGGATTGTTGCCGATTCTGATCTCCCGTTGGTTCTTCATGAACACAGGGGTTGGAGCATTCTGTCTGATCAAGAAAGAGATGAGTTAAGTCGAAAAAATTATGGTAGATTTCTAAAAAAATGGCGCGAACGAGCTGATTTGTTAGTAGTGAATTCGGTACGATAAAACACTCCTTGACACTTGTCCTGCCATAATTAGAAATCGTCACTAAGTTTCCATGAGCAGCCTGTAAAAGTATTCCTAGGAGGAGAAGAACCTTTGGATTTGTCTTCTTTACCAATGTTGTGGCTTCAGCTCGCTTTGCTTGCCGCCGTAATTCTTGTTGCCGCGACACAACTTACTAAATCGGCGGATGTGATAGCTTTCAAAACCGGGCTGGGCCGATCTTTTGTTGGGGTAGTCCTCTTGGCGACTGCCACTTCCCTTCCTGAATTAGGTACTGGAGTCAGTTCAGTCACAATAATTGGAGGAGCGAGTGGAGCAGACCTCGCGGCTGGTGACGCTTTTGGCAGCAATTTGTTTAATTTATTGATAATTGGGATTTTAGACTTGTTGTGGAGAAGGGGACCGATACTATCCGGAATGGGCAGTAGCGTCGCCGTCGTTGGCATACTTGGCGCCGCCGTTATTTCCATTGCTGGTGGTGCGATATTAATCCACAACAGCATGGATTTTGCCGGTCGTCTAGCTATCAGTCCTTTGTCGATCATTGTGGCGCTTGTTTTTGTTGCAGCCCTTTACACGGTGTATAGAGAGGAGAAAAATTCGGAAAAATCAGAACCAGAACACGATTATGCGGATGAAAGTCTTGGTAAGGCATTTACGATTTACGGAGTTGCCGCTCTTATCGTAGTTGCCGCTGCTGTATGGCTGGCCCACACGGGTGAGGGTCTGTCTGAGGCTATGGGATGGGAGAGGAGTTTTGTAGGAACCCAGTTTTTGGCCCTAAGCACATCATTACCAGAATTAGCGGCCTCAATCGCCGCAATAAGGATAATGGCGCCTGAACTAGCGATCACGAACTTGTTGGGCAGTAATTTGTTTAATATGGGTTTTGTTTTATTCCTTGACGATGTGGCCTATGTACATGGTCCGATTTGGGAGGTGGTATCCTCGATTCACGCTTTGACGGCGGGGATTGCAGTATTAATGACAATGGTAGTTTTGATACCCGTTGTAGGTAAATCAAGAATATCGGGAGGAAGGGTGGTTACAATTGAAGCGTCCTTGTTAGTTTCGCTTTATATTGTGGCGAGTATATTAGTGTTTTATGTTGGGAGAGGTGCTCATTGATAGTATGACGAAAGCCAATTTGGAAGGAGAAATAAATGTTTTTTGAACTCAGAGAATATCGCACCCTGCCTGGGCAGAGAGAAAATTGGATCAGCTTTATGGAGGAAACGATAATCCCTTTCCAGTCTTCCAAGGGAATGGTCATAGTTGGTAGCTTTGTAGGACAAGAGGAAGATGATCTTTATGTGTGGGTGCGAAGGTTCGAGAGTGAACCTGAACGGGAGAAACTTTATGAAGCTGTTTATGAAAGTGATAGGTGGAAGGATGACATTGCCCCTCAAATTCCATTGATGATGGATCGCTCTAAGATAGTAGTTCGTAGAATTGAATCGACTCCCCGCTCTATAATTCAATAGTAGCCATACGATAAAGTTCCGGGTTCTATAGGTGTCCAATCGCATACGGTTTGATCATTTGACCCTATTCGATGGGGAAAGAATTTCGCATGGTCGAAGTGTATACATTGAGGGGAGTCACTTCACCGAGGTAGGCGTAACAAGAGAAGTCCTTGCTCATAATCCTACTGCTCTGCGTGTAATTGACGGAACCGGATTTCTTGCAATTCCTGGTTTTATTGACTCGCATCTTCATCTATTGGGAATGGCGTCATATTTGGTTGGCCATGATCTGGCTAATTTGAAAGGTGGTGGAAGTGAAATAAGGGAGAGTCTATTGTCCTCGGAAGTAGACAGTTCCCGACCTGGGTGGCGAAGATTTTACGGTCTCGATTTTTTTGATAAGAAACTCGGCAGTGTTTTAAACAGAAAGTTACTTGACGAAGTTTTTCCAGGTAACCCGGTCATTGTGCGTTTTAAGTCGGGTCATGGCTTTCTGCTTAATTCAGCAGCAATGTCAGAATTGGGGATTAACGAATTTACGCTAGAGCCTTCTGGGGCAACTTTTGAAAGGTCAATCCCCACGGGTTTGCTGACAGGAGTATTTTTTGATTCCGAACAGATTCTACAGAGGCGGATACCGCCGATTCCGAAATCTAATTTATACGATGGGTTTAGGTCTGTAAATGATTTGTTAAACACTGAAGGTTACACGTGCGTTGTAGATGCGACTGTTGAAAATGATATCGAACGTCTTCGTTACCTCGCCCAAATAAAAAAAGCTGGATTAATTTCATCCGACGTCTTATTCATGCCGGGGTGGCCGCACCTTCAAGAGTTCAAGGAAAATAATATTCAGCATGGAGATCGGTACCAAGGGATACTTATTTCATGTGTAAAAATAGTTCTCACATTTTCCAGTGGCAAGATTATGCCTAATTTTCAGGAGCTATTAGAAATAGTCAGAGGAGCTCATGAGATTGGGTACCCGACGGCAATCCACGCGGTGGAAAAGGAATGCGTGGCCCAGGCAGCAGAGGTGCTTAAATTATCACAAATCCCTGGAGATAGAATAGAGCATGCCTCTGAAATTGACGATGAGACTTTACAAGTATTGTCTTCTACAACCGTGGGAATATCTACCCAACCTTCATTAATAAATCAGAATGGCGACAGATACATTAGCGAGGTGCCAAAGGAACGTTTGGATTATTTATATCGCATAAATTCTATGGATAAGTCGGGCCTCTCCGTCGGGTTTTCTTCTGACGGACCCGTAACATTTCCCAAGGGTGTCAGGACCCTAAAGGCCGCGATATCTAGGCGCTCGTCGGGCGGGATAATATTGAACCCCGAAGAGAGGGTAAGTTTAGTCACTTCATTGGGGATGATGACTTCTAGGAACTCTGCTATTAGCGGTGTAGGAACAAAAAAAGGCTACATTCGAGAGGGGTTCGATGCGGACCTGGTCTTGGTCAACGATCACATCCTTGATGCGGAAACGGAAGAGTTGGGGGATTTTCCTGTAGAACTTACAGTTAATTCAGGGTCAGTCGTCTACAATGGGTTGAAGACTCAAGTTTAGAAGGTTCTTGACACTACAAATTGTGTTAATTCTTCAAGAGATTCCCTATGAGGAGTATTTGGCAGGGGGGACAGCGAATTCCTCGCTTTTTGCGCTAGGCTAGTCGCATATTCATATGATCTTTCTATAGCTCCCGATGATTTGATATTTTTTATTAGTTCGTCCGGAGTCTCTAACATAGAAGTTGCTCGAAAAAATTCAGCAACTCGATTGCGCAATATATCGTTTTCCATGGCGTAGATGGTTGGTAAGGTGATAATGCCGTTCTTCAAGTCATTGCCAATAGGTTTGCCTACAGTTTGAGAGTTCCCACAAAAATCTAATATGTCATCGATAACTTGGAAGGCAAGTCCGATGTTTCTACTGTAGTCAGTCAGACACTTTATATGTTCTTCAGGAGCCCCACTCAGGATGGCTCCCGATTCGCCCGAGGTTTGGAAAAGTGAGGCTGTTTTGAAGTAAATGCGTTCCTGATACTCTTTCAAGGCAGCCTCCAATTTGTGGCTAAAAGCCATTTCCTGGAGTTGTCCTCTTGAAAGTTCCATTATGGTTTCAGAGAATCGTCGAATAACTTTAATGTTTCCCGTATCGCATACGTAGGTTGCCGAGGCGGCAAATATGTAGTCTCCGAGAAGGATCGCGGTGTGCTGCCCCCATGCATTGCTGACCGTGATTTTCCCTCTTCTTGTCGCTGCCTCATCAACGGTATCATCGTGAATTAGGGTGGCAACATGTAGCATCTCCACAGCAGTTGCCATTCTAATAACGTTTTCTACGTTATTGGAGTGGAAACCAGCAGCCAAAAGCGTCAAGGCTGGACGGGCTCTTTTTCCTTCTGATTTGAAGGAGTGATGCAATAGCTCATCCAAAAAGGGAAGGTCAGAAGCAGAAGAAAAATGTTTTAACTTTTGCTCTACTGCTTTTAAGCCCTCCTTAATGGGAGTAAGAATTGGGTTTAGTTGTGTCAACGTTTTTAGCTTACACCTAGCCGACTTGTTTCCTCTTCCGCAGCTGAGTCGTCAAGCTTAGTGAAAAGGCGTTGAATGGCTCCTAAATTATGTCCTGCAGGTAAGCTATTATCTTCCCACGTCCAGCCAAGAGATATAACCGTGCCTTCCAAACCGAGCATAGCGTGGAGTTTTTCCATAGCAAACGGCATATAAGGGTAAAACAGGATTTTTAGACAATTTATTATATTCAAGGCAGTATACAGCGTCGTCGATGCGCTCTGAGGGTTTTCTTTCAGAGCTTTCCACGGAGCTTTCTCATCCAAGTATCGGTTGGTGAGTTGAGCGAGGGCCATTGCAGAACCCAGGCCCTCTCGAAATTTGCAATTCTCTATTGCAGAAGAGCTTTTCTTTAGACTTTCATATGCAGAAGCTTTAATCTGTTTTTCCCCTCCTCCCATTAGATAGGGTTCAGGAACCACCCCGTTATAATTACGTTGAATCATTGAGAGCACTCTGTGTACAAGGTTCCCAAACGTGGCAACCAGTTCGTCATTATTTCTTCGGACAAATTCAGACCAGGTAAAATTAGAATCACTGGTTTCGGGCATGATGGCTGAAAGCGCGTAGCGAATGGCATCGGCGTCATAACGTGCTGTAGCATCTTTTAGGTTTATTACCCAATTACGGCTAGTCGAGATCTTCTGAGTTTCCATGTTGACGTATTCGTTTGCAGGAACGTCATAAGGTAGCTTTAGTCCCCCGTAACCCATTAGCATGGCTGGCCATATTACGCTGTGAAATGGGATGTTATCTTTTCCCATAAAGTAGTAGGCTCGAGAATCGGATTTCCAAAAGTTTTCCCAGCTATTTGGAGTTCTGGTATTGGAAGCCCACTCGACCGATGCCGACAAATATCCGATTACGGCTTCGAACCACACGTAGATTCTTTTGCCGTCGTACCCCTCAATTGGAACTGGAATTCCCCAAGTGATGTCCCGAGTGATAGCTCTATTCTTGAGTCCGCCCTGAAGAAATCCCATCGTGAAATTCTTGACGTTTGGTTTCCAATGCGCTTGCTTTTTTACCCAATCCAGCAAATCGGTTTCAAAGGCCTCTAATTTTAGAAAAAAATGTTCTGTTTCCCTGAAGACGGGAGAGAATTCGCAGTCCTTGTGCCTAATGTCTATTAACTCTTTAGGGTCCAAGGTGTTACCGCACCCGTCACATTGGTCCCCTCTTGCCCCTTGGAAATCACAGTGAGGGCATTTGCCTTCTACGTACCGGTCAGCCAGGAAGCGATCGTGATGTTCACAATATGGTTGAGACATTGTGTCTTTGTAAATAAATTCTTTAGCTAAGAGTTTTGAAAAAATATCTTGGACGATCTGAAAGTGATTTTCGGTGTGGGTACTGGTAAATAAATCGAAAGAGATCCCCAAACGTTCCCAGTCACATAGAAACTCGCTTTGGTACATAGCGGTGACTTCTTCAGGATCTTTGCCTAGGTTTTCAGCGGTGATAGTAACTGGAGTACCATGAGCGTCACTGCCCGAGACCATCAGGACATTATTTCCTACCAGCCGATGGTAGCGGGCGAATATGTCTGCGGGTAGATAGCATCCCGCTACGTGGCCGAGATGTATAGAACCATTAGCATAGGGCCAGGCAGCGCACACCAAAATATTGTCTGACATGTTTAATGAAGATTCTCCAGAGTGTATGTGTGCTTGATTGCGAGGAAGATTTTAGCACAGTGACTGGATAGTCTTACCGCATCAGACGATTTAGTCGCGTGCTTCCAAGATGCGTCTATATGCTTCGCTCCTGGTCAAACCCGTGGATTGGGAAATTATCCCCGCAAGCTCTTTTGTACCCGATACTTTGCCTGAAAAGGAAGATATTATTTCTGAGATTTCCTTGTCATCTGGTGCTTTAGAATCTCGATTGAAAGGTTCCATAACTAGTGTGAACTCTCCCCTCGCCTCTTGAAAATACGCCATTGCTTCGGTAGCAGTACCGTAAAAGCGCTCTTCATGCAGCTTTGTCATTTCCCTCATGACGAGAATTTTTATGTCGGGCTCTATTTTGATAAGTGCGCTAAGGAAGTTGATGACCCTATGGGGAGACTCAAAAAAAACGATAGGTACATTCAAATCTCCAAGCTTCTCGATGAGTTTAACAATGTCTTTTGTCCGGCGGGGAACAAACCCCGCGAAGTAGAAAGAATCGATTGGGAACGGCGCCACCGAAAGAGCAGATGTTATTGAAGATGCTCCCGGTATTGGTATTATTCTTGTTGATGAATGTTGTGCAGCTTGTACCAGCTTGTGTCCGGGGTCGCTGACACCTGGGGTTCCAGCATCAGTTGTAAACGCTAGATCATGCTCTTCTAAAATCCGTAATAATTTAGGAATCTGCCTATCCCCGTTGTGGGCATTAAGGCTCATCAAAGGTTTTTTTATCCCATAATGCGAGAGAAGTTTCCGGGTCACTCTCGTGTCTTCTGAGGCCACAGTATGTACTTTTTCAAGAACATTGATGGCTCTGGCTGAGACGTCAGAGAGATTACCAATGGGGGTGGCAACAACAAAAAGCGATGACAATAGTATCTACTCCTCCGATTTGGGATTCGGCCAGTCGGTCACACAATTCACATTTCTTATCCCGTAACAATTATAGCTGGGCCTTGGTTAAATTAACTTAAATAGGCACATTGCATATATTGGCTAGTATGGTCAAAATAATAGATGGTTCTGAATAATACTGTGGAGATTGATTTGAAATTTGGCACATTTGTTTTTCCCGTGTCGCGGGATCCGAGTAATGATCATCGGATAATAAACGAGACGCTAGAAGAAATTGTGCTTTGTGATGAGGTAGGGTTTGACACTGTTTGGCTATCAGAGCACCATTTTGATGGTGCAACAGCTTATGTCGATCCGGTAGTTTTTGCGGCCGCTGTGGCAACTAACACTACTAAAGTGAGGATAGGTTTCGCCGTCGTAGAAATGGCCCTTCATCATCCAGTGCGATTGGCATCTCAAACTGCTCTATTGGACAATCTGTCTGGTGGACGTCTGCTAGTTGGTACAGGTAGGGGATCTGCCTTCAATGAATATGAATATATCGGCTTCGGAGTAGCTATGGACGAAGCCGCGAACAGCCTCGCCGAGGCTGAATCCTTAATCGTGGAGGCATGGAAAGGCAAGCCTGTAAATTTCAAGGGACGGTACTGGGACGTCTCTTTTCCGGGGTTACGTCCGGTTCCTTTCCAAAAGCCGCATCCGCCTTTGTTGAGAGCCTGTTTAAGTTTAGATTCCACGAAAGAAATGGCCCAGATTCGTCGACCTATACTGATCGGTGCCCAGGATAACGAATCAATAGCGGAACGGATAACCCTCTATCGGGAAGAACTTGAGTCGTCTAGCTTGCCCGAGGTAGAAGTGACATCGCTTTTGGATCAAATATGGGTGTCAAAAGATGTACTAGTCGGTGAAGATGGTTTGGAAACCATTGAGACGGCCCGGAGAGGATATACAACTGAACAGGCCCACTTCAGGGATGCTCGGGAAAGGTTCAATCCTTCTGGTGACGCCGGGAAAAGGGCGGGGGCCGACGATTTTCGGTCAGTAGTCATTGCTGGTACGCCCTCTGAGGTATCGGACCAAATTGATGAATTGAGACAGCTTGGCGTAAGAAATTTAATGATGAAAATGAACACAGGTGAAATGAAAAAAAACACTGTAGAAAAGTCAATTCAACTATTTGCAAAAGAAGTTATGCCGAAATTCAGTAATTAAAATCAGGAGTTGATTGCCGACTCGATGCTAGAATTATTGAAACCATTTCTCTTGGCCCGCTAGCTCAATTGGCAGAGCAACTGACTCTTAATCAGTAGGTTCTCGGTTCAAGTCCGAGGCGGGTCACCACTGACTTCGTAGCTAAATCAGTTCTTTTGATGGATTTTTCACGGGATGTGAAAATCTACATTCGACACAAACTCGACACAAACTTTTAGAATCCACCTGTTTTTAGGAATAAATCGAATGTGTTTGCGGCATCCTATAGGTTGGTTATGGAATGCGAAATCGTATCGTGCGGAATTTCGTAAATTAAGATATAACTGCTGTTTTCTCATGATAACGGCGCGTAGGAAAACTTCTTTTAGTTCTCTTAACGTTTCCAATGAAGCTAGATTTATACAGGAGGTCTTAGGAAAGGATGGACTCTAAGTTAATGGCAGATAAATTTAGCCTGCTAATGTCAGCACTCCTCATCAGTTTCGTCAGCATTATGTTTATGACAGCATGCGGGTCTACAAATTCATCTCCCGGCGTTGCTCGACTTGAGGACGACAAAAAGGAAATGGCCCCTGATAAGACCTCTAACATCGCCCTACAGGCCGAGAATTCTGATGAATCTTCCTCCACTGGTGAAAATATATTAAAGCGAAATGACGAGGAGATCGTAACTGCTTTCGCGGAATGTTTGAGAACAGAAGGAATTAATGTATCCGATCCCGAGTTAAATGCTGACGGCACTGTAAATATGATGGCATTTCGCCAAAGTATCGCTGATGATCCTAACTTTAGCTTCCAGGATCCAAGCATTCGAGAAACAATGCAGAAATGTGTCCCTCTTCTTCAGAACGCTAGTTTCGCTGGACAGCGTACTCAAGAGGATGAAATAGAATTACAGGACAACCTTTTAGAAATTGCCCAATGTCTCAGGGATTCTGGAATAAACGCGAAAGACCCAGATTTCTCTGGAGACCGGGGACAGATGTTTCAGTCAATGTTGGGAGGACTTAACCTGGAAAGTGATTCTATCCAAGAAGCCATGTCAGAGTGTTCCGAGACTATTTTTGGGAATAGAGGGCCAGGGGGACCCCCAGGAAGAGGGGACCGGGCTCCCAGCAGGTAAGAAGAGTTGCTGATGTAGACACCCGCTATTGAAGTTGAATGTAATGGGAACTCTTTTTTGGCGTTGTCCAATCAAACGGTGAGAATGATGAAAAAACGTAAAACGATTTTGGTTGCCACAGTGGGGATTCTTGGGATGTTAGTCCTAGCAGGGTTTTTCCTGACTAGGAATATGTATTCTGGTACGAGTAATCCAACTAAGGCGACAACGTCTGAATCTAGTACCGCATTCCTTGAACAAAAAGACCTTAAGACATACGAAAGTTTTGATGGGACGCTTCAATATGAAGATGATGTCCTTGTCATTACACAATTAGAGGGAGTGTTAACTTACTTAGCGCCAGAAGGAGAGGAGTTAGCAAGGGGAGCAGAAATTTATAGGTTATATAGATCATCAGCGAAATCCGAATTGTTATCGGCAGAGCAGCAAGTGAGCTCCGCGGAGGCGAGTATTGCTCAGGCAGAGTTGGCCCTTGAAGATCTTAATTCGCCTCCTACAGCTGTCCAAATTGCATCCGCGGAGGCAAATATTGCTCAGGCAGAATAGAAAATAGAAAAACTTAATTCTCCTAATGAATCTATCCAAAAAGCAAAAGAAGATGCTATAATAGC
>CAYPDR010000014.1:0-26114 GCA_964409595.1 uncultured Dehalococcoidia bacterium
GACCATTTGCAGAATCCGTATCATACTGCTTCCCAGACAGAACCCATATTCTGGGGGCCTGTCTCCGTTAAGATTGATGATGAAGACCAGCTTTTCGTGACTGAACACAGCAGACACAGAATCCAGGTGTATAAATAAACCCGGGGTGGATGCATAGATAACAAAGGAGAAACCAATGGTTATGACTACATCGGAAAGAGAATTAATAGCTCACCTAGCAAGGAGAGCAGGGTTCGGGGCTACTCCTTCTGAATTAGAAAATTACATGCGCCTTGGTTATGACAACACGGTCAAAGAGTTCCTGAGCGACAAAGTTTCCAGTGCCATGCCCGACGATTTGATCTTCAGGCGACATGTAGACCTACATTCGATGCAGGGACATACGCCCGCGTACTGGGGTTACAAGATGATATCCACAGACCATCCTCTGGAGGAGAAAATAGCTCTTTTCTGGCATGGAATATTTGCCACAGCAGAGCTCAAACTAAACAACGTTGGGTCTCTCACAAATCAAATCAGCATGTTTCGACGATGCGGCCTTGGCAAATTTGACAACTTGCTTCTTGAACTATCAAAAGATCCAGCCATGCTTGTATGGCTAGACAATCATGATAATCATAAAGGGCAAATTAATGAGAATTATGGAAGAGAGATTCTTGAACTTTTCTCCATGGGGGTCGGGAATTACTCAGAAGACGATATAAAAGAATGCGCGAGGGCATTTACAGGTTGGACTGTCAAGAACGGGGAGTATCTTTCCACCATGGGATTCAAGGACTCGATATGGCCGTACGGCAGGATTCTATGGCACCATGAATTCCGGTCGAATGATCACGACACAAATAGGAAAACATTCCTTGGAGAAGAGGGGAACTTCAACGGAAATGACATTATCGAAATAATAAGCAGACAGGATGCCACTGCGAACTTCGTAGCAAGGCATATCTATAACTTCTTTGTCGCCGACGAAGTTCCCGTACCACAGTGGTCAGATACAGAAGCGCGCGATCCGGATGCCATCCGTTTCATATCTGAATCATACTTTCGCCACGATCACATCATCCGAGAAGTACTGAGAGATGTATTTAACTCAGAATTTTTCAAACAATCCCTGTTCAAGAGAGTGAAAAGCCCAACAGAAGTGATTATTGGAACATTGAGGAACACCGGCGAATACTCGGTTCCTTACGGCGGTGAAACCGGGGTTTTTGACGTGATGGAAGAAGGTGGGTTTATGGGGCAGAAGCTGCTCGATCCTCCTTCTGTAGAGGGTTGGCATACTGGTGAGGAATGGATCACTAGCGGCAGCCTGGTTGAACGAGTCAATTTCATAACCAGTCACCTGGGCAATGAATCCAATCCAGGAGTCAGGGACATGGTATCCAGGGTTGTGAGTTCCATCTCCCTCAATCCGACATCTGTAGAGATAGTGGATAAATGTATAGAGATTATGGGGTCCATAAGAGTCAGTAATGACACAAAACAGGAATTAGACGCTATCACTCAAAATGCATTGGAAAACGAAACGGAAATTTCCAGGGAAACTATAGTTCAACTATTCAAACTGATCGGATCCAGCAGGGAATACCAACTCTGTTGACATAGGCTGTATCGGTAGAAATATTTGCAAGATAACGCTGATTCGCTTACAACTCAATCCCGGTTCACCTTGAAGAAAAAACTGATCGTTTTGGCAATCAGCATTGCCCTGTTTTCTATCTTGTCTGCAATCATGAGTGAATGTTTTCTAAGGTCATATGGTCTTGGAAACCCGTTGATCTATTACGAAGATACGGCCTTCGGATACTCCCTCGAGCCAAATCAAAAGTCAGAGAGACAACGGAATTCCACGGTCACTATCAATGAAAGCGGGTTACGGGCTACAAATTCTTGGGTAGGATCACAGATGCCAAAGATTTTGTTTCTCGGTGACAGCGTAACTTATGGAGGATCCTACATAGATGATTCCCAACTCTTCTCAACGATAGTATGTGAGCGAATAGACGGGTACACATGCGGAAACGCAGGCATAAACGGTTATGGGGTTCTCAACATGGTGATGAGATCCAAAGTAGACGAAAGACTTGACAGTGCTAACGTAGTTGTTTTTACCGTCGTCCCGGGAGATTTTACGAGAGGCCTTACCAATTTATCGCATGTGCCTTTCTATGTTGGAAAGCCTTCTGGAATTTTCGTTTCAGCGTTCCCGGCTATTGCAGAAGTCACAAATCATGTTGGATACATGTTTGGAGTAGGCAAGTTCATTTCTAAATCTAGCAACAATTCCAAATGGAACGCACCAGATCACTCCATTGACGCCACAGCCTATGCCTTATCCCAGCTAGAAGCCGAGATAGATAGGCTTCGCGCTCAGGGCAAAGCTGTATTCGTGTTTATGAGTCCTCATAAGGGAGATCCTGAGTTTACCGATGATGTCGCCACCCTGGTCGATAGACGACTTAAAGAGAATCAGTCGGGGTTCTACATACGTGGCGATTTCCTGAACCAGGATGAATATTTCTACGACGGGGTCCATTATGAGGTGTCGGGGCACAACATTGCAGGGACAAAGATTTCTAACCACATGTCGGAAAAGTTAAGATAGCCCGATCAAACGTTCATAAACCTGGATGTCAAGCGTAACCGTTCTAGTTAAAACAATGTATAAATAAAGGGGCCTACACCTGTAGAGCTGCCCACCACAATCAAAAGTCCAAACAGCAGTAACACTGAGACCATCGGTATCAGCCACCACATCTTCAATCGCCACAGAAAAACAAGCAATTCCCATGCTATCCCAAACTTGATCGCTATTTTCCGAAACATATTTGTCCTGAATAAAAGAAAATTTATTTCTTGTCTAAAATGTGGTTTCCTAAAACAACTGTGTCAATACCACTGTTGAAAAAGGTTCTCAGTGCGTCCTCAGGAGTCGTGACAATCGGTTCTCCACGGATGTTAAATGATGTGTTCAGCAAGACCGGAACTCCCGTAGACTCTCCGAATTTCTGAATGAGCCGATGGTAAGAAGGGCTGACATCCTTGTGAACCGTCTGAACCCTAGCCGTGCCCATGTGGCTAACAGCCGGAATGATTTCTTTCTTGTCCTCCAGCACATCTGTCACTAGCAACATGAACCTGGCTGCCATGTTTGACTCTGCATTTGGTAAATCAAAGTAATTTTCAGCGGATTCCACGGTAACGGACGGGGCAAAAGGTCGAAAAGGCTCCCGGAATTTGATCTTAGTGTTTACAATATCCTTCATCTCAGCAATCCTAGGATCAGCCAATATGCTTCTATTACCGAGCGCCCTGGGGCCCCACTCAAACCTGCCATCGAACCTGCCAACAACCTTGCCAGACTGAAGTCGGTCAACAGTCATGTTAGCCAACTCTTCAGAGTCGGGAATGTATTGATAGCTCAACCCTGTTGATTCAACCGCTAGACGAACCTGATCATCATCGTAAGACTCCCCCCAGTATGCGTGGTTCATCGTGAACCGGGGTTTATCGTTACCGAGAGCGCAGTGCCACGTATACAAAGCGGCGCCCAGCGAACATCCGCCATCCCCAGCTGACGGTTGGATGTAAATGTTTTCCACTGGTGTCTCACGAAGTATTCGCCCATTCGCCACCGAGTTGAGGGCCACACCACCAGCCATGCAAAGGTTCTTGGAATTACTTCGCCTGCAAGCTTCTTTAGCCAACGAGAGAATCATATCCTCTGCAACTGATTGGATACTAGCGGCAATGTCTGCATAGTGCTGGTTATAAGAGGATAATTCATCAAAGTTATCTGGCCTGGGACCGAAATAGGAAGGATATCCGCTGTCTTTTGTAAAGAATGGAACGTCTGGATCTCTCGCAGGGCCCAGTAAGTCAGTCAACTTATTGGTGAACGAACGTTTGGTGCTGTGGTGAAACGAGAGATAACTTGTGTCCAACCAGAATGAGCTGTCTTCATTTAGCTGGATGACCTTGTAAACCTCATCCACATATTTCGGGGAGCCATAAGGTGCCATGCCCATGACCTTGTACTCCCCCTCGTTAACTTCAAAACCAAGAAACGCAGTGAAGGCACTGTACAAAAGGCCAAGTGAATGAGGGAAATGAATCTCTTCGTCAATCTTTAAATGATTCCCCTTGCCGGTACCCATAGTCGTTGTCGCCCATTCACCCACTCCATCAAAAGTAAGAATCGCCGATTCTTCAAAAGGTGAACAGAAATAAGCACTGGCAGCATGAGACAGATGATGCTCTGAAAAAAGGACCTTCTTTGAATCGATTCCAAGGGTATCAATGATCAGGCCCTTGATCCATAGCTTGTCGAAAAGCCAGGTCCTCATACTCTGTACAAACATCCAGTAGGTTCTCGGAAAACCCTGTAAGGAAGTTTTCAGAAGTCTCTCGAATTTGGTGAATGGCTTTTCAAAAAATACGACGTAGTCCAACTCCTGAGAGGCGACCCCGCCTTTTCCAAGGCAAAAATCAATTGCGTTCTTAGGGAAACTAAAATCATGCTTGACTCTTGTAAAACGTTCCTCTTCGGCGGCGGCCACAAGCACACCATCTTCTATTAAAGCGGCAGAAGCGTCATGGAAATAGCAGGAGATTCCTAAAATTTTCAAAGGTGAATTCGACTCAGTATTGATTCTTCATTGATGCTAACACGTCTACCTCCTGGCTCTTTTTACGCCAGTTAGCTCTTGAAATTGCCTTCAGCCTGAGAGGATCAGCCACCAGTTTAAATGGAAGCGCCATGATTCCGACAAAGACCCAGTAGATGATAGTTAGTATGACTGTCATCTGGATCGTTCCAAATACCTCAGCAAACCGCAACCACTTTTTCCAGATGTTATTGATCATTATTGGATACCAATTTGGGTTTAGATATTCGTCAATTATAGCCCACAAATTGGACTAGTTCGCTTGTTGTTCAATAATCTGCATTTACCTGGCTAGATCTGGTCAGATATATCTCCTATACACAGGCAATCAAACACAGCAATTACATGAGTATAATCATCTTGGCCAAAAATCGCTTAACGTCACTTCAATACGTCGTGGAAGTCTAAAGGGGGCATCGGTTTCAATGGAATATACTGACCTCAAACTAACTCAGGAAGGGACTGTTCTAACCATCACGGTTGATCGTCCAGAGGTGCTGAATGCCCAAAGTCGGATCATGCGCGAAGAGTTGGATCATGCGTTTGATAACGCCAGAAATGATGATTCAGTAAAAGTAGTCATTATTTCGGGTTCAGGAGATCATTTCTCTGCGGGACATGATCTCGGCAGCCCCCAGGAGATGGAAGACAGAGAAAGAAGACCTTACTCTCCCGGGACTGCCGGTGAATACGAAAGAAGTTGGCAGCAAAATGTGGCAAATACCTTTCGGTGGCGCGACTTTCCAAAACCTACAATCGCACAAGTACATGGCTATTGCATAATGGGAGGCATAATTTTAGCTACTTCTTGCGATCTTATAATTGCATCTGAAGATGCCCGATTCAGCGACAGAACGGTTCGTTGGGGAGGACCTCATGTGCAATTTGCTTCTCTCCCATGGGAAATCGGCGTCAGAAAAGCAAAAGAGTATCTCTTTACTGGTGATTGGATTACGGCCGATGAGGCTAAAAAGCTAGGCCTCGTGAACAGGGTTGTACCAATCGAAAAGCTTGAGGAAGAGACTATGACGTTAGCTCAAAGAATAGCTCTTCAAGATCCCTTTGCCCTGAGATTATCCAAAGCGTCATTGAATCAGCTACAAGATGAGATGGGGTACCGGAACAGCATAATTTCAGGATTCCATAACCACGCATTGGGACTAGCCCACCGCAGAGAAATATACGGAGACGAAAAGATTACCTCCAAAGAACGTGCAAAAAAAAGAGATGAACGGTTCGGGGATAGGAATTGATTACCCCGTTTTCAGGACTTTGTGTCCTGGACATGTCACGTGGCTTCGCGGGCTCATTCTGCTCTAGACTTATTGCCGATCAAGGAGCTAGTGTATTCAAGATGTCCCTGGAAGGCAGAAGAGACATTTCCTTCGACTACGGGTCGCCATTAGGAATATATACCAACAAACCAGATACCCCTATCTACCATTACCTTAACTTAAATAAGATGCCTGTGAATATTGAAGGGTCTAAGGATCTATTTAGAGGTTTTCTATCCAATGTAGATGTTTTGGTCGAAGACCTGTCATCTCATGAGAGAAGGGAGTCAATCGTAACTCGCTTCCTCTCTAACATCCCACCAAATGCTCTAACGTGTGCGATCAATCCCTTTTACAGAGATTCCAAGTGGTCCAATCGACCTTCCAGTGATCTGACTGTTCAAGCCATGGCAGGGTATTGCAGCGTAAATGGAACCCCGGGGCAAACCCCTTTAAAGGAGCCCGGAACTGAAACAGAGTTTATGTCTGGGGCCAATGCCTTTCTTGGTCTGGTGTCAGCTCTAGTTCACCGAGATAAAACGGGAAATGGCCAGTCATTGGAAGTATCTACCCTGCATTCAACTCTTTCGAGTTACGGGCCTTATTTGCTTGGTGCACTTCAAACTCAAGAACCACGTCTGCAGCAACAACAAGGCTTGCATTTCGGTCTCTTGCCCTGCAAGGACGGATACGTTTCCATTAGCGTCAGGCATGAGCTCACCTGGGAACATTTGTGGATGTACTTGGGGGATCCCGACTTTGCTAAAGACCCCAGGTTTGATACGGCCGCAAAAAGAAGGAATAACGAACCCAAACTGTTGGAAATACTCTTACCCTTGCTAGCACGACACACAAGGCACGAGCTACTTACAGGACTGAGCCCGCTTCGAATCTTGGTGGGACCTGCAAACTCTATCAGAGACTTGATTGAAGACGACCACCTCAAAGTGAGGAACTCTTTTTTTCACTACGGAAGTTCTTCACAACCAACAATGCCATCCAACCCCGTAAGAATGACGAAGACCCCTTGGAAATTCTGTAATCAGGCTCCAGAGCCCATT
The DNA here is from genome assembly GCA_964409595.1 of uncultured Dehalococcoidia bacterium. GTDB lineage: Bacteria > Chloroflexota > Dehalococcoidia > Lucifugimonadales > UBA826 > CAYPDR01. The sequence continues at coordinate 7,003 of CAYPDR010000014.1, forward strand.
GCAGTTAAATTGCCGAATCTCGATATAAGGAAGAACAAAGTAAAGTCACCATTTCCAGTTCGAGGGCATGGTCCTCTCCATGGAATGAGAGCAACCGTACTGACCCAGGCCTGGGCTGGGGCGTACTGTACACAGCTACTCGGAGACCTGGGAATGGAAATCTTACAGGTTGAATCGGTAAATCGCCTCGACCCATGGAGGGGAGGGGTACCCCCTAAGTTAAGTGGCCTCTACCCCGATAAGATCCCAGGCGATAGTCCGTGGAACAGAAATGCACTCTACAACTCTGTAAATCGTAATAAGAAAGGGATTACACTTGACCTAAACGATACCGATTGTAAGTCTGCCTTGCTGGATATGGTGTCTTGCAGTGACTTATTTGTGGAGAATTTCTCAGGTCGAGTCATAGGCAACCTTGAGCTAGGGTACGAAATACTACGTAAAGTAAACCCCTCTTTAATAATGCTTAGAATGCCTACGTATGGAACTTATGGCCCCTATTCCAATTTTCCTGGAAATGGAGGGACCACCGAACCTGTTTCTGGAATGTCATATCTCATGGGATACGAAGGTGGGCCTCCAATGAACTCTGGCATCATGCATACTGATGCGTACAGTGGAATTCTCGCAGCTGGAGCAGCGGTGACCGCACTTCGGCACCGTTTAAGAACCGGAGAGGGCCAACTCATAGAGCTGTCCCAGCAGGAATCTACGATTAGTTTGCTGGCTGAATACATCATGGAGTCTTCATTGAGCGCGGAACCCTTGGGGAGGCAAGGTAACTCGCAAAGAAACGCAGCCCCCCAAGGCTGTTATCTATCGGCCGATAAGGCATGGATAGCCTTGACCGTTTTCAACCAGAAAAACTGGATCACTTTTTGCGGAGCCATAGCCCGTCCAGATCTAATCGAGGATGATCTTTTTAAAGATATCGAGTCTCGCACCACAAATAGAAAGGCGCTCGACAACATTATTTCTACCATAATAGGCAAACGACATTCTGGTGAATTTAGCCGTAAATTACGAAAGTCAGGCATACCTTGTGAAATCGTTCAGAATACCTATGAAGTCGCGCAGAGTAAAGATTTCAAAGAAATGGGGATGTTTGAAAAAGTCCGACATCCGGACACAGGGTCATTTGACCATGTCTCACCTCCCTGGATTTTTAGCGCCACCCCTGCAAGGCTTGAGTATCCTGCTCCCACGCTCGGTCAACACACAGAAGAGGTTCTGCTCTCTATCGTTGGATGGACAAGTGATAAAGTCGCAGAACTTTTGGCATCGGAACATAGTGGAGACTCACCCATTCTGTAACCTCCCTGTTGGAAAAGCAGTAGTCATCTAATTCAATTACCTAGGAGGCTAACATGTACTTCGGAGAGTACCGACTCAACGCTCCTGAATCTATAGACACACCAGCTATGCTGACCTACCCACACCTGGTTTCGCACAACATAGGAGAAATCATACGTATATGTGGTGGCGCCGACAGAGTTGTGCCTCATGCGAAGACTCATAAATGTCCGGAAATTCTAAAAATGCAGGTGGAAAGAGGATTGACCTCTTTCAAATGCGCCACGCTAAAAGAGGCCGAGATGGCAGCTGAAAACGGGGCCACTGAGATCATCATGGCCTACCCCTTACTCCACCCACGAAAACTGGAAAGACTTGGTTTGTTGAAAGCATCAAATGAGGGGATAGACATTAAAGTCATTGCAAGTACTGAGGAACATCTTGCGGTATTAACAACCACCATGCGAAACCTTAGGCAAACCATAGGGGTTTATATGGACCTAGATACGGGGATGCGTAGAACAGGGGTCCAACCTGGTGCCCGAGCCCATGCATTCTACGCTTTAATCCACGAGACCGAATTCCTAAGACCTGTCGGAGTACACGTCTTCGATGGTGAAGCTCTGTATATACCCGATTTCAACGTTCGAAAAACGATAGTAGAAGCCAACATCTCGGAGATGGAAAAAATATGGGAGGAGGCTGACAAACAAAGGATACCTGTGGAAGATAATCTTGCAGGTGGATCCTGGTCATTTTTTCACTACATAAACGAATATCGTATCCGGTCGACCCCTGGGACGTGGATCTATTGGGACACTCGAAACGCCGAAATGAAGGAACTGAATTTTAAAATTGCTAGTTTGGTTCTAGGGCAGGTGGTTGATAGGGATCCCCAAAAAGACACAGTTACTGTTGATATAGGGTCCAAATCATGCTCTTCGGACCAACCCTTAGAGCACCGGTTCCACCTTATCGAATACCCAGAAACAGAAATTGTTCAGCAAAGTGAGGAACACGGAGTGGTGAAGCTCAACGGGGAGAATCTGGATGTCGGTCAATTCGTCTTTGCGGCACCTGGTCACGCCTGCACCATGACGGTTAAATACCCATTTACGAATGTAATAAACGAACAAGGAGACAGAATAGGGTCATTCAACCACACCGCCCGCGACAGGTAGGGGTCCTAAACCAAAAGTTTTTTACCTAGTTCTTCATTACTTGGTTCAACCAAAATGGAACCGTCACCAAAAACTATGGTTGGAACTCTCATCTCTCCATCATTCAAATTTGTGATGTATGCTCGGAACTTGGTTTCTTCGTCAACATCGGTCCATTCGTAACCAATGCCATTTTCATCCATAAACGACTTAGCCCTGATACAGTCTCCACACCAGGTCGTTCCGTAAACTTTGACTTTGGGCATATTCATCCTCTGAAAATTGCATTGTTAATTTATTTCCCCGATTTCAGATAGGACACGCTTCGCTATCCGCACCGCGGACACTGATGCTGGAACCCCTGCATAGACCGAAGCATGGATCAAAAGGGCCATAATCTCTTCAGGGGTAACACCATTGTTGATGGCTCCCCTCATATGCAACTCAATCTCATGATCTGACCTTAGAGCAACAAGAACGGATAACGTTATTATGCTCTTCGTTTTTCTATCCAATGGGCCCCGGGTCCACACACCTCCCCAAGCAGATTCTGTTATAAATGTTTGAAAAGGTCTGTCAAACTCGGTCGCGTTTCTAATAGAATTCTCAACATAATCTATCCCAAGAACCTCTTTTCTGGTTTCCAATCCTTTGTCAAAGGCGTCTGTCATCTGTAATTCACGCTCCCAATCTGAGATTGTTCCTTGATCAGGTCTGCAATTCGTTCCGCCATGGTCATAACTGTGACATTTATATTAGCTCTCACACATTCTGGCATGATTGACGCATCGACCACCCTAATGGAGTCCGCACCACGTACACAGCCAGTTTGGTCTACCACAGCCATAGGGTCGGATTCGGGTCCCATTTTATTGGTGCAAGATATGTGATGACCCGTAGTTACATCTTTCAACATCCATGCGTTTAGACTTTCATCTGAAAGAAGGTCAGAATCTGATGGGGTGATACGCTCTTCAATTAATGCAGCCATGTCGGGATTATTCTCTAGGCTGACAAGCATTCTTATCCCATCCCGAAACCTTCTTCGGTCCTCTTCCTCGGTCAGGTAGTTGTAATCTAAGTGCGGATGGTCTCGGTAATCTCCTGACTTCAGTTTTACCTCACCCTTTCCCTTTGCCAAATTTATGCACAAATTTGTTTGTATACCTATGGGGTTTGATCTCAGTCCCCCCCTCTCGGGTCTATCTGAGGCCACTGCCATCATGTAGACAATCATATCGTTGTCAAGATCTGAGCCATCAGCTGTATATCTCAGTGTGAGCTGTATGCGAGGCCCTATTTTCGAGAGCTCTACATCCGGCTTAGTTTTCCATGTTACATACAGCATCGGATGATCAGCTAGATTCTGTCCTACACCCGGAAGATCCAAGATGGACTCAATAGCATGCTCAGATAAATGCTCTTTGGGCCCTATGCCACTCAACATAAGAATTTGTGGAGACCCAATTGCACCAGCACTCAAAATGACCTCGTCAGAGTGGATTATGAAAGCTTCGCCCCCAGAAACCGCTTCAACACCTATGGCCCGCGGTCGGTCCCCGCTAGTGTCGAATACAATTCGCTTAACCAACACGTCCGCCCTTATAGTCAAGTTCAGTCGGTGTCGAGATATACCTAAATACCCAATCGCTGTCGACCACCTTATGCCATTAGGATTATTTAGAGGCAACGGGCCAACTCCAGTTGAACCTGGAGCATTTGCATCTTCGCAGGAAGGATATCCGGCCTCCAAGCACGCTTTCTCAAAGGCATTTGAGGCCGGAAGCCATGAGTCCCTTGGAAATCTGTGACATATAATCGGTCCGTTTGCTCCATGGAAATCTCCTGGATCATCCTGATATGTGGTATCTGTCTCAACCTTATTGAAATAGGGCACCATATCTTGGTAGCCCCAACCATCATTCCCCATCTCAACCCAGCCATCGTAATCATCAGGTATGCCTCTTAGAAAAATCTGCCCGTTTATCGCACTAGATCCTCCGGTCACTTTCCCTCTTGGAACCAATATTTCAGCATCATCCGTGCCTCTTCCAGTGAATTGCCAATTGTGATCGCTTTCAGCAATCTCCATATCAACCTCTGTGCCTGAGGCATAGCCGTATTTGACCTCATCAGGCAGGCTTTCCATGTCTGCATAATCCGGGCCAGCTTCAAGTAACAGCACAGATTTTGAAGGGTCTTCACTGAGACGGGTTGCCAGAATAGATCCAGCCGACCCTGCTCCTATGATAATCGTGTCATATTTCATTTTTAAGTCACTCTCGTATTTCTGTTATAAACCCTTAGTTGTCCAAAAAGTTCTTCAACGCGCCAGGATCGATTTCTAAGCCGAGACCAGGCCTATCAGGCAACGATATCATGCCGTTGACAGGAAGAACGGGCTCTTTGTAAAGCTTTGCCACATCCTCAGCGGGCCCTGTGAACTCCTCTGAGAACTCATGGGGCCTCACAGCGTTAGTGACAGTGGAATATAAATGCAGACTTGCCATGGAATTTGCTCCTACGCTCGGGCTATGGGGCATGACGATCTTATTATGTATTACTGCTAGTTCATATACTCTCATCATCTCCGACAGACCTCCTACATTTAAAACGTCGGGTTGTAGTATGTCCGGGTTTCCTAGTTGCACAAGGTCTCTAAATCGCCATGACGAGATCTCTTGTTCACCTGTCGAAACTGAGCAGTCGAGGGCATCGACGACTTGTTTGAGTCCTGGGTAGTCATATTGAGGCAAAGGCTCTTCGAAATGAGCTATGCCTATCTCCTCAAACCTACGGCCTTGCTCAATAGCTGTGGGTACTGAATACCCACAATTTGCATCAAAGCTCAGAGGACAATCTTCGGGTAACCACTCCCTACACTTCTTAAAAATCGCAAAATCTTTCTTCGGGTCTGCGTCCTGCCTGTAATCTCTCCAATCCATTCTTATTTTGAAAGCCCTGTAGCCTTTATCATATCCCTCCTGCACCTCTTCCAACATTTCCTCTGGCGTCTTTCTCCAACCATTCCCTCTACTCCAATAGAGAGGAATATCTGTCCTTCGGGCCCCGCCCAACAATTGGTAGATGGGCAACCCTGCAGACTTCCCACTGATGTCCCAGAGAGCAACGTCGACGGAACCTACAACCTGGGATGGAAACCGAGTCGCTTGCTGCCCGTCTCCAAGTGTCAGAAGTTCCCATATCTTTCTCGGGCGACAGGGATCGGTCCCTACTAATATGGGCTTTATAAGCTCCTCCAAATAAGCTTTCACAACTTGAAGGTTACGACCTGCTTCAGCGATTCCTGTTAAGCCTTCATCAGTATGGATTTGTAACAATAATCTGCCTGGTCGCCCGACAAAACTTCTCGCATTTTCGCCCTCCGGAGCTCGGATCCTATCAACGGTTATATCAGTTATTTTCATTGTATTTCCCTTCCTTTGGATACTCTAACAACAATAAAATTCTTATCTCAATAAATATATTCAGCCCTTATGCACGTGTGCATGGTGTATCGGAGCAAACTTATCCAATATGGACAACAACTGCAAATTCACAAAAAGTAGGAAGCTTGATAAGTTATACTGGTGTACGTAACTAATATACATGGATGTTAAAGTAGTTTTATCGTAAGCCATCAACCTGCAGAAACCATCTCTACCAATGAGCGGCTTGACTCTCTGACAAAAGAAGCCGCCAACCACCGTTGGGTCGGAATTGACATAGAGGGTAACGGGTTTTTCAGATACCCCGAGCGAGTTTGCCTGATTCAGATTTCCATTAAAGGGACTCCCTATCTCATTGACCCCCTTGATGTGAAAGACATGGCCCCATTGGGAAATTTACTGTCTAATCCAAAAGTGACCAAGATAGTTCACGCAGGGGACTATGACATCCGAAGCCTCAATAGAGATTATGAAATCGAGTTCAACAACGTATTTGATACCAGCATCGCCGCAAGTTTGCTAGGGTCAAAGCGCCTAGGATTGGATGCCATACTCAAAGAATTCTTAAACGTGGAAGTGAGCAAAGACAAGCGCCTGCAAAGGAGTGACTGGACAAATAGACCGCTTTCTAGAGAAGCAATGGCATATGCTGCCAATGATGTCAGATACCTTGGCGAGGCTCGGGAACTAATGATTGAGCGGCTCAAAGAAAAGGGAAGGATGGAGTGGGTGGCTGAAGAATGCCAGCGCCTTGCTTCAATCCGATTTGAGCCTAGGAATCCAGAAACTGGGTTCCTGAATGTCAAGGGCAGCAAGAACCTTGGCAGCAGAGAGTTAGCTATACTCAAAGAACTTTACGAATTCAGGGAGGACGACGCGATCGGAAAAGATAGACCTCCTTTTAAGATAGTGTCAGATTCGGTACTTGTAGCCATAGCAAGAGATCCTGATTCCGACTATGGAGAAATCAAAGGTATCGGCCGGTGGGCCAGGTCGGAGATGCGAAATCGATTAGCAGAGGTTATAAAAACGGGGAGAGAGAGCAAACCGATTCAACGGACCCGGCACCAAGGGGGGAGAAGGCCACATCTGACTCACAGGGAAAGAGAAGCCGCAAATCAGAGACTGAAAGAACTAAAGCAATGGCGTAAAAATCATGGTGCGCGCCTAGAGGTCGATCCTAGTCTGCTATGGCCTACTTCCAGTTTAAATAGGCTATCTAGATTTCCTGAAGCGTTGGATTCAGAATACCAAGAAGGTGATATTAGAAAGTGGCAGTTTAAGGAATTTGGAGAAAATATCAGATCTTGCTTATTAGAATTAGCTTAGTAATCACTGTCTAGGGTGATCCACCTTCTAAACTAGAGTAGTCAGTATGCAGGAAGGGGGGCCAAATTTGAACTTCCTAGACCAAGTCCCAATAATATGGTGGGTATCAATAGGCCAAGGGGCGATTATCCTGCTACTTATGATTGTCTGCGTGAAGCTCTCTTCAAATATTGAGTACGAAAAATCACTCCGCAGAAGCCAATCGACTCGATATGGTCAGATATCCGAACAATTCTTACCATTAGTTGCGCAGTACCCGTATAATCCCAAGGATTTTCGGTTCTTGGGAACTCCTATAGATGGATTGCAATTCGAAGATGACAAGATTGTGTTAGTAGAATTCAAAGCGGCAAATAGCAATCTTTCAACACGACAGCGGAAGGTTCGTGACCTCGTGAACAACGGTAAAGTGGAATTTAGAGAGATAAGAATAAACTAGATTTTTTGCAGTATTAAATATAGGCCCGAGCAAAGGCGAGAAAAAGAACTTGAGCAAACTTTTCACACCTATCGAAATACGCGGAGAAACCATCAGGAATCGAGTGTTCGTATCCCCCATGTGCCAATACTCGTCAAATGATAAGAATGGAAAGCCAACAAACTGGCACATGGTCCACTTAGGTTCAAGGGCTGTGGGTGGAGCAGGATTAGTCATGGCAGAAGCCTCCTCGGTATCACCAGAAGGCCGAATTTCACCTCAGGATATTGGTATTTGGGCAGATACCCAAGCCGAAGCATTTGAGCCAATAGTTGACTTCCAAGCCAAACAAGGAGCCACACCCGCAATCCAGCTGGCCCACGCTGGGAGGAAAGCTTCACACATGCAACCATGGAACGACAGCAAAGTTCTAACATCAACAGACGGAGGTTGGAATATAGTGGGGCCTAGCGCAATTCCATTTGACCCTGATTGGATAACACCGAAGGAGCTATCACTAGAGGAAATTGACTCGATTATTTCAAATTTCGTATCTGCTGCAAAGAGATCCGTAAAAGCAGGATTTAAAGTGATTGAACTTCACTTTGCTCACGGCTACTTGGCATGCGAATTTATGTCTTCGCTTTCCAACCACCGGACTGATAAATATGGAGGTTCTCTGAGAAACAGGTGCCGATTCTCATTGGATATTGCCTCGGCTGTCAGAAACATAATCCCAGACTCTATGCCACTTCTGGTGCGTATATCTGCTACAGAATACATTAAAGGTGGATGGGATGTGGAAGACTCCATCGAACTATGCGGTTGGTTGAAAGAAGAGGGGGTCGATTTGATTGACTGCTCATCAGGGGGAAACTCATCAGCCCAAGACCTCGATACCTTCCCAGGTTATCAAGTACCTTTTTCAGCACGAATACGAAAAGAAGTCCAGATCCCAACCGGAGCTGTTGGACTCATTGCAGACCCCCTTCAAGCTGAGCAGACCCTGCGCAATGGAGACGCAGACGTAGTTTTGCTCGGAAGAGAGCTGCTGAGAAACCCTTACTGGCCGTTACAAGCAAGAGACGAACTGGATAACTCAGATGATCTATGGCCAATTCAGTACATCAGAGCCAGATTGTGAAAATGAGTTGTCAGATTATACCAACAGGTTTCAACAACAAAGTATTTGAAATTCCGCAAAGGTAATCAGAAACTTGTATCACCATTCCTTAATTTGAAAGTAATCGTCCAAAAAGATATTGTTCCATTCAAATAACTACATTTTGAATTTTTCCCATAAGTCAAGTTTTTGGTGCCTGAGTACAACACTGGCGCATAGTGCAACCTCTTTTCCGAACTTGGTATGCCGCTCATATGCCCTTTAACTAAAATCGGCTACTGTGGATCACAGTAGCCTGGAAAGGAGCAACAGACAATGAATCAAGAGATCATCGCGTTGGCAGAGGAAGCTGGTAGTCTATTGAAGAAGAACCAGCAGACGATAGGCATAGCCGAATCGTCTACGGGTGGCTTGGTTTCTGCTCATTTACTTGGGATAGGGGGGGCATCGGCATATTTTCTTGGCGGATCTGTGATTTATACGCGATTCGCTGGCCGGGAATTCCTTGGTGTCACAGATGAAGACATGGAAGGCTTGAGAGCGGCGACAGAACCTTACGCCCGCCTTAACGCCAAGAGAGTAAAAACTCTACTGGGCTCCACCTGGGGAGTGGCTGAAACAGGAGCCACTGGACCGACAGGTAATAGATATGGAGACGCGGCGGGGCACACTTGCATAGCAGTGTCGGGCCCTGTAAGCAAATCCATTACCATTGAAACTGGCCACACCGACCGCAAGAATAACATGACCTCATTTACCCATAGTACTTTGGATTTACTGATTACTTGTCTAAGGGAATGTTAATCAACTGGTAGAAATTACTTCGTCATATCTTACAGCGCAGTTACTCATAACTATTTCAAAATCAGCCCCTAATAATATAGCATTGTCTTACGAGAACTTCTGTTGCTGCGCGGAGACCGAAGATATAGTGCTCTTTGGATTCGTAAAGTTCTTCATGAAACATCCTAGCCTACAAATCAGATTTTCCAGAGGACATCGGTGTAAAAACTAGCAGATCCCACCATCAAAACTATTTGATCAGGTGAACCTGTTATTTCTCGGATTTCACGTAGTATGAGTGGCAACTGCCACAGTGGTATCCGGCGATCTAACCTCCGCAGGTTAGTTTCCGTTTTCGTCCAATGACGATATATATATAGGGAGGGTATTCACAGCCCTCCATTATTGGATTTATCACAACCCCCACGTCTTACTCATCCCTTATATCTAATTCCCTCAAGCGCGGCAACTTCTGCGGGTCAGGTAAAAAAACCATGTATTCCTAGCAACTAGTAAAACATGTATATCTTTCCTTCCAGAAGTTCCTATCAATTCGTTCTTGACTTGTAGGCAGCATCGTAGGTAGATTCAATGCTTGTCAATCAACTATTTTGTGATGTTCTACTCCTGACCTATTAGAAGCTCATTCAAGTTGTGCGAACATTAAAGACTGCAATAGGCGATTTACTATAGAAGAAATTCACTACAATCCAACAAGGAACTTCCTGTTATCGACTAGGTTGTATTCGCGGCCGGACTGAAAAAAGGTAAATAAAAAACATGAGCTTCATCACCGACTGGGCCTTGAAGAGAGGACCCGTCACAATTTTGGCATTTTTGATCGTCTTGGTTGCTGGCGTCATGACCTTTCGGAATCTCCCTGTTGAAGTGTTGCCAAGGGTGCAATTTCCTCTACTCGCAGTTTCGATGTCATATGAGAATGCCACCGCGATGGATGTAGTGTCCGATATCACCATTCCCGTAGAGCAGATTGGAGCTAATCTGGAAGGACTGCAATCGGTACAGTCTGTTAGCGGGGAAGGAATGGCAACAATTTTATTCTCCTATGAGTATGGCGTAGACATGGACATCGCTAAGAAAGACTTAGAATCCCGCATTTCAGCCCTACAGCTACCGGTTGGATCGAAGACTCAAAACATATTTGGAATAGATCCAGGAAACCAACCTATCCTTCAACTGAGCATAACTACAAATGGAGAACTGGAAAACCTATCAACGTATGTAAAAGAAAAAATCGAGCCTGCGGTCCTATCGATCGACGGAGTGAGCAAAGTTGAGCTCACAGGCATACAACGCATGGAAGTTCAGATAGATGTCAATCCGGATAAAATTGGAAAATTCAATCTAACTCTTGATGACATTGCCCTTCACATCAAAGACAGCAACTTTTCCATTCCTTCCGGGGCTCTATTGGATCGCGGAAGAGTAATGACGATGAGAACTATCCAATCGGTAGAAACTCTCTCAGACCTACAAAACCTGCCTGTTGGGTATTACAAAGAAACCACAGTCTTTTTAAGCGATGTCGCCACTATCAAGTTGACACCTTCACCTCTGTCCTCTATTTCGAGGACAAACGGAAAACCCAGTTTAGGCATCTCAGTAAGCAAAGAACTAGATGCCAACACCGTGGAAGTAGCACACGCTGCATTGAGGGCCATAGAAACCGCTGCAACTCCTAAAGACATGGAAGTCATAGTCATATACAACGGCGGACCAGACATTGAGAGTCAGTTGGACACGCTTTTCAACGAGGGAATGTTTGGGTTCCTCTTCGCAGTCAGTGGAGTATTTATTTTTTTATTAAACATCCGCCCTGGTATTTTAAAAGGGATAACTCTTTCGCTGAGGCCCACATTAGTCATAGCAATGACCATCCCCGTTAGCATTTTGGGTGGAGTTTTACTCATGGGATTCGCTAATCTCACACTAAATGTGATGACACTGGGAGGGTTGGCACTGGCTGTAGGCAGAGTAATAGATGACAGCATAGTTGTTCTTGAAAACGTCTACCGCCACATTCAGAGGGGAGAAGTCTCGAAGTCATCGGCCTTTAACGCAACGAAAGAAGTCATAGCGCCTATAACTTCTTCCACTCTTACAAGTATCGTGGTGTTTGCACCGCTGGCATTTATACAAGGGTTGGTAGGAGAATTCTTCTTACCATTTTGCATATCTGTAACTTTCGCCTTATTAGCATCACTGGTAGTTTCAATAACATTGGTTCCAGTAGTAGGCGCTTTTCTCCTGAAACCAGGCGACATGCACACGAGTGATGAGAAAACAGCTGGATCGCTGACAACAATTCAAAAAATTTACAAGCCTGTGTTGGGATGGTCTCTTAATCACAAATGGACATCGTTAGCTATCGCTCTTCTCCTCACTGTAGGTAGCTTGGGTCTCCTTCGATTCATACCAGTGACCCTATTCCCATCAGGGTCGGAAAGAGTCCTGACAATCGACATTTCACTACCCCCAACGTACGACCAAGAAGGCAAAGATTCCATCATAGAAGAAGTAGAGTCTGCTCTCCAGTCACGTCTCAATAATGGTGAGGTAGAAAATTATCTCGTTACGATAGGTGGCCGAAGCATGGTAATGATGCCAGGTGCCTCAGGCATGGAGACAGCAAATTTCTTCGTTCGTCTAGAGCCTTCCGCATCCCCCGAAATCGCTGATAATTTAAGAACCCAATTTCCCAGCGAAGGTGGAAAAAAATTCACTATAGAAGAGATAGCCGCCGCAGGACCACCGTCTGGCGGACTCGAACTTAAAGTCGTAGGCAACACTTTCTCGGAGGTGTCAGAAACCGCAAGGCGTCTGGTTGACATGCTGAAAAACGTTGATGGCATCGAAAATATAGAGAGTGATTTGGTGGGTACAAGACCTGAACTTTATGTCACCGTAGATCCTGCTGAATCATCCAAAATAGGACTATTGCCTAGGACTTTGGCCAATCAAGTAGCTCAGATGTTACGAGGACAAAATTTGGGTTCTCTATTGATAGAGAATCAGAATCTAAGTGTGATCCTGACAGCCAGCCGAAACATTCTGGGCGGAGCTGACTCTTTAAAGAACATTGAAATATCTGGTCCCCTTGGAAGTGCAAAATTAGGCGAATTAGTTGAATTCACCGAGGCTGAATCACCGGTCAAAATCAGTCGCACCGATGGAAAACGGTCGGCGAGCATAACTGGGTCCATATCTGGCGATGACACTCGGGCCATTCAAGTTGAGGTTGAGAAGGCCGTTGAGGCGTTAACCCTTCCCCAGGGAATCGAAGTTGTTCCAGGGGGTATTTTCAGTGATATTGAGCAGGGGTTCAGAGACATTTATCTTGCCATGGCTATTAGCGTGGCTCTTGTATACATGGTTTTAGTTGCCAGTATGGGTTCGCTAAGAAATCCGTTTGTAATATTATTTAGCCTCCCTTTGGCCGGTATTGGAGCTCTTTTAGGACTTGCGATCACTGGAAGATCCCTTGGGTTACCCTCGATGATGGGTATGCTTCTTCTTATCGGAATCGTAGTTACGAATGCTATCGTCCTAATCTCATTTGTCCAACAACTTCGTGAGGATGGAATGAACGTAAGAGACGCTTTGATGGAAGGCGGGCTGGTGCGATTGAGGCCTATCCTAATGACTGCTGTAACGACCGCCTTTGCCCTGCTTCCCTTGGCAGCATTTGTAGGTAACGAAGGGGGAGGAATCATCGGAGAGGATCTCGCTACCGTAGTGATTGGGGGTCTCGCTAGTTCTACATTCCTAACACTCCTTGTCGTACCAATCGTGTATGAGCTTATGCATAGCACACTGCCGAGAATGTTTGGACGAATTAGGAGGAAATCATTATTCTCGTCAAAATAAGCCGCACCCTTCGGCTAGCATAAGATTCGAGCAAGAAACGCGATTGTTTCTAGATAGCCGAAAACACCCGCTCGAAAGGATCTGGTTTGAGTAGAACAGAAAATCGATGTCCGGCAACGGATAATAATTCCAAACATTGCGCCACACCATCGCTAGCAGATGCAGTATATGACACTACTGGTAGCTGCAATCTGGCATTCCAGATAGTATTTGTGTTTCTAATTTTGGCCTGCTTATGCTTTGTGACCGCACGGCCATCCGAACTGTAAGTGATCGAAAAAGCTGTCCTCTATTAAATCACCCCACCCGAATAGCCATGGCTAACAAGAGCTAGACTCTGACAAATTTCTGCAATCTCGCACCTTCCAAGGTTTCCCCCACATAGAGACTTCCTTCTGAATCTATTCCCAGGGCGTGGGCAGCAACAAAATCTCCCTCTGTGTGAGTGCTAGCCCCCCAACCCCCAAGCCATTGCCCTGTCTTGGTCATTATCTTCAACCCAGAATTGTGGGTAGTAACATTAACCGCACCACTACTTGCTGCCATTCCAGTTTTGAATCCGAGTTCAGTCACGTACATGCTCCCGTCTTTTCCAAGAACTATCTGGTTAGGTCTGTGGACCCCTTTCCAATGTGTGACATACTGCCCATCAGCAGTGAAGATTTGGATTCTGCTGTTCTCCCTATCACAGACATAAACTAGGCCTGTCGGATCCACAGCAACCCCATGGGGAATCATAAATTGACCAGGCCCGGTCCCTCTTTCTCCCCAGGACCTTATTAACTTACCTTGCGGTGTAAAATGGTGAACTCTGGAGTTACCATATCCATCAGAGACATAAATCGATCCGTCTAGTCCAAATGCCACGTCAGTGGGCTGATTAAATGGCTCTCCACCTTGTTCAGGGGAAGGCTTGTCAGGGGTACCTAAAATCATTAGCTGTTTACCATCAGCAGTCCACTTTCTTACTGTGTGATCAGTATTATCCGTAGTCCAAACTGAATCATCTGGTCCAATCTCCACGTGATGAGCTCTCTTGAAGGTGTTTTCCCCCCAAGTGTCCAGAATCTTTCCAGCTTTATCCAAGACAATCATAGGATGATCACTTCTGTTATAAGCAAAAATTCTGTCTTGACTGTCGACACCAACCCCTACGACATGATTCCATTCCCACCCATCCGGCAACGGCGCCCACCCCGGAACATTCTCAAAAACATATTCACCATAACTAACTCTTAATGGTTTGTCCGACATCTTCTCCCCCTACAAATCACTATGGGAATATCTTATTCGCAAACTTGGATCATTGATCGGTCGCCTATTCTAACCGTTTTAACCGGTTAAGTTAAGGAAGGTGACAATCCATTAGAATACTTCAATTGACATTCATTCGAATAGGCAGATAGACTCTTGCCCACATTCGGGAACAAGTCAGTACCCGACAAACGCCTGTAATAATAAAGGAGATAGCACATGCCGAAGTACAGTTGTGGCGATTGCGGAATGGAGTTGCACCCTATCACTTGCGGAAAATGCGGTACAGAACTCACCCATGTCACCATCGAGAAAGATGACGGATCAACCGTCGGGGTTGCAGAATGCTCAAACGGTTGCGGAAAGGTGAAGTCACCTATGTGCTGTGGTCACGATATGGCCGCTGCTGACTAATTTTACACAGCTACAGTTAGGAAAAAGAAACGGGCCGGGCATCCGGCCCGTTTCTTTTTCCTCATGTCGTCTTCAACAAAATCATGGCCATATAAATAACACATATGCACCATTTATTAAATCAGTATTCCTTGATTTTGACAGGCATTTTAGTAGCGCCGATGCTCTGGTTTATAGCATCAAGGATGCTTTCTACAAAAAGTGCGCTGATCCTGATATCTGCCCTTTTTGCCAGCCTCTTTTTATTTCAACAATATCAGTCAGTTCGAGTGACCAAGCTAGAGACATACAATGATTGGAGTGTCCACATCAAATCAGGACAACCAATTTTATTACAGCTATATTCAAACTATTGAGTCGCTTGTCTCTCTATGAAGCCTGCCGTGGACAGGCTAGAACATGCACTCGGAAACAAGTACCTTATCCTTAGAATAGACGTTCACTCTACACTAGGTAGTACTTTGAGAAATGAATACGAAACTAGGTCTGTTCCATCATTTATATTGTTTAGCAGTGTCGGCGAAGAAATTTACAGGTCACATAATGTGCCCGATCTGGAAATCATAAATTCCATAATGAACACTCATTGAATGACTACCTGCGAGACATACTCCTACATCATCAACATATCTTCAAGGACTCTGACCTCGCCACAGTTGATATAATCTAGTCTGTTTTTTGTAAACTAATCCAAATTAATTTAATGGAGTGCTAATTGTGGACAAGAAAAAAGTTTATGTGACAAGGATCATTGTCCCGGATGCCATCGAGAAACTTAAACAAGAATTTGAAGTAGAAGTGTGGCCGGATCCCACTCCACCACCAAAAGGCCTTGTCGCGGAAAAAGCAAAAGAATGTGACGGCATGATGATTGAGTCGAATGACGTGATGGACTCAGAAGTCTTTTCTTCCGCAGAGATGCTTAAAGTTGTCGGGACCCGCGCCATAGGATACGACAACATCGACGTGAAAGCTGCTACAGCCAACGGAGTAGCTATCGGGAACACTCCAGGAATACTTCATGAGTCGTGCGCAGATTTTACGATGGGGTTGATATTATCCCTCGCTCGACAGGTTACGCGATCAAATAGGAAAGTAGTTGCGGGAGAATGGAAAATATTTGACCAGACACCATATTTGGGAACTGACGTTTACGGAAAGACATTAGGCTTAATCGGGCTTGGCCTGATTGGTACCGCTGTCGCAAAAAGGGCTGCTGGATTTGATATGGAAATACTCTATTACTCCCGCACTCGCAAGATAAAAGAAGAGAAAAAATATGGTCTGAAGTGGACACCGAATATAGATGATCTATTGGAATCTTCAGACTATGTCTCGGTTCACGTGCCGCTAGGCCTTGACACACAAAATTTCATTTCCGCTACCGAATTGAACAAGATGAAGAAGGAAGCTTTCTTAATAAACACGTCTAGAGGAGGCACTGTAGATCCCGATGCGCTGAGAATCGCATTAGAACATGGCGTAATAGCCGGCGCTGCTCTGGACGTTACTTCCCCAGAACCAATTCATCATGATGATCCGTTGGTCCACATGGAGAATGTGATAATCACTCCTCACATAGCAAGCGCGAGTGCTGCTACGTTGAGGAATATGGGTTTGATGGCTGCTGACAACATTATTGCGAGACTTAAAGGAAACGAGATGCCGGCCTGTCTTAATCCGGAGGTCTTGTAAGGCTAGGTTAGAATAGGTACATAACTTTATCCGCAAAGTGTTCCATGGTTTTTATACACTCATCGATTGTTCTTGTCTGAAAATCGAAAGTAAGCTGTTTTATGCCTAACTCTTCACATCGATAGACATCCTCGACTACCTCCTCGGTGGAACTTATCAAAGCAGCATTAGATTGAACTCTGGTTGGTAACTCTATCCCTACGTCTGTGAAATGGAGCGTCCTTTTCAATGAAATTGTGACTTCTTCCCGTTCCCGCCCTTGTTCATGACAATATGAGTTTAGATAAGGCACCATTGCCGCGACTTGTTCAGGAGTTTGGCGAGTCGGATGCCACGCATCACCATATTTCACAGCTCGTCTTATTGCCCGTCTAGTATGACCACCTACCCATATTGGAATCTTTCCACGAACGGGTTTGGGCGCGAATCCAATATCAGAAAATCGGTAGTGCTCACCGTTGAATTTAGGTCTATTGGAGCTCCATAACGATTTGATCACCTGTAGATATTCATCCGTCACTGCTCCTCTAGCCTGATACGACACCCCAAGAGCTTCAAACTCTTCACGCAACCAACCAACACCAATTCCACACAAAACACGACCGGTCGAGAGCACGTCGAGGGTCGCAAACATCTTAGCCTGGACAATCGGATTTCTGTATGGAACGATTATTACGGATGTCCCAATCGCAACTTTGGAGGTAACTGTTGCCAAAACGCTCAGTAGGACAAAAGCATCTAGCTGTGGATCGTCAGGATGGGCGGTAAACTTTCCATCCTCAGTGTACGGATATTCGTTTGTTTGCTCAATAGGTAGGACTACGTGATCGGCTACCCATACCGACTCAAATCCAAGCTCTTCCACCTTCTTAGCGAAACGTTTCACGTCTTCAATATTGGTTGTTTTTGGTAGCACAAACCCAAATTTCATATCCTTGACACCTATGGACAATTACTTTCACAACCCCTAGACCTTGCTACAAATTCCGAAGCATTTCGGTCGAAATTTGTGTCAGCCTAATATCTATGCAGGGTTCACTATGACTTCCCCGCTTTGTTACCTAAACCTGCCACCAATTTAATACACCGATTCCGAATTCAACCCAGCCTATCTAAGGACCCTTCAGTTTTCTCGATAGACTAGAGTCCGATATGGATAGAGAGTTCCACCACCTTAGGTTCCCCCTATTACCACGCTGCACATCATACCAACAAGCATGTGGCGTATTGAAAACACCGGCACTCTCTACACTGAGCCCACCAACGCATAGGGCGTGTGTTCCCTCGAATTTTGTTAAACGCACATGCACATAATATCGATGACATGAAGGCTATTCCGACTAAACCCGTTTGTCTCTCTGAAGAGATCCATTTAGTCCCCCATACTGATATCACCCCTATGCTAGCTGCGCCTTCCATAAAAATTGCTTACCACGGGCGAAATAACGGAACACAGACAGCTGACATTTTGAAAAAACCTCTTGTAAACCGCCCGAAAATTAGCTCAACTACTGTTGCCGTAAACAACCCCTGACCGAACGAGCGAAGAAAATAGCTACCAACTCAAAACTTATAAGGCGACTCCAGGTTTGTAGTAAAAACAAGACTAATGTTTGCCAACTCCTCCATTTACACCTGGTAAAAGCATACAATTAGTTAGCAGAGGATAAGAAATCTCAGGTCAAGTAGCGATTGGAGAGACTGTTGCCTAAGTCTGATTTCAAATTCTTTCACAGGATGAGAGTCCGATGGAAAGAGTGCGATGTTCAAGGAATCGTTTACTATGGAAGCTATCTAGATTTTATAGATGTCGCACAGGCCGAATATTACAGAAATCTCGGAATACTGCCGTATACCGAAGAATACCGGAAAACCTTTGATCTGGCGGCGGTCAAGGTGACACTGGAATACAAGGGATCGGCTAAGATGGATGACCTTATTGATGTATATATCGCGGTACGTAGGATCGGCAGAACGAGCATCGTGAAACAATCCGAAATATACAGATCGTCAACAAAAGATTTGCTCGTTACAGGAGAAACCATTTCAGTGAATTTTGATAGCAATGTAGGTCAGTCTAGACCCATACCAACCAAAATAAGGAACATAATAGAGAAATTCGAAAAAACAGGAGCTACTCCGACTTGGGGTAGGACTGAAAATATACCATGCGATCAGGAGAATGAAAATTGACAGCAAAACAATATAACAATCCGCCCGAAATGGCCATTGACAATAGTAAGAAATATCAAGCCATCATTGAAATGGAGAGTGGTGGTGAAATATCCATTGACCTAATGGCGGAT
>CAYPDR010000015.1:0-69971 GCA_964409595.1 uncultured Dehalococcoidia bacterium
TATCGACTTCATCTTGTTCACTCTCCTTGGGCAAATTTTCCTCAGTCCCCGCAACCACAGCGACAGGTTCCGTAGCCCGCTTCCTCTTAAAGTCTACTACGTTTAACAGTGGCTCCCACCCAGTTATAAATCCTTGGATAATTATGCCAACAACATTAGATATGACCCAATACAAAGCTAGTCCACTTGGAAACTGCAGCGTAAAAAATCCGAACATCAATGGCATCATCCACAGCATCATCCTATTAGTGGACGCTTGCCTGTCGTCCGCAGCAGGCATAGCAGTCATTTTCTGCATCAAAAACATAGATGCTCCTACCATAATTGGAAGTACAAATGGAGATGAATCAGGTTCAGCCAGATTTAGCCATAGGAATCGACTATTAATCGGGATTACTGTTTCAACCATTGGTAGCCACGGGTAGAGGTGTGAAGATAGGTTAACCAAGCTTTCAGGAGCTGAGGGAACGGTCTGCATTATGGCTTGGTACAAGCCAATCCAGATAGGCATCTGGATAAACATAGGTCCCAAACAACCAATTGGATTAACTCCCTGCTCCTTATAAAGCTTCATTGTTTCTTGGGACTGACGCTGCTTATCGTTAGCAAATCGGCTCTGTATATCTTTTATCCGGGGTTGTAGGGCTGACATCGCTTTCATTTGCTTACTTTGTTTAACGGTCAAAGGCATCATGAGCCCGCGGGTTGCAATTGTGAATATTGCAATAGCGACCGCGAAGTTATGAAAACCTACGCTGTAAAGAAGCACCAGAGCATTGATCATCGGTTGAATGATCACATTGCCCCAGATCTGGCTAAAAACCTCCATTACAAGCTCTTCCCAGCTTCTACAAAAAGTAACCTAGCACTTACTTTCATATTCACCGCCTGACAAATTGGGTGCTTTGTAGTCTTCGTCTTTCACTCCATTCCATTTTTTCTCTTCCTGTTCCCGTTCATGCTTCTTTCTTAAATTATGCTTTGCGTTGTCTGTAAAATATGGTGACGGCCACAGATCTTCATCTAATGTAGCTCTATCAATACGAAGAGATCGTATAGTGTGGTCCCTTGCTCCAAAATAGACCGCATCTCCATCGATGGTCATAGGTGTTTCTATTTTTTCATCTATCGGACATTTATCTAACGCAAAACCAGTATCTAGTTCAAGCAGATATACATCCCCGTCACGTGAAGCGACAACAACATTATCTTTTGCAATGGCTGGTGAACCTACAATAGGGCTACCCGTATCAAATTCCCAAACTGGACGCCCAGTTATCCTATCTAAAGCGTATAGCTTCCCGTCGAGAGACGGGGCAAGAACATATTTTTCCGTCACTGCTGCTGATCCCCAGTACCAATTGGATGCCCCCGTAAACCTCCATATTTCCTCCCCATCTTCCGCATTGAGAGCATAAAATATCTTGTCGAATGAACCCACAAAAACAGTCCCACCATAGACTACAGGTGAGGCGGCCACTGCGGCATTTGTAGTAAAAGCCCATATTTCCTCCCCGGTAGATGAGTCAAGACCATACACCTTATGATCAAGGGATCCAAAGAAAACAGTTCCATTATGGGTGGCCGGCGAGGACCATATCCCAGGTCTCGTTGCTTCATAATTAGAGCTTTTGCCCGGCCATTCCCACAACCGGGTCATTTTCCCATCTCTTAATACCTCCAAGGCGTGCATACTCCCGTCGCTCGACCCGACGAACAATTTTTTATCATGAAATGTGACGCCGCCTACCAGTTGCTCAGCGATTATTAATCGATCTAGAATCTCTCCATTTTCGAGATTTACGGCCGTAATAACCCCGTCATAAGAGGCAACATAGATGATTCCTTCATGAACCACCGGGCTACCATAAATGGCCCTCTTTTTTTCATTCTCTGAGTCGGGATTCCCTGCCAAAATACCACCTTTACCTCCACTGAATCTTGGAAACACTAAAGGCTTCCACTCCTCAGTCTCTAGGCCGGTATTTTTATTCAATGACAGTAGCAAACCATCCATGCTACCAATCACGAGCGCGTCATCAACAATTACCCCACCCGACCAACCCTGCGGGCCCGAAAAATGAGAACAGCCGATGCCGGCAAACAAGAGAATGCCAGCAAAGAATGTCCCCACCAGTACGTATATCGTCATTATTTTCTACTGCTCAAGTGTTGTTCCACTTATCTTTTCAAACCTTCCATTTTATTGCTACACATTACCGTCCAGTTCATGGTAACGGGTCGTAACCCCGCCTACCTAGAGGATTACATCGTATCAACCTATGCGCAGCAAGTAGAAATCCTTTCCAAGGTCCATATTTTCTTATTGCTTCCATTGAGTAGATAGAACAGGTAGGCTCATATCTGCAAGCAGGGGGTAGATAGGGTGAAATACAAGTCTTGTAAACCGATATATTGAAAACGGCAAATCGTTCTAACCATTTTGAGAGTACGGAAATAATAGATGAACCCGCTCTATCGATTTTCAAGTGAAGTCTTGTGAAATTTTAATGCCTGCTCGGTGAAGCAGTCTTTTAATAGAATCAAACATGCCCGCATAGCTCTCATTGCGAACACCCTCACGTGCTATAAGGACTACATCCCACCCGGAGTCGACACCCATCCTGTTCACACATTCTCTCATTCGTCTTTTGCATTTGTTTCTCACAACTGCATTTCCAACTCTCTTCGAGACTACGAATCCAAATCTAGATGGCAGGTGCGGATTACAGGCCACCCGAGAGCACAACAACATAACAACATTCTTTTCAGACCAACTACTTCCGTTCTGCCGTACAGCGGCGAAATCCTTTGATTTAGTTAGCCTATTTTGCTTCTGCATATATAGAAAAACGTGATGGATGCCGAACAAACAACAAGACGAACGTTCTGGGAATCATCTCCAATCCAATCTTTAAGCTCCACCAACCCGACATATAAATTACGTTATATTAACTATCTAAACCCTTACTACACTGTAAGCCTATGGCGGCCCTTAAACATACGCCTTTTAAGCACGTTTCGACCACCACGAGAACTCATTCGCGATCGGAAACCATGGACCCGTGCGCGTCTTCTTTTCCTAGGTTGGTAGGTTCTCTTGGGCATATCTTACTCTCATTAAATAACCAATAAAGTTTACTTTTGACCTAGCAAGGTGTCAATTTAGAATGAACTCGCTCAAATTAACGGCCACGTTATGGTATTAGGTTCTCCGTAAGAACGAGTATTCTCATTGGAATGTATTTGTTCCTCAATTAATAATCATAGCTTCTGAAACTAATCCTAGTGCTTGTGCCCTCTAACTGCTGAATGTTGTGTTCTTTACAATCATCTACGGTTTGAAGATGGGATTTGGGCTACGTCTCTTTATCGTACAACAGATCATTTGCCCTCCAGGTAAGGCAGTCGACGCCGACAATCGCTATGTTCCTTGCATCGATGACAGCTATTATTGATTCCATTTGGAAAAACACTAAACCTGTTTCGTTGCACCATTGGTCTTACTCTAACCTACTTGGTCTATTTTCAATACCGTACCTCGGTACGCCCACTACACTTCTCCCTCCCTTTTAAGAATAGTATCAATTTCTTCAACTTGTGGTATTTCAATGTCTACAGGACCAAGATCCGATATATTTCCAATAAGACATGAGTGCCTTGTGGGCTTTAGGTGAAATTGGGAGGAAATCTCAAAACCGTTGGCATTTTAAAACTTGTAAGAGTTTATTCATTGAAGGCTCCCTGCTGGCTATCGATGAACGCAAAACTGTAATTATTATTTCTTATGCTTGTCGCGATCTCATCCTTGGATACGCCAAGTAGAACCGAACCATCAATAAGTGTATCTCCATCATGAATTTTATTTTTGATGTTTATATCCGGCATATTCTACTTCCTCTCTTTAATCATTTATTCCAAGTACTGATCTAAACCATGAGGCATGAAAAATTCAAATTTTTCAGCTGGTCCATAACCCTCGATTTCGGTCTTAATTATCCCTCTACTAAGCAAGGCCGATTGTACGATCGTCTTATTGAAAACATGTATTGTGTTACTGTTCAAAAATTCTTCTACGGGCATCCAGAGGCACTCCACTATTTCTTCTACTTGCATCGTAATTTCTTTGCTCAGAGGAGTGAGCCTCGCGACAAAATAGATATCAGATTTGCCGTACCGGTAACCATGCCAATGACGAAAACTGACCAGTGCATCGAATTTAGTCTTTACGCCGGTCTCTTCTTCCACTTCTCGCACCGCAGCTTCCTCCAAATGTTCTCCGGGTTGTAGAGCTCCACCCGGTAGTTTATAAGATGGTCCCCTACCCCCAGTTCTGTACCTCTCCGACACAACCAAAAGTTCCTTACTATCATTGACGACAACTCCCCCTATCCCCACGTAGTGACTAGAATAAGGGGGAATAAAGGCGTCTATCTCTACCTGAAGTGTCAGCATCGCCTGGGTTCCATTAGCATGGTGGAACTGAAACCCTTTCTGGAAGGCTGCCGGAATAACGCATATAGAGCCGTCAGGCACCTCGAGCCAAACTACTTTCACGTTTTCTCGGCGCCAACTTTCCAAAGCAGTGTCAATCTGAATTGAAAAGCCAGTCGGATCAAGCTCCAATGAATCCGCGTCAACAACGGCGCCGCCGAAGGGATTCATCGTCCATGTGAGATTTAGCATAGTTTCTCCTCAGTTCCTTACGCGTCGGAAGTATATGACTGCTTGATCTAATGGGCAATAAAAGCTGATTTTTGGTTACGTATCACTGTTATATAATTACGCCGTTCTTCGGTAATCCGATACAAGGGAGACGGTCAATGAAGCGCATTTTAAAGGCAGGGAAATTGATCGACGGAAATGGTGGTCCTCCAATTCCAGATGCCGCTGTGATTGTTGAGAATGAGTCAATAACAAAAGTCTCCTCGCAAAATTTGCTGTCAGAATCCGACACTTGTGGTGCAGAGATAATAGACATTCCAAGCGGCAGTCTGATGCCAGGATTTATTGAAATGCATTCACACATTCACTGCAGCGCTCATGCTGATGCATACACTCACATCACTACTGAAGACAATGAGACTTTTTTAATGAGGGGAACACAGGCCGTCCGATCGGCGCTCTGCTCAGGAGTCACCACTATGCGAGATCTGGGAAGTCGGAATGAAGTGATTTTTCCACTCAAGAGGGGAATCTCAGAAGGAATAATTCCTGGACCTCGCCTACTGGTTGCAGGCACGCCAATTACAACGACGGGCGGTCATTGCAACATGTTCGGGACGGAGGCTAATACATCCGAAGAAGTTGTAAAAGCCGTGAGACAGCAATTCAAATTAGGCGCTGACCACATCAAAATAATGTCAACTGGGGGGGGGTTCACACCAGGAACCAACGTAAGGGCTCCTCAATACAGCTCAGAAATACTCAAGGCAGCCGTTGAAGACGGCGAAAGACTGGGCCTGATGATCGCAGCTCACTGCCACGCTACCGAAGGAGTACGCAACTGCGTGGAGGCAGGCATTCAAAACCTTATACATTGCTCTTGGTTGTCGGAAGATCCAAGTAAACTTTATGACTACGACCCAGAAGTATCAAAAAAAATCGCCGACAACGGTATCTATGTTGACCCTACATTGGCACTATCCCATCTGAACCGAATAAGAGGACGCGAAGCGCCAAATTCGGGGGCTATGCGAGACCCAGCTCTCAGATTCGAAATATTACGCGACATGTGGGACAAAGGGATTAAGTTTGTTACGGGAATGGATTCGGGTATGGCAAACGCTAATTTCGACGATTTCGCCTACATACCTCAAGTAATGGTCGAGGAAATGGGTATCAGCCCGCTAGAGGCTATTACATGTTCTACCAGAACTTCCTCAGAGTGCCTTGGAATGGACAATGAAATCGGGACACTTGAAGAAGGTAAGTCTGCCGACGTCCTAATCATAGAAGGAGATCCGTCAAGAGATATTTCCGCACTTCACAACGTGAACACCATTGTGTGTAAAGGAAAACTTATAAAGAAAGCAGGAACTTTACTTATCTGAATTTCACAGCAATTCTCTGCGCCACAATAACAGCTACTACAAGGTTAGTAACATCACGCTACTGGCCTTAATTATCATGTGAAGTTCCATAGAGGGGGAGATATTAAGTTCCCTTCGGGCGTCAACGGTAATCTCGACGAACATCCGAGCGCCAAACTCGCATTCTACTATGATGGAATTCTTGGTTGGATACATGTCGACCACAAATGCTTTTACGATGTTTCTAGCACTCAACGGGTTAGGCTTGTCCCGACTGAGTATCACTTCGCTACTACGTATAGACACCATGACTTCTTGTCCCATCGTTACGGGCTTAATAGGAAGCGTTAACTCTGTATCACCCACAGAAACTATAGTTATCGCATTGTGTATATCAACTTTCAGCACAGTCCCTTGAAATATGTTCTCAAAAGTTCCATAGTCAGCGAGCGAGCGAACATCCGCGCTCCTCAGCAAAATATGTGGAGGTCCCTCAGCAACAACTGCCCCCTCGGCTAAAACAAATACCTGATCGGACAACGCGATAACTTCGGAAAGAGAATGTGAAACGTACAACATTGGAATGGACAACTCATCCGACACCATTTTCAGTATCTTAATCAAAACCCCCCTGAGAGGAGCGTCCAAAGAAGCAAGAGGTTCATCCAACAACAGAATATCTGGAGAAGTCGCTAGGGAGCGAGCTATTGCCACCCTTTGCCGCTCCCCGCCCGATAGGTTTTTAGGGTCCCTATCCGCAATGTGAGCCAGTCGTAGAGCATCTAGCAGATAATCTACTTTATAAATTCTCTCGCTTTCTGGCGTAAGATTGAAACCGTATTCGATATTTTTTCTAACCGAAAGGTGTGGGAAAAGACCGGACTCCTGCAAAACATAACCTATCCGCCTTTTTTCAGGAGACAAATTTATACTTTGTTTATCAGAATAGAAAATTGAACGCGGGGTTTTGATTAAACCTGCATTTGGTGTTCTGAAACCCGCTACACAATTAAGTAACGTAGTCTTACCGCTACCAGACGGGCCAAATATAGCTGTGATTCCGTGTGGAATCTGCAGATCACAAGTGAGGGAAAATTCTCCCTGGGTAACTGAAAGCGAAGCTTCCAGAGCATAGATAGTCTTCATAAGACTCCTCTATTTCCCGACCTAGTTAGCAGCCAGTTATGAATCGCCAAAGACACCGCGGCCAGAAATACTGAAACTATAACAAGCTCTAAGGCTTCAGAGTTTCTACCAAGCTGAACTTTCCCAAATATGGCCAACGGAAGGGTTTGGGTCCGCCCTGGAATGTTTCCAGCCACTATTATCGTTGCGCCAAATTCACTTAGGGCCCGAACGTATCCGAGCAACACTCCTGCGACTATACCTTGGTAGGAAAGTGGCAATGTAACTGTCAAAAATGTTCTTATGGGCCCGGCCCCTAATACTCTGGCCGAGCGCTCAATCCTGTCATCAACGGAAGCCATAGAAACAATAATGCTTCTTACCATCAGCGGGAACGAAACCACAGCAGCAGCCAACGAAGCCGCTACCCAAGTGAACACGATATCGACCCCGAAGGCATTGGCTAATAAGGCTCCTATAGGACCATTCTTACCAAATAACAGTAAAAGTCCATATCCCACAGCAACCGGCGGTAAGGCAAGCGGCAACGAAACAATAATCTCTAAAACGATTTTGCCCCGAACGTTTTTTCTTCCCACTAACCAACCCACCAAAAGAGCAAAAGGGAAATTGATCACGGTGGCGACTAGGGCCACCTTTAGAGTCAAAAAAGTGATGGCTAATATCATTAAGATAACTCAATCATTTTGTCTTTGATCGACAATAAATCCATGTTTGTCAAACGATCTCAAAGCAGACTCTCCTTGAAGAAACGTAAGATATTGGCGACCAAGCCTCCTATTCGCAGATCCTGGTAGCGATGCTCCTGGATAAACGATGGAAGAATATGCAGAATCAGGTATCAGATCCTTAGCAATCAGTCCTTTAGCTATACGTACGTCCGTTTGATAAACAATCGCTGCGTCTACATTACCGGTTTGAACATATGCCAAAGTGGACCTAACATCCGACCCGTATACCATCTTCGATGCTAATTTGTCCCAAAGCTGGAGCGCAGTCAAAGCCTCTCTGGCGTACGAGCCAGCGGGAGCAAGATCAGGATCGGCTATTGAGAGCCTATCCAAGCGATTTAGCTGTGACAGACTATAGATTTCGTTGAACTCACCTTTTGAATCTACAGCAACTACTAACCGATTTCGAGTTATTTCCACAACAGATTCAAGATCCAGCTTTCCACGTTCAATCAAAAAATAGACCGGATCAGGTCCGGCCGAAATTAAAACGTCTCCTGGGGCCCCATTTGCTATTTCACTGGCCAGTGTCTGAGAACCGGCAAAATTAAAAATTAGGTTTGTACCTGACAGGCTCTCGAACTCTTTTTCAGTGTCGATTAAAACGTCTATAACGCTAGCCGCGGCAAAAATTAGGAGTTCATCTTCAGGATCCCTTCCACACGAGATGGTGAAAATAGTACCACCCAATAAAACGAGTACAATGAGAAGCGTTTGGAAAATTCTAAAGTGCCTACCGAATCCAACACAAATTGAACTCCAACAGCGCATATTCGGATCATTGACAGGAGTGGCCCAATAAGTGTTTTGCTTCATAGTCGTTACTACCGTATACCAAATAATCTAGGCATGTCTTTATTCCTAACTACAAAGTTGTTCACTAGGGCTTGAAATGCTATAATCTGGGTGCTTGGATAGACGCATGTAAGATTTGAAAGTGGGTTAGGCCCACTTTCTTTATTATAACGGCAAAAAAAAGCAGGAGGTGGCTCAAATGAAGAGTGATTTTATAGTCGCTTTAACTCAGTTGGCTGCCGAACGTAATTTGCCGAGAGACAAGGTCATGTCTGCTATTGAAGCGGCTCTCGTCTCTGCCTTCAAAAAAGATACGGTTACTGAAGGACGAAACATCTCAGTCAGACTAGATACTGCGTCCGGGGGAATAAGAGTAGACATAATAAAGACTGTGGTCGAATCTGTGGAGGACCCTCTACAGGAAATTAGTATTGAAGACGCCAAATCAAAATACAAATCTAACTCTTCAATCGGCGACACAATAGCCACAGAAGAGATACCAAATAGCGCAGGAAGAATTGCTGCACAAACAGCAAAGCAGGTTGTCTTACAACGCCTGAGGGAAGCTGAAAGAGAAATAATACTTTCCGAATACGAAGGTCGTGAAGGCGAGATCATCACAGTTACAATTCAACGTATTGAGCCGACCAAGATAATTGTCGATACTGGCAGGACTGAAGCCATATTGCCCATTAGTCAACAAGTTACCTCAGAAAGATACAGACAAGGTGCAAAAATCAAGGTCCTATTGCAGTCGATCGATAAAGAATCTATCAAAGGGCCGGAGCTCATTGTTTCCAGGACCGACGAACTCTTATTGAGGCGCTTATTCGAGCAAGAAGTTCCTGAAATATTTAATGGGGCTGTAGAAATCATTGGTATTGCCCGGGAAAGCGGCTCACGCAGTAAAGTGGCTGTCCGAGCAAGGCAAGACGGAGTTGATCCCGTAGGATCCTGCGTTGGGCTAAGGGGCGTCCGGATACAGAGTATTGTCAACGAGCTCCAAGGAGAAAAAATTGATATCTTGGAGTGGAGCAAGGATCCGAACAGGTACATAGCAAATGCGCTTAGTCCATCCCAAGTTCATAGGGTCAACATCAATGGAGAGGAAGGCAGCGCCGTCGCAATCGTACCTGACAGGCATCTCTCCCTCGCAATCGGAAAAGAAGGCCAAAACGCGAGGTTAGCAGCAAAGCTGGCCGGCTGGAAAGTGGATATAAAGAGTGATTTAGACGTTGATCTATCGAAAATGCCACCAGCGCCGGCACAAGAGATTGAGTCAGAGGCTCATGCCGACGACGATGGTCGACTTAACGACCAGCAACTAGTCGAAAAACTAGCGACATTGTTAGAGGCCTCGGCAGAGGTGCTCGCCGGAACGCTCACGCCAGAAATTAAAGAGGAAATTAAGTCAGACTCTGCGGACGTCGAAATTGCTGAGTCAGATGTTGATGAAGATGCCATTCTTGCTGCAATGATAGCGCAAGAAGAACCTACTTCTGGTGAGGTCCAAGAGGAATTACCACAAGAAGAAGGGTTATCTGCGGAAGAGGAACTCCTGCTGTTAGAGGAGGACGAGGAGGAGGAGGAGGAGATCGATAGTGGATCTGACATCAGCGATGTACCAGAAGACATATGGTCTATACATCGAGCTGGTGTCAGCGGTAGCCAATCTGGAGGAATGATAAGGTTCGCGGAAGATATTGAGGACCTAAGGGGTGGCGTAACTGCAAGACGTGGCAGAAAGAATCCTGCGCAAGCTAACGGCCGCAGCCGCCGAAGTAAATCTACCCGAAGAAGACGCTAGGATCAAAAAACACCTGATAATGGTCAGGAATAAGTCTCAAAGAACATGCGTCGCCTGCGGTTCCAAGTCAGATAAGTCGGCTTTGTTAAGGTTGGTTCGAACCAATCACGGGCCCGAGGTAGACATTGTGGGGAAAACGCCTGGTAGAGGGGCTTATCTGTGTTATGAGAGCGTTTGCATGGGAAAGCCACTTAGTAGAGAGAGAATAGCAGCGACTTTGAAATGCACAATCACTGACCTCACGTGGAGCAAGCTTGTTAGCACGGTTGGCTCCAAACGGCCCTAGAATTATCAACAAAATAAAAAACGGAACGGCTTATGACCGGTAATACAACACCAACTGATCAGATTCAACAACCCGAAAAGCTCAATATCCCGTCGGCCATAAAAGTTAGCGATTTAGCGGATATGATGGATGTGAATCCAGTTGAGGTAGTGAAAGGATTGATGCGCGGCGGCTATATGTTTGCAATAAATGATGTGATCGAGCATGAGATTGCATCGATAGTGATCCAACTATTCGGATTCCAAGCCAATGAATATGTTAATGAAGTCCCTGAAATTGCCTCCTTGGCTCCTTCGCTTGGTGACGAGGATCCTGATTCCTTAGCAACCAGACCTCCAGTAGTAACTATCCTAGGGCACGTAGACCATGGTAAAACTACGCTCCTAGACAACATCAGAAAAACTAATGTGGTTGAAAAAGAAGCTGGAGGAATTACGCAACATATAGCGGCCTATCAAATCGAATACGAGGGTGGACAAATAACTTTCTTCGACACCCCGGGGCATGAGGCTTTCACGGCAATGAGGGCAAGGGGAGCCCAAGTTACAGATATAGCTGTTTTAGTTGTAGCGGCTGACGACGGAGTAATGCCACAAACTATTGAAGCAATCGATCACGCTAAGGCTGCAGATGTTCCAATTATCGTTGCCGTGACAAAGATAGATGTCCAAGCGGCAAATGTAGACAACGTTTACCGTCAACTTTCTGAACGTGAGCTGCTAGTCGAAGCCTGGGGAGGAGATGTTGTTGCAGTCCCAGTGTCCGGACTCTCTGGCAGTGGGGTTGCCGAATTACTAGAGAACATTAATGTAGTGGCAGAAATAAGCGAATTACAAGCCAACCCAGACAGAGAAGCTGGGGGCGTCGTAGTTGAAGCCAGAATGGAACGGAGTAGGGGAACAGTGGCCACGATGCTCGTGCAAAGAGGAACTCTTAACCAGGGGGACACGGTTGTCATAGGAGAAGCCTACGGTCGCATAAGGGCCATGTTCGACGATAAAGGCAAAAGAATCGAGCGAGCTGGGCCCTCCACTCCTGTGGAAATTATGGGAATCAATGAAATCCCTGAAGCAGGAACATTATTTAATGTAGTCCCAAACGAGAAAGATGCCCGGAAAATGGTGGAGGAAGTTCAAAACCGAGCAAGACGTGAAGCTATAACCCTTCAAGACGCCCATTCGAGGGGTGCTGCTGGTGAAATAAGACAAGTAGATCTTATAGTTAAAACAGACATGCAAGGAAGTATTGAAGCTGTTCGTAACGCACTTGACAACCTGAACACGGATGACAGCAGAGTGAACATTATCCACATGGCCAGTGGAGGAATCACGGAACGTGATGTCTTACTTGCAGTTGCCTCAGAGGCAGTTATCGTAGGATTTAATTCTCTTCCAGAAGGTGGGGCACAGAGCCTAGCAAACCAAGAAAATGTGGAAGTTCGCCACTACGATGTGATCTACAACCTGATTGAAGATGTCAGTAAAGCACTAGAAGGAATGCTAAAGCCAACCTTTGAGGACGTCTATGTAGGAAGAGCCGCAGTGAGAGCGGTTTTCAATTTAGGTAGGAGATCAAAAGTGGCAGGAATCTACGTGAACGACGGGAAAATTACTCGAGACTCCACCATACACATTTTAAGAAGTGGCGAAGAAATGTTCATCGGTCAAATATCGTCTCTAAAACACTTTAAAGATGATGTAAGAGAAGTCGCAACAGGGTTTGAGGGAGGTCTCACAATTGATGGGTTCGATGACTTTGAAGAGGACGACATACTCGAAGCATATGGTGTGGAAGAGGTTTCATAACGGTAATAGGAATCCAACCGACAGCCAATAACGAATATTATTTTTGATGACGCTAGGGCTATCTCATGCACAATCGAATGGACAGTATCAATTCCTTACTGAAGAGGGAGATAAGCGAAGTCATCAGCCAAGAATTACGAGACCCACGGCTGTCAAAATTTATAACTGTAATGGATGTTGACACATCTCGAAATCTTCAAACTTCCTTGGTGTACGTATCAGTCATGGGAGATGACTTCGATAAACAAAAAACGACAAAGGGTCTCAATTCTGCAAGTCGATTCGTTCAGAAAATTCTTCGCCAGCGTCTCTCATTACGAAGAATACCTACTATTAGCTTCATGTTGGATGACTCTTTAGACCGTGCTGAAAGTCTCTTCAAGCTAATGGACACAAATCAAGAGAACGTTCCGTCTAGGTCACCTCATATTGACGCTTTGTAGCACTTCCCCATTCCCTATTTTTAAATAACCTATGCAAATGGCAAGTGGCATTATAAATGTAAACAAACCTCTCGGCATTACTTCGATGGATGTCGTTAGGAGTATACGCAAGGCTTCACATATTAAAAAGGTGGGTCACGGTGGTACTTTGGACCCTCTTGCAACTGGGGTTCTCCCCGTTGCTTGTGGGAAAGCAACAAGACTTCTAGAGTACATTTTAAATGATGACAAGCATTACCATGCAACTATAGAACTTGGAATACGCACGGATACCTTTGATAGGGAAGGAAGAATCATAGACGAAAGAGATTCAAGCGCAGTCACAGATGGAGATGTACATCGTATATTGTCGCAATACTGTGGCGAAATCGTCCAGTTCCCGCCCAAATATAGTGCTATAAAGGTTAAGGGCAAACGGTTGTACGCGCTCGCGCGGGCAGGGGCCCAAGTCGACATAAAACCCCGTCCAGTGAAAGTCTACTATATACAGTTAATCGCATTTGAACCGCCGCTCTTAACGGTGGATATCAAGTGCGGTAAGGGATTTTATGTGAGATCGTTTGCCGAAGATTTGGGTAACTCACTGCAATGCGGAGCCCATTTAAAGGGGTTGCAGCGAACCTCTACTGGCCCATTCGACATCAGTGGGTCAGTTGAACTTCATAAGGTATTATCTTCGTTTGAAAAAGGAACGGAATGGGAGGTTATGAAAGAACCCGGAGCATGTTTAGAAGGACTGGAAGTAATCAATCTAACGTTGAACGAAAGTACACTTGTAAGCCACGGTCGTCGAATTCCAGCCGACGTTGGGGAAGTCACGACCAAGCCCCTCGAAAGAAGCGCGGCATACAACGATTGTGGTGAACTGATAGCTGTCATGAAACTAGACAAAAATGCAAAAGAGTGGCAGCCTGTAAAAGTGTTCGTCTAATGAGTTATCGTCACCCAAATGATTGACTATAGCTACTATTCAAATGTAAAATTTCCCTTTGGAAAGGTGATAAAGTGACCGATTTCGCTATATTACAAACTGGCGGTAAACAATACCGCGTTAAACCTGGCGATACCATTCGCGTAGAAACGGTGCGTGGTGATGAAGGTGACACCCTCACCTTAGAAGATATAAGAATGGCGTCAGTGGATGGTAATATCATAATCGGCAACCCAAAGGTTGACGGAGTGTCAGTCACAGCCGAGGTAGTTGGTAAGGGGAAAGACAAAAAAGTCGTTGTCTTTAAATACAAGGCGAAGACCCGTTACCGAAAGAAAAAGGGACACAGGCAACAATACACTGACCTCAGGATTACTGAAATTTCTCGAGGCTAGCCAAAAGAACGCAAAGAAGGTTTAGAAATGGCCCATAAAAAAGGCGGCGGAAGTACAAGAAACGGACGTGATAGCCAGTCGAAGAGACTTGGAGTTAAGAGATACGACACCCAATTAGTAACTGCCGGATCAATACTAGTTCGACAGAGAGGGACAAAAATACACCCTGGAAACAACGTTGGGCTCGGACGAGACCACACATTGTTCGCCTTGATAGATGGCAGGGTAAAATACGAATTCCAGGCAGGTGGCAAAAAACACGCAAGTGTTTATCCATAACAGGTCAAGCTATGAAAACGGACATACACCCCCAATACTATCCAGAGGCTCAAGTCATTTGCTCATGCGGGAGTACATTTACCACAGGGGCTACCAAACCTGAGTTACGAGTAGAAATCTGTTCGAGTTGCCATCCGTTCTTTACTGGAGAACAGCGGATAGTTGACACAGAAGGACGTGTTGAACGGTTAAAACGACGGTTCAATCTACAGTAACAAACCTTTACCAACATTCAAAGAAATTACGGGGCGGCTTATCGAGTTTCGCGCCCCTTTAGGCTAGGCCGTGAATCAATCTCAACCTACATACGGAGGGCAAGCTGTAATTGAAGGAGTTATGATCCGCGGCCAGAAAAATATAGTGGTCGCAATACGAGCTCCTTCAGGAAAGATAAAGACCCGCGTCAAACGCATAAACAAGTTGTTCAGCGGGCACCTACGACAGATTCCTATATTGAGAGGTGCAATAGCTCTCGCTGAGACTCTTTATATAGGTATGGACTCTCTTTCCTACTCAGCTAGTGTGTCCAACGAAGATGAAGATGTAGAACTAACCAAATGGTCTCTTGCTTTAATGATGTTGTTCTCTGTATCAATAGCTATCGGATTATTTTTTATTTTACCTCTTCTAGCCAGCAAACCATTTGAGGGCATACTTGGATCTAACCTGGTTAGCAATATTGCTGAAGGATTTATACGGTTAGCAATATTTTTAGCCTATATAGTAGTAATTGGTTTTATGTCAGATATTCGCCGAGTTTATATGTATCACGGAGCCGAACATATGACAGTTCATGCACGTGAAAAAGGTGATTCGCTGACGATCTCTAATATACGAAAGTATCCAACCGCCCACCCTAGATGTGGTACAGCTTTTCTTCTTACAGTTATGTTGGTAGCGATTATCGTTTTTAGCCTAATACCAAGAGACCCGTTTTGGTGGTTATTGGTTTCCCGTATAGCCTTTATTCCGTTGATTGCATCCATAAGCTACGAAGTTATACGTTTCAGTGGCAATCACACAAACAACATATTCGTCCACGCAATCATGGCACCTAGCCTGTGGCTGCAAAGCCTGACAACAAAACAACCTGAAGATAATCAGATAGAGGTGGCTATCAGGGCAATGAATTCAGCCATCGAGGCTGATGGGACATCCTTATCTGCTAGTTAACCTGATCGTCTCGTTTCAAGCACATCCCACACATCATCAAGATTCATGTCGTTCGCTGCCAATAAGACGAGAGCATGGTAGAGAACGTCGCCGAGTTCTTCAGCAAGTTCTACCTTCTTAGACGTTGCTCCAGCAATCGCTGCTTCTCCTGCTTCCTCAATTACCTTCTGGGCAATCCTATTCATATCTCCACCAAGCAACTTACTTGTATAGCTATCAGGGGTTGGCTTAAGTTTACGTTCCTCGATAATTTGAAAAATGGCATCTAATATTTTGGCACCAGCGGGTTCCTGCTCATATTCGAAAGTTCCGTCCTGAACATCTTCAAAACATGAATCCGACCCGGTATGGCAAGTAGGACCTTCCGGCAGTACTTTCAAAAGTATTGCATCCCCATCGCAGTCTAGATTAAATGACTGCAATTTGAGATAGTTCCCTGAAGTACTACCTTTCTCCCAAAGCTCGCTTCTACTTCTGCTAAAAAACCATACATTTTTTGTCTCTAGTGTTTTTTTTATGGATTCTTCATTCATATACCCGAGCATAAGAACCTTGTCTGTCTCAAAATGTTGCACAATGGCAGCTACCAAACCCATAGTGTCTAATTTAATTGTCTTCATTTATCAGTTCGCTCCACTTCAATTAACCGAACGGGAATGCCCCGAGAGTTTAAGTATTTTTTTGCCTCAGCGACAGTATAAGTTCCGAAATGAAATATACTAGCTGCAAGCACAGCATCAGCTTTTCCTTGGCACAAAGCTTCCGACAAATGCTCGAGATTTCCAGCGCCTCCACTAGCAATAACAGGTACAGTGACGGCTTCTGACACAGATCGCAGAAGCTCTAAATCATAGCCCGCCTCACGGCCATCCGCATCCATGCTAGTCAACAAAATTTCACCTGCCCCAAGTGCTACAGCCTTCTGTGCCCATTTCACCACATCAATACCTGTCGCTGTACGTCCACCGTGTGTATAAACTTCCCATTTGGAATCAATATTAAGAGATACATCGCCTTGGTCGGTATATTCAGTCAAGATCATATAGCGACTTTCATCAACGATCCTACGAGCATCTATTGCCACTACGATGCACTGAATACCAAAACGATCGGAGGCCTCAGAAATTAATTGTGAACTAGTTAATGCCGCGGTATTCACAGAAACTTTATCTGCTCCGGCTTCTAGCAACTTCCGAACATCGGAAACACTTCTGACTCCACCACCGACAGTAAGGGGTATAAATACGCATTCAGATACTTTTTCAACGACATGCAAAATGGTATTTCTAGCATCTGAGGAGGCTGTAATGTCCAAAAACACCAATTCGTCAGCGCCTTGTTCATTGTAAAAAGAAGCAAGCTCAGCCGGGTCACCAGCATCGCGAAGATTTACGAAACTGATTCCTTTCACCACCCGCCCGTTATCCACATCAAGGCAGGGAATAATTCTTTTAGTCAGCATGACAGAAGATAACCTGTTTTCTACGCACTACTTCCTAAGTAGCAACATGTAAGCCATATCCGAAAGATCATGACGCATGTAGAAATTAAATCCAGCCTTTTCAGCCATAGATCTGCATCTATCGGGACTGATTCTATTACGCGTTGGCGGACCGTACGATTCAAATTCCCTATGCCATTCGATGAGTGCCAACCATCCACCCGTCTTCAGGGATCTGGAGATCTCAGTCAATATTAACTGGGGTTTATCAGAAACTTGAAAAAAAAATGACGCCATAGCGCCATCAAGGCTCTCATCTTTTAGAGGAAGAGCGGATTCGTCAGCTATGTGGCTAGCCTTCACATTAGTAAGCCTTATATTTTTCAATTCGCGCCTAGCAATTGTGAGGTTCTTCTTGACAGAATCCAGAGCAGTGACTCTACCTCTGTACACTAACTTGCCTAAAGGCACAGAAAGGGCCCCTTCACCACAACATATGTCAGCTATCTGGTGGTAGGGCATTGCAGGAAGCAGCGACATAATATGGTAGATATCGAGCTCACCTGACCTCGGTCGTAAAACAGTTTCATTCTGGGTCTTACTATTTGGGGACATAATCAATTACCTAAATTTTTGAAGAATGTTTCTAGCACAATTCTATCGTATTCAGAACCTCTGAGAGTTTCAAATCTCCTGTGTAGATAGCTCTCCCGACGATGGCACCTTCAACACCAAGGTCGGAAAGGCATAAAAGGCTGTCTATAGTTGAAATTCCACCGGCAACAAGCACTTTCATATTTGTGCAGGTCATAATTTCTTCCACAGCACTGTAATTCGGTTCCGTCAAAGTCCCATCCCGACTTATATCGGTATATAAACACCTTACTACACCCATATTCTCAACTGATTTTACAAGATCTGCCGCAGATACATTACTCTCTCGAGTCCATCCGTCAATTGATACGATCCCGTCCCTCGCGTCGACGCTGACAATTACCGACTGAGGACCAAGACTATCGATAATGGAAGAAACTACTTTAGGAGACTCAATCGCCGCTGTGCCGATGATAACCCTTTCTATACCTTTCTCTACGTATTCGACGGCACTATCCAATGTTCTAATTCCGCCGCCAACTTGAACCCTAGCTTTCGTTGAATTACAGATTCTTTCAATCGCATCACTATTTTCAACATCCCCATTCCTTGCAGCGTCCAAATCAACAACATGCAGAAAACTAGCTCCTTCTGACTCCCACCTCAAGGCCATTCGCACTGGATCGTCAGAAAATACAGTCTCCTTTTCATAATCCCCTTGAAAAAGCCTCACACATTTCCCACCTCGTACATCTATCGCGGGAATGATTTCAATCACAGCAAAAAAATCTCCTATTCACTTGGAGTCAGTTAGGCCCACATACCTGACAAAATTACTGTAGATTTTAAGACCAATATCCCCACTTTTCTCTGGATGGAACTGCACGGCTGTAATATTTTCAAATGCCACTGCACTACAAAATTCTCTTCCATACCAGGTCGTACCCGCAACTACTTCTTCATCTCTAGGAACCGCTACGTAGCTGTGTACAAAATAAAAATGCGAGTCTTGTTCTATACCGTCAAAAATAGGATGCCCCGGTCTTAAGTTGACTTTGTTCCATCCCATGTGCGGCACCTTCAATCCACCAGAAAGTCTCTCTACCTTCCCCTTGATAATTCCCAAGCCGGGCTCATTACCTTCGTCAGATTCTTCCAACAGCAATTGTAGACCTAAACAAACGCCGAGAAATGGTGTACCTTTTCTTATTATAGAGACTATGACCTTATCCAACCCGGTTGTCCTAAGGTTACGCATAGAACTATCGCAAGCTCCTTGCCCTGGAAAAACGACTGCATCGGATTGCGCGATAACCGAGGGGTCCGCAGATATAATTGCTGTAGCTCCGCATATTTCCA
Organism: uncultured Dehalococcoidia bacterium; assembly: GCA_964409595.1. Lineage (GTDB taxonomy): Bacteria > Chloroflexota > Dehalococcoidia > Lucifugimonadales > UBA826 > CAYPDR01. The sequence goes on from CAYPDR010000015.1 coordinate 19,218, forward strand.
ATGCTTTTTGCACACTGCGTAAATTACCCGCTTGATAATCAAGCACAGCGATTAGTGGCGAATTAGGCAAATCCTTACTCATCCAAATCGTCTAATTTTTGACCCGATATGATTTCCGTTGGCAAATACCTATCTTCATAACTGGACAACATGAACAAAAGATCCGAAAGTCTATTCACGAAAGTTAATAAATGAGGATTTGCTAAGGTTCTCATATCATTTAAAGCAACAATTCTCCGCTCAGCAGATCTCAAAGTAGAACGGGCGATATCTAAGGCCGCAGACCCAGTGGAAGCACCCGGAATTATGAAATTAGGTGGTAAATCTACTTCTTCCGATAATTCATCGATAAGTGACTCCATCTCAATAATCATCGACTCTGAAATAGTTTTATAGTAATCCTTCATCTTCGAATAATTTTCTGGTAGGGTCGCAAGCTCTGCGCCCACAGTAAACAAATGGTTTTGAATATTCAAAATATTGGCTCTGACTTTTTCGTCTTTGCAGAGAGATCTTGCCAACCCCAACGCGGATACCACGCTATCAGTCTCCCCATAGGCCTCACATCTAATATTATTTTTAGAAACCCTACCTCCAAAGAATAAGTCAGTTTTACCTTCGTCACCAGTTTTTGTATATATCTTCAATGAATAGCTCCGAAAGTGGTCCTCTTTAAGAATCTCGCCCATCGTTAGTTGGAGAGTATATCAGCCAGCTTAGAACTTGTTTAAGTGGAATAAAATTAATTATAGTATTTGCTTCAATGAATTTTGAGGAGCACCCTGAATAATGGTTATACTCTTCATGTCAAACGAAAAGGACCGCTTAACCTATGGCTGACTATTACAACGAACTCGGATTATCTAGGAAGGCCTCCGCCGATGAAATAAAAAAAGCCTTCCGATCGCTAGCTCGAAAATATCATCCTGACTTGAATCCGGAAGATCAAGCTGCTGAAAAAAAATTTAAAGCCATAAACGAAGCCTATGAAATACTTTCAAATCAGGCTACTCGTAGGAAATATGACAGATTTGGTGCAAATTGGAAGCATGAGGATAGGGCACAAAGAAATTATGGACATCACGGTCGCCATCACAGCAATTTCCAAATAAATGACATTGGAGATTTATTTGGGGGATTCGGGGGTAGTTCTAGGCCACAAAGAACTAAACCTAAAACGATTACCGTGAAGGCCGAAGTCACCCTTAAGGAGGCATTTACCGGAACTACTCGTACGATTTCTCTACCCGGTAAAAGGATCGAAGTCTCAGTTCCCCCTGGCGTCAATACCGGATCAATAGTCACGATAAAACCGAACTCCGAAGTAGAACTAAAGGTGAAAATAACTATCAAACCCGACGACTCGTTTCATAGGGTTGGAAACGATTTGTACACAGATATCGTAGTTCCGATAACAAGTGCGATTCTCGGGTGCGAAACGAGTATCCTAACGATGACAGAATCCATAATCCTCAAAATACCAGAATGCAGCCAAAACGGACAAAAGTTCAGGCTTTCTGGAAAAGGTATGCCGCATCTTAAAGACCCAAAAAGGTTCGGAGATCTGTTCGCTGTCCTAAGACCAGAAATGCCCGACCATATTTCTGAAGAGGAACGAGAGGTATTTGAAAATCTCCGAAACCGGAAGGAGTGACGGAGCAAGTGCATATGGATCTGGAATCTTAACAACCCCACTTAGAACGTGTTTTTGTCATCAGTATCTCCTTGATGTGTTAGGAAATAGCCCTCAAAAACTTCGCCATTATGAGAGTCTACGATTGGCAACCCCCAAAAGATTAAAAGCTGACGCGGGTATATTCCAAACGCGATATCGACCAGAAACGACCTGCAAAAAAATTGACACCGAGTTCTCCTATAAATTTGACCTGTGTTGAAGTGCTAAAGAATCTACTTGGAGGAAATTTCTATGGTTGAAAACCACATCGAGCAGTTTCTGTCCGAAAATTCGAGGTCTCCAGAAATACTCTCAGCCTAACTGCTACTTAACCATTGGTCGCATTATCAGATGTTTGGTTGAGGGGTAGTCCTTAAATAATCTTTAACCACAGTATGGCCCTTCGGAAACTTAGCTGGTATATCTTCAGTAGAAACGGCGGGAATGACTATGCAATCTTCACCATTTTGCCAATCAGCGGGGGTAGCTACTTGATAATTAGCTGTGAGCTGAAGAGAATCAAGAACTCTCAATATCTCTACGAAATTTCGACCAGTTGAAGCAGGATACGAAATTATAAGTTTCACTTTCTTGTCCGGACCGATCAAAAATACTGAGCGCACAGTCAAGGTATCGCTGGCATTCGGATGTATCATGCCATAAGAATTCGCTATTTTTTTATCAGGGTCCTCTATAAGTGGGAAGTTAACAGTAGCTCCTTGGGTCTCATCAACATCTTTTATCCACTCGTTATGAGAATCTAATGGGGCCAAACCGGGCTTGGTACCTACACTTAAAACCAACACTTTGGCATTTCTTCTATGAAAGTCTTCCTTCAGGTTAGCTACTCTTCCTAACTCAGTAGTGCAGACTGGAGTAAAATCTGCTGGGTGGGACATCAGAACACCCCAACAGTCTCCTAGCCATTCATGAAAATTAATCTTACCTAACGTGGTGTTGGCAGAGAAGTCTGGAGCTTCGTCTCCGATTTTTAGGTCCATAATAAAACCTCCAATATTAATCCTTAAGTTAACAACATCTATCCAGTCAAGGAAGCTCCACCGCAAAAAGCTACATAGTCGATTAATTTCGTTACCGTTGGCTCATCTCCACAAAGCGGGCAGTTGGAATTACGGCGAATTTTAACTGTTCTAAATTCCATACTAAGAGCGTCTATCAATAACAGTCTGCCAGAAAGGGAATCTCCCACGCCAAGTATTTGTTTCACTACTTCGGTTGCCTGAATCGTGCCAACCATGCCCGGCAACATACCTAACACGCCGGCCTCAGCGCAACTGGGGACTTCGCCAGGTGGAGGAGGCGTAGGAAATAAACAGCGGTAGCATCCCTTTCCTGGTAGGTAGGTTGTGGCCTGACCATCAAACAGTAGTATGCTTCCATCCACTAATGGTTTGCCCGAAAGGTAGGCTGCGTCATTGACCAAATACCGAGTCGGGAAATTATCAGCACCGTTAACTATAATATCGTAATCCTTCATAATCTCCATGGCATTAACCGAGGAGATAGGTTCCTCATGGACATTGATAACAGCATCAGGATTGTATGCCTTTAGCGTTTCGACAGCAGATTCGACTTTAGGTCGTCCAATATCGTCATTGAAATGGAGAATCTGTCTCTGAAGATTGGTAACATCAACATCATCGAAGTCGACCAATCCTAGTGTACCAACCCCAGCTAGTGTGAGGTAAATGGCTATGGGTGAGCCAAGCCCGCCCGCGCCTACCATTAACACTTTGGCGTCCAGCAACTTTCTCTGGCCGACGCTACCAACTTGGGGCATTATTATGTGCCTGCTGTAACGCCTCACTTGGTATGGCGTCAGCACTGTGGCCTTAGTTTGTGTAGCCAATTTGTCCTCCGATTGGGAGCAGGTCCGAATTCTCAATCCGTACCTGCCACTCCATTAAGAATTTATTATCCAGAAAACGATTTCGAAAACCGGAACCAAAGTATAGCATTGGGAAAATATTAGTCACAAATTTTGGGAACCACTGATCCACCGACGTTTCTTATTAACTTAGAAATATTCTTCTGATAAATAATACGTAAGTTATTGAAGAGCTAAACGTCCTATTCCCGGTAATAACCATGTCAGATAAGCAGCTAATCGGTGTTTATCAAAATATACGATCTCTAATATGTGCATGCCGACTAGTCTAACTGGTGGTATAATTGCTGACACGATCGCTGATTGCAACGACAACTACAAATCAGATAAGTGGCGAACAAGTGATAGAGCAGCGAGAGTCTCCATTATCATCAGCCCCCCCTTAGAGAACAATTTTTTGACTGATTCAAACATCGCACTCCTAATTGACTATGAAAATGTTGGTATAGACTCAATGCAGGGTCTAGTAGAGCAACTTTCCGGAATGGGTCGCATTATAGTAAAACGCGCTTATGCAGACTGGTCCTCACAGAGAAAGGGTCAAGAACGCTTGATTGAACTTGGAGTGGAGGCGGTACACAACTACAGGGGAACTAGAGCAGGTAAAAATTCCTGCGATATTAAATTGACAATCGACGCTGTCGAACTGCTTCACAGTGCGCAAGTCGACACCTTCGTCATAGTTTCTTCAGATAGCGATTTTGTTCCTCTAGTTAATCACCTCCGAGGATCAGGAAAATCCGTCATCGGAGCTGGTCGTAAAGCGGTTACATCCACAACTATGGTCAAATCGTGCGACCGTTACATATTTCTGGGAACGGAGACATCGAGTCCAGCACATTACAGGTCAGCTGAGCATAAGAGAAATGGTCGTACTACTCGTAGACCACTCGAGTCAGCAGGAAGCGAATCGAGTAGTAGTAATAACAGTGGTAGTGAATCTGTTTCAGTTCTATTGGCTCGAGCAGTAGAAGCTACAATGGATGATGAAGGTAATGCACTCGGAACTCGGCTTGCGCAAACCATGACGAGAATAGATCCAAGTTTTAGTTACCGCGATCTGGGACACAGATCATTCCGGGAGTTTCTCTTGTCAAGAGGAGAGATAACTGTAGCGCTTAGGGAAGGCACTGATTTCACCGTCTCATTGAACGGAACTGAGACAAGTCCCAAGCCCGCTTCTGAAATTGACAAAAGGATTCCCCGGGCCCCACAGGTAAGCCCACGGATTATAGAATCATCAAGCGATCGTCCAACCCATCGCTCTTCTGCGCAATCGGCAGAAACCAAGTCAGTGAGAAAAGAACCTGAAAGCATTCCGGGTGACTGGGAAAAAAGAGTGCATTCCGCCTGGGAACAGAAAGAGAAAGAAAGCATCTCTGGGCAATCCGCCGCTTCGGAGGCTGCCAAGGTATTGGGATCCCAAAGGTTGAGAGATTCTCTGTTTCCAACTTTGGATAAGCTTCTCGGGGCTAGTAAATTGCTAAAATCCAACTGGTCTCGGAACAAGAATTTCGTAATCAAAAACAAATAAGGTTCATACGTTCTGGCGACAACATGCTGCTCGCTGTTGATATAGGAAATACCAACATAACTATCGGGGTATTCAATGGAGATTCCCTAGATGCTACTTGGAGGGTCTCAACAGATTCCAGTAGAACTTCAGATGAGTACGGTCTTCAATTGAGTCACATGTTGGAAACTAATGACTCCATCGACGGAGAAATAACCGATGTAGTTATTTGCAGCGTGGTTCCTCCCCTCACTCCTACCTTTGAAAACCTATGCCGTCGATACTTCGACTTGACGCCTTTGGTGGTACATGCCGGAGTAAAAACTGGCATAAAAGTCCTGTACGACAGCCCTCGCGACGTTGGGGCTGATCGCATCGTAGATGCGATTGCGGCGATACGTTTGCACGGTGGCCCAGCGATTATCGTGGATCTAGGAACAGCCACCGTATTTGATGCAGTTACGGAGTCAGGGGAATATCTGGGAGGAGCAATTGCCCCAGGCATGGAAGTTTCAGGTGACGCTCTCTTCAGAGCTACATCTCAACTTCGACGTGTTGAACTGAGTTCACCCTCAACCGCGATAGGCAAGAATACTCCCCACTCTATACAATCTGGTCTAGTTTTAGGCTACTCTGAACTGGTGAAAGGAATGATATTACGGTTCAAAAAAGAACTAGGACACCATTCAAAGGTAATAGCCACAGGGGGACTCGCTACGGTTATCGAAAAAGAAGTTAGCTCGTTCGATCTAGTTGACCCAAATCTGACGCTTAAGGGATTAAGAATAGTTTATGAACTTAACCTTTAATTATCTTGCGAGAAGCAAATGAAAGGCCCGCTGTCACAAAAAAACATCGTGCTAGGGGTTACCGGTAGCATTGCATGCTACAAGGGGCTCGATTTAGCCAGTAAACTCATACAATCTGGCGCCTTTGTTGAAGTGATTATGACCAAATCTTCTATGCGGTTCGTATCGCCTCTATCATTCAAAAGCATTACACATAGTGATGTAGTTACTGACCCATTTGACCCTAAATCAAATCAATCCATTAACCATGTTGCGCTCGCCGAAAATGCAGACGCCATAATCGTAGCCCCAGCTACGGCAAACTCCATAGCGAAAATCGCCTATGGGCTCTCAAATGACGCTTTAGGAATGACTATTCTAGCAACTAAAGCCCCGGTGATAGTCGCTCCTGCTATGGATGGGAATATGTTCAATAATCCCGCAACTCAAGAAAACATAGCAAAGCTTATATCAAGAGGCATATTCGTCGCAGGACCTGCGGAAGGAAGACTTGCTTCTGGATTAACCGGCTACGGGAGACTGGTAGAGGTTTCCGACTTAATAGAAGTGCTATCTATGACAATAGGACGCGAAGGAGACCTAAAAGATAAGAATTTTGTCGTTAGTGCCGGTGGAACGCAGGAACCAATTGATCCGGTACGGACAATTGGTAATCGATCATCTGGAAAAATGGGCTACGCCATTGCCCAGGCTGCTAGAGATAGAGGGGCCATAGTCACACTGGTAACAGCACCAACATCCTTGCCCAACCCAGTCGGAATTCGCACCATAAAAGTTGACAATACACTGCAAATGGCAGAAGTTCTAACTCGGGAATGCCAGTCAGCTGATGCCGTGGTCATGGCAGCCGCAGTAGCTGATTGGAGACCAGCTCAAGTATCAAAGACGAAGATGAAAAAGAATGATTCAGCGAACTGGTCCATAGATTTAATTCGCAACCCGGATATTCTGGAAGGAATAAAAGGGGGGAATATTATCAAGGTGGGTTTTGCTGCTGAAACCGAAAATCTCATAGAAAACGGAAAGTCTAAGGTCAAATCCAAAGATTTGGATTTCATAGTTGCAAACGACATAACTGAACCAGATAGTGGGTTCTCCGTTGACACTAATAAAGTTGTAATTATCCATTCCAACGGGACGGTGGAAAAATTACCTCTTATGCAAAAATATGAGGTAGGCAACGCAATATTGGACAGAGTCAAAACGGGATTCCACTCATAATTCCAACATATGCTCGCCCTCTACATATTCTAGAATCCATATTTAAGTGACAGTTAGTGCCTACAACAATCGCGGTAATATCTGATACTCATTGCTACAATTGGGAACAGGTGCACCCTGTCCTGCGCGACGCCGTGGGCCGCGCGGACTTCGCGGTTCACTGCGGTGACATTGTCAGGCAGGAAGTAGTTGATGGCTTTTGCGAAACCTCAAAGCAACCTTTGATAGTCCACGGAAACTCTGATCCAGTCGAACTACGCAAATCCCTTCCTTACATTCAAACATTCGAAGTGGAAGGCCTCTTAATAGGTGCAATACACCCGGCATGGGGTGGTCCAGAGTTCCCCCCACAAGAGTTGTTGAAGGACTTCCCAACGAAACCCGACGTAATTCTTTTCGGACACACGCATGAGCCATTAAACGAGGAGATAAATGGCGTACTCTACGTAAATCCTGGCCAAGGTTACAAGTCTTTTATGGTTGATTGCACAATGGCTATATTGACTGTTGATTCGGGGTCCATAAAAGCCGAAATCATCATAGCAGAGAAAAATTAGACTTTAACGTGAACGACTCTTCGTCAAAAGTATCCAATTCCAAGTGTCTAACGCCAAAGGATGGACCACCCCTCCTAACTTCAATATTGCCCTGATACGAAGAGCGATCGATGAAAGTACGGCTTCATCCAAGTCATGTAAATAGATTTTCGTTATCTTCGCTAGTGAGGGATCATTAATCACCTTTTGAGGTTCAAGCTTATCAGCTAAAAATACTACCTTTTCGATTTTGCTCATTTGAGGTCTGCCAGTAGTATGGTAATGAACTGATGAAATTACATCCTCGTCAAGGCACGGATGGCGATCTCGCATCCATCGGGCAGCGACTGGACCATGCAACAACAGTGGTTCAGCAATATCTAAATTGGTTATTGGTAAGCCAAGACTTTCAGCTTCCCTAATCAAGAATGCGTCATCATGATGACGCGCCAGGTCGTGAGCCGCTGCCCCTATGTCGCACAGCTCCTGATCAACCCCGTGGGCCTCAGCTATCGTCCTAGCAAGGTCCCTCGTACGACTTATATGATCAAATAGACCTTTAGGCAATTCAGTTAATCTTTGTTCTATTGCCTCTATCAGAGTACCCAATAGGATATCTACACCATGGAACCCAATTTTTCACCCCCAAGAAGATGAAGGTGAAGATGGGGAATCATTTGCCCTGAATCATCTCGTTGATTCACTACGAGCCTATACCCAGTTTGAAGCACCCCTTTATCCCTAGCTAGATCTCGGGCCACTTCAAACATGCGGGGGAAAACTAACATGTCATCAGCATTTATAGATTCTATGTGGGTCAAATGCTTAACTGGTATAACCAAAATATGAATAGGGGCGGCTGGAGATATATCCTTGACGGCAAAACAAACTTCGTCACGATGAAGAATTTCGGCTTCTACATCCCCATCGTTAATCATGCAAAAGACACAACCAATTTCCATTTCAGATTCAACCATCCAATACCGCTATGGCTTCAATTTCTATAAGAAATTTAGGATCTACCAAACCACTTATAAACAAACTGCTGCTGGCTGGTCCATTTTCAGGAAAACGGGAAAGTCGCACCTTAGCATAGTTAGAGTAATCTTCACGCCTAACGATAAATGCTGTTATTTTTGTAACGTCGTCCATAGTCGCGCCAGCAGATTCAAGCGCGGACTCAATATTTTTAAAGCACTGCTCAGATTGCTTGCCGCAGTCGTCTTCACCAACTAAGTTTCCGGATGAATCTACCGAGACCTGGCCTGATATAAATATGGCTCGTCCAGACCTAGTGGCCGGTGAAAATCCAGAAGGCTTATTTGTAGGGTTTGGAAAATAGCTTTTTCTACTCATTTCAATTTTCTCTACAATCTCTCACGGTAGTTGCATAACTTCTATCCGTACATCATTGGGTGCTTGGATGAAAGCGATAGACATCCCTGTGCTTGTGTGAGTGGGGCCTTCTAAGACCTCGGCACCGAGAGATTCCAACCTCTTAAGTTCGGATTCTATGTCATCTACCTCAATACCAAAATGTTCCAATCCCCAATGGGCATCGGCATCTCCATTGCCCATAGATTCATCTGTCCGTGCACTGGAAATATTTACCGCAATTCCATCCTCGGTCCTACATCGTATAAATCTGTCGCCTTGAGGTCTAGGGTTTTCATCGTTGATGATTTGAAAATTGAAGGCTTTCACATACCAATCTGCAGTTTTCCCAGGATCCGGAGCCTTTAAGTGAACATGGTTGAATGAATAAGACATATTACCCTCCTTAGTACCAATTGATGATTTGAAAATTGAAGGCTTTCACATACCAATCTTAGTTAGCATTAACAGCCTGAGCAAATGCTTCTATCTTTCCAGAGTCTTTCCATCCATCAATTTCGACCCCAGAGGAGACATCTACTGCCCACGGATCAACCTGTTTAATAACACTGCCCACATTGTCCTGATTCAACCCCCCAGCCACCATGTACTTCCAATGATCCGGCAAAGTTTCGGTTATAGTCCAATCAAATGACTTACCTGTCCCCCCTAAATGACCCTTCTCTAGCCTATCCAAGAGCGGTATAGTGTCATGAGCCAGTAAGTTGTTTATCTCGTTTTTTGTATAGTCAGCAATGTCCTTGCGATCCCCGTCGGTTGGTATCTTGATTTGTCGAATTATCTGACAATCGATTCCATTAAAACATTCCACCAATTCATCCCCACACAACTGCACAAAGTCTAAGTCGCACCTCTTGACCACCGAATTGACGTTGTGCAAAGTCTGATTAGCAAATAAGCCTACTAGCGAAGGTCCCCCAGCACCGGAACGGCTCCTGTATTCGTCTATTAATTTCGTTGCGTGCTCCACCCCAATCTGCCTTCTTACACCAGGAACAAAAACAAAGCCAATAAAAGACGCCCCACACTCTCTAGCGATTAATGCATTTTCTACGTCTCGCAGCCCACAAATCTTAAATAATGTCACACTAGCTCCCTCAGCGCTTTTCCAGGGTCCGGTGACCTGACCAGTGACTCTCCTACGAGTACAGCTGACACCCCCAAGGATCTAACGCGTTCAAGATCGTTTTTCCCTGTAATCCCACTTTCGCTGACTGACACTGTGCCAAAAGGAATCATTGGCGCAATCCGTTCAGTAACTTCAAGGGTAGTTTCAAAACTATGAAGGTCACGATTATTTATTCCCACAATCTCTGGATTGCAACTTAGAGCCGTAGCCAATTCATTTTCGTCATGAACCTCCACTAGGCATTGCATCCATAAGCTACGAGCTATCTCCATAAATTCCCTAATTTCTTCTCCGTCCAACATCGATACAATCAATAGAATCGCATCAGCGCCGAAAGCCCTTGCTTCATATATTTGGTATGGGTCGAATATGAATTCTTTTCGTAATATAGGTACACCCAAAGCGTATATGGCCGAATGAGCGTCCAGCATATCCTCTATGGAACCTTTGAAATAGTCCTCATTAGTCAATACGGAAACGGCAGCCGCTCCATTCTCAGCGTAAGTCCTAGCAAGCTTTCCAGCATCGAGGTTCTCTTTAAATAGACCTTTGGAAGGAGAGGCTCTCTTTACTTCCGCAATCACTCTGACTCTCTCACCCATAAGCCTGCCCACAAAATTAAGAGGTTTTTCCACTTCACTGATCAAGTCTAGTAGACCGCTCATTGGAAGAGCCTCTTTCTGTAGAATCAATCGATCTCGTTTAACCTCGACAATTTTGCGGAGAATGTCAGGTGTGCCAGTACTCATCAGTCCAGTTCTCTACTAAATTTAATGAACGAATCAAGACTGGCTAAGGCTCTACCAGTATCAATCGACCTAACACTGATATCTAGTGCAGATTCGAAATCATCTGAGAGTCCCGCAGCCACTACAGCTGCGGCAGAATTTAATATTGTCACTCCCCTAGCTGGCCCAATAGTACCAGCCAGAACCCCTCTAATAATCTCAGCACTCTCCTTGGCGCCATTCACTAAAATATTGTCCAAGTCACATTTTTCAATGCCGAATTGTTCAGGATCAATTTCTGACCTTTTGACAGCTCCAGACTGCAATGTCCAAACAGTTGATGAAGTGCTTAATGTTATTTCATCCAATCCATCATTACCATGAACGATTAAAGCTTTTTCACTACCAAGTGCCCCTAACACCTTAGCCACCAAGTCACCGACGGCGGAATCGGAAACTCCTATAACTTGCCTTTTTGCACCTGCCGGATTGGTTAATGGCCCGAGGATGTTGAAAACCGTTCTTATTCCAATTTCTCTCCTGGGTACAGCGGCGAATCGCATAGAAGGATGAAATCCTTGAGCGAACATGAACCCAAACCCAGTTTTGCTTATGCATTTGGCTACAGAATCAGGGGATAGATCAATTTTTGCACCTAAGGCTTCTAAGACATCAGCACTTCCAGTTTTGCCAGACATAGCTCGATTCCCATGTTTAGCAATACTCACTCCAGCTCCTGAGGCTACAAATGCTGCTGCGGTTGATATATTAAAAGTTCCGAAGCCGTCACCACCAGTGCCGCAGGTATCAACTAAATTGCCTGCCACTTTCACATGGAGAGACTTTTCCCTCATAACACTCGCCATTCCAGCGACTTCGCCTACAGTTTCGCCTTTCATTCTTAGGGACGTTAAAAAGGCTCCAAGTTGAGCTGGTGTCGTATCTCCTTCCATAATCTGACCCATAACGCTGGCTGATTCATCAAAGGTCAAGTTTTTTCTTCCCACAAGTTTTTGAATAGCTTCCTGAATCACCTTTGAGTTCCTCCTATACAGCTCCGTTAAGGAAGTTTTCCAAAAGATCCTTCCCGACCAATGTCATTATTGATTCAGGATGAAACTGAATCCCCTCGATGGGGTATTCATTGTGGCGAACCCCCATAATAGTCCCACTGTCAGTCCATGCTGTGACCTTTAAGTCCTCTGGAAGATCATCTTTATTTATAACCAGAGAATGATATCTAATCGCCTCGAAGGGATTCGGTAATCCTCTAAAAACACCACTCCCGTCATGATGAATCAGGGAGGTTTTGCCGTGCATAATCTCATCAGCACCACCAATTCGTCCACCAAAAGTCTGCCCCACACACTGATGACCCAAACATACCCCCAAGGTAGGAATTCTGGGGCCGAACTCAGCAATCACTTCATTGGAAATACCGGCTTTATCCGGTGTACGTGGACCAGGTGAAATAACAATTTTCTCAGGTGACATATGTCCTATCTCTTCAAGAGACACTTCGTCATTGCGGACAACATTCACGTTGGCACCAAGTTCTGATAAATACTGAAAAAGGTTATAAGTGAAACTATCGTAGTTATCAATTAATAGAATCATCTTTTCGCCTCAATTGTGGCCTCTGCATCATCTATGGCTCTCATCAGCGCCCCAGCTTTATGAACAGTTTCATCAAACTCCGATTGGGATTGGCTATCAAACACTATCCCACCGCCAGCTTGAGCATGAGCAACTCCGTTTTTCACAATCATAGTCCTGATCGTTATACACGTATCCATGTTACCTGCAAAGTCGAAATAGCCTACTGCACCTGCATATGGTCCCCTTCTATCTTTCTCTAATTCTGCAATTATTTCCATAGCCCTTATTTTTGGAGCGCCAGAAACTGTGCCGGCTGGAAAACAGGCCCTCAAAGCGTCATAGTTTGTATACCCTTCTTGAATCAACCCCTCCACATGAGATACGAGGTGCATAACGTGTGAATACCGTTCTATGCCCATTATGTCTGAGGCAACTACTGTGCCAGGCTTACTAACCCTGCCTATATCATTCCTTCCTAGATCCAACAACATTATGTGTTCAGCCCTTTCTTTTTCATCTGTTAGTAATTCATTCTCCAATTGTCGGTCTTCTATTTCATTCGAAGATCTGGGTCTAGTCCCTGCTATTGGGTGAGTTGCTATAACTCCATTTTCGACCTGAACGAGCATTTCCGGAGATGCACCAACGATCTGGAAGCCATTGAGGTCCAAATAATACATATAAGGTGAAGGATTTATCGCCCTTAGTGACCGATATATATGAAAAGGATGGGCCGATGTCGGCTTTGAAAACCTCTGGGAAACAACAACCTGTATAACATCTCCTTCAACTACATATTCCTTACATTTATTCACCATTTGCTCGTGGTAACTCGGGTTCATATTGGATACTGTATCTTCCGCTGGATATCCAGAAGATCTTGGAATTGAGATGGGATCAAGTGGTTTGTTAAGCCTATCAACGATAGATTCAATCCTATGCACCGCCTCTTTGTAAGCTTCTTCTATCGAGCCCCTATCTTTGATGTGCGCATGGCTGACGACTTGAATCTTGTGGCGAACATGATCAAAAACCAGAAATGTCTTGGTAAGCATCAGTATAGATTCTGGAATTCCGAGAGAATCATTGTTGGGCAATGGCAGTTTTTCAAAATACCTTACTGTCTCATATGCCAAATATCCCACTGCGCCACCTCTAAAACGAGGCAGATTCCCTGTATCAACCAACTCGTATTTAGAAAGCATGTCTTCGACAAGTGTCAAAGGGTCTACTTCGCCATCCTCCTGACCAGGGCCCGTAACGATTACCTCATCTGGCTCAGTGCCGATGAAGCTATAGCGAGCTATATTTTCACCACCCTCTACACTCTCTAACAAGAAAGAATAGGGTTCGACTGCTACCTTTAAATATGCTGAAACAGGGGTTTCAAGGTCGGCATCTATTTCTCGACAGATTGGTATAAGATTTCCAGTTGAAGCTAATTTCATCGCATCAACTAACGTCGGATAATACATTTCTTTCTCCGAATTATATCTTTGGGCTCTACGATAAAACGAGCCCCATTTTCTCTTTCATCTCAGCCAGTTTGGGTTCAGATACGGCACTCGCCTGTTCAGCACCTACTGCAAGCAACCTATCAAGCTCAACGACGTCAGAAATCAATTCGTTATATCTCTCTCTAATGGGAGATAACTCGTTTATTACCACCTCCGCCACTGCCTTTTTCAAGTCTCCGTATCCCCTTGCCATTTGAAATTCTTTCTCAACCTCTTCTTCCGACTTCCCTGTAACAACTCTGTAAATACCCAATAGATTATTTACACCCGACTTATCCGGATCATCTGAAAACCTAATCTCATTTCCAGAATCTGTAACTGCCCTCATGAAGGAGCGTTCAATTTCTTTTGGTTCATCCAGCATTCTAATAGCATGCCCCCTTACATGTGAGTAGGTTTTCGACATCTTAATGCTTGGATCATTCAATCCCATCACCCTGCCACCCACCGCTGGTATCACTGGCTCGGGTATGACAAAAGTTTCACCGTATATTCGGTTGAAACGTGCCGCTATGTCTCTAGAGAGTTCCACATGTTGTTTCTGGTCTTCTCCTACGGGAACCTCATTTGCACCATATAAAACTATGTCCCCTGCCATTAGTACGGGATAGTCGAGCAGGCCTGCGGAGACCCGCTCCTGACTTTGCGATTTATCCTTAAATTGGGTCATTCTTTCCAGCCACCCGATCGGGGTTACACAGTTAAGTAGCCAGCAACTTTCAGCATGTGAGGTGACATGACTTTGAACAAACAAAGTGCTTTTGTCAGGATTGAGTCCGCATGCGATTAGTGTCGCCGCGAGTTCGCGAGTCTGCCTCCGTAGCTCATCCGGCTCAGGGTTGACTGTAAGCGCGTGAAGATCAACTATACAAAAAAAATTCCTCTTGTCTTCTTGCCTATCCACCCATCCTTTAAATGCTCCGAGATAATTTCCTAGCTGGGCATCGCCGCTCGGCTGCACTCCACTAAATACTATTTTTTTCTTCTCCATACTTCACCTCTATAATGCTCCCATTCACCCACAACACAACAAAAAAATAACCGCCCCAAGATAGGGGCGGTTATTTCACCGCGGTGCCACCCTAATTCCCTGAACACTTATGAAATGAACAAGGCACTCTGTGAACCGTCATTTTGATTCTTACCCTTATAACGGAGGATTACCCGACTAGTCTGACAAACCCGCTTGCCAATAGACCTTTTCAGACAGTAGCTCACAGGTCCATTCCTCCACTGCGAACGCACCGGCTCACACCTTATCCGGTTCTCTGAGCGCCGCTGGCGGTATACTAATCCTGTTCGTAGCCTCTTATATTTGACTATATCAAATTCTAGACAAGTATATCCCACAAACAGAAAAGATGTGTTCAAAGTATTATTTAGGAAACTGAAGAAAAGGAGATTTATCAAATGGAGCTTGGAGACATTGGAACAGAATTTAAATACGAAACAGAATTGGTGCGAGTATGGGATCTACTTCTTGAACCTGGCCAGAGCAGTGATTGGCATAGGCATGAAGAAAATTACGTATTCATCGTTACCAGGTCTGGCACACTCACGACAGAATATGAAGACGGCACTTGTTCAACTAATAAATTAGAGCTAGGCGAAGTGGTTCAAGGGCAAAAAGGCTCTCTTCACAGAGTAACCAACGCAGGAAGTGAGACCTATAGCAACTCAATTGTTGAATTAAAATAAGAAGGCATTCCCTATTTAAAGTTAGGTATAACCTCTTTTCCGAATAGCTCTATAGATCGCATAACTTTTTCATGAGGAATTTGGTCAGATTGCATAATCAAAAGTAGTTGGTCTATGCCAGTCTCTTGATGCCTCCGAATCGATTCCACGCATCTCTTGGGGTCGCCTGCCACTATCACGCCACGTTCAGCAAGTAACTCAGCGGGCAATTCTCCAAGCATCGCTCGCGGCGCGCCGCCCCCACCTAGGTCCTCTTCACCACCTCCAAGAAATCTGGAAAAACTCGCCTCCAGATGATCTGGAACACCACCCCAGGAGTCTAGAAGATTTTCATAAACATCTTTCCTATCAGCTGTATAAGGACGGTTAGGGCCGAAGAATTCTTTTATGGCGTTAGCCCCGATTTCCACCGCCTCTAAATCATCATCTCCACAGTGGCCTAATGTGAAGTTAGCCCATTGATTGTTGACAAATCCCCCTACTGGCTTTGCGTTTTTTATATTCTGGCGGTAATTATCAATATGTACCTTCATTCCTGCCGGAGCACCAGACCCGAAAGATAGAACCCCTATTCCTTTATCTGCAGCCATTTGGTAACTTGCCTCTTGAGTGCAAGCCATCCATATGGGGGGATGTGGTTTCTGTTTTGGCTTCGGAAGTATTTCCCTCTCTGGAATGTCAAAATGTTTGCCTTCCCAAGAAAACAATCCGGGAGTTTGCCAAATTTCAGGAACTATGTTTAGGGACTCCTCCATAATATCTCTAGTGTCTCTTGGATCGATTCCAAGACCTACTTGTTCATATGGACTACTCCTCCCAACGCCAAACTCGACTCTACCGCCAGAAAGATGGTCCACCATTGCGACTCTTTCGGCAACCTGGACAGGATGGTGATTTGGGAGTATGACCACGCCAAACCCTATTCTTATCTGCTTTGTTAGTCTGGATAGTGCGGATATTATTACTTCCGGTGCAGAAGAGCCCGCAAAAGTAGTGAGGAAATGATGTTCTACAAACCAGAGATGGTCAAATCCAACTTCGTCAGCTAATTGGCATTGCTCTATAGTCTCGTTAATAAGCGCTGTGTAGTCAACGTTATACTCATCATGAGGTCTCTGCATTTCGTATAACAATCCAAATTTCACATCATGCCTCCGACAGAGTTCGAACCCAGTTGTTTGCAGTCTATCACACAGCATTCCGTCCCAATGACAAGTCATAGACTTGAGACTCAGGCTGTAGAATATTCACAAAAACCACCTCGGTTGATAGTTCAAAGGGGAAGAAATGAAAGTCATGGTCATGGCCGGCGGCGCCGTTGGCGGATATTTCGGGTCCGTTCTGGCAGAGAAACACGATGTCATGCTTATAGCCAGAGGAGAACACCTAGATCGCATTCGATCGTCCGGGCTGAAAGTTATTAGCGCCACATCTGGAAATTTCACATCTAAGGCTATAACGTCGGAATCCCCGCCTCAAGGATACGAGCCGGACCTGATACTTTATTGTGTAAAGTCGTACCACAACCCTTCAGCTTGCGACCTTATTGCCCCCGCTGTTGGCGACAACACAACAATACTCACCCTACAGAATGGGATTGGAAGTGGGGACCACCTGAACTCGCGGTTTGGAACGGATGCAACTCTATTAGGAGCCGCCTACATAGAGGCATCAAGACCAGAACCTGGAATAATTGAAGAACATGGTGGATCCTGTCGAATATCTCTTGGGGACCAATCAGGTGAAATCACTGATCGCGCATCTAAAGCGAACAAAATTTTGACAGAGAGTAATATTGAAAGTCGTATTTCGAACGATATCATGTCTGATCTTTGGCAAAAAATGATATTTATCACAGCCCTTAGCGGAATGACCTGCATTACACGAGCGCAATTTGAAAAAGTACTGGACACTCCTAAAACTAGAGAAATTACGATATCGGTGATGAAAGAAACCAAAGACACAGCTTTGGCTTTAGGAATAAACCTGCCTCCGGACATTATCCAATCAACTATGTCTGATTTTATGGAACACAAATCGAAGCTCGTATCTTCCATGTATCAGGACCTTTCTAATAAAAGACCATTAGAGATCGATGCGATAAATGGAGCCGTTAGCAAGATCGCAAAAAAATATAGAATACCCACTCCTCTAAACGACTTTATCTCGGCATGCCTGTCTATATCAGACGTTCAAGCATGAACTGACTCAAATAAATCAAAAGGAGATACAAAAGTGAACTATTTTTATGACGTGAAAAATGTAAAGCCACGCCAGTTGGCCCCTGGTGTCAATATCCAAACCATGTGGGGAGAAAATATCATGATGAGTCTGATTGACTTGGAATCCCATTCTGAGGTCCCACTGCACTCGCACTACAATGAGCAGGCGGGACTCGTTCTTGAAGGCGAATTCGAATTTACAATAGGGGACGAGAAGAAACCCGTGAAAAAAGGGGAATTCTACATAATTCCTGGGGGTGTCGAACATAGAGTCGTGACTGGTGACACTCCCTCCAGAGCTCTGGATATATTCAGCCCACCACGAGAAGATTTCAAATCTTAATTATTAATTATCAAAGAGAATTCTGAATGCCCGAAAGCGGCATTCAGAATTCCTTGGATTTCTAACAATGAATGTTAGGCTCCGTATCGGACGTCCGCGTTCGGATCACTGTAGTCCACACCTTTAGTGGCCCAAAAAATCTTGGCAATCTCATCTACTGCATCAACTAGCCCCTTAGCAGAGTCAGAGTTAACCCCCTGTTTATTTGCTCCCGCAAGTTTGTTGGCATTCCAAAACAGGTCGTGAAGATTTGGGTAGTCTGCTAGGTGCTCTGGTTTGAAGTAATCTGACCAAAGTATGTTTAGCTCGTTCTTGACAGCTTGTGCGTGTTCTTCCTTTACCGCCACGTATCTAGAAAAAGTATTTACGTCTTCGCAACTATCTAAAGCTTCAATCCTCACGGACATTTTAAGTACAGTCTGAGCACCGATTTTGGCAGTAATAGGATCATAAATTCCGCAGGGTATGTCGCAGTGAGCGTTCACGTCCGTAATAAGCGACAGTCCTCTTAACATAGATCGCAGTCCCATTTACATCCTTCCTTTAGACACTTTCCAGCATCTCATTTATATGACCCCTAAGGTCGATTTTACTTTTCCCTACACGTTCAAGGCGAGTGAAACGATACAGGAAACTAGCCGCTGATCGCAAGAACCAAAATGATTCGCAGCTAAATAGGCTCATACGGTAAGATCCATACATGTATCGTTTACTACGCGTACGGAACCGAAGTATGGAGCCCACCCTTCATAACAACGATTTAGTGCTTGTCAAAAAGTACACATCCGGAGAAATACCCCTGAGAGGAACTATTTCCGTATTGAATCTAAACCAGGAAAAGGGCGGCCTTTCAGTAAAGAGAATTATTGGACTGCCAGGGGACTTAATACAAATTCGAGCTGGAATCGTAAGCGTAAATCAACTTGCACTTCAATCACCCTACATAGAAGGTCTACCTAAAACTAATGGTATGGAGGAACTATGCTGTACAGTTCCGAAAGGATTTTTATTCGCTATCGCAGACTATAGGAACAATGCATATGCATTGGATAGCAGAACTTATGGGCCGGTAGCTCTATCGTTAGCATACGGGATTGTGATCAATCGCCTCTGGCCATGGCCATCAAGACTTTCTAGGCAACCCACTCCTTGATCGTTAATGAAGAGCCCTTGCCATTTCTTTCGCATGGTAAGTAATTATGATATCCGCCCCCCCTCTCTTTATTGACGTGAGAATCTCACGGGTAATTTTCTGCCCGTCAATCCACTCATTGTCCGCTGCCGCTTTCACCATAGAGTATTCACCACTGACGTTATAAGCTGCGATAGGAACATTGACCCGCTCTCTAGCCTCTTTCAACACGTCCAAGAACGCCAGTGCAGGCTTTACCATGACTATGTCTGCACCTTCCAATATGTCTTGTTCTATCTCTATCATCGCTTGCCTGCGATTTGATACATCCATCTGATATCCGTTGCGATCACCAAACTGCGGAGCTGACTCCGCAGCAACTCTGAAAGGACCGTAAAACCCAGACGCATATTTCGCGGAATATGACATTATTGGACTCGTCGTATGGTCGGAGGAATCAAGTGCTTTGCGAATGGCAAGCACCTGCCCGTCCATCATTGCGGAAGGAGCCACTATATCGGCGCCGGCTTCCGCGTGCGATACAGCCATCTCGCTAAGCACTCGCAACGTTTTGTCGTTATCCACGATATTTCCGCTCAGTATTCCACAGTGCCCGTGGTCTGTGTAATCACAGAGACACACATCAGTTATAACCACCATATCAGGAGCGGCGCTTTTAATTTCTGCTATCGCCCGCTGGATAATCCCATCAACACCAACCCCTTCAGTACCTAGGCTATCTTTATGTTCGGGTATCCCAAACAAGAGAACAGCGGGTATGCCAAGACCCCTAATCTCCTTTACCTCAGAGGCCAAACGATCTACCGAAATCTGGTAGATTCCGGGCATGGGGTCCACCGGAATACGCTTGCCGCGCCCATGAATCACAAACAACGGAAAGACAAAATCCCTAACTGAAAGTCGGCTTTCCCTTACCAAATCTACTAATTCAGGACTTCCGCGCAGTCGTCTAAGCCTTGTAAATGTTGATTGCATGCTTCTACTTCAATGCGAACTGTTGTAATAATCGACGATAGAGGATACCAGGCCGTCAATCGTATGTTGTACAGAAACTATATCAGGGATTAAACCAAGTTGTTCTGCTGTGCTAGATGTCACTGGGCCAATACAGGCCACATTTACACCAGGAGGAATAGTACCGTCAGTCAGCGCAAGAAAATTTCTGACTGTTGAAGAACTAGTGAATGTAACCATATCAACACCCTGTCTGAAAACAGAATCGATGAGGCTCTTCGATGAATCTGGCATAGCTGTCTTGTAAGACGTAATCCTGGTTACATTGCAGCCTAGATGCGACAGCCCCTTCAAGATAGTATCTGGCGACTCTTCTGGCGCTGGTAACAACACTGAACGGTCCTTAATGCCTTGCTGCTCAAATCCTTCCACCAACGAATCTGAGTTTGCGCTAGAAGGCACCAAATCAGGTAAAATGCCCCTTTCGTTGAGCGCCTTGCTTGTGGCTGGTCCTATCGATGCTATCTTTAAGTGATAAAGGTAACGGGCGTCAACATTTATTAAGGAAAGTCTGGAAAAGAAAAATTCGACGGCGTTCACGCTTGCAAAGACCATCCACTCAAACTTATCTATTTCAGCAATAGCGGTGTCCAATGGTACGAAACTATCGGGCGGTTCTGACTTTATGACCGGAATCTCCACAGGCTCAGCTCCGAGTTCCGCTAACATTCTGCTGAACTTGCTAGCCCTTGACCTAGATCTTGTAACTAAAATTCTTTTGCCGGACAAGGGCCTAGAGTTGCCAGAAGCCAACGGGTGAGAAAACCTTGCGACTTCCCCAACAACGAAAACTGAAGGGGAGGTTATACCTTCGAGGGAGGCGAGATTCTCAATATTCTCCAACGTCCCTACGACCTGTTTCTGCGTTGGCAGCGTAGCAGATTGTATGACTGCTGCCGGCGTGCGACGAGACCTGCCCCCCTCTATTAAAACTCTTGAAATTGACCCAATCTGCCTGGAGCCCATAAGAACGACAATAGTTTGCCGCCCGATAGCTAAATTTTGCCAATCAATGCCCGAATTCGTTTTGCTGGGGTCTTCAGATGCTGTAACAACTGTGAAGTATGATGCATCGCCTCTATTTGTTACCGGAATGCCTGCGGCTGCAGGCCCGGCGATAGCAGAAGTGACTCCTGAGACTACTTCAAATGATATCTCGCCTTGTGATAAAGCCGTAGCTTCCTCTCCACCTCTTCCAAAAACGAAAGGGTCGCCCCCCTTCAGCCTCACGACATTTTTCCCTTTTGAGGCCTCCTTCAACAGGATGTCATTAATATCATCCTGTGTTAATTCGTCATCGCCGGGTGATTTGCCTACATCGATCAACGTGCTCGTTTCTTCTATTAATCCCATTACTCCGGGCCCTACGAGCCGATCATGAACTATGACGTCAGCCATAGAAAGCAATTCCCTACCCCGAACCGTTAACAAACCAGGATCACCTGGACCAGCACCGACTATGTATACTTTTCCCGTCTTCTGTGTACTATCAACTTTTGTCATTTTCGGATCCTATCAAGTGGCTCGCTCCAATCTCTACAAGTTCTTCAAGAACCGCTTTGCCCGATTCACAGGCCCTGTCAACTGGTAGCCTGATGCACGATCGATATACCTCTGAACCGTCTGATGTGCCGATCATTGCCCGCATAACAATCTCATCTTCGACGATTTCAGCATATGCCGCAGCAGGGGAGCTGCACCCACCTTGAATCTCGGACAGAAATGATCTCTCCGCCGTTATCCTTACACTTGTTTCCATGTCACTAGCAGACTTCAAAAGACTTTGTAAAGCCTTATCTCTACACTGGATCATGACGGCTCCCTGTCCAACATCCGGCAGTGACTCTTCCAACGAAAGATAGCATGTTATCTCATTTGACCTTCCAAGTCGGATTAGCCCTGAAGCTGCGAGCACAACTCCATCCACCAGGCCTTTTCCAGGAAGAAGCATTCTAGTATCAACATTTCCTCTTACGGGAACTATTGATATGTCCGGCCTAATATTAAGAATTTGACTCGCGCGCCTTTGACTACTTGTCCCCAATCTAAATCCTTTGGGCAGCTCTGATAGCGATTCCAAACCCTTATGCACTAACACATCTCTGGAATCCAACCGTTTTGTATACCCCGCTATCAAGAGCCCATCAGGAAGCTCAGAAGGAACATCTTTGGCACTATGAACAGCCAGGTCGACTTCACCTTCCATAAGTGCTTGCTCAATTCTTCTGGAAAACATCCCTCTCTTCATGGAGGAAAGTGGAGCTAACTTATGCCGGTCACCCTCAGAGTCTATTGACACAATCTCAAACGTTTCTTCAGACAGAACCGTTTGTAACAAATTTATGGCTTCTCGAACCTGCGACAATGATAGTGCGCTTGAACGTGTTGCTACACGTATTGGTCTACCATACATAAATATCGCCTCGATCTAGCTTTGAGCACCTTTTTCCAAACAAGAAATCAACTTCTCGCGAGCATCATCTTCAGCACCCAACTGCACCAGATCCAATAATTCTTCACTGATACAATTTTGCCAATAAGGTGCTTTAATGGTCCACTTGTTTTCCCTCACTACCGTCCTAGCCCATGACAACAGTGGAGCGAGATCCGCATACTCTAGCAACCTACAAGAACATGTCGATTCGAGTCGTTCCCGGAAAGCCCTAGCAAGAGCAGGGCTAGAACCTCCGGTTGAAGTCGCGACTGTCACTTCTCCCCTATTTGCCACTGACGGTGCTATGAACGTACACAGATGAGTTACATCTACGACATTAAGGGGCACATTTCGTTTGCTTGCTTCATCTGCTACTTGCGCATTCACAACATCATCGTGCGTAGCTACTAATATAGCGATGAAGGCCCCCTCAAGATCACCCGGAATGTATCGGCGGGAGACCCACTCAATTCGCGACTTCCCAGCCATCTCCGATATCCGGAAGTTTACCTTCGGACTGATAACCTTGACATGCGCACCACAGTCGAAGAGTCTATCAACCTTTTCCTCTCCTATATCCCCACCCCCGATGACAACACACTTTCTTTTATTGACGTCTAAAAAGGCTGGATAGTATTTCGGCACTTAAAGTTTCCTAATTCACCCATTCCATGGAACGCCCGAATCGAGAATTGGAAGGAGTATTGCAAGATTTGTACTCAATTATACAGGTCAAGATAGAGAGAATACCTACAGGGAAGATTCAATTAACTTTTCCTTGATGCTTAGAAACGTGGCATCAGTCTTAGCCGCCATTACAAAATCGTTTACATGAAGGCCTCTAGCAGAGTGAGTCCACCAATTAACCTCCACTGACGCGTATTCGAGAACTATCTTTGGGTGATGGTTTTCTATAATCGCTGCGGCAGCTATAGACTTGGTGAATAATAGCGCTTGGCGGTAGCCGTCGAACACGAATCTCTTTGTAAGAGATTTGCAACCTTTGACCAAGATTATCCTCCAACCAGAAAGCTCACCTAGCATTTGTCCACATTCGAGGTCGTTCATAGCAACTGTTGAACGATTTATTTCAGTACAACGCCTTAGCTCCAATGCAATCATTTCAATCCTCTATCCCGTAAAATTTTAAGGCGGTGCTATAGAGGAATTTTTCCTTCTCAGCCTCAGTCAGACTCCCCATAGCCTGCAAAGTGGATTCCAACACTTCCTCGTAACTAGAAGCCAGCAAACAGACAGGCCAATCGCTGCCCCACATAAGTTTGTCTGCACTAAATATACTCTTTATATGAGTCACGAACGGGACTAGGTCACTAACTTTCCAGTTTTTATGGTCGGCTTCTGTGACCATGCCGGAGACTTTGCAGTAAATGTTCTTATATGCGGCCGCGGCACTAATGTCATTGGCCCAAGGTTCCATGGTTTGTTCAGAAATGAATGGTTTCGCGATATGATCTATCACCATTGGTAGGCTTGGTAATTCTTCCGCCAAAAAAGGAACATGCCTGAGATGCCGTGCTTTAATTAGAACGTCATACTTTAATCCTCTACTTTCCACCTCCCTCAAACCTCTTATCGTTTCCCTCTTTACAAGCCAGTCATCGTCAGGATCATCTTCAGCCTGGTGCCTAATTCCCACCAAAGGCCCTAACGATAAAAGTTTGTCCAACGACTCCCCTACCCTGCTGTCATTAAGGTCTACCCAACCTACCACCCCCGCAATCCACTGTGTTGTCTGAGCCTGATTGAGTAAAAATTCAGTTTCCCTAATATCATGAGCAGCCTGGACTACAATGGTTCGAGCCACACCGACTTCCTTCATGACAGGGTAAAGGTCCACAGGCAGGTAATTTTTCTTAAGCACACTTTCGCCTGGAGGCATCCACGGATACTCCAATTTGGTTATATCCCATAAGTGATGATGGCTATCAATAATTTTATCCATCTAAGCTAACCCTCCATTAGAGAGAAAACTTCGGTCATAGGCGACCACCATTCCTCTTCACCGGCGCCTGGTACTTTCTGTTGGTAATTACGCATGAGTTCGTCCCATTTTTTGGCCCTTATTGATGTGCTTGTATAACGTTGGAAATCGCGTTCCAAATCAAAATTATCTTCTGTTCTCAAAAACATAAAAAGTCTATTTCCATTCAAAAAAATCTTCATCTCTGTTATACCTATTGATAATAGACCTTCCGTCACTTCTGCCCATACGTTTCTATGATAGTCAATGTATTTCTCTATTTTTTTCTGGTCGTTTTTTAAATCCAAGGCCATAGCAAAAGTTTTCATGGTGCTCTCCTAATTTATCCCGTAGGCACTTCAGCTGGTATCAAACCCTCAGATTTCAAGGCATTCCAAAAACTTGAAGGGATATTTAGCGAAGCCATTTTTATATTTTCAGACACCTCAGCGGATTCACGGGCTCCCGGTATAGTAGCCGCGACTGCCGGGTGCAATAACCCAAATTGCAGCGCTGCTGCCTTTAGTGGGACAGAAAACTCGTTACATATTTTCCTAATTTCTTGCGCCCTGGCTATAACTTCCGATGGCGCCTTTTCGTAAAAATAGGTCGAATCTGGTCCCAAGTCAGATGCCAAAATCCCACTGTTGTAAGGCCCGCCGAGTATGACGCTGATATTCTTTTTTAAACACAATGGCATAAATTCCGTAAGCGCTGAAAAATCTAGCAGGGTGTACCTTCCAGCTAACAAAAAGCAATCAAAATCACCCTCATTAGCAAATCTCGCTAGCATCTCCCATTGATTCATACCGGCACCTACTGCTCCAATCACTCCTTGGCTTCTAAGTTCCGCCAACGTAGGGAATGACTCTGATATCGCCTGTTCAAAATGTTCGTCGGGATCATGTATGAGGACTATGTCGATTTTGTCCAATCTCAGCCGAACCAAACTGTCTTCAATCGACCTAAGCACGCCGTCTCTTGAAAAATCAAACCGAACCTCCATATCGGGTAAATTTTCGAACATGCCATCGTCCTCAGAGATTCTTGTCCGGTCTAAAACGCGTCCTACCTTTGTAGAGAGCACAAAATCATTCCTAGAAATTTTGGAAAGAAACGACCCGAAGAATTTTTCGCTTTTACCGCTCCCATAAAGGGGTGCCGTATCAAAATAACGTAATCCCTGTTGATGTGCTTGTTCAAGTGTTTGCTTAGCCTGACGTTCCGCAACGTCTGTGAAAAGACCCCCCATGGGTGCACCACCTAATCCAAGCCTCGTCACTTCCACTTCGGTTTTGCCAATTGAGGCCAATTCAATAGGATCCATACCTTTCTACCTCGCTTAGAGTATCAATAATATAATTCTGCCAAAGTGTATCTCACATAATTACCTTTCGGTATATTTTGCATTGAAGCAAAAGCTTCCTTAAAATAGTCACACGGAGTTCAAAACAGAATCACCTATTACGGTAAGAGGAAAACTTTGACAGAATCAACCGAATCCATAGTCCTTTATACACATCCAGATTGCACCTACTCTGATGCCCTAAAAGATGAACTCGACGAACTCGCGGTGGCTTATGATGAAATAGACTTAGCATTAAGCCCTGAGATGTGGAAAAAAGTGGAAGAACTTACAGGCGGGGAAAGAATAACTCCCGTAATGGTAACGGCAGACAACGTGGAGGTCGGCTTCCACGGAGTTGGTTGAAGTTTTTAACTAGAGGGGGCCGTGTGCCCCGATAAGGTGAAGAACTGGATCACCCAAACGAGTTATTACCAATTTCTATCTGGGGAAGCTCCAACCCATAGAACCAAATGTCCCATTTAGTTCAAGTTCTCGTAGTAGCTGTAAGGGCAAAGATAAGAGGAAATCCGAAATTAGAAAATGGATATCTCCATAATCCATCTTCAGATTGTTACAAACATTCAACAAATCCTCCCTGCGTTATGTATGGGAATTCCTACATACTCACGACTTGCGACCCGGAATCGGAAATTGATGTAACCACTTCACCAAATGAATGCCCACAAGGTCTGTTTGTCACCCCCCAAATTGAGAGTTGCATAACTTCCTATACTACATCTGGTTCATAAATTTGGTCTCCTTCCTCGAAATAAGGAGCACCGATTAAAACTTCGAGTGGTAATATCATTCGGCAAGGGAGCCTCGATAGACCTCGTTGAATTTCGTATATTTTTGCACATCTGTCATTTGACTTACCTTTGCCACCTAAAGGGATTGTCAGAATCAGATAGTATTCGGAAAACAAGTTGGCAAAGAAAGTGTAATCTTTTTAACCATGGAATCAACTTACAAACTATTTGTCGATGAGCAGCATATATATGTACCTAATTGAACTAGTCGGGAGCTTAAATTATGTCAAGGATAAAATTGATAACTGAAAGAGAGGACCTGCACTCTGAAGACCATCATATTTTTAACCAGATAGTAGGAACAAGAGGTCGTATCAGTGGACCTTTTTCAGTACTCCTTCACAGCCCCGAAATAGCTGAAAGATCGGCTCACCTTGGTTCGTATATCCGCTTCGAGTCCGTTTTATCTAACGAGGTACGAGAAATCGCAATCATTACAGTAGCCAGGGAAATGAACTGCGCCTACGAATGGGCTTATCACGTCGGGATCGCCGAAGAATCCGGTGTGCCGAAAGAAGTGATAAGAATTATCAATGAAAGATCTCCCGTTACAAATTTGGATGCCACGTATTCTTCTGTAATCTCCTTCTCAAGAGAACTCCTCGTAGACAAGCGTGTTACAGACGATACATTCACTCGCGCAGGTAAATTACTTGGGGACCGCGGAGTGACTGAACTAACCGCAACGATAGGATATTATGGGATGATAGCTTGTACGCTGAACGCCTTTGAAGTCCAGCCAGAATCCGGAACACCCAATTTGATTCGATAGTATTAGGAAAGCAAGCTAGTTACCGTGCGATAATCTTCTGAAGACATCTCCCAATCTGCAGTAGATGCGTTTGCTAAAACTTGACCCGGAGTGGTCGCTCCGGCAATTACCGAAGAAACTACCGGTCTGGCGAGTAGCCAAGCAAAAGCGAGATCCAACACGGATTTGTTCCGATCCTGACCGAAAGAAACCAATTTTTCGATTAATTGAAAATTCTCGTCCGTGAATATTCCCCTGTCGTCGGTGCCAAGCCTAGTGCCCGTTGGCATGGGTCGCCCCTTTCTATATTTCCCCGTCAAAAACCCATTGGCTAAAGGGTAGTATGGTAAAACACCCATTCCGTATTTCTCGCAAAAGGGAATTAGTTCCCACTCGATCGCTCTCTCTAACATGCTGTAGTGAGGTTGCACGCTGCTGAAGGTACTTATCCCTAGTTCTCTTGAACTCCAAATCGACTCACATACCTGCCAAGCCGCAAAATTTGAACATCCGAAATATCTTATTTTACCAGCGCTGGATAGGTCATCTAACGCTCTTAGGGTTTCCACAATTGGAGTAGTAGGATCCCACCAATGTATTTGATATAAATCTATTCGGTCAGTTCTTAACCGTAAAAGACTACTTTCCACTTGATCCATAATATGTTGACGCGAGTTGCCAGATTGATTTGGACCCTCTCTCATTCTGCTAGACACTTTCGTTGCGATTATCGCTTGCTCTCGGCGCCCTTCTAATGATCTACCTATATATTCTTCTGATAAAGCGTCCCCGTAACTGTTAGATGTGTCGATCAAATTGATGCCGGTGTCAAGAGCCTGGCTTATAACCCGGTCCGTCTTATCGTAGTCAAGCCTTCCGCCAAAGTTGTTAGTTCCTAGACCCACGGCGGACACTTCCAATCCCGAATTGCCGAGCTTCCTATATTTCATATTTAAAATTCTCCTGGCTATTCCAGATATTCTGGTCTCGAAACATAAAACCCATCTTCCCTCTTTATACGAAGAGCAAAGTCATGAGAATCTATATCCAGCGCCATGCTACGGTCCACAGTCGGCCATTGTGGAAGATCAGGATCATCATATTTCTGAGATTCGTTACCAACAAGTATCAAGGAACGGACCGAATCTTTATCAGGCAACCGACCTTGAATTAAATTCCTCATATAAAGTGCACACTGCTCGTCTTCATCAGACCTCTCTCTCCCCTCTTGACCCATCGCTACCAGACTAACCCTCGTCGGTCGGTGAGAAAGCACTGCTTTTACCGTGGCCGAGGCGACTGCAAGCGAACCGCCATATATAACACCTGCCTGTGACACATTCGTCACTCCTACTGTCCCAGCCCTTGTAGACTGAATGATGGTTTTTCCGTCCAAGTCTACGCCTAATAGGTCTTTTGGAGAATTACCATAATCGAAACCGTCAGGTCGCCTACCGCCAACTTCTCCCATTAAAATATGCCCCATACCTCGGTCTTTCAATTCCCTGGCCTCCTCTATTTCCGCCACGAGAATGATTTTTTCAGCTCCTCGTTCAAACGCAATAGCCTCGGTTGTAAAACAACGGAACACGTCTATGACAACCGCGACGCCCTGAGCCTTCTGGGCACCTTCTATAAGGCTATCAACGGTGATAGTAATTCCAGGCATCTAACGAAACTCCTTGGGGAGAGTGAAAGTTATATTTTCTTCTTCCCCTCCCATAGGTATAACTTCTTCTGGGTCGATAACCCGAATAATTTCCTGAACTAAGTTGTCAGGAGTGGAAGCTCCTGAAGTGATGCCTATATTTTCCACGCCAACAAGCCACGAACTATCTAACTCTCCTACTCCGTTTATCAAATATGAAGAGATGCCTTTGCTTTCGGCAACCTCTCTGAGCCGGTTGCAATTTGAACTATTCTCAGCACCTATTATCAAAAATAAATCAACGTTTTCGGCTATTTCCTTTACCGCGACTTGCCGGTTTGTTGTTGCATAACATAAGTCGTTTCTCACAATCACATCACCGAAAGATTGACCTATACTTTCTATGGAGCGCTGAGTATCATCAACAGAAAGCGTGGTTTGGGTGAGGACTGTCACAGGCGTCTTTGGATCCCACGCAGGGGCTTTATATTCATCCCTGTCATCTATGAGACTCATATCAGTTTGACCCATGGTTCCTTTCACTTCTTGATGCCCCCTATGCCCGACTAGTATGACTTTGCGACCTTCTCGAGTATATTTCTTTGCTTCATTATGAACTTTGATAACCAAAGGGCAGGTCGCATCAATCACCTGCAAATTTCTTTCTTTTGCTTTTTCAAAATCTTCTGGAGGCGATCCGTGAGCAGAGAAAACAACGTGGGAACCCCTAGGAATTTCCTCGACATCCTCCACGGTTATTGCTCCTTTTAACTCTAGGTCCCGCACTACGTGCGGATTGTGGACAATTTGGTGTTTAACATATATCGGAACACCGTATTTCTTAAGAGCCAATTCAACCAAGTCGATTGCCCTAACTACACCAGCACAGAATCCCCGCGGCACCCCTAAATAGACTTTCATTTATCACGCTCTTAAGAAACAAATAATCGTTCGAACTTTATAAATAGGTTAGCAATCAAAATGTTAGCACACCCAAATAGCACTACTACTCAGTTCCTCACTTTAACTAATGGCTGTAGTTTGGTGGTAGTAAGCCGTTGTATACTAGCCTAAACTACTACCGGAATGGAGACTCCAGTCAATGAAACTCGCTCAACGTATGAGTCGACTTGGTACCGAAACCGCATTTGAAGTCCTTGCGAAAGCTCAAAGTTTAGAGGCAAGGGGGAAAAGTATAATCCACCTTGAAATAGGTGAACCCGACTTCGAAACCCCATCGAACATAGCTGAAGCGGGCCGTCAGGCTATATTCGATGGTTTCACATCTTACAACCCGTCTCCTGGGTATGAAGATCTTAGGGCTATATTAGCTGAAGAGATTACGAAAACAAGGCGAGTGAACGCCAAAGAACAAAACATTATCGTGACCCCTGGCGGTAAACCAGTCATGTTTTTTGCGATTATGGCCTTAATCGAAACCGGCGACGAAGTACTATACCCCAACCCTGGTTTTCCTATCTATGAATCAATGATCGAATTCTGCGGTGGAACCGCTGTTGCAATGCAATTACATGGAGACAAGGATTTCAACATAAATATCGAGGAAGTGCGAGAACAAATAGGCCCCCGTACAAAACTCATGATCATCAATTCTCCAAATAACCCCTGTGGAAGCATCATTGGTGATTCAGAATTGGAAGCCTTGTCGGAATTGGCAAAAGAAAACGACCTTATGGTCCTTTCTGATGAAATTTACATTAGGTTTCTTTATGAAGGGGTTCACCAAAGTATTTCAACTTTTCCTGATATGCTAGACAGAACCATAATCCTAGACGGGTTTTCAAAAACATATGCTATGACTGGTTGGCGAATAGGATATGGACTTTTTCCAGACCAATTAGTAGAGCCAATATCCAGGCTGGTTACAAATAGTGTTTCTTGCACAGCAAGTTTTACTCAAAAAGCTGCGATCGAAGCTATCACTGGTCCGCAGCATGATTCCGCAAGGATGGTTAACGAGTTCAGAAAGCGAAGAGATATTGTAGTGAAAGGATTGAATAGAATCGATGGTATTGAATGCTCTGTGCCACAAGGCGCCTTTTACGCGTTCCCAAACGTTGTGGGAACTGGAATGAGTAGCTCTGAATTCGCCGACAAGTTGCTTGAGGAGTCGGGTGTCGCGGTACTGTCCGGAGAATCTTTTGGAAGGTTTGGAACAGGGTTCGTAAGAATCTCATTCGCTAATTCCGTCGACAATTTATCCGAAGCATTAATCAGGATTGAAAAGTTCCTAAAAGCTGGAGCTTAAAGTAAATCTTATTTCCGATGATCAATAAGGTGGTCGAGGAATAGGTTATGAGTTCACTTAGATTGGCACTAGCTCAAGTCAATCCGTCCGTAGGAGACCTCACGGGCAACGTGGAGAAAATAATCCACTATATGGATCTCGCTGAAAAGTCGGGAGCGGATATTATAGCTTTCCCGGAATTGTCAGTGACAGGATATCCGCCCGAAGATCTGCTCTTCAAACCCCAATTTCTAAAAGAGAATGTTCTAGCAGCGAAGGAAATCGCCTCCCATTCCAAGAAGATAGTCTCAGTTTACGGGTTCGTTGACACCACATTAGGTACGTACAACGCTGCAGCCATAGCCCACGGAGGTAAAATCGTGGGTAAATATAGGAAAGTGTTCCTTCCCAATTACGGCGTCTTTGATGAAGAACGTTATTTCAAATCAGGCGCGGAATGTTCCATTTTCAATATATCCGGTGTATCTATAGGGATAAACATATGTGAAGACATCTGGTACGACATAGGACCAACGGGAGTCCAACGAGCTGGCGGGGCCGAGGTAGTCATAAACATAAACGGGTCGCCCTTTCACGTTGGTAAAAGGCAGGACCGCGAGAATATGTTGACGGACAGAGCAAAAAGTCATGGATTATTCGTTGCTTATGTGAATCAAGTTGGTGGTCAAGACGAATTAGTGTTCGATGGCTCAAGTCTTGTTATAGACCCTGAAGGCAATCTTGTGTCGCGCGCCAAACAATTTGAAGAAGACTTGTTGATCTGTGAAATAGATCTGACAAATCTACGGGAGAAAAGGGAGGAAAACGAAATCCCGTTCTCATTGGAAGGAATAGATTCGGTGGGTCACGTTAGTTATACCCATGTCTCTGACTCAAAGACAAGGTCCGAACGATATGACAATCCAAGTTCACCCAACGTTTTTGAACCAATTGAGGAGATAAGGCAGGCACTAGTTGTGGGAACAAGAGACTACGTTCGAAAAACCGGGTTCTCTAAAGTATTGATAGGACTGTCCGGCGGAATCGATTCAAGCCTTGTCGCTGCGATAGCCGTTGAAGCTCTGGGAAATGAAAACGTCGTTGGAGTATCTATGCCATCCCAGTTTTCGTCTGAAGGAAGCCTATCTGACGCCCAAAAACTTTCTAAGAATCTTGGAATCCAACTATTAAATATCCCCATTGAGGGCATATTTGAATCGATGCAGAAAGCCTTGTCTGAAGAATTCTTAGAGACTCTATGGGGGATAGCAGAAGAAAATATACAGTCACGGATACGTGGCAACCTGATTATGGCGTTGTCCAACAAATTTGGTTGGTTAGTTCTTACAACTGGTAATAAAAGTGAAATGGCCGTCGGGTACGCTACAATCTACGGAGATATGGCAGGCGGGTTCTCTGTCATTAAAGACGTACCTAAAATGATGGTCTACAACCTCTGCAGGCATATAAATTCTAAAGAAGGCAAAGACCTTGTACCGTTATCTGTATTGAAAAAACCGCCCAGTGCGGAATTGAGACCAGACCAAAAAGATTCGGACAGCTTGCCAGCATACGAGATACTGGATCCCATATTGCAAGCTTACGTGGAAAATGACCTTAGCTTTGGAGAAATTATTGATATGGGTTTTGACACTGAAATAGTAAAAGATGTGATTTTACTGGTCGACCGCAACGAATATAAAAGACGCCAATCACCGCCCGGGGTAAAAATAACTCCTCGCAATTTTGGAAGAGATCGCCGAATGCCAGTAGTAAATCGTTATCGCCCTTTTTAATCTATCTTGACAGCCTTCTAAGAACTGTCGAGATAAGATCAACCATAATGACAAGCAAAATGTAGGTCACAAGGAGTACGCCTACCTCACCATAATGGAACCAACTCATATTAAGCCGAAGATCGCGGCCCAACCCCCCAGCCGCTATAAATCCAACTACAACGGTAGTCCTTATTACTACCTCCCACCGATACAAAATGTAGGTAAGGAATCTCGGCATAGCTTGGGGAATAATACAGTAGAACAATATCTGGAGCGGTGAAGCACCTGACGACCTCAAAGCTCTTATAGGACGTTGGTCCATATCTTCCACTACTTCCGCTGCTAACCTACCAATAATTCCGTAGTTGTGAATAGCTAATGCCAAAGCACCTGCCAATGTGCCTGGCGTGAGAATAAATACTATTAACATTGCCCATATAAGTTCAGGAACACTGCGGGATATGGTAAAAGTAGCTCTAAGTAGATAAAACGCCCCTGCCGAAAGAAAGTTTGAGGAGCCTTCCACGGATATGTTGCGTGAAGCAGGAACAAACGTGATGAATGCTAGGAGACTTGCAAGCCCGGCAGCAATTACGCTCATCTTCAAAGTTTTCAAACCGAGCGAAAGTGATCTATACCAGGAATCCGCGGAAACTAGTGCAGGGGTTCCATTCGATCCAGCTCCCAACAACCGCTTCACAAAATCCCAGGATGAATAAACAGCATCAGCCGATAACGAAACACTCACATTAGAACTAGTTATTAGAAATGACCAGGAAACCAGTGACATTACTATGAAAAAAATCAGCGAAATAAATGGAATCCCTACAACTTTACGGATCGTCATGAAAACAAGTTCCGCCTTATCTGGGATCCCCAGTGGTCTATTAAGACGACCATAGCCACAAGAAATATCAGCAGAGTCCAAACTTGTCCAAAATTGACATCATCTAGGGATACCATTATTTGATATCCGATACCCTGTAAGCCAATGAAACTCAAAACAGCTGCAGATCTTAGACAGCATTCGAATCTATAAAAGGCGTAACTGAGAATATCCTTCGCCGCGAGGGGAATTCTTCCGTAGATTAATACCTGAAATGGACTAGCCCCAGAGGATCTCAAAGCATTTAAAGGTGAATCAGGAACATCATTTAGAAAATCCGCAAATACTCTCGCCAAAATAGCAGAATAAGGGATTGCCAGAGCCATGACACCGGCAGTCGGGGTAAACCCCAGCGCAATTGCCAAAAGCCAAGCCCAAATGAGTTCGTGGATAGATCGAACAACCGCGAGCAGGACCCTGATCATAGAAATACCTACGATTTTTGAAATCACCGACTCAAACAAGCTCCCCGACGCCACAAATGAGAGGGGGACAGCTATAACCACTGCGAGGGAAATAGCCGCAAAGGCATATGTAATAGTTATCCAAGAAGCTTCTATTGCTATGCCGAGAAATTCGGGACTTAGATCGAGTTCAACCATCCCTTGCAAAATGAGAATAACGGAAGATATTCCACCATCGTGAAAAACAGAAGCATCCCAATCAACAGTAACCAGGCTCACTAAAAATATTGCGCACAATATAAGGGAAGTAACTCCCCTGCCACCTACAAAAGAACTATTGTCAGAACGACGTATCGGAACCAATTTGAAGGCGGTAAAGTTCATTTAGTTTTCCGTCAGTCAGTTCTGTTGTTGGAATATCAAAAAGTATCGAACCTTGTCTAATGGCAATAACCCGATCAAAGAAATTTTCTATGATCTCGCTAGAATGTATAGAAGAAATCAAAGTCTTGTTACCAGACTCAGCGACATCTACTATCAGCGATATTATTTCCTGTGACCGGGCAGGGTCGAGAGAGGCGACCGGCTCGTCAGCAATGATTATAGATGGATCCTGAACAATTAGCCGTGCTACCGCAACTCTTTGTTGTTCTCCACCTGATAAGTTTGCGACCCTCATATTTTCTTTTCCGGTCAATCCCACTCTATCAAGCGCAGCTAAAGCCGATTCAGACTCCTGAGGGGAAATCATCGAAACTAGAGACCTAAATAACCCCCATTTACCCAACTTACCAGCAAGGACGTTATGAATCACCGTCATGTTTCCTACCAAGTCGAACTGTTGATTTATCACTCCTACCAAAGTTGATAGCTCTTGCCCAAAACTTATGTCTGTCGTGTCTCGACCAAATAGCTTGACGGTTCCTGATTCTGGTTGCAATTGCGCCGCCAAAATACGCAGTAAGGTTGTCTTACCAGCACCACTAGGACCAACCAATGAGACCTTCTCACCAGCTTCGATATCAATAGTTACATCATTGATAATAGTTGTGTTATCAACGTGGTAGCCAACATTTTGAAGCCGATAAGAGTAACCCAAATCCATGAATCACTTAATTATTCCCAAAGATTGAGCAATTTTCTCAATTTCCAAGTAATTGGCATTGTCGCTCTCAATAAATCTGTTTGCAGAAAATAGGCTAAGCAACTCGGGACCATCCATACCAATTATCGTCTTTGAAACACTATTGCTAAACCCCTGCCCAAATATCTCATCAACATCGCCTCTGATAGTCCAGTTGTAATCGAAGTATGGAGGGCTGATATGAAATTGGCGAACCTTAGAGGAATCTACTTTCCCGGTTGCGATAGCTTTCTGCCAGACTGCCTCACTCAAAACTCCTGCCTGGGCCCCCCCACCTTGCACCATGAGCCAAGTCTTGTCGTGAGAACCAGAAAAAATAGGCGGACCATCAAAATCTTTTTCTGCATTTATCCCTATTGATTCTAAAAAGAACCGCGGCATAAGATGACCGGACGTAGAACTCTCACTACCAAAAGCAAATCTAAGCCCTTTAAGATCCCGCAGCTTGCTAACTTCAACATTTGAATTATTTATAAAAACTGAATGGAACGAAGTGTCTCTTTCACGTTGAGCTATCGCCATAGAACCTTCGACATAACTCCTCGCCTGTACGCCTGTTAGCCCTCCAAACCACGCCATTTGGACATCCCCCCGGACAAATGCCGTTACAGTGGCAGCATAGTCAGTTGTAGGAAAATATTCGACTGTAACACCAAGTGCTTCACTTAAATATTCTGTAAGCACCTCATACCGCCTAGCCATGTCAGAGACGTTTTGATCAGGTATTCCTGCTATCGTGAAAACTGGTTCCGGATCTTTATTTCCTGCACAAGACGTCAAATTTACAATAAGGGAGCCGAAACATAGCAGAAAAATGGCGATTTTTATCATAAATAATTTTACCAACCTATATGTTTAAAGAATTTCTAAGCATTAACCATAATATAAGTTTTATTTATCTACTATATAAATAAATAAATATAGTTTTCAAATCCCATAAAAATATTTAATCGCCCCGACTTAGCGATGTAGATTATTTCAATTGCCAAAGTATCACTCAAAAC
This sequence comes from uncultured Dehalococcoidia bacterium, assembly GCA_964409595.1. GTDB lineage: Bacteria > Chloroflexota > Dehalococcoidia > Lucifugimonadales > UBA826 > CAYPDR01. Next base: position 56,114 of record CAYPDR010000015.1, read on the forward strand.
AGAAATAAGACCGTTCTAACTAACATCATTCCTTCTCAACAGGGAGTTAGTGATTATCCGAACAGATTGGAGACTTAAACTCCCGAGTTTAATTACGTTGTGTTGGAGCACACACAAAAAACTAATATGTTTTCCCATGATTAGAACACTTAATTACCTAGTGAACCGGCAATAGATAGACTCATGACAAATCAACTAATAGAATTGGGAAAACTAGGAGGATAAACAAAAAATTCAAATGATAAAAAGAGAACGAATTGTTCAAACATTTTGCGACATAGTTAGAATCGACAGTCCGTCTGGTGAAGAAGAAAATATGGCTTCGGATATCAGGCAACGTCTCGAATCTCTAGGATTTACAACTCAGCGAGACTCCTACGGAAATCTTCTAGCATCGGACGGGCGAGAAAATCCTATCTTGTTGTCAGCCCACTTAGATACGGTAGAACCAGGCAGGGGCATAGTTCCCACCGTACAAGAAGACCGTATCGTGTCAGACGGAACAACAATATTAGGGGGAGACTGCAAGGCAGGAGTTTCAGCAATATTGGAAGCACTTGAGTCCATTATTGAAGATGGGGGAGAATATCACCCGGTTGAATTTGTTTTTACGAGGGAGGAGGAAATTGGGTTGGTTGGGGCTCGAAATCTTGATTTCTCGTTAATATCTGCGAAAGAAGCCATAGTTTTTGACGGCGAGGGTCCAGTAAGCCAAATAACTGCTTCAAGTCCAACCTACATCGGATTCGATATCGAAATCATAGGAAGAGCGGCACACGCAGGAGTGGAACCAGAAAAAGGCTTATCAGCTATTAAAATAGCTGCTGAACTCATTAGTCGCCTGCCACAAGGGCGCCTTGACGACAATACCACATTCAATATCGGCATGATTGAAGGTGGCACAGTGAGAAACGCTGTTCCAGAAAATGCCACGATCAGGGGAGAGTTTAGAAGCACAAACATTGAGAGCCTAGACAGTCTCCGAATTCAAATTGATGACGTGATCCAAGAAATAGGGCAAGTTTACCCTGATGCAAATCTAGAAGATCACCTGCATACTGAATTTGAAACATACACTCTTACCGATGATGATCCAGCAACTAATAGAACTAAAAGGGCGCTGAAATCAATCGGACTAGAAGCCACAATGAAACCTTCAGGTGGGGGCACTGATGGTAACGTATTTAGATTAAATGGAATAAGTTCAGTCGTAGTAGGTATGGCCGACCACGGCATGCATACTGTAAGAGAATACGTAACAATCCCAGATCTGGTTGACACAGCCCACCTCTGTGAAGCGCTCCTGAGGGACGTGGAATATTGATCATCCAACTCGCGTACGGCAAGAAGGGCCTGTCAATTAGTGTCCCTGACCACACGACTGTAATCCAGCCTGATTACATACCAGCTTTACCCGACACAGCTGGCGCTATCTTGACTGCTATACGAAATCCTATCTCTGCTACACCATTACGAATGTCTGTCGTGCCGGGACAAAAAGTGGGAATAAGCGTTTGTGACATCACTAGGCCTATGCCAAGTAAAACTTTAATACCCATCCTATTAAAGGAATTGTCTCATATACCAGCTAGGGACATAACTATATTTATAGCGACTGGTACGCACAGACCTAACAACCCCGAAGAAATAAAAAGCATGCTCGGTAGCGAGGTATTAGAGCATGGCTGCCAGATAATTAACCACAACTCATTCGATAAAGGCAATCTAACTAATATCGGAACAACTTCAGAAGGCATACCCATTTACTTAAACAGCGCTTGGCTCCTAACTGACTTCAAAATCACCACGGGGTTTGTAGAACCTCATTTTTTTGCTGGGTTTAGTGGCGGACCAAAAATGATCGCTCCGGGACTCGCGGGTTTTGAAACCATAATGCACCTACATAACTCAGATAGGATTTCCAACCCAAAGGCCATATGGGGAATTACTGAAGGCAATCCGATTCACGATGCAATTAGGGAAATATCATCTATCTCACCAGCAAATTTCAGTGTTGAAGTAACTTTGAACAAAGATCACGAAATAACCAGCATATTCGCTGGAAATCAGTCACAGTCTCACCGGGCGGCCAGTCGCTTCACACATAAAGTCGCAATGCAAAAAGTCGAAAAAGCATTTGATGTGGTCGTCACGACGAACAGCGGATATCCTTTAGACATAAACTTGTACCAGGCGGTAAAGGGCATGTCCGCTGCTTCGCAAATCGTCCGGAAAGGCGGAAGCATAATCTGTGCTGCAGAATGCTCAGATGGAATGCCAGAACATGGATCCTATAAAGAAATTTTGTTGTCCGAAAACTCGCCCGAAGCCTTGCTCGATTTGATCGAAGGAAGCAACTACAACCAACACGACCAATGGCAGGTACAAATTCAGGCAAAAATATTGATGAAGTCCAACGTTTATTTAAAAAGCGACTACCTTTCTGACCATGAAGTTAGACAGGCTCACCTTGTCCCAATTAAAAACGTTGAGCATACTCTGCAAAGGCTCTTGCAGCAGGAAGAAAACAAGACTGTATGCATACTTCCTGAAGGACCTCAGACCATACCATACATCGCATAGTACTCCCCGCCGGACCCTCACAAGAAGGTAAGTGCCCGACGAGAAAAAATATCGAATGAAATCCCTAAACTAGTTCGACTACGGCTCCAGCCTCTTCCAACTCTTTCTTCAAGGCTTCAGCATCGTCCTTTCCTACGTCTTCCTTGATTGGAGCAGGCGCGCTCTCAACCAGATCCTTAGCTTCCTTAAGACCGAGGGTCGTTGCAGCTCTAACAGCCTTGATTACGTTTATCTTGTTGGCGCCTATTTCTTTCAGCGTCACTGTAAACTCTGATTGTTCCTCAGCAGGAGCAGCGTCACCCGCAACGACCGCGCCAGGAACAGTGGCAACAGCGACGGGCGCGGCCGCCGCGCTTACACCAAATTCTTCCTCTAAATTCTTAACTAAACCAGCAAGCTCGATCACTGGAAGTTCTTTAATCGCCTCAAATATCTCATCTTTTGAAAGTGCCATTTTCTCCTCCGATACGTATTTTTCAATGGGCAATATATTCTAACTATCTTGTTGTAATCTTCCCTGCAAGACTGTAGCAAGACCTGTGATGGGAGCGTTTAATACCCTAACCGCACTTGTTAAGGGGCTGTTAAGCGTAAATACTAGGCCAGAAATTTGACCGTGCAGTTGGCTAAGCAAATTGGCTACCAATTCCTCCCTAGAAGGCAGTGAAGCCAGTTTATCTATCTCATCGGAAGAAAGTATCTGTTTTCCTAGGAGAGCGATTTTTACCTTCATACCAATTCGATTATCTTTTATGAAATTGGCGATAACTTTGGCGGGAACTTGCTCTTCTCCGTACCCAAAAGCTATCCCAGTTGGCCCATCTATCAAATTTTTCATCTCAGGCAATTCAGATTGATCGGCCGCGATTCGGAATAGAGTGTTCTTGACCACCTTATACTTTATTCCGTTCTCACGAAGTGCGGTCCGAAAAGACCCCATTTCGGAGACATTTAGACCCGAATAATCGGTGGCTATAGCAATGGTGCAATCTCTCATTATCTGACTAAGTTCTTCTACCGCAATAGTTTTAGACTCAGTTGGCATATCCACCTCTTATTATTGCTATTCCGGCTCCACAAGCCGTTCCTCATTCAAGGTCAAAAAAAAACCCTCGGTTTAGACCGAGGGCAATTCGACAACATCCAATACCACAATCCCATGGCCTATGTAGGCTGGGATTTTAATCCTCTAATTTGGAGCCCACGGTCTTCGCCAACGCATCTATTCTACCTTCAAAGCACTTAGTGAAGCAAGATCTATAGATACACTCGGGCCCATCGTAGTGGTTAGGAAAGCCGATTTAACAAACTCACCTTTTACTCCAGAAGGTCTCTGGCTTAGTATAGTATCAACTAGCATTGTTAAATTATCCACTAGCTGACCTTCTTCAAAGCTTGCCTTACCTATCGAACTATGGATCAAAGAAGATCGATCGAGCCTGAACTCGACCCTACCCTTCTTCGCCTCATCGACAGCTCTCCCAATATCTTCTGGGGGAACAACAGTTCCAGTTCTCGGATTGGGCATCAACCCTCTGCGCCCCAGAATGGGGCCAAGTCTTCCAACTTTACCCATCATGTCCGGTGTCGCAATTGACACGTCAAATTCAAGCCAACCTTCTTGGATCTGGGTGATCATATCGTCGTCGCCAACATGGTCGGCTCCCGCCTCTCTTGCTATGTCAGCAGCATCACCTTGGCAGAAAACTAAAATACGGACCTGCTTACCTATACCATGGGGCAAAAGGGCTACACCCCTTACCATTTGGTCAGCGTGTCTAGGATCCGCACCTGTGCGAAGGTGTAGCTCTACTGTTTCATCGAATTTCGCCGTAGCGTTCGCTTTAGCTAAAGCAATCGCTTGTTCTGCCGAATAGGACTTATCCTTATCAACGTTGGACGAAGCAGAACTATACCTTTTACCACGTTTTACCATTCTTTATTCCTAATTTTAATGGGACAGACCCTCAATTAACTTGGATCCCCATACTTCTGGCCGTACCTTCGATAATCTTGATGGCTCCGTCCATATCAGCCGCGTTGAGGTCTTTTATCTTAGTTTCAGCTATTTCTTTAACTTTTTCTCTAGATATAGTGGCTATCTTTTCAGTTAAGGGACTACCACTACCTTTGTCGACGCCGGCTGCCTTCCTTAACAGATCCGAAGCCGGCGGGCTTTTAATGATGAAATCAAACGATCTATCTTCGAAAACAGTGATTTCCACCGGCACTATTGAACCAGCCATGGATGAGGTTTTCTCATTGTATTCTTTGACAAAACCCATAATGTTCACACCATGTTGCCCTAACGCAGGACCAACTGGAGGTGCGGGAGTAGCCTTCCCTGCTTCAATTTGAAGTTTTATTAGCGCCAAGACTTTCTTAGCCAATGCATCCCCCTACATCTAAGATTTTTCAACCTGAAGAAAATCGAGCTCCACAGGGGTTTCCCTTCCGAAAAATGAGACCAAAACTTTCACTTTTGCTCGATCAGGATAAACTTCGTCAACAGCACCCATAAAATCTACGAAGGGACCTTCAGTTATACGTACGGTTTCTCCTTGAGCAAACCCAACTCTTACGCGAGGCTCATCTGACTCTATCTGATTTAATATATTGTCTACCTCATGTTGCTCAAGAGGCACTGGTTTAGGCCTATTATCACTTTCATCTTCCGCGGAGACAAACCCAGTGACACCGGGGGTATTTCTGACAACAAACCAACTTTCATCATCCATTTCCATTTGCACTAGAATGTATCCTGGAAAAACTTTCTTGGATACAGATTTCTTTTGACCATCCTTATACTCCATCTCCTCTTCGGTTGGCACAACAACCTGGAAAATTTTGTCACTGACATCCATGGTCTGCACACGCTGGTCAAGGTTTTTCTTTACTCGATCTTCCTGTCCAGAATAAGCATGGATGATGTACCATCTCTTATTCACCATTTGTTCCTGAGACATCACCAATCCTTTGGTTCTTCCACTCAATCTAGTATTAGCCCAAATCCCCAACCGAAAACCAGGTCTGCTGCACCAAGCACAACCCCCAGAACAGCGGCCACCGCCAGAACCATGAGTGTTAACCTCATGGTTTCATTCATACTCGGCCAAGTTACTCGACGGAGCTCCCCAATCACCTCCCCAAAAAGCCTGAACAGTCCCCCACGTCGTTCACTATTCGAACCAAATCTCTGTTGCAAAGACCTATCTCACTTCCCTGTGGAGGGTGTGGAGCCTACACCTTGGACAATATTTCTTAAGCTCAAGCCTTTGCGGGTCGTTTCTTCTACTCTTGTTTGAGTTATAAGTACGCTCTCTGCAATCCACACATCCGAGCGTCACGAGTATTCGATTCTCTCCCCGTCGAGCCATATCAAAATCCTGTTTATTTCCTGTAGTCTCAGGTAGGACTAATCCCTACCTAATCGTTTCTATCCAAGTACCTTAGTTATAACTCCCGACCCAACAGTCCTTCCTCCTTCTCTTACCGCAAATCTCAGCTGTTCCTCTAGAGCGACTGGTGTTATCAGATTAACATTCATTTCAATATTGTCTCCTGGCATCACCATTTCGACTCCGTCTGGAAGCTTGATATCGCCAGTTACATCAGTGGTACGAATATAAAATTGTGGCTTGTAGCCGTTGAAGAACGGAGTATGCCTACCTCCCTCATCTTTGCTAAGCACGTATACTTGAGCCTCATACTCAGTATGGGGCAGGATGCTGCCGGGGGCCGCTAGGACTTGGCCCCGCTCGATATCCTCCCGATCTACTCCTCTCAGAAGTAATCCCACTGCATCTCCTGGTTCTCCGTTTTCTAGTGTTTTGTGGAACATTTCAACACCAGTAACGGTTGTTGTATAAGTTTCTTTAATTCCTACAACCTCAATCTCGTCTCCGACGTTCACAACGCCTTTCTCCACTCTTCCGGTAACTACAGTACCTCTACCTTTAATACCAAATACATCTTCGACAGGCATGAGGAACGGCTGATCTTTCGGTCGGTCTGGGATAGGTACGTACTCATCCACTGCATCCATAAGGTCCCATATTCCCTTCCCCCATTCACTTTCTCTACTTTTATCTTCAGATTCCAAGGCGTTAAGGGCACTAACACGGACAAATGGAATGTCATCTCCAGGGAACCCATATTCAGAGAGAAGCTCTCTCATCTCAAGTTCTACCAATTCCAACAACTCTTCATCGTCAAGCATGTCTACTTTGTTCAAAGCGACAACCATTCTGGGAACTTCTACCTGCCTGGCCAGCAGAATATGTTCGCGTGTTTGGGGCATCGGCCCATCCGGAGCGCTGCCCACGAGAATCGCCCCGTCCATCTGTGCCGCGCCTGTGATCATATTCTTTATATAGTCAGCATGTCCCGGGCAGTCCACATGCGCGTAATGGCGGCCATCTGTTTCGTATTCTACGTGGGTGATGGCAATCGTCACCCCTCTCTCTTTTTCCTCTGGTGCATTGTCTATGGTGTCGAACGCCCTAAAATCTGCAAGACCCTCTGAAGCCAGAACTGAGGAAATCGCCGCAGTAAGCGTCGTCTTACCATGATCAACATGACCAATTGTGCCAACATTCAAATGTGGCTTTGTCCTTTCAAATACCTGTTTTGCCAATTCCTAAATCCTCCGCTAATCTGGAGCCCACAAGCAGATTTGAACTGCTGACCTCGTTCTTACCAAGAACGCGCTCTGACCGACTGAGCTATGTGGGCCCTTGTTTTTTTAATTACCAGACTTTTTAAATCCTAATAGTAGGCACTCCGTTGCCATTGTCCATGGTGGAGGGTGTAGGATTCGAACCTACGTAGCCCTTCCGGGCGCCAGATTTACAGTCTGGTGGATTTAACCACTCTCCCAACCCTCCGGAATAACCGCCCTTCAGTCTATCATAGCGCCATGTACGCAACTCTCCCTATAACTAAAACGAGGCTAGCACCAATACTGGTAGGAACTAGCCTGTCCGACCATACTATTTTAGAGTTTACGCGTTAATGGGTCAACATCATTGACCAAAGTTGTAAATATGTACTCAAACTAAAGCTAATTCACAAGGTGAAGTGACTCAGACTGGATTGTTGCAAAAACTTTTACCAACGGGATCGACTTCTCAACAGCAATCCTCTTACAGTCTTCGTACTCGGGAGATATTGCAAGAACCTCACCATCGAGTGTTTTGAGTTTTACATTTACTTCTCCCAATGAAGAGCGGAATTTTTCTATTTTACGTTCTGCCTCCACACGGTCCACACTTCTAACTCTTATCCCAAGTGTAGAAGTCTCCGCAAATAGAAATCTGGTCACGGCCTCTTTCTGAGATGTCGAAACAAGCGTAGAAAGCAAAATTGCTGGTCTATTTTTTTTCATTTGGATCGGAGTGAACCAAACATCTTTAACCCCTATTTCAAAGAGCCTCTCTTGCACGTATCCAAGGATTTCTCCGGTGGTATCATCAATATTCGTCTCTAGTAGCAAAAGTCCAGAACTTCTACCCTTGTCGATCAATTCACCAATTGTAAAAGTCAATAAATTTGGATATGAATCAGGATTCCTTGTACCCATTCCAAAACCTGCCCGCTCTATTCTCATGGTTGGAGATTGGAATTCCGCAATGGTTCCCAATATTGCAGCCCCAGTAGGAGTTAACATCTCACCAGTTGCCGGTGTGTCGATGGAAGGAGGATATGAGGGCGCCTCCGTGATAGATAATATCTTTGAGGTAGCTGGAGCAGGCACAGGCAAGAGTCCGTGCTGAGACCTTACAGTGCCCGATCCAGTGGGCAGCGCTGAGCAAAACAACTTTTCAATCCCCATAAATTCGAGACCGGCAACCACACCAACCACATCGACGACAGTATCTAATGTCCCAAGCTCGTGTAACTGCACATGCTCTAGCTCAGTCTCGTGTACAGCCGCTTCAGCCTGTCCGATAAGTTGGAATATTTTATAAGAAGTGGACTTTATTGACTCCGACAAATCACTTGCTGAAACAATACTGGTAAAGTCTTGCCACGTCCGTGGCAACTGCGCTTCCTTATCGAGTTCAATATCTACATGGGTTCCAGCGGTGCCACCTCTTTGCGATGATGATGTTTCAATTTTCACGCCAGAAATCGAAAGCGACTCTACCACTTCTTCCAGGATGCTTTTATTCAAACCCGCATCGATCATGGAAGCCAGCAACATGTCACCACTTGCACCACCGATCGTCTGCACATATGCAACTTTCACTAACTACATGTACCTTTATGAACAACAAAAATGAGTACTGCGTCACAAATTTACCAAAACAATAAACTTGATCAATAATAGCGGATACGCGGGTCTATTTTGACCGCGTTCCTAATCCGGTGCCGATTTTTAACCTGTGGAAGAGGTCAATGACGCTGGCGACTGGGATTCGATAATTATGTCATCATCGTCGGCATCAATAATTGCGGTGTCCGCAGGACCTAGCTCTCCATTGAGCAACTTGTCAGATAGTTTATCCTCAACACTATCTTGTATAACCCTTCTTAAGGGCCTCGCACCAAAAGTAGGATCGTATCCAGTTTCGGCAAGCCAAGATCTCGCCTTGTCAGTTAATTCAAGTGAAATACCTTTCTCCAGAAGATTAGAGGCAACTTCCTTCATCAATATGTCCACTATGTCTTCCATATGTTCCCGGCTGAGTGCATGAAACACTACGGTTCCATCGATCCTGTTAAGAAATTCCGGGCGAAAGAAGTGCTTGACTTCATCAAGCACATTGTCTTTCATCCGTTGGTACGCCTCTTGTTCCCCTTGGGCACTTTCGGTTCTAGCATTAAAACCAATCGAACGATCTTGGCGTATAAGATCCGAACCAATATTGCTCGTCATCACGACAAGAGTATTCCTGAAGTCAACCTTTCTTCCTTTTGAATCAGTGAGATGTCCATCATCAAATATCTGCAGTAAAATGTTGAAGACTTCCGGATGAGCTTTTTCTATCTCATCAAGAAGTATCACACTGTACGATTTTCTTCGAACCGCCTCTGTAAGTTGCCCCCCTTCGTCGTATCCTATATATCCTGGCGGGGCACCCACCAGACGTGCCACAGCATGCCTTTCCATAAATTCAGACATGTCGAGTCTGATCATAGAATCTTCGCTGCCAAACAGAAATTCAGCCAGTTTTTTTACAACGTACGTTTTACCCACACCGGTGGGGCCAGAAAATATGAACGCGCCAGTAGGCCTCTTAGGGTTTTTTAATCCCGACCTGGACCTACGAACAGCCTTCGCTATGATTTCTATAGCCTCGTCCTGCCCGATAACAGTTTCATGAAGCACATTTTCCATATTAATAAGACGTTCACTTTCCGTGGCGGCCAGCCTAGTAACTGGTATCCCAGTCCACATACTGACAACCTCCTCGATATTCTCCTCATCTACAACAGGTTGATCGTCACCACGTTCCTCTTCCCATTCGTCACGCAATTTCTCTAATTTCTCAGTTAGGTTAACTTCCCTATCTCTGAGCTCAGCTGCGAATTCATACTGTCGTCCGGAGATGGCCTCGTCTTTCTCTTTACGAACACTATCAAGCATGCGAGAAACTTCCTTCACTGATAAAGGAGCCGTGCTAAAGTGAATTCTCACCCTCGACGCGGCTTCATCAATGAGATCAATTGCTTTATCCGGAAGGAACCTATCCGCGATGAATCTAGAGGCTAGGCTAGCTGCCGACCGCAGTGCTTCGTCCGAAATCTCTAAATTGTGGTGCTCTTCATATTTTTCTTTTACACCACGCAGTATATCCACTGTCTCATCAACACTTGGTTCTTCCACTCTCACTGGCTGAAAACGCCGTTCCAGAGCAGGGTCCCTCTCAACATATTTCCTGTAGTCATCGAGGGTTGTAGCTCCGATGGTTTGCATTTCCCCACGCGCCAGAGACGGTTTGAGTATGTTAGCTGCGTCGACTGCTCCTTCAGCTGCACCAGCACCCACCATAGTATGGATTTCATCGATGAAGAGAACGCAGTTTCCTGCTGACTTGATCTCCTCAATAACCTTCTTTAGTCGCTCTTCAAATTCACCTCTATACTTGGTTCCAGCTACCAACGATCCCATATCAAGAGTGACTAGTCTTTTCCCCTGGAGAGTACCTGGCACATCGTCCGATGCTATCCTCTGCGCAAGGGCCTCTACAATAGCAGTCTTACCCACACCAGGCTCGCCAATCAAAACTGGATTGTTTTTCGTTCTACGACTCAATATTTGAGTAACTCGTTCTATTTCCTTCTCTCTCCCAACGGTCGGATCCAACTTGCCAATATTAGCTCTTTCTGTGAGATCGATCCCTAGCTGATCAAGCGTTGGGGTTTTGGTCGAACTTTTGGAACCTCTCTTCGACTGCCCTCCACCTTCACCTCTATTCAAAACAGTACTTGTTTCACCCCTAACTTTATCCAAGGTGACACCTAAACTTTCCAACACCCCAGCTGCGACACCCTCGCCCTCACGCATAAGCCCTATTAATAAGTGCTCTGTCCCAATATAGTGGTGGTTTAATCTGCGGGCTTCATCCACTGCCAGCTCAATCACTTTTTTTGCTCGGGGAGTGAGTCCAATTTCACTACCTGAAGCGGTATCTCCCTTTCCAATGATGAACTCGACAGCCGATCGAACTTTACTGAGTTCTATAGCAAGACTCGCTAATACCTTAGCTGCTGTACCGTCCGTCTCGCGTACTAGACCTAATAAAATATGCTCAGTACCTATATAATTGTGATTGAACCTTTGAGCTTCCTCCTGAGCAAGAGAAAGCACTCTTCTGGCTCTTTCTGAGAATTTTTCGAATCTGCTAGCCATAAAGGTTGACTCCTGTTGTCCTATTCCTCAGATATGAATACTTGATCTCCAAATCCCTCTTCAGCCTGCTTGAGAGAAAGCCCTAGGCGTTTCCTGTCGGCTTCGATCCTTAATATTTTCACACTTATTGAAGAACCTTCAGAAACCACTTCTCTCGGGTGCGCTATTACGTTACTCGTAAGCTCAGTTACATGGATAAGCCCCTCTATAGAGTCCTCCAACCGAGCGAAGGCTCCAAAATCAGCTAACTTGGTAACTGTAGCGTTCACCACATCGCCGACCTGGTAACGTTCGTGAATAGTATCCCATGGCTCAGGCTGCATTCTACGTAGACTGAGCGCTATCTTCATCGCTTCTCTATCAACTCTGAGAACATAAACATCGAGTTCTTGTCCAACTGTGACCACTTCCTCTGGGGAATTGACCATTCCCCATGACAATTCTGAAATGTGTATAAGGCCATCCGCCCCACCCATATCTACGAAGGCCCCAAAGTTACTTATGCCAGTGACTCTTCCCTTTCGGATTTCCCCTTCACTAAGCTCTTCAATCAAAGCGGCTTTTTGCGCCTCTCTCTGTTCTCTTAACGCTGATCTTTCAGAAAATATAGCCCTGTTCCTTGACCTGTTAACCTCCAAAACCTTGACGGACAACGGTGTACCCACAAACTCACTTCCGTCAGGTTGCTCGGTGTCTTGGGACCCACCAGAAGAGTCATCATCTGGTACACGGAGCACATCATGGGAAACAGTGACAAGCTGAGACATTGGCACAAAGCCTTGAACGCTGGCCACTTCTAAGATACATCCACCTCGATTGAATCCTACGATGGTGCCTTCCACAGTCTCGTCTGACTCCATGTATTTTTGTAAATCCCGCCAACCTTCTTCGCCTCGAGCTCTATCAATCGAAAGAATGGGACCGTCCTGAGAGTCTGGCCGCAAAACAAAGGCAATTAACGAATCTCCTTCCTTGATCGCTCCCATCTCTTCACTGTCTATCGTTCTCATCTCATTAGGAGGGATGAAACCTTCCTCCTTATGTCCAATGTCTAGATATATACCATCAGAATCCACTCTCATCACCGAGCCCTCAACAATCTCCCCTCTCCGGAGCGATTTGAATTCCATCTCGTCCAGAAGTTGCTGCATATCCAGTGGTGAGTCATCTTGCGTTTGTGGCGTCATATTTGTAGTTACCGTAACCGAAATAAATTATTTAGCTGACTAAAGCTAAGACAATTATAAGGAAGGCGTAGGCCTAAGGTAAAGTAGAACGCACGCTTCATCTCAGCAACATCTACCCAATTCCATGTATCCAGATCTGAAAATGAGATAGGAATTAGGTACAAAATCCGAATACTGCCGTTCCAACGAGAACCTGAAGATGATAAAAAAAGTCCCTTGGCAGTGGCCTATTTTCCCACGCCGTTACCAGCGCAGTATCGTAGGTGCTGGGACGTTTCACTTCCGTGTTCGGGATGGGAACGGGTGGGTCCGCCTCGCCTGTACCACCAAAGGACACATAACCTATTTAACATCGCCACTCGAACTAGCGGTCCGAAGCGGGTTGCTCTTTAGTTTATTGCTGTTTCAGCATGCTGTCAAAGCGAATTTAGTACTGCGAATTTTCTCACTACTTTCAAACTCGCCTAAACCACGATTGATCGCTCCCATATCTACTTCCTATCAAGAGGCATTCAATTTGGAAACCGCGTTACATTTAGGAATTACGTGTATACATTAAGTCTAAGTCCGAGCAACTTTAAAATACATGGACCCATATCGATTCGAAAGTGATTGCGAACTTAAAAACCAGCCAACGCTCATACAGCCTCTAATCAAAATCACATTGACCACAAACCTATCCTTTGCTAGCATCTCAATGTTGCTGTCAGACTTTCAATAGTATGAGACAAAAGAGCAAGGAGTGTGAAAAGTGGCTACAACCGGCCTGATACAAGTGTCACAGATGGCTGCAGAGAAGCTATCTGAAATTCTTGAAGAACAAGGAGAAGGTGGAGGGATGCTTCGTGTAATGGTAACCCCTACCCCCAATGGCGGCTTCCAGCACGTACTTGGTGTGGAAAACGAACCAAACGATGACGATATCGTAATAGAAGCCCATTCCGTAAAAGTTGTTATAGATGGAGAAAGCGCCCCTCTTCTAGAGGGTGCGGAGATCGATTATGTAGATGGGCTGATGAGAAGCGGATTCGTCATATCGAATCCCAACATTGAACACGCTGGCGGTGGATGTGGATGTGGCGGCGGAGGCGGCGGATGTGGCGGCGGAGGCGGCGGATGTGGCTGCGGCGGTGGCGGCGGTGGTGGTTGCGGCAGTGGCGGTGGCGGATGTGGTTGCGGCGGACATTAATAGAAAATCTTGTGAGTGAACATTAGGAGCGGACATCCCGCT
>CAYPDR010000016.1:0-255420 GCA_964409595.1 uncultured Dehalococcoidia bacterium
GGACCTGACACGGGCAGAGGCAACGAGAGAAGCGGTGGAGAGTTGGGCAGGACATGTTAGAGAAAAGGGAGAAGGGTTGTTATCAAACGAGGTTGACTCCTGGATGACTGGCATCAACAGCAACATTGAGGGTAGGCAAACTCGAATAATTGCTCGCTACAGTGGGAGCGCCCAATCCTATCGGGGTCGCTGTGACGATGTGGCTGCAAGTGGCTACGAGGAATTGAACCTGTCTTAAGACACCTCTGCGATTCTGTTCTCCATACGACGATGTGCGACCGTGAGATTTTGGCTATACCTCTAAGGAACTTGCGATGGCGTATCCTGATTCTGGCAGAACTGATATGGGCATCGGGTGGCGGGATCGTACTGAAGCAAATGAAGAATCCGTCGATGATTTCATTGAAGCTGCGAAGAATTGGGTCGATATGGGGATTCAGATTGTCGGTGGTTGCTGCGGTTTTGGTACTGAGTATATAAAGCCTATGAGGGGAGCTATTCCAGCTGAGATAGACCACCCTAGAAGGATACATTGAAACTTCTGAAATGCAGTTGAAACAAATCGACTAGGCCAATCCCTTTGGAAACAGGGGTATTTAACGGGCTAAACTAAGGCAAGGGCTAATGGCAACCAAGTTGAATTGCCGGCTGACCGTATTTTATACAGCCGCAGTCCCATAGGGGTTTCCGGCGAATAGATAAGCTGAATCAATTAGACGCACCGCGTTGTAGCAGTCTTCTACACTCACTTGGGGAGGGGCCCCGGCCCGTACGCTGTCAAGTACGTTTTTCAGCAGCGTGTCTACAGCATCTTCTTTAACTTCTGGGATGATGGTGTCGCCTTCCCGGGTTATGAGCTTGAGGGATTCACCTTTGTGCACCAGAAGGGCGTTTTGAAATCCCGCCTTCCATTCACCATCAGTCCCATCTGACGGGTAACAGTTGCCTATTTCCACTGTGCCTATTACTCCTGTAGGTGTTGATATCATTACAGAAGCGTAATCTTCTACTCCTTGTTCCAGGGTCTTCCAACTCAATTGGGCCCCCGTGACAGAAACACTGTCTGGTGTGCCCGTCAAGTAGCAGAAAATATCTAGTCCGTGATTGCCAAGGTTCCGGAGACATCCACCGTTTGACCTTGAAGGGTCTAACATCCAATCAGAACCCCAATTTGGATATCTTAAGGATGTGGGTCTGTTCATACGAGAGTAGAAGTGGGTTAAAGGCCCATAAGTTTGCTCTGAAGTATATTGTTTGGCTAGAGAAACAAACTGAGTGAAACGATTGTGTAGTGCTACTGAGGCAAATCCATTTGTTACCCGGGATTTTTCTACTACGCTTTTCAATTCTAGCGCTGAGAAACTCATCGGCTTTTCCATGAGAAAGGGCATATTTTTGTCGAGGAGGTAGTGGGCAACTTCACCCATACGGTCATGAGCGCCAAGGGCTATGACCAAATCGGGTTCTACTTCGTCGACCATGGTTTCATAATCTGTAAATGTAAGCACGTTTGTTCCGAGTCTTTCCCTTCTGTCTTCCAATATAAGTGTGTTTTCATCTTGGATAGCGACTAAGGTGACGTTTTCGAGGGCGACAATACGCTTAAGGTAAGCTGAGTCAAAAACGGAATGCCAATGTGACACTCCAATGGATGCTATTCGCAAATGCTTTTTCATTCGTTAATTAGCCATCTCTCGTTTATGGGTTTCCGGCAAGTCTCCAGCAAATGGTTTCTTCCATACTTAGCCTTTTTCACATAGGCTCGAATCCCGTCTGGTTTGGATGTAGTCAACATGCTGTCTGCAAAGTCCTGTCTGCTCAATTAGACTATGTTTTGAGAGGGGGGGGGATCGCTAGCCTGTAGTGGCCATCTTGATATTGGTGAAATCCACCTCACCGTTCGACACAAAAAATCCCAAACTTTTCCCTTTCGCATCGTATCCCCTCGCACTAAGGGCGACTTGGTCATTAACGTAGATCTCTATGATAGTGTTTTCGACGATCACCTTCAGATTAGCCTTCTGAGATGTGAGGTCCACAGATCGCTCAAGCATAAAAGGTTCGTCTCCCGGTTTGGGGAACCTGTCGAAGATGATCCGATTCCTATGGGGCTCCAGTTTTATCTGGTATCCGTTGTCTAGTGTGTTGTCGATCTTGGTCAATATCCCCAGGGACTGAGTTGTTGATTCCCATGCCGCATCAGTAGAAATCAAGTATGACCCGTTGAGGGGTTCAGTGGTGGCACACCAGCCGAAACCATCTATTGCTTGTGCCGATGCCGTTGTACTGTCGATTTGCCAGTCATATTTTCCAGCCTCCAAGGGTAGGTAAACCTTTTGATGGAACTGGGATTCCACTTCTTGGGGCAGCTTAACCGTTAAACTGCCGTCGGGCTGCTGATTGATTTCATGGACTATGAGGCTCCCTCCCCATTCCCAGAGCCCCTCGTCATTCTCACCAACCCTGGTTGGATTCCAACCGAACCCAAAACGCCGTGTGCCATTGCTTGCAGTTTTGGCTGCGTACCATGCCCTAGCGTCAAAGGTATCGTCTTTCGGGGCGATCCATGGGCCTGTAATACTTTTGCTCATTCTGTAGCGAGTAACGTGTGTTTCCGAGAATTCTGAAAATATCAGGTACCACCAGTCCCCTATCTTGAACAGATCGGGGCATTCATGTGTGTAATAAAGGCTTGGCGACCATAGAGGGGGTCTTATCTTCCATTCGACCAGATCATCAGAAGTGCATAAAGCGATGCAGCCTCCCCTGTTGGAACGCCCGGAACTGAAATCTGAACCATTTTTTAACCGAGCTGCCAAGAGCATCCAATATTCATGTTCCTCTTCGTTCCAGAAAACGAAGGGATCCCGCCAATCATCCCTCTCATAAATGTCCGTATCGGCATAAAGACACATGGTAGGATCTTTATCCCAGTTAATTAGGTCGCGGCTCGTTGCGTGCATGATTGCTTCTTTAGGCAATCCGGTTTCTTCGACCAAAGGATTGTTACCCATGTAGAAAATATGGAATATTCCGTCGGCTTCTATTACACATCCCGTGTAGGCACACATGTCCTGGTCTTGTCTAGTTCCCCTTGATATGGCATCGCCATAGTCACTGAAGTGAATCGCATCTTTTGTCCCGACATGATGCCATGGGGTTAGGTGTGGGGTTCCCCCCAATGAACCATGCTCTCTGTGATCTCTCAGGTAAAAGAGATGATATTCTCCGTCCCAGTAGAAGGGGATAAAATCACCCGCCCATGAATTGTTCGGTTTGTAGAATATTCCCATGTTTTAGACTCCGGCTAGTGTTTTACCCTAATTGCGCGAAGATCATATCCTAGCAGACGCCCCGATCTTCTATGAATACTTTCTTAATTTATTGACCCGCAGGAACATCTACCAGTATCGCACAGGCAAGTAAAATGGGCACAAGGGTTCTAAATTAAACGACCTGGTCGGCTACCAGTGAGTTAAATTAGTCATTCGAGTTGCGGGGTTTCAGAGGGGAAATTCAATGTAACCGTGGGGATTAAACAAAAAAAGCGCCCAAAATTTTTGGCCAAATCTACCGACCGTTTCATATGTTTTCTCGATCAAAGTGTTAGGATTGTGACTTACCCAAGAAACATATGAATTTACGGAGGTTCAGGTGACGCCGAAGGAATTAGTTTTGGGAGGATACAAGCTTTTCGCCGAAGGAGATATGGAAGGCCTGGGCAAGATTTATCACGAAAATGCGTTGATCACGGTCAATGGAGATCACGAATTGTCAGGTGAATATCACGGATTTGGCGATTTTCTGGGCAATTTCCTAGCAAAATTACCTGTGAAATTTCCAAATTTTGACCTTGAGATCTTGAATGTGACGGCAGAAGATGACCGAGTTTATCTCCATGTTCGTTACACAGCTGATAATCTGGATGCTCACTCTGTCCATATGTTTGTTGTCAAAGATGGGTTGGAAACTGAATTTCGTCTGTTTGACGATTCTCAGAAAATCGCAATTGCATTGGCTGGTAGATAGCCAAAATACCGCGGATCAGAGATTCTCATGAAGTTACTTTTTGAAGGACTTCACCTGACAAGCTGGTAATACGGTTAACCTTGATAACAACAGCGGCCCCGTGCCTGTCAGGGTCACGTTCTAGCTCAGCATCTACGGTCATATGCATTACTTGTTCTCTGATCATGCCAGATTCATGGACATAGGCCTCGCCATAGAACCTCCATGCTTTCTGGAGTTGGGCATTTCGGTACATAATGACCACATTTGGATTCTCTGATAACTGTGTAAAGCCCCCCCGTCGGGCCCGTTCCCAAAAGGCGATTTTGTCCCCTGACAGTACTACAACGCTGCCTTTGTAGGATAAGTTAGGGTAGCCATTTAAAGATGCGGTTCCTAGAATGCATGGGCATTTATCTGACAGAGCCCTATCGACCAAGTCTTTCATTTCTTTTGTGATTTTTATAGACAATATAAAACTCCATTATAGGAAATATTTGCGTCGTGTTATTGAACTGGGCTCAACGGATCTTCCGATTTAATCTAGGAACTCTTTAATTGGATTATTCCACACTATCGGACGCACATGTTGTTTCTGCAATATAATGCCATTTGGAGGGGAGTTAAATTGATGACAAAAAGTAATGAAAATCCTGACGTTCTTATAATAGGGGCCGGGGCCACAGGTGCGGCTGTTGCGTGGAGTTTGAGTAGGGCTGGAATCAGTGTGATGTGTTTAGACCAAGGTGATTGGGTGTCGAGTTCAGACTATCATCTTGATGAGCCTGACTGGGAACTTAGCCGTTGGTCAGATTTCCACGCTGCCCCAAACCATCGGGGGCTTAAGTCGGATTATCCGATCAATGACGGTGAATCAGCTATAGCGCCTCTCATGTATAACGCCGTGGGGGGTAGCACAATTCACTGGGGAGCCCACTTTCCGAGGTTTCACCCATCAGATTTCAAAGTTCGATCTTTAGACGGAGTCGCCGAAGATTTCCCTTACAGTTATGAAGATCTAGTCCCCTTCTTTGATTTGAATGATCGAATGATGGGCGTATCCGGTTTGGATGGGGACCCTTTCTATCCGGTGAAGTCTCCCAGGCCAATGCCGCCGCTGGCTCTTGGCAAACTGGGGGAGACCATTGCCGGAGGCTTCGACAAGCTTGGGTGGCACTGGTGGCCCGCAGATGCGGCCATAGCGTCCATCCCTTATGGAGAAGGGCGTGGTGCCTGCAATTATGGTAGCTCGTGTGACCTTGGGTGTATGACTGGTGCGAAGGCCAGTACTGATATAACTTACTGGCCACAAGCCTTACGAGCTGGCGCACAGCTGATAACGAATGCAAGGGTTAGGGAGCTAGTAGTTGGAGATGACGGGCGACTTAAGTCGGCTATTTACTACCGAAACGGCCAACTTTTTGAACAGAAGGCTCAAATAATAATAGTTGCGTGCAATGGCATTGGTACTCCCCGGTTACTGCTAAACTCAATTTCTCATCAGTTTCCCAACGGTCTTGCCAATAATAGTGGCCTTGTGGGTAAAAATCTCATGTTTCACCCCGCTGCTTTCGTCACTGGATATTTTGATGAATACCTGGAAAGTAACCATGGTCCTATTTCCAACAGCATATACAGTCACCACTTTTACGAGACAGATACAAACAGAGGGTTTTTGCGAGGCTACCAACTTCAAGTCGCCCACGACTCTGGTCCTTTGTGGGCTGCTCGTGGAGGTACAAGGGGAGAACCGATTCCTTGGGGTGCAATGCACCATGAGACTTTTAAGAACAGATTTAACCGAACGTTGGCTATCGCGGTTTTGACAGAGGATCTCCCGGAGGAACAAAATCGAGTGACCATCGATCCCCATCTCGCCGATGGTGACGGAATTCCATCGCCTAAGGTCCATTACAGAGTGGGAGAAAATACTAGTAAAATGCTTGATCATGGGATAGCCCGTGCTACGGAGGTACTGCAAGCTGCTGGAGCCCAGGACGTTCATTCTAATCGTGTGCCAAAGTTGGCAGGATGGCATCTGATGGGGACAGCGAGAACTGGTCTAGACCCTGATCGGTCAGTAGTGGATGGCTGGGGGCGGGCGCATGATGTGCCTAACCTGTTCATTGTGGATGGCAGTGTGTTGGTCACCTCAGGAGCTGTAAATGTAACGAGCACAATTCAGGCGATAGCTCTCCGTACAGCACAATATATCGAACAGAACAGAAAAGACCTATAAGGAAACAATGATGAGCAACTTGCTATCTCAGGAACAGAGGTCCCTGCTGGAAGACGTTCTCGACAACATAATACCTGGTAGTGATGAGATGCCTGCAGCTGGCCTAGTCGCGAGTGACTTCGTGGAGAGATCAGCTATTGGATCAGTGGCGATTAAGAGAATTGTGCTGGATATTGTATCTGCAACAGATGCGATGGCGGGTTTGCACCATAACAAACGATTTTTGGATGTTTCAGATTCTGCAAAGGAGTCTCTACTGAAGATCGTAGAAGAGCAAAACAAGGGAATATTTAGTGACTTTGTGAACCTTGTATACGATGGATACTATACGAATCCGTCGGTTATTGACCTATTGGGGGTCGATGCTGGAGTCCCTCAACCGACTGGGTTCTCAAATCCCCCCTTTGATCCGGGAATAGTTGACGATGTTCGAATGCGCGGTCCAAGATATCGAGTCGTCTAGACACCTACATAAGAGAAATCGACGGCGATATGTATCTGACGTTGGGATGGTTATCTATAGTCAATGAAGGTCCGAAGGGTTTTAAAAATGCTAATGCCCCTTGGGCCATCGCAGGGATAAATTAAAGTGTTATCAGACATTAATTCAAGGGACATGGTAGAAGCGGTAAAACTCGGTTGTGACGCTATGTCCCGATGCTTCAACGATCGCGACAATCATATCCCTTTTTTTGAAGCTAACTTGCGGCCTAGGGCAGAGCTTAAATTCAGCAGGAGGCATTCTGAATCTCATGTACCAGGACGGCATTTGAATGCCCTCTTAAGCGCAGAAGATGTTCTCAAGTTAACGATCAGCGAGGATGCCATAGAATCGCATACTAGGGCGGCTTTTTTTTCATATAGTGGCCCCATACTGTTACCTTTGAACCGAGAGGAAGAATCAGGGCCGTTGACCAATTTTTTCCCTCACAACATACGTGAGGGATTCCATGCTCTGTATGCGTTGGCAAAATATCGGGGCTCAGTTAAGGCAAGAGAGATAGCTGAACAAAGTATTGAATTAATACAATTGATTTGGGATCCAGATGGTGGTTGGGATAAAAGCCAACTGAATGGAAGTAGAGGTATCGAATTTGTAGGGGATGACTCTTTTGTTCTCGGAATTGCCAGATCCATCGGACCCCTAGTTAAGTATTATCGTGCGACTGGATACAGAGAGGCTCTAAACCTAGCAATCTTGTTAAAAGAAAAGGCCCTTCGCGATATATTTGATGAAGAAGGTTCGTTCAGAATTGCAACTTTTGGGACTCATAGCCATTCAACGACTTGCACCATGTCGTCACTAGCTCAGCTGGCGGATTCCACTAAAGATAAAGAACTTATGTTAAGAGTAAAATCATTCTATGAAAATGGGCTGTGGGAGATTAGGGACAGGTTCGGGTACAGCATAGAAAATGCGGATTTAGTGGCGCGTAACAGTGGCCGGGGTGAGATAAACAATAGTGCTGACATACTTGAAACTGCACTGATTCTCGGCAGCTGGGGAAACCCTCAATACTATGATGACGCCGAACGGATTATCCGTAGTCACATTTTACCCTCCCAACTGCGAGATATCAGCTGGGTTGGAGAGGTTACAGGATTCGGAGCGAGTAGTTCAAAGATGAGTGTGTCAGAGCGTCTCCGAGGCGCTTGGGGCTTTCCCGCTCCCTATGGCCATGAACCAGTCGGGTTATCTGAATCGGCCAACCGCAAAGTGTCATTTAACCTGGACATAGTTGGTGGGGCAGTAGGAGCTCTGTGTGAGGCCTATCGGCATATATCAATTTTCACATCTGGCTGCCATCAACTAAATCTTCTTTTTGACCATGAAACCCCAGAGTTGAAGGTCGTTTCTCCTTACGTCGGCGGTAAATTGATCGTGACAACTAAAATACCTGGATCCTTATCCGTTCGAATACCATCTTGGGTTGACACTAAGAAACTTTCGTGCACCGAAAGTTTCTACTTGAACGACTGTTATCTGGATATACTGGAGCCGACCGTTGGTCGACCCATATCAATTTCGTTCCCTATGCCGAGAAGGGAAATTGAAGTTAGCAACATAGCTGGCATGATACGTGCTGCTCTTAGAGGTGATGAAGTGTTGGCAATGAGTAACTTTGGTGCGGACCTAACCTTCTTTGAATCCATTGACTAACATTTCGTTGATTATTGGAATTTTTTAGAGGAGTGTTGGACTCTTTTGAGGCGTTGACCAGACTATTTAAAGAATCTCAGATTTAGGGCTCCTAGCCTAAAGAGAGGGCGGCAAGAGACGGGTGTTTCCAACAAATAGCCTTATCGCTTCTGAAACCGCGTCCGGGCGCTCCATGTACATATTGTGCCCCGCACCATTTACAACCAGAGTCTGGAGATTTGGCATGGTTCTTTCCAGTTCGAAAGCCCTTTCAAACTCGCCCTTTTGAGTTTCTCCGACAACAAAGAGGATAGGTATGGATATTTCGCGAAGGATTGTCACCAAGTCCACGAATTCGTCTTCTCTTTCAGACCAGGATAGAGTGGCTGGCGCCCATTTCATATCTACTTGGCCATTCTTATCCAGGTAAGTTTCAAATTCAACAACGTCTTTCATTACGTCTGGGTGCCAGTTTCTGGTGAGTCTGTGCTTTTTTAACAACTGATAAAGCTCGGCATGGTCATTCCATGTTCTACGTGGCCTGGGAATTCTCTCCGATTCCGGTCTCTGAAGTCTCGACTGAATCTCCAACATGGGCTCAAGTAGCACTAATTTATCGAACCTGATGTCGTTATTTGCAACCAACATGGCCAGGCCTACGGCCCCCATCGAATGGCCTACTGCAAAGACGTTCGTGAGGTTATTTTTATTTACAAAATTCCCTATGTCTGCACACCGGTCTTGAAGTTTGTATCCTTGATTTACCCAAGAACTATTTCCATGACCGATTAAATCCATTGCTATGACATGGTGATCGACAGATAAATTCCTGGAAACAGAGTCAAAACTTCGGCTTGTCCTCATGTTGCCGTGAATCAAAAGTGTCGTGGGTCCATTTGCTTCCCAGTCTGCGTAATGAGACCTAAGACCGTTATTGGATATGTATTTACTTACGGGCAGTTTTTTTTCATTTGTCAAAAAATTGTCTCTTTAAGGCGAATGTCGGTCAGGTGAAGATGTTACAAGCTCTCTGGGTTAATTAACACGTAGAGGTGATGTCAAAGATCTATGTTCTTGGCAGTAAATTATTAGATTGCAGAAAGGTTATTAAAAAACTCCTGGATGCCATTCTTTCTAAGCAATAAGTCCTGTGACCAGATTCTTTGAATACGTTGAGCTTGGTATTAAGCAAGTTTCGGTTCAATATAGTAGGCCCCGCTACGTCACCACTTACTCCCACAACAATTAAGGTCAGGATGTTAACTTTGTTTCATACCGTTGTAGGTGGTTGTTCGCGTATACTTGCTGTAGCGCTACATCGTCCTGTATACAATTCGAGTTAATATTTTTCAACACTTGGGATCAATAAATTTTCTGCTGCACCTGTCTAGGAATTTTATCTGGGTAGCCGTAGCAGTTGGTCAACTATGTCCATCCCCACCCTCTCGCTCCACGCAGCCAGTAACTGACTTGTAATTGGCCCCGGCACCGCCTCGCCGATCTTTCTCCGATCTACGTTTCCTACTGGCAGGATGCAGTATGGCGTGCTGCAAAAGAAGGCCTCGTCTGCGTTATACACGTCGTACGGTTGAATGTTGTCTTCAATGACAGTCAGTCCGAGTGACTCTGCTAGCTCGGATATGGTTAGACGGGACACTCCTTCCAACGTGCTATCAGTTCGGGGCACTATCAACTGCCCGGAGCTAACGATGAAGAAATTAGCTCCAATGCTTTCGGTTACATTTCCGTCGAGGTCCAACAGTAATGGAATGGCTGTGGGGTCTACGTCCGTCGCTTCCATTTCGGCTAACACAAAGTTTAACCTGCTGTAATGTTTTACCTTAGGATCCAGACTCTGGGATGGATAGCTTCTTGTCTTACTTATCACGGCGTTCGCGCCTATGTCATAAGCAGGAGCCCATCTTGGGCTTCCCAACGGATCTATCACGACGGCCACGGTTGGATTTCCGTCTCTAACTCCGATTCCTCCCGAGACTATCTGACTTATCATATAGTCATCCCCAAGACTAGTCCTCAGGACCTCATTTCTTTCAACTACACTGAGAGTTATTTTCTCCATCTCGTCTATTGACATCTGAGGGTCAATTCTTACGTACTTTAAAGAACGGTAGAATCTTTCTAGGTGATCCTTTAACCTGAATACTTTCCCATCGAAAGTTCTCGATGTATCAAATACAACGTCACCTTGACGGAATCCGCGGTCTAGCAGGCTGACTTGAGCTTTATCTCTTTCTACGAATCGGCCATTGAGCCAAATTTCATATTCCATTTAGAGTACCCTTCTCTCGGTGGATCACCGTGCTAGTTTTTTAAATTACCTAGCAACAACTTCAGGGCAGCTATGAGGATAATTAATCCAGTCAGGACGACCCCTCTTTATTTTATTTGGGCTTTTGCAGTCCTGATGGTGGGGCCGGCAAATATGGCGATGACCGTACGTACCTAGCCGACCACTGGAGTTAGTTAACCCACCAACTTGTTGGAGTCCACCTTTTGAATTTGTAATTCCCAAGAACCGGCAATAGCCGTTGGGTCTCAGTTCAGAAAATCTAGCTGGTCAAAATTTCCGTTGGATACTAGGGCTGGATCTACGCCAAGCCACTGATCAGATATTGTCGAATAGGTTCTTCTGAAGTCGTTGTTGAATGCCAAATCGCCTTCCACTTGATCCTTATCTTTTAACGATGGATAACGGCCGTACAAACCACCTTTCACATCGCCCCCTATCACGAAGGCAACACCCCCGGAACCATGGTCGGTACCTGCTCCGTTATCCTTGATTCTTCTCCCGAATTCAGAAAATAGGAATATGATCGTATCCTTGTCCCTTCCGTGCTCTTTTAGATCGTCCATGAAGTCGCTCAATGCGGTAGATAGGTCTGTCCACAATTTCTGATGACTGGCGATCTCGCCGGAATGGGTGTCGTAGCTGCCATGCAGGGTGTGGAAAACCCTAGTCCCGAGGTCTGCGAACATAACCTGGGCAATCGATTTCATGCTTTGAGATATGGCGTTATCAGAATACTCAATTGAGGATCTATACATCATAGGCGCCCTGCGGAGAATATCAGCTCCCTTCATGGCATCTCTTCCAGTTTGCGAGAAAAAATTCGTCATGGTGTCTTTGCCTAAGCCTCCGTACATCTGGCTGAAGGCACTTAAGGCTAGGTTTCTTGCTTCATCATCCTCTATATCCGGAAATAGTCCGTATGTTCCCAAGTCACCAACAGAAGCTACAGGGACATCCTTTGCATATAGAGATCGGGGAAGTCCTCTTCCAAAATTCACTCCAGTGAGCACGTTTTCTCCCTTGGGATCCAATTCTCTTATCGTTCTTCCTAACCAACCTTCATTAATGACTGATTTTGTCTCGGCGGTATGCCATATATCCATGGATCGAAAATGTGAGCGATTTGGTTCTGGATATCCTATGCCATTTATCACCGCTACGCTTCCTTCATCATAGAGTCCTTTGAGGTTCGCCATGCCGGGGTTGAACCCTAGATAATTGTCAATTTTTAAGATGTTTTCCTCAGCAATGTTGACGAAGGGTCGATTGTCATAGTAGCGGCTGTCCCCGTAAGGGATGATCGTATTTAACGCATCATTGCCTCCGGATAATTGCACAACGACGAGATTTTTCTGATGTTTTTTAGTAGTCATTTGATTCTCCCAATGCGTAGGAACTTAAGCCTTTGAATAAATTTGGATCCTGTGCCTATTACTCTCTGTAACATATAGGGTTTCTTCAGAATCCATCTTCACAGATATCGGTGCCCAAAATAATTTTTCTATATGTGACGATGTTTCATGGGGATCATTCACGAAATATTCAAACTCGGTCTCTAAGTCAGAATTTTCGCGAGCCCTGGCCTCTTCGACGTTAATGTCTAAGAAGATCTTTGCCCAACGTGACGCCGTCGCTTCACCCCGAAGGCTTTGCAATACTTTGCCCGATGGGTCCATTATCTTCAATCGCTGGTTTCCCCAGTCTGCTATGTATATGTATCCTTCGGAGTCCACGCAGACGCTGGCCGGTCTGAATAGTTGGTTTTCCCCTCTTCCGGACTCTCCGTAGGAGGCCACGAATTTTCCGTCTGGGTGAAATCTCTGGATGCGATCGTTTAGCCAATCAGCTACGTAGACGTCGCCGTTGGGAGCTATTGTTATTCCCCAGGGTGAATTTAATTGGCCGTCGCCATCTCCACGCCTTCCGAAAGAATACAAGTGGTTCCCTGTTCGGCTCATAACTTGTATTCTGTGATTGCGATGATCTGAGATGAATACCCTGTCGTCTTGGTCGATTGCCAACCCTGACGGGCCATCGATCTCATGCAATTCCGATCCAGTGTTTCCCCATGTGCTGACTAACTTTCCATCCGGTTCAAAAACGCTGACTCTGTTCAAATATTCGTCGGCGATCAGGATGTTGCCATCACTAGTTTGCGATATAGCTGTGGGCCACACCATCTCTCCTGGCTTTTCCCCATATTCGGAGAAAGTACCGTAATATTCCTCTGACACATCGTAAATTGTTACTCGAACCCCTCTATAGTCCCCATCCAGAGACCTGTTCACTGTATACATTTTCCCGTCACCAGTGATTAACGTGTCTGAAGGGTAGTAAAACCCGCGACCTTCCATTGAGCACAATCCAACGGTTTGACGGTATTTCATTTTTCCGTGTGCCATAACCTTCACTACGCCCTTTGGAACTCGTGGCTGGCTGCTATGAGCCTTACAGTTTCTTTAACTAATTTTCTCACATCTGATTTGCTAGAGTGGCCTCTCTTCACCACCACTTCCTCAATAATCGAACGGGTATCTTCTGCCAGATATAGATACCCCAGTTCTTCTAGACAGCGATCCAGGAGATCTTCAGGTATGGGATTGTCGCCTAGGTCTGCGCATATATTATCTACGATAACTTTCACACCAGCATGAGTTTCGTTTGACAGTTGCTCCGCCGAAAAGTTTACCCGTTCAACCAATGTTCCCGTATCGACCCATTCCAAGCCCTCATGCCA
Organism: uncultured Dehalococcoidia bacterium; assembly: GCA_964409595.1. Taxonomy (GTDB): domain Bacteria; phylum Chloroflexota; class Dehalococcoidia; order Lucifugimonadales; family UBA826; genus CAYPDR01. The sequence continues at coordinate 13,436 of CAYPDR010000016.1, forward strand.
TCCTTCCACTGAAGGTGGGTTGTTTAACTGTTGACCCATAAATTTTAATTGTTCAGAGCGGTCGAATATCTCCTTCTTAGGTCTGTTGAATTCCCCACTTGTTCTCAGAACTCCCGCTACGAGTTCAGCCGGGCTCTTCACCCTGGTATACCAGCAATCGCTCGATCGGAAGAAGTCCGAGGAAAATAGTACCCTGAGCATGTAGTCGATATCGTAATTGCTGTCAAAATAAGCCGAAACCAATTGGTCGATAGCTTTCTGATCATGTGGCTCTGTATATGGCCATTGGGGGACAGCTGGTTCGTCCCTAACGAAGAAGCTGTAAAGGTGCCTCGCAAGAAACTCCGCGGTGGCCGGCTGTTGCACAATAATATCGATGATGTCTTCACCGTCGAAATCCCCTGATTCTCCTAGGAATTGTTTCTTGCCTGAATCGTGGTCTTCTTTTTTGTATTCGAAGTGCCAAGCTAGTCGTCCATATGGCCATATTGAATCTCTCTCTGCCCTTAAGGCCATGTATTCTGTGTTGCCAATGGTCCACCCAGTGAAGGCACGAGCCGTTTCCTTTATATCTTCTTCGCTGTAGTTTCCGACGCCCATTGAAAATAATTCCAACAGCTCCCGCCCATAATTTTCATTTATCGAGCCTCTGTGATTGTCGTTATTGTCCAACCAAGCGATCATGGCTGGGTCTTGTGATAGCTGGACAAGTAGCTCTCTAAAGTTTCCTCGGCCATATTTTCTAAACATTCGAATTTGGTGTGCGAGGGCCAGACCCTGACTGATTTTATTGTATCCGGTGGCGAAAATTCCGTGCCAGAAAAGAGCCATTTTCTCTGTGACAGGGTCTTGTGCTCCGATTAACTTGTACAGCCAATAGGTGCCTGCGCTACTTGAGCCCATCTTTCCTGAATGCTCATGGTGGTATCTCCAAATGAGATCATCAGGCATACGATTCGGCTCGTGGTTTACTAGTAGCTTGTCTACTGCCACTTCGTATCCTTCAGAGGCGAGGCTGTCGACTTCATTCTTTGTACCGCCGAACCCTGCTCGTCTGAGTAAGTGCGCAACCTGTTCATGCTTTGTTTCTTCGCGAATAACCATTTCCGTTCACCTCTCATCTATATATCCGTACATGTACGCGGACTATTTTAATGTTAACAGCCGGTAAAATCTACGGTCATTATATTCGTTATAAGCCTGAGATATAATGGGGTGTGATTGCTGGCGTGGCGCAGCTTAAGGGGATGGTTCAATTTATTCGGCCATTGTATAGACTTCAAAGTTACTGAAAAGGTACTTTGAATGCCCCCATGATAATTTCAGGGTATCAAAGGAGAATGGAATGTCCAAGAAATCTATTAGTCACATTGTTACTCGATCGGGTCGGAAACACGGCGAACCAGATGTAGCCATTCCGGTTGCGGAGGATTTGCAAACAGTTCCCGGTATACCTAATCGGGAGAGGGATGTTTCATTCTTCAGCAGGGAGTATCCAATTGAAAATATGGCGCTTGAAGAAAGTGCCTCTGCTGAGTGGGCAGGTGAAATACAGAAAAACAAAGCACCCGAAGCCCGGGAGTTTTTTGATAAGCATGAGGCCCGTATGGAGCCAATCGTTGAATGGATTCAGAATAGTGGAGACCTTCAGCCAACTTCTGAGCCCACTGGGGAGGACGTCACGGAGGCTATAAGGGAAAAGGCGTTGAAATTGGGATATGGGGAAGTGGGATTCACCAGAAATGATAGACATTACGTCTACCAGAGCCGAAAAAAGTCTATGAAGGGTGGGCTTCCCAATGCGATATGCCTTGCGTTGGAACAGGACTATGTCAAGACTCAGACAATTCCAAGCATGGACGCAGAAGATACCCACTTTGGCACCTACTTCGATCAAGGTCCATTGACGAAGGAGTTGGTCAGTTATATCCATTCACTCGGATATAGGTGCCAAGTCTCGGGGCCGACATGGCACTATGGTCCGATGATCCCTATGTTTGTTCAAGCTGGGTTGGGTCAGTTAGGAGCCAATGGACAGTTATTGTCCCCGCACTTTGGCTCTAGGGCCCGTTTGCAGATTATTTACACGGATGCAAACCTGACACATGATGAACCAATTGACTATGGAATTCACAATTTCTGTCAAGAATGTAAGGTCTGTGTTGATCGCTGCCCAGGGCGTGCTCTTACCTCAGAAAAAGTGTGGTACAGAGGGGTTGAAAAAAACAAACTGGCCTTCAAGAGATGTAGACCGATTATGGCACAATACGAAGGTTGCGGCATTTGTATGAAGGTTTGCCCGATCCAGCGCTACGGCATGGCACCCGTAATGGAGCACTACGTAGAGACGGGTGAGGTTCTCGGAAAGGGCTCGGACAACCTTGAAGGTTATACACTATCCGATAAGGGATATTTCGGGTCGGGAAAGCTTCCCTCATTTGAAAAAGACGTATTTGAAATGCCACATGGGAGAGCCGAGGATTGGCTGTTGATTGAGTTCCGAAATAAATTGATGGATGGAGAGAATAGCGAAGTCGATAAAAGCGCCATCTGGGATGAGTTTAGGGGCAGGGTGGAAGAGTCAGTTGAAAGGCGTTCGGTTTCTGTTGACATGGGTATGGACAAGGGGGTCTAGAAATTCTCGGGGGTTTGAGTTAAAGAGAATTTATGAATTTTAACTCTTCCATTAATTCGTCAAGCGTGTAAAAGTGCTCTAATAAGATGGTTGCGTCTAATGCTTTTACGTCTCGGTGGAAATCGATGGGGATAGTACCAGTGCCTACAGATAAATGTGAGTCTTTTCTCCCCTTCTGTTCGTAGAGGTAGTTATCACTCCAGTGCACGTGGGAAATGAGGTCGGGGCGGCTCAGAAAGGCCGCAATTTTTTCCTGACGTTCGCTTTCCGGATACCGGTGGGCATATGTGCAAACATGACTTGAGTCTAGGCAGAGGCGTACATTTTCCATGTCGGCGTCGACGCACATCTGTATCCATTCTTCAGGACACATCCCGAATGCTTCATTCTTTTCTTTCCAGTCGACTTCATCGTACATGGTCTCCTCAGAGATCCCGTTCGCTGCCCAGTAACAGTTCAAATTTTCCAAGACTATTTCAAGATTGTGTTTAGCGGCGTGTTGAGCAATAGTCCGAATTGACTCTATATGTATTTCATATTCCCCGAATCTACCTCTTGGCTGGCTTTCGGATGCCCAGCGTTTTAACCCAAAATGCATGTTGAGCTGTCGGATGTTGGGAAATGTTGAACATTTGTCCACATAGTCGGTAAAGACTGCAATACTTAACTTTCTGAACTCGTCGTCGGTTGCGGCAATATTAAGGCGCTCTTGTCCTATTGTCGTAGGAGCGTGGGCACTGAAAAGCACAGAGGAATAATCGTAAAAATCTGCTACATTGTCTCTCAGGGATGTTTCTGCTCTCAAGCCCAGATTTTGGAGCGTACTTAAGCCTGCTTTGACCGGTATCGAGAGCGGGTGCTTCAAATCAGGAATAATCAATCAAATAGCCTTATCTAGTTTGTGATCGGTCTCATCCTGAGAAAGCCTATCAGAAAATTGAGGTGAAAACTGTGCTCCGGTCTAGAAGGGTGTTAAACACAGATAATTTCGGCAACTAATTTACAGGAGATATCTTCGCATCGGGGGCACAGCGCCAATGTCGGCGATAATCAGCGGTGTAGACATCACATTGTGGTATATCGAAGGTACGTTACTCAGGGTCTCCATTCATCAGCTACTGGGAGGGCCAGTGAGGAAAATGTTCCTCTCTAGTTGAGACATACTACGGTCCGGTTACTTCTCATGATGTGTTAGGTCCTGTTGATATAGCTTCAACGACGTTCCAAGTTTGTATGGCGACTCCAAACCTTTATCGTCAGGAGTGTATCCACTCATGGTTTGAAAGTCTTAGCAAAATTGTCAATGGCATGCCTCCGTACAAGTATGGTTCGCTGTTGTCGACGTCATAGCCCTGCCTCGGCATAGCCCCTTATAAGGGAGGAAGTAGAAAGGAGGTATGCAGTTTCCGAAAGTAACGGGTGGGTCTTAGGCTCACAGTCGTTCTGGAATAGTGAATGAAAGGATCTGGTATCCGAGGGAGTTGTTCGTCGATCAGATTTAAGAGGCGAATTTATGTGAGGTTATCGAACGCGCCACATTGCTTGTTGGAAGACACTCTTCTATCATCCATCCGGCTTTGAGCTGCAGGCGGATGAAAGGCCAATGATGATGTCAACGGTCTGCTAGTCATAATTACGACGGGAAAAAATTCATGGGCGACAATAATGACCCCCCTTTCACAAAACAATACAAAGTTATAAATGGGAAACGTATGGCTTATGTAGATGTTGGACAGGGTGATCCAATCGTTTTTCTGCACGGTAATCCCACGTCCTCTTATTTATGGAGAAATATAATCCCCTTTGTGGAAAGCTACGGGAGAGTTCTCGCTCCCGACCTCATTGGGATGGGTGACTCCGAAAAATTAGATGATACGGGTCCTGAGAGCTACACATTTCTAGAGCATGCCAATTATCTTTACGGATTATTTGAAGAATTGGAGCTGAGAGACGTGACCTTTGTGTTACATGATTGGGGGTCAGCACTCGGGTTTAACTGGACATGTATAAATCCCTCAAAAGTAAAGGGCATTGTATATATGGAATCCATAACAGTCCCTATAGAGAGTTGGGAAGATTGGCCCGAAATAGCAAGAAATATATTCCAAGCTTTCAGATCTGATGCGGGAGAAGAGCTCATTCTTGAGAAAAACATCTTCGTCGAGAGGATACTTCCCGTAGATGGGGACCTTTCCGATGGGGAAATGAAGATATATCTTCAACCTTTCAAAAACGCCGGAGAGGATAGAAGACCGACCTTGACATGGCCGAGACAAATTCCAATTGCGGGAGAACCTCGTGAAGTCGTAGAGATAGTAGAAGCCTATGCAAGGTTCATGAGTCGGAGCCAGTTACCGAAACTTTTTATAAACGCGAATCCTGGGTCGATACTTGTGGGACCACAAAGAGAGAAATGTCGCCAGTGGCCGAACCAAAAAGAAGTCACGGTGAAAGGGGGACACTTCATTCAGGAAATTTCCCCTAGTGAAATTGGTACGCACATTAAGAAATTTATAAGAGATATCAATGGAAAACTTGATTAGTCAGGACCGGATGACTTCACTTAAGCCTATACTCCGGGTATTTTGAAGTACTCGCAATCTAAAACTCACTGATGGAGAAAATTTCAACCAATAGGAGATTGCCTTGAAAAGTAATCGTAGTTCCCGCGTCGGTCTTGCAATTATAGGATCCACGGGTGCAATTGGGGGGAAACACTTAGATGCCATCGGCCAACTGGATTCTTGTGAGTTAATAGGTGTTCACGCCCGTCGGGCTGAACCTCTCAAGTCGCAGGCAGATAGCCTCGGAGTTCGATCTTATCAGACATTAAGTGAAGTGTTTGGCGACTCAGACGTTGATGCTGTAGTGATCGCTACTCCACATCCTTCTCACCGTGACATCGCCCTGAAAGCGTTTGAAGCTTCCAGACATGTTTTGGTCGAGAAGCCAATGGCAGTGACCCCTTCCGAAGCTGATGACATGATCGAGGGAGCCAGAGCTTCTAGGATGCACCTGGGAGTCTTGTTTAACAATAGGTTTAGACCTGAAGCGTTGAAAATGCATGATCTCATCAATAAAGGTGTTGTTGGAAAGATTTACCGAGCAACCATGACCAGTGCTATGTTCAGAAGTCAAGATTACTATGACCGATTAGACTGGCGGGGAACTTGGGATCGTGAGGGGGGAGGAGCCTTGATAAACCAGGGAATTCACGCAGTCGACATGTTCCTCTGGTTAACTGGGATGCCACAGGGGGTGTTTGGTGCAATTCGTACCCTGAAGCATGATATTGAAGTTGAGGACTATGCAAGTGCTATCCTTGAGTATGAAGATGGGGTACTTGGAACCATCAACTGCGATACAGTTCAGGCGCCAAATAGGCAACGTATAGAAATCTATGGGGAAAATGGTGCCCTGATTATGGAAGATTGGAATGTTATTTTGCACCGCCTCAAAACGCCTTTGCAAGAATTTCTCGAGCAAGATAAAACTGCCGAATTCGTGGCTCCCGAGACACAAATCGAGTTATCTATTCCCTCCTCCTCAACTAATACGCATGCCCCTGCTATAGATGATTTCTGTCGCTCGATTTTAGGCGGACGTCCTCCGTTGGTCACAGGCGAGGAAGGAGCTAAATCTCAAGAGGTGGTCGCGGCCATAACCCTATCTGGGTGTCGGGGCGAAAAAGTTCCTATTCCTGTAGATAGAAAAGAATACGATGAACTGGTTGAACTATTGAGGCACGATAGGAGACTTCCTTCATCTATATAGTTTTTGCCGTGGTCTGACAAATTCCTAGGCTACGACTTTAGTATGGTCAATTCACCATAATTGTGCCTGGCGGTTTTCCATTTGGATTAGCCTCCATGTTCCGTAATGGGTTCCCATTACGGCGTATCCGCTGAAGCGACATATACCATGCCAAGGTATTGTAACTGCCAACCTGATCGACCTATTTATGGAACTAGAGGTGCGGCTGTCGTATGATTGATGAGCTTGGCAGTCAGGAATCACGTCGGACAGCGATTTACATGGAAAACTTGTTATGTGGTGGTCTTTTGATCAGTAGTCACTAGTCCTATGGCCGGATGAGTAATTCGATAACATTGGTGGAATAATATGAACATAGGGCTTTCTACGCCATTACCAGCCTACAAGGTGAATGCTGCCTTCGTCGCGTCGACGGCTGAAAAATTAGGATTTGAATCGATTTGGTATGCGGAGCATCCTGTGATACCGGTTCACACTACTAGTCGGTTTCCAGGCTCAGAAGATGGACTAATTCCTTGGACATATTCTCATTTCGCAGACCCATATATCGCTCTGGCACAGGCATCCGGTGCGACGGAGAAGATAAAGCTAGGGACCGGTATAACTCTCATTCCGGAAAGGAATCCTTTGGTTCTGGCCAAGTCGGTATCCACACTTGATTTGTTTAGCTCCGGTAGATTCATACTTGGGGTTGGGACAGGATGGCTTCGCGAGGAGACAGAGATGATGGGAGGCGACTTTGACCACCGTTGGAGTCAGACAAAGGAGTCGTTATTAGCCTTAAAAGAATTGTGGACCAAAGAGGAAGCCGAATTTCATGGTAAGTATTACGACTTCTCTCCTGTTAAAATGTTTCCCAAGCCTTTCCAAAAGCCACATCCACCTATACTTATCGGTGGCATGGCAAAAAATGTTCTACGGCGGATCGTGGAAGTGGGCGATGGCTGGCTCCCCAACAGGATTTCCCCTAAAGAGGTGGAGACGAGTCGCCGCAAGATCGGTATTCTGGCCGAGGATTATGGGAGAAAACCAGAATCTATCACCATCTCAATATATGGCCAGCCGCCGGATCGTCGTATAGTTAATGACTTTTTAAACGCGGGTGCGGATAGAGTAGTTGTCCGTCCAGAATTTAAGGAAACGGAAAAGGAAGTGTTGTTAGAGTTGGAACGTATAGCTGCAGAGGTATTGTAGGGTCCCAATTCCTATATCATTAGCAGACTTGGGGTCTGCGATGAGACCATGGCCGGACTTTTTCAAAGGCGGCGCTGACAGCCAGGACGGATTCCTCATCGCCATGGCGCCCAACAATGTGGAGACCGACTGGCATCCCATGTGAGTCGAAACCGCAAGGTACGCTCGCAGCTGTGAAACCGATTGTATTAATTGGATGAGTGAATGGAAGAAATCCCCATTCAGGATTTGGATACGGTTTCTCCCCGTTTATATCCTGTGGATATTCATCCGTGGGGAAAGCGGTTACTGCCATCGTGGGAGACAGAAGGATATCAAATTTTTCGAATTCGTCGTTAAATTGTTGGGTCATCCTGTCTCGTTCACCGACTGCTTTTGCATAATCAGCACCTGTGACATTTGAGCCCTCTTCTATCGTCCATTTTGCATACCAGGTTAAAGGATCGTCCGGGTCGGTCAACAGGTGTCCTTGGGTTAGATACGCGTTTGAGCTAAAAAGAGTAAACCAAGTATCAAAAGCGTCTTGTAACTTCAGGTTTGATTCTTCAACCGAACAACCTATTTCTGCAAACACATTGGCACCATTTTCAGCTATTTCAGCGACTTCGGAATTGACGGAAGTGTAACCATAGTCCGGACTCCATCCAATGCGCAGCCCTTCCACACCTCGTTCTACAGCAGACTGGAAATCAGGGACGGGGGCTCGGAGCGAACTCGAATCACGGCTGTCATATCCGGACATTACCTGCAGTAGTAGAGCTGAGTCGGCGACAGTACGAGTTAGTGGCCCTTGTTGATTAGTATAGTTGGCAGCTGGATGTGACAGGGCCCCTGTGTAGCTCGAGACACGCCCTTGAGTAGGCTTGATTCCATATATGCCGTTAAAGCTCGCGGGTATTCTGATTGATCCTCCTCCGTCACCCCCGGTGGAAAGGGAGGTTAGCCCGGCGACAACGGATGCAGCGGCACCTCCACTGGAGCCTCCCGAGGTGCGATCTGGATTCCAGGGATTGCGACAAGGTTGACCCAGCCTGTTCTCGTTGGCGCCCAAGAGGCCGAATTCAGGGGAGTTAGTCTTACCCAGCATAATCGCACCTTCTGACAAGACTCTTTCCACGACGGCACAGTCAGCGTCTGGAATCCGATTCTTGTAGGCTAGGGATCCGCTGGTGGTACGAACTCCTTTTGTCATCTGAAGATCTTTTATTGATATCGGAACCCCATGCAAGAGTCCAAGTTCTTTGCCTTCCATGACATCTCTTTCAGCATTTCTAGCGGATTTAAGAGCAATCTCTGAGGTAATTGTGAGATATGAGTGAAGTTTTGAGTCTAGCCTATCAATGCGATCCAAATACATTTGTGTGACTTCTACTGGAGATACTTTCCTATTTCGAATAAGTTCTCTAAGCTCTGTTGCCGGCAAAAATGCCAGTTGTTCGTCAATCTTCCCCATACAGTCTCTCCTGTCTGATTATTTGTCGGAGATGGGATTGTGTCACGCAACTTCGAGTATGCCAAGTTTGGGTGTACCCTAGAAGTTAGAGGAGCGAAAAAGATCTTCGTACTTGTCGAAGTTCCATTTTACGTAGCAACGTTACACGCATTGGGATAGAGGTTGTAGGTGACCTCACTCAATGTTGAACCGCTATATGTCGATTCTGCTGCCGGCATATGGGATGTGGTTTGAGAGTGTTGTTATTGACTAGGGTATTGGCTCGCAACAGCTCAACTGGGGTTACCTAGTTGAGCAGAAGGGCTATACTCCGGTTACATAAGTTAATGCCTAAGCTTAGCCACTCGAAGGAAGAGTTTTTTGAAAGATATACCAGACATAAAATTTGCGCAGACCGAAATTTTAAACATCGGATATGAAGAGCATGGGAACGAGTCAGGTTACCCAGTAATACTTCTTCATGGATTTCCATATGACGTTAGAGCATGGGATGGAGTCGTGCCGTTTTTAGTTGAGTCAGGCTACAGAGTTATAGTTCCCTACCTACGTGGATATGGCCCGACCAGTTTTCGCTCACCTCAGTTGCCACGTATGGCAGAACAGGCGGCTATCGCCCAGGATTTGATTGACTTGTCGAAAGCTCTGGGTATCGAACGATGTGCTCTCTCAGGTTTTGATTGGGGTAACAGAGCGGCCTGCATAGCTTCTATCTTGGTCCCACAACTTGTGGATGCCTTGGTGGCCATAGGCGGATATCCCGTACAGGATACAGTGAATGACGAGAGACCGGCATCGGCTCTTGCTGAAGCTAGACTTTGGTATCAGTGGTATTTTAATACCAATCAAGGCAAAGTGGGGTTGGCAGAGAATCGATTAGACATAATCCGTCACCTTTGGACCACCTGGTCTCCCGGATGGCATTACAGCGACGAAATCTTCAATAGATCGTCCAAATCATTTCACAACCCGGATTTTGTAGACGTTGTTATACACTCGTATAGGCACCGGCACAAGAATGCTCCAGGAGAAGATAGGTTTGTAGAAATAGAAAGGGATTTGGCCCAAAGTCCCCCTATCGTTGTACCGTCCATCGTGCTGAGGGGCGAGGACAGTGGATTTGGCAATTCTGAACTTGATTTATCTAGAGATAAGAATAACTTCACCAGTTTAGTTGCGAGCAAGTTAGTTCCTGGGGCGGGCCACGACCTCCCGGTGCAGAAGCCTGAGGAGGTTTGTAGCGCTTTGGCGGAACTGCTGTAATGTTATTGTTGATTATCATCTACCCTCTGATATCCAGTCTTGGTGTTACTACACGGGGAGATTTGTAAATGAAAGCGGCTTTTTACAACGGAAACGGAAAAATGGAAGTCATGGAACATCCAGACCCCGTGGCAGGCAGGAGCGACGCGGTAGTGAAAGTAAAAGCCACCGGTATATGTGGTTCCGATCTATTGATTAATAACGACAAGCAGGCAGCTGATGAGGTTCCGGCCGGTCATGAAGTGGCAGGAGAAATAGTTGAAGTAGGCAGTGACGTAGACTCTGGTTTCATTGGACGAAGGGTTGCGATTGAAACAATTGGTCATGGTAGATCATGCGGTACCTGTTGGTACTGTCGGTTTGGCCAATACCGTCAGTGTATGGATCTTGAAGATAGTAATGGTGGCGGGTTCGCCCAATTTATTAAAAGAAAGGTCGTTGGCTGCTATGAGATATCTGAAAAGAATTCTTGGGAAGAAGCTGCTCTTGTTGAACCACTGGCTGTTTCAGTTCATGGGATGCGCCGTGGTGGATTGCTAGGAGGGGAAACAGTGGTTATATTGGGCGCGGGCAATATAGGGCTGACGTCGGTGGCAGCCGCACGCCATTTAGGAGCTGGCAAAATCATTGTCACTGCCAGACATAGTCAACAGGCTGATATGGCGTTGTCCTTGGGAGCTGATGAAGCCATCTCTCCTGATAGCAATGATCTTGAACATCTCATTCTAGACTCCACAGGTGGAAAAGGGTCTGACTTGACCATTGAAACCGTTGGTGGGAATAGAAGTGATACTTTAGTCCAAGCAGTAGAGCTCACTCGGATGCAGGGACGTGTTGTAATCTTGGGAGGGTTTAGGAAACCCCTTGAATTCGATTGGCTTTCACCCCTACTCAAAGAACAATCATTTCTCTTTTCGTCATGTTACGGCATTTCGGAAGGCAAGCATGATTATGAGATCGCAATTGACATTTTGAATACGAAAGGAAATAAACTTGTGAACATGGTCACCCACAAATTTCCTTTGTCAGAAATACAGAAAGGGTTTGAAACTGCCTACGATAAGGGTTCTGGATCTATCAAAGTGCAGATCCTTCAAGACTAATAAGTAACTTGAAAGTGTTTTTGCAATTGGTGTGGATACGGTAGAAATAATCAGCCTGGCGAAGCTATTAGAAACATGGGGCCTAGTGGTCCGCACTTGAGTTGCGTGGCTCGGAGTTCTGAATGGGATGTGGGAAGGTTTCGAAACAAAAGAATAATCAATTTATCGAAGGAGAACACCATGGCTGAATTGAGGAAGAATCGAGCGAAGCACAAATTAGAGAAAGGAGAAACTGTTATAGCTGTCTCCTGTAGTGACACTGACACAATAGATATCTTGGGTTCAACCGGAGTCGTGGACCTTATCTGGATTGAGATGGAACACGGGTCTGTCACTTGGTCGGAATTGAGCGATATATCCCGGGTCTGCGATCTTTGGGGTATGACCTCCCTGGTGAGAGTCAATAACAATGACCCCTGGTTGGTAGGGAGGGCCTTGGATAGAGGAGTGCAGGCTGTGGTTGTACCACACGTTAATAACAAAACCGAGGCAGAGCGGTTAGTGATTGGCGGCAAGTTTACACCTGAGGGTATGAGGGGTATGGGGGGATCACGACAAGGCCTTGGCGTGGCAGATTACACAAGGAAAGCCAATGATGAAATCATGTTGGTCGCTCTGATAGAAGACGTCGTAGCCGTTGATAATCTAGATGAAATATTGACTGTAAAAGGCATAGATTGCCTGATGGTCGTTCCCGGGGACCTATCTCAGACAATGGGAACTGAGTATTTAGGCAGGCCGGATCATCCAGACGTACAATCATTAATTGAAAGTGCCATGAAGAAGATTGTTGCGGCTGGCTATGCTACTGGGTCTACTGCTAGTGAAAACAATATCGAAAGGTGGGTGGGGGCGGGCGGACGCATGTTTCTCTGTAATTACCAGGGATACATAGAAAAAGGTCTGAGGGATCTACGAGGAATGGCAGAGCGTTGAAAGATATAGAGCCCGGAATGAAACTCGTCACGCTATTACCTTAAAAGTATATTTTGTCTGATTAAGGTCTCCGTCTGAGAACCGGTTCATCCTTAACGGATCTATGTTGACTGTCGTAGCTTCTCCATCCAACATAAGTTCCGAAACAACAGACCCTACGGCAGGGGACAATTTGAATCCGTGTCCGCTAAATCCTGAGCATAGAAAAAGGCCATCTATCCCATTTACTTTGTCGATGATCGGGTGAAGATCGGGGGTCGTGGTGTAGAGCCCAGAGTATCCTGTGAAAAGCTCCGCTTCGCTAATTCCGGGCATTCGTTTAGATAGCCTTTGCCACACGTCTTGCGCATATGAGAGTGTGTATCTAGGGTTGTAGGAATCAGGGTTTGCGTTCTCTTCATGGTTACCGTTTCCTACCAATGTCAAATCACTACCCTCAGGCCTGAAATAGATGAGATTTGCCATATCCCCGCCTCCAGGATGTGAAGGAATAGAATCAACGTCCCTTTTTAACAGGAACACTTCATGCCGTGTTGGAGCCAAAGGTAGATCGACCCCTAGTTTCAGAAGAAATTGTCCAGACCAAGGACCGGTTGCTATTACGACTAATGGGGCTTCGAAATGTTCGCTATCAGTATATACGGATCGTACTTTGTTCCCCTTCACTACCAAGCCTAAGGCATTAGTTTCTAGGAAGATTTCCGCACCCATGGAGCGAGCTTCAGTGATGTAAGCGGATGCTGTGGCTGATGGGTCGGCGTGACCAGAGCCTGTTTCCCAGGCGAAATATTCGTCTTCTCCGATATAAAATGAGGGTCCTAGGTTTTTGGCTTCTTCCCGGGAAATTATCTGAGTGTCTATTCCAATCGACTGCTGCATAGCTATGTTTTCTAAAAATGCTTCTGAAGCTTCCTTTGGAGCGAATACCATGTAACCAGTAGTTATGAATCCCACATCTCCGCCTACAACGTCATTGAAATTAGCAAATACTTCGAGACTTTTGTGTGCTAGGAGGGCATTTACCTGAGTGGAGTAGTGCATGCGGATAGCTCCAGATGAGCGGCCCGTAGAACCTGCCCCTATTGTGGTCTTCTCCAATAAAATCGGATTTTTTACTCCTCTGGCAGCGAGGTTATATAGGATGCTAGCACCCATTACGCCTCCACCTATTACAATTGCTTCAGAATTAATAGACATATTTGAAATTAAAGACCTCTGTTTAATAATCTAGGAGGTTGACTTGGTACCTATTGGGACTTATCAAGATCATAAACTCCTGCTAATTTGTGCCACAAATCAAGAACTTAATCAACATTGTGGGGAGAGTAACGATGTCTGCACATGAATATAGGCTAATTGATGCATTTCTCATAGATGCCGTTAATCCGTTACCGAGAAAAGGATGTCTCACTATCACCAATGATGAGATCTCCGAGATTAGTCAGGTGCTAGGGAAGACGCGTGAGACCGGAAATATGATTGACTTAAGTGGAAAATTCGTTTTGCCGGGGCTATGGGACGTACACACCCATATTGGCAAAGGGATTCCTGATATCGAAGCCGCGGGCGAGCCCATTGTTGAACGAACTATAAGAGCTGGCCAGAATTGTCAGAAAGCCCTTGATTTGGGAATAACTTCGCTAAGGGTTGTGGGTGAAAAAGAATTCATAGATGTAGCGTGGAAAAAGGCATTTGCTGAACGATTGTTCACCGGACCAAATATTTTCACATGCGGCTGGTTTATAACAACCACTGCCGGGCATTTTTTGAAAAGCGGCTGCACGATTGAGGTCGATGGTGTCACAGAATATGTCCGGGCTATAAGAGAACAGATCAAGAACGGCGTGGATTTTATTAAATTGAATCTAACCGGTGGAGTGATGGGGCCTTCATGGGACAAAATGCCAAACACATTTCCTATGGATAACGAGTTGAAAGCCGCTTTTGATCTTTGTCATCAGAGAGGCTTTAAAGTGGTTGCCCATGCGGGTGGGTTAGATGGAATCAAGAAAGCGATAGAGTATGGCGCCCATACCATAGAACACGGGTATCAGCTCGATCAGGAATCCGTCACTATGTTGAGAGATTCGGAGATTTATTATGTGCCAACATTGAGTCTCACTCATATGAACCGCGGAGAAAATTTCGCCGAAGATGACTTTGAGGCATCTTGGATGAGGTCAAATCCTATAAGAGAAGATTACAGGCTGAGGGCTGTGGAAGCCTCCCGTTTGCATGCAGAGGGGTTCAAGATGGCCGTTGATGCAGGAGTCAAAATCGCTTGTGGCTCTGATTTAGACCTTCCTATGGGTTCTCTTTTGGAGACTGCCTTGATGGTACGGTGCGGGATGACAGAGCATCAGGCCATAACAGCTGCGACTCTGACTTCAGCCGAAGTGTGCCTAGCCCAAGACAAATATGGCACGCTTGAAAGGGGGAAAAAAGCGGATTTGATTGTACTCAACACCAATCCTTTGGATGATATAAAAAATCTCCGTGACCTTTATATGGTCATAAAGGATGGGCAGGTTATTAAGCAGGTGTAGGGAAGTAATTTCCCTCAATGCCAATCTTGGTGCAAGGGGATTCTTTCTGTTCTAGTAAGTAAAATATATTGCTAGCCGACATTCGATCTGTTGAGATTAAGGATTTTTCAACGCGTGAACTATGGACTCGGCTTTCACTAATCTAGGATCTGTGTGGTTTAATCTTGTGTATGTTAAAGAAAGTCATATTGGCTGTAGTTCTTATGAATTTAATATCGCTTATGTCTTGTTGGCCAGATTCCCAAAGTGAACCTGATTCACTGGCTCCTGTATTTTTTTCTACATGGGATCCTACCTCGACTGTAACACCAAGGTCGACACAAACAGCAACTCCGACAGTGGTGCCTACCCGTACTCCCACCCCGAACCCAACGTCAACTGCAACACCTGTCCCTACGTCCACTCCGATCCCACCAGTGGTTCCTACCCCTCTTTCGAAAAAGCGAAGCTCTATTAATCAGTCACCAGTTTCAGCGATGGGCGCAGAATTAATACTCGATAATGTAAGATCGGCTATGGCACTTGTTGAATCCTACAAGTATGAGATGTTTGGCGAAGCTTCGCTTGATGCCGGAGGGATTCCTATCCGCTTGCCGATTTCAGTACGAGGCGCTGTAGAGTCCGATGTTGCCGAGGCATCACTTGAAACTTCGCTGATGGGGCTTCAAATCCTAATCGAATCGGTTCAAAAGGGTTCTATTTTTTACGTGAAGGACTCTTTTTCCGGTGCTTGGGAAAAATCTAATCATCCTACCTTCGGCCTCATCACCTCGGACTTCTGGTCGTTAGGGGGTAAAGACGTTCTAGACTTGCCCTATAAAGTGAAGACGGTGGGGGAAAGTCGCGTAAAATCAGGAATCCATACCTTCGTCTTAGCGGATGGTTCTAAGAGTCAGATATTTCTCGATCTTCTCGGGTCGGCTGATTCTCCCTCTCCCTTCGTTGTAGAGGACTTAAAGGTCGCCTTAGAAATCGAGGTAGGAACTTACAGGGTTAGTAAAATAGAGACTCGATTTACCCTCGTAGAAGGAGGACGGTTCTTTTCGGAATCCCTTGGGATGTCCGGGCTGTCCGAATTGGGATCAGCAAAAATACAATTTGAGGTTTCCTTTTCCCAATACGGTAATTTATTCGACATCAAAATTCCAAACTTCCAATGACGGCAAACGTAAGTACTATCTATTCTTCGTAGCCAGACACTACGAATCCTTCAGTGTCCGCCGCTTTGTGGCGAAGTGACGCCACAGGCTTGTATTCTTCAGAATTTCTAAAGTCATTCATCTGTTTGATGTTCGGGAATTCTAAAATCACAATGCGCTCAGGATGCCAGCTAGTATCATCACTAAGGATGTCACCTCCTCGGACTAGATATTTGCCTCCATATTTCTCAATAACGGGCGGTACTTTTTCCATGTATTCCCGGTAAGTGTCCCAATCTTTCACCGTAATATTGCTTATTGAATATACAGCCATTATCACCCTCCTATTTTTTTGGCAAGAATCCCCTGTCCGGGGACAGCACCTTCTTCTAATTTCCCTCTTGAAACCACGGGTATCCCATTCACTATGACATAGTTGATCCCTAGAGGTGGAAGCGTTGGGTCGGTGTATGTGGATTTATCTATGACCACGTTTGGGTCAAACACTGTTATATCTGCGTCTGCTCCTACTTTCAATCTTCCCTTTTTGGCAAATTTCGGGGCCCGTTTCTGAAGTCTCCTTGCTGGCATGATCGTCATCTTGGAAATTGCTTCCATTAGATCCAGTTCCCCTTTCTCTCTCACGTATTGTCCCAATACTTTTGAAAACGACCCCGCGGTTCTGGGGTGTCCTTTACCGTTTTCGATTATGCTATCGGTCGCAATCATGGTTAGTGGGCTCTGTACGGCCGCTCTCATAGAAGCTTCGGGTGTAGAGAAAGTAATCACCCAACCGCCCGTCTCCCTGTATTTTGCAAATGTCGAAGCGGTCAAATATTCTCCGGTGTCCGGCCACATAAGCTGTTCATAGTTTATTCCGTAGTGATCTTGCCATCCATCGTCGAATAACGCCGACTCTATCTTAGTCATTCCAGCTGTGTACGGGTAGCACTCCGTGGTCACATCCAAACCTCTTGAGCGAGCACCAGTAATCATCTGCAGTAGTTCTGGTACTGCTTGCATTCCTGTGCTGTTTAGGTGGACAACATGTAGAGGCGCTCCTGTAATGGCTGACGCTGCTATTACTTCTCCCAAAGCTTCTATGGCGTTCGAGGGCTCCTTATGTCCCTTGCCTCTTAAATGAACATGGCATGAGGCTCCGTATTCAGCGGCTACCTTAAACATCTCGATTACTTCCCAACGGCTTGCGGCTCTAGTGTAGTCTAGTCCAAAACCGACAGCGAGGGCCCCTGAATCAAGACCGCGGCGAATTAGGGATTTCATTTCTTCAATCTCCCTTTGGGTGGCTTCCTTCCTTCCCGCGTCTCCAGAGGGGAGAAAAGATCCAGGGTCATTCATCACTTTCATTCGAACGGGAATATGGCCTATGCTGGCTCCAAAGTTGATAGCTGCCTTTCCCTTCCACCTGTGGTAGAACTCCTCTATATCGCCTGCCCCAACTTCTAGCTCCAAGGTAGTAGTGACACCATCTAATGCCTGGACCTCAAAAATCTGCGTATCTTGAGGATGGCAATGAAGATCTATGAATCCCGGGCAAACGATCTGCCCCGAGGCATCAAAAATCTCCTCAGCCTCCAAAGGTGACGGATTGATTTCAGCAATCACCCCTCCTGATATACCGATGTTGGATATGGTATTCATACCTGAGTCAGGATCCATGATTCTCCCACCAGAGATTGCGATGTCAAGCGACTCCATAATTACTCCAAGTACTTGTTCAAGATGCTAGTGATGAGTAGTGCTTTGAAATTCACCTAGGTCCTACAGGGGTTCCCTTTGCTCCAAGGCGAATTTTATACAGTCCGGTGCGTGCTGTGATAAATAGTGTTGAGCCGTCTTCTCCCCAACCGCAGTTTGCTGGAATTTGAGGCACTAATATTTTTCCCAACAACACACCAGTACCGTTGTTTCCAGATGGTTCAAAAACCCAAATTCCGCCTGGGCCGCTAGAATATAGGCGGCCAGCTGTGTCAACTTTCATGCCATCTGGCACACCTTCCTCTCCGATGTCAAGATCATAAAACTTTCGTCCATTTTCTGGATAACCATCTGCATTTAGGTCATACACGTTTATGAACTTGTCCATGGAGTCCGCGACATAAAGTTGTTTCTCGTCTGGAGAGAAAGCGATCCCGTTAGGTCCGGTCATGTTGTCAATTAGAAGCTCCAATTGAGATCCGTTGGTACTCGCTCGGAAAACCCCATTAAAATCCAACTCTTTGCCCTGTCTCATTCCCATCAGACCGTAGGGCGGGTCTGTGAAATAGACCCACCCATCCGATTTCACAACGGCGTCATTCGGACTATTGAGCCTTTTGCCCCTGTATCGCGAGGCCAGTGATTTGACCTGTCCGTCAGAATCCGTGATTGAAACCCGGCGGTTGGTATGTTCGCAAGCTATTAGATTTCCTTCAAGATCCAGTGTAAGTCCGTTAGAGTTTCCGCTAGGGTATCGAAAAGTAGTGATGCTCAGCCCCTCCTCCCCAGTGGAGTGGCGCGTTATCCGATTATTAGGTATATCGGAAAAGAGTAGCGACTCATTGCTCCAAACTGGACCTTCAGTAAACGCAAAACCTGTCCCTATGTGTTCTACGATAGAGTCTCCCAGCAGGATGCTCTCAAAACATTGTTCTTTTATGTCAAACGTTTCCATCAAATGCTCCTTACTTTTCCAAATGGGTATCTACAGTTGCTTGCCATTTACCTCTGACCAGATAGGCTTCATCACTTCCAGGCCATGGAGGCATGGTAGATATGACGAATTTGAGGGGTTTCGTGTCGTCATTCCTAAACTGGAAATGTGTCCCTTTCGGAATTGTTACAGATACACCGGGCAATACTTTCGTAATTTCTTCTTTTCCGTTTTGATTACGCCAGAGGCGTCCTGTACCTTGAACGAACAGCCATATTTCTTCGATAGATCGGTGACAGATTGCGGCAGAAACAGAATTTTCAGGCAAGGTGCACTCTGAGAGCCCTCCCTTTCCCAATTCATGAAGTAGACGTATCTCTGAGCCATCTGGCGCGACTACAAAGTCGACCCCAATTTTGCCAGTTTGGAATTCTTTGTTTCTCATATATTGCTAATTTGGAGCTATACATCTCCCATACTTGCTGGATCTATCATCTCGTAAAATTCTATGTGTTGACTTTCAAGAAGTGGCCTATACTTCGCTCCAGCCTCCATTGCTTCCGCGGGTATGTTATTTCCCGGCCTGCCCGGAGACATTATCTTGTCGTCGGTCCATTCCAATATCACTGTGTTCTGTTCTCCCGGCAACGTATACCCGTTGTAGGACACAGTGAAAGGTCCTCTATGTCCGGAGTCGCGATATATCTTAGTCTGCTGGTAGACCAATTTCGCCACGTTCGCTGCTTCTCCAGGCTTGGTTCTGTAAACGCGTCTTATTCGGTACATGTTTCCTCCATGGTTTTGGTGTGACGGTTGTAATGAATAGATTCCATGCTTGGAATCTTAGACTGTCTAAAGGGCGGGCGCCACTTCGTCAGAGCGGCTCAGCCACCAATAAGATAGGAGTTGATTTCATTCAAGTTGGGCATAGCTGTAGTGTCTCCCCTCCTTGTGCAAGTAAGCGATCCACATATATTGCCAACTCGCGTGGCCATCCTGAGAAGTTTGGTTCGGTCTCTGTTGCCATAATCCAAAACTGATCCAGGGGTTCTGCCGTTTTTGAACATCTCACCAATAAACCCGGCCATGAAGGCATCGCCAGCACCTACAGGATCAACGATATCAATCTTCAGGGCCGGTTCAATAATAGTAGATTGTCCGTCGTACAGAATTGCGCCTTCTGCATCCTTGGTCATTATTGTTAGTGTGCCTAGACCTTGGTGGAATCGTTTGGCATATTCTTCAGCTGAAAGGCCATATTGCCAAACGCTTTCCGCCTCATCGTGACCCAGTTTGAGGATTGTTGCCATGTCCAGCATACTGTCCAAGACACCTCTGGCTTCATTAGGTTCCCATAGTTGTTCTCTGTAGTTAACATCTAGGCAGACTGGGATATCGTTTCTGCTGCAATATTCCATGGCACTTATTACAGCTTGACGACACGATTGACTTAATGCGGGAGTGATGCCAGTGACGTGTAATAAATCGACATCACTTAAATGCGGTTTTACATCGTCGTAAGTTATCTTGCTCGCCGCGCTTCCCGCCCTCTTATAAACCTTTTCATGGCGTCCATCGTCATGGTGAGTGAGAAATGAAACACCAGTGAACTCACCAACAGATAGTGACGCAGAAACCTTTATGTTCTCTGATAGAGTTTGTAAGATAAGTTCACCGGAAGCATCTTTACCTAGTCGGCTGATCCATTCGATGTTTATGGAGTCGTCCAGTATGCGACTGAGGTTCAAAGCTACGTTGGATTCTGCACCCGCCACATCTATCAGGTGTTCGCCTTTAGGATTGTAGCTTCCTGCATATAGCGCATTGTATTGCACCATTGTCTCGCCAAATGTAAGAAGTTTGGGAATGGCATTGCTCCAAAATACTGATATTCTTCATGTGCTTACTGAATATTGAGTATCTCAGTATAGGTGAAAGGAATGAAATGCGGTAATGGAGTTTGGTGGAATAAGTGATATGACTGTAACCAGATTAAAGCCTATTGCCCGTGGGGTTTTAGCGGAGGGGAGTCCATTTGGTAGCGTCGGGGCTTATGAAGAGGTAATGGGTACATCGGAGTTCGCTATTTACTCGACAGTGGCATTGATTTGAGTTTGTACGTTGCCGAGCGAATGTGGGACCAATTCGGCTAGGCACAGTCCCGCCACGGCTTCGATTGCCGTTCCGCCACTCTAAACTAAAAGGTCAATGGGAATTTGATTGTTCCTTGACCTCGTTGGTAGCAATCAAATTCTTCAGCTGGCAGAATCTACAATTCGGTGTACACGGTCTGCTCCGTGTGAGAGCCATGGCAGCCAACTAAAAGAAAAAAACCGTACACCCATTTCAATGTAGTGATCGAGATTAGCTTCACTGCCAAGGGTTCCTGGTGTTCGTCCAGCAAGAGATATTTTCTTCAACGCACCGTCTACCACCTTGTTTACTTCATCGCTTCCGGCTCCACCTGGTAGGCCCATAGACTGCGCTAAGTCGCCAGGGGCCACGTAAAAGATATCAATGTTGTCCACTTCTAAAATCTCGTCCAAGTTGTTTACCGCGATGATGTCCTCTATGAGTATGATAGACATAGTTTGATCATTGGCTCGATTCAGATAATTGTCGATTCCTATGCCTTGCCGGCTTGTAAATGACCCACGCATTCCGATTGGGGCAAACTTGGAGGCTTGCACTACTGCTTCTGCTTCCGCCTTTGTGTTGATATGGGGTACGCAGATTCCGAGAGCGCCGAGGTCCAAGCTACGATAAATTACAGCTGGCTCATTCTGATAGACCCTCACGATTGGCGTCATTTCCCAGAGATCACAGGCTCTTGTGAGGTCTGGAATGTTGTCGAAGTCTACTGGTCCGTGTTCTCCCTCCAGCCAAATTGCATCGAACCCGAGAGGTCCGAAGTGTTCTATCAACTCAGAACTTACTGGGCCCATAGGGACAACGACTACTTTTCCTTCTGAAAGGCTTTTCTTGACCTTATTTATTCTTAATTCAGCCATAAACTCTAGCTCTCCTATGATGTTTCAACTGGGTGGATCGATCGATTTGACGTTAGTACCAGTTCTCTTTATCTACCACGTTATTCAAGGGGTTTTCATCCAAAAATAATCGAGCGTTATCTAGCAACACTTTGAACCTTCTGTCTACCAGATTCTCCGCGTCGGCTACCGCCACATGAGGAGTCATCAACACGTTTTCTAGTCCCCATAATTTGTGGTCCGATGGCAAAGGTTCTGTTTCGTATACGTCTAGCCCGCATCCGGCGACCTCTCCTGACTCGATGGCATCTGCCAAGTCATCTATTGAACATACCATCCCTCGGCCAACGTTGATGAAGTATGCTGTGTTTTTCATTAGCTTGAATTGGTTTAAATTGAACATCTTTTCCGTTTTCGGGGTATGTGGAACGGTAGTTATTACAAAGTCTGCTTTAGGGAGATGGTTCTCTAATTCTTCAGGCCCATAAATTTCCGCTCCTGGAATCTCATATTCAGGACGTGGGTCGATCCCGATCACCTTCATTCCTAATTCCATCAGTATTCTGGCTGTTTCGTGACCTATGCCTCCCACTCCGTTGATTAGCGCGGTTGCCTCGCCTAAATATATATAAGGACTCTTTCTCGCGTTTTTGCCCCACTTTCTATCACGGCGAGCAGTCTCAAACCATGGTAACCCCCTAGAAAGAGCTAAAACAAACATTAAGATGTGATGTGAGATATGGTCCCAATATATACCCCTCGGATTAGTAATCGTGAGAGGGTGTGAGCAGAGCTCTTCGTAGTAGTATCCATAGAACGGGCCCGCGTTAGGATTATGCAGCCATTTAATCCTTTTGGCTACTTTCAGGGCATTTGGAGGAATCCACCCCATAGCTGCATCGGCATCCCGGATGACCTCAAGGGCTTCTTCGTTGGTTTCAGGTGAGGATACTTCGAACTCTGGAAGTGTGTCCGATAACCTTGCAGCGAATTGTTTCTGGAGATCGTCTTGAGGAGGCATGAATACAAACTTCGGCACTTTTTTCTCCTGTAAATGTGGATCACTCAGTTGACTTTAGGATTTTCTCGCGCCTAGGATAACTTCTATCTCTTTAGCTTTGCCAATATATCACTTGTCCAATCAGAATTGCTCTGCGTTGGGCCAGCGAAGATTGCTTAGAGGTTTAAATGTTAATAATTGATGCTCGTACCAATGCAAGTTTCGACTGGGCTCAGCCTGTTGAATTGATACTCGGGCAGGACTATCCCTTTCCTGGAACAACAGGCGAACTTGAAAGGGTTTGGGCCAATACTGTTTTGAAGGTCCTGAACTTTGAATAGACCTAACGTTTTGTCAGGGTTTTTTGCCCGAGTGCATAGAGGTTGGGGGGTCGCCTTTGCTTGTTTTCTAGCCTATGCGGTCACCGTCGGAGGATCGCAATACTCGTTTGGACACTTTTACGTCCCTCTGGAAGAAGAGTTTGGGTGGACTCGCACGGAAATAGGCCTCTCTTTGTCACTTGTTGCGCTTGGGGCGCTAGTATCCCCTTTTATAGGTTCCATGATTGACCGGCAGGGTGCGCGGTCGATTATGGCGGGTTCTATGTTGATTTTCGGATTAAGTTACCTCGCCAGACCCATGATGACGGAGATTTGGCACTGGTATGCGCTCAGCGTGGTTCAGTCATTCACTATGATTGGGGCTGCGATGCTTCCGGCAGGAAAATTGGTCGGGCTGTGGTTCCCGAATAACAGGGGTAAGATTTTGGGGATGGCAGCCATGGGCAATAATTTCGGAGGCATGGCGGTTCAGCCTGTTGTGGCCCTGCTCATATCGGCTTACAGTTGGAAACTAGGCTATACCGCTATCGGTATATTCGGGTTGTTAGTGGCAGCTTATGTTTCGTTTATAGTGAAGAATCCGACACAATTGTCACAAAGCAAAATTTCGGATAATAGAGTCCAAGGACCCGATGTCACTCTTAGGGAGGCTCTTAGAACTGGAACGTTTTACGCTATTGTAGTCTCCGTAATGTGTGGTTCGTTTACTTACAGCGCCCTTCTACCACAAGTGTCCTCTCACTTAATTAACAACGGAATTCCGGAGGCTACGGCAGCAATCGCGCTCAGTCTATTTGCGACATGTGGCATGGCAGGAAAATTTATATTTGGCATTCTCGCTGACCGCTACGGCTCCAAGATTTCAATGACAATTGACCTGGTAGGGCAGGCGACTTTTGCAGTCTTGCTTGTTTACGCCGGAACCGAGCTGCCCATTTGGCTTGTAGTTCCGTTCATGGGGTTCTTTCTCGGTGCTTTTGGAGCTCTTTTTCAGTTGATAATCATGGATTCTTTCGGGATAAATCACTTTGGTTCAATAATGGGAGTGGTATCGATAACAAACGCCATTTCGTTCTTTGTTGGCCCGATAATTGCAAATCAAAGTTTCGATTTGACTGGAAGCTACGGGGCGGCGTTTTTCATAACTGCCTGTGTTTTCGCGATTGGAGCATTCTCAATATCTTTCGCAAAAGTTCCTAAGACGGCGCGGTGAAAACGAGGAATTATAGGGATCTTAGATAGGAGATGACTTCTGACGATTCCCAATCTTGAGTACTTGCGGGTCCAACAGCGAATATCTCAGTGGGGTCCGGTGTCTCTGACAAGCGAGCTGCGAATTCTTGAGCATCTTCTTGGCTGCGGTAGTTTTTCAGTCCCTGTATTTTAATATCGATTGTTTCTTCTATATCTACAACTATGTCCGGTCTCTTCTCATCGTCACTCAACTTCAGTCCGTACTCATCGGCCAAATCTGAAGGTATAGCCGGATATATGAGGATCGGGGCCTCGGGCTCAGGAATACCGTATGCATATGCTTTAAAGGCTAATACTGATGCCTTATGAATAGCTATATGGTCGGGATGACTTGAAATTCCGCTAGGCCCAAAGGTGATTATCAAATCTGGTTCCACTATGTGAATAATGTCCAAAATCTTCAAAGAAAGTATCTCAGGGTCTTCTTTATCTAAGTCCTGGTCTTTGTACCTGAGCATGAATGGGGGGTTTACCCCATATAGCTCGAGGTTTTTTCTAAGTTCCATCTCTCTCACTTCAGCAAGGTTGTCTCTTTCCACTATCATCCCACCTGTGCCCAATGTTCCTTGCTCTCCGCCGGTGGCTGTGATTACGTACACCTCCCCTCCCCTTCTAGACCACTTCACCATAGTCCCGCCACTTGCGGAAGTTTCGTCATCGGGATGCCCGAAAATTCCGAGCCAAGTAAAATGCTTGTCTTCTCCGTCATGCCTGTTCAACCCAACATTAGAATCCAATTGCCTCTCCTCTTGCTATTTTGACGACTATGGAGTCTAAATTGTCGCAATCCCTGCACTTGGTTCGTTGTGGTGGTTTTTCCATATCGGCTACTTCAAGAACTTTTTCCAGGATTGGCGGGATCAGGCTTTCTGGACGTCGCCTAACTGGCACCCGTCGGGCTTTGAACCCCAGACTAAAACCATTTGAATTCACAGAATCGGGTGAACTTGCGTAATTCCCATCACTTTTCGGCTCCATAAATGCTAAGTAAAGCTTATTGACTGGGGAATACCCCATACCTTCCGCGATCCAAGCATAGGCGTTCAACTGAATTTCATAGACCTGCATGGTCCGAATTCTTTTTGGGTTATATTTGGATGTCTTGTAATCGAGGATCAGAAAAGAGCCGCCCTCGAGTTGAAATATCGCATCGGCTTCTCCTCTGACTGTGACTTCCGTTGAAGGGTCCTGTCTAAAGAATTTCCTCCACCCTGGCGGGTTGATAAAATCTTCTATCTTGCCAAGTTCTCTTAGCCAGTTAGGTAAATTCCCGTTCTGTTGGAAATGTGAAGCAACAACTTTTTTTGTGTACGAGTCGATTGAACTGAAGATTGCAGGAAGAGATTGGTACGGTAAATCCTTCACGTGCATTCGCACCCATGCGCATCTTAAACAAGGATACCTACCCGCGTAACTGCTCAATTCTGTTGCTGACACCGATATTGACAACTACTTCTCCGTGGGGGTTTTTTGTAAAATGGAGATATGAGTAAAGTCGCGTGTGCTTATACTAGCATGGCCCTGCTGTCAATTTGTTGGAGCCCTATGAAGAAAGTAAAAAAAGTGGAGTGTTAAGGGAATGCAAAAACGTACACTTGGTAGGACCGGTCACAAAAGCACAATAGTGACGTTCGGTTCATATTCGATTGGAAAACTTGCGCAACCGGATGCTGACAAGGTAATCCAGACATGTTTAGACTATGGGGTAAACCACGTGGATATTGCCCCGACGTATGCTAATGCCATGGAGAGAATAGCACCTTGGATGCCTGAAATACGTGAGAAAATTTTCCTCGGCTCCAAGACTTCAATGCGTACCCGTGATGAGGCTTGGAGAAATGTTGAGAATATTATGGAACGAATGAATGTAAATTCTTTTGATCTGTTTCAACTGCATTCAGTAATTAATGTAGATACGCTAGATCAGGTGATGTGTAAGGGAGGGGCTTTAGAAACGATAATTGAGATGAAGGAGCAAGGTATCACAAAATGGTTAGGGATAACTGGGCACGGGCCTGATGTCCCAGAAACTCACATAGAGGCTCTCAGGAGATTTGATTTTGATACTGTGATGTTTCCGGTAAATGCTGCAATGTACTCTAACCATCAATATCGGACCGCGTCTGAAAAGCTTATTGAGGCCTGCCATTCAAAGGACGTTGGTATACAAGTCATTAAGATGATCGCTAGGGGTGGATGGGGAAATTCAACCCCGGATTGTGATACCTGGTACGATCCTCACAGGGACCAAGTATCGATAGATAGAGCATTGTGGTGGCAATTATCGCAACCGGTACATACGGCACCAAGTTGTGGAGAGGCGTCTCTTTTGCCAATGGTCTTGAATTCTGCCGAAAGATTCCAAATGCTCACGCCAGGGGCTCAAGACGATGTGATTTTATCCCAGTCGCCGCCTAACTTAGAGCCTAAATTAGCGATCATTTAGCTATCAGACGTTAAGGATATCTATAATCCCTGAGCCCTGAAATTAGTCTCCACACGCCTAGGACTACCAGGATAGAGATGACGCCCCCGGCTAACATGGTGTTGCCAGCTCCTATCCTAGAAGACATATAGCCAACTTCAAAGGTTCCTATGTTGTTTGCCGACATTGCGGAGAATGAGTGAAAACTTACAGCTCTACCACGCATGTGGTCGGGGGTGGTTAGCTGTACAGTGGTTTGGCGCGTTGTCATCCCGATTGAATCAGTCATTCCCAGTCCGGAGATTATGATTGCTCCCAGCACCATCAACAGAACAGAATTGTCAGGAAGAAATTGTAATGAGCCGAACCCAAGTAGGAGTATTGAATAGGTAGCGGTAGCGTACAATACAAGCATGCCTTTGGCCTTAAACCCTGCGAGGAATAAAACTAAGAAACTTCCCGTTACCCCTCCAAGTGAATTTGCAGCCGTGAGGGGTCCAATCGCCCACGCTCCTTGCTTGAAAATCCTGTCGACTATGAGTGGCATAATTTCACGGTAGAAGCTGACGACAGTAACTCCTATATCCATAACGTACAGCCCAGGTAAAATAGGATGGTTTCTAACGAATTGGAATCCCTCCCACAATCTTTGGATCATAGAGGCTTGTGCTGGTGTACTGGAGCCGTCCTGACCGTACTTAAGTTTAACGAATAAGGGTATTACGGTCGCCGGGACCGAGAAACACGCCCCCATGATGAACACCGCAGAAAGACCGATTAGACCGTAAGTAACCGAGAATAGAAGAGGACTGAGTATGGAGCTGATCTGAATAGTTGCAGTGTTCGAGGTCACAGCATGCATAAGATGGGAAGTAGGGACTATATTTGCGGTTATGGCGGAGCGTGCAGGTCCTCCTAAAGTGCTTGTGAGGCCAAGTACTAGGACTATCCCGTATATATGCCAAGGACGCAGCTGTCCAATTAGAAGTAAGATCGTTGAGATTGAAATCAGTATGAAACTGAAACCCTGTGTAAAAGAGATTAGTTTTTTTCTATCCATTGAATCGGCGAAAGCTCCGCCGAAGAGTGTGGCAGGCATTTGGGACATGAGCTGGACAATTCCTAAAAGTCCAAGCATTACTCCCGAACCTGTCTCTTGATACAGCCATACACCAAATCCTAAGTTTCGCATTTGCATAGTTACGGAGGAGGACAGCCCAGATACCCAAATCATGCGGAAACCTGAGAATTTGAAAGCTGACCATGGTTTCAGGTTGCTTGTGGGTGAATATTCAGAGGGGGGACTAGTTGATCCTTCCTGAGGATCAGTCTTTTCTGTAGGTTTGCCAGAGCTCACAATACAATTGTATATACAAATTTATGGTTGGTTTTCAACACGGCGTCCATATTATAGTTTTCTATGTGTGTAATAGACAGGTTTGCTCGTACGAAATTCACCCCACACTTTCATGGATATCGCGTATCAGCGGTTTCGACCAAAACTTGCACTCGATCCTCCATCTACCAAAAGAGATGCTCCCGTGACAAAGGCTGACTCGTCAGAGGCAAAATATAAAGCTGCGTAGGCGACGTCGATTGGATGTCCCATTTTATCCAATGGTTGGAATTTCCTTCTATGTTCGATAACCGATTCGGTTTCTAAGTCATCCCAAGAAACATTTGACATCTCTGTTGCTATTGCCCCAGGTTGGATGCTGTTAACTCTGATGTTGTGTTTTGCGTATGAAAGTGCCGCTTTTTTCGTCAACATAGACATGCCACCCTTTGACACATGATAGGAGGTGGAAGAAGTTTCTGTCGCCCTGAGGTCGAGGACCGACGAATTGTTTATTATCGACCCCCCGTTACTTTCAATCATCCTTGGCACAGCGTATCTAATACATAAGAATGCGCCTTTCAAGTTTACGTTCATAACTTGATCGAAATTCTCCAAATCCTCGTTATGTGGATCTCCATCTCCGTGGTTATTGATACCCGCGTTGTTAAAAAGTATGTTCAGGCCCCCAAAGGTGTCTGAGGCTTCGTCTATCAGATCCATCACCTGGTGTTTTTCGGAAACGTCTGCTTTGACAAAAATGGCGGTACCTCCACCATTTCTGATGCTCTCAGCGACATATTCGCCGAGTCGTTTCCGCCTTGCAGCTACCACGACCTTTGCCCCTTCTTTAGCGAATAGCTCTGCAGCAGCCCGACCCATTCCTGAGGTCCCACCTGTAATCACGGCAATTTTATCTTTCAGTCGCATATGTTCTCCGTAACTGGGTCTGTACTGTAAGGGGAATTGGTTTAGTCTATTTGGTCACCTTCGTGATATGCTAGGCAGTCGTAACTTTGAAGGAAGGCCCCATCATTTGAGTATAGTGCATCAACCATATGATTGATCAAATCCGCAGGTATCTTTTTTATTGCGCGGGATTTCTATTGCTCGGTCTTGGTTTGGCCGGGTATTTTTTACCAGGACTACCTGGAACAATATTTCTTATATTAGCTGCTGCTTGTTTTTTAAGATCTAATCAGCGGATGTACCGCTGGGTGACGGAACACAAAATCTTTGGTAAACCCGTTAAAAGATTTTTGGAAACCGGAAGCATGCCAATAAGAGCAAAAATTATATCTGTGGGATGCGTATGGATTTTCAGCGCTATTTCTATGATTGCACCTTATCACTGGCTGTGGTTCAAGGTTCCAGTAGTTATCCTAGCCCTGACAGGCACTTGGTATATTCTGAGCCGTCCGGTCTACAGAAAGAACATAGCCTCTTCAGAAGCCCCTCTGGAACAAATTCACAAGCCTACGTTCGAAGAGAACAGTGGAGACCCGATTTAGAGTACTGAAACTTTTATCTGGGGGTCTGCTTCGCCTCTTTCTAGAGTGGTAATAATTGCTTCGGCCAGACGTTTTGCAGACTCTGGACTCAATTCCACAGCTACTCGGGCACCAACTCCTTTATCTTCGTTGACGAAATCAATGTTGACCGCATACTCCCACGGGGCATTGAAAGGATGATCATAGGATACATTTGCATTCTTAAGCGGGAACCAACCCTGCCGCCCTTTGCCGCTGCCTTCCATGCTGGTTCTTTCACATATCATCGTGCACATTCTTATTTCTCCTAGCTATTTTCTCAGGCTATTACGAAAGGTTTCGGGAAAAAAAGTCAAACATTTTTTCCCATCCGTCTACCGCCGAACTCTGATGATACATGGGGGCATGGTAATAGAAAAAGCCGTGGCCCGCTTCTGGGTACCTGTGGAATTCATAAACCTTGCCAGCCGCCTTAAGTTCAGCTTCATGTTGATTTACCTGTTCTGCCGTCGGGCTTTGGTCCAAATCACCGAAAAGACCCAACAAAGGCGTACTTAAATCGTCAGTATATTCATTCGGTGATACTGGTTGCTTATCTGTGAGTTGGTCCGGTCCCATAATCACGTTACCTCCCCAGCACTCAACAACTGCGTCAAATACGTTTAATCTACATCCGGCCAAGAAGGCATGTCTTCCCCCAGAACATGTTCCCCAGACTCCTACTTTTCCGTTGGAGGACGGAAGTGATAAGACGTAATCCGCGGCACCTTTAACATCGGCCATGACGCGATCGTCTGGTGCACCTCCGTCAGCTCGAACGGCCGCTGCCACATCTTCAGGGACGCCGTGGGCGTCTCTACAATATAGATCAGGTGAAATTGCAAGGTAACCATGGTGGGCTAATTTCCTAGTGAAGTCTCTGTAAGTCTCATCCCAACCGGGGAGGTGGTGTATTACAACCACCGCCGGAAATGGCCCTGGCCCTTGCGGCCGGGCAAAATAGGTGTGTATTTCATCACCGTTTGCGCCCTTGATAGTAATCGTCTCAGCTATCATTCCCTCATATTGCTCAGTGGTGTACATATTTCAATCTCCTTCCTACGTTTCTAACTAATTGTCTAAGAAAATACTGCAGTTCCTGCGCCGCCACCAGCGGCGATAGATTCACCAGTGATAGCAGAAGCCTTTTCAGATGCCAAGAAGGTCACTAGATTTGCAATCTCTTCAGATTCTACGACTCTCCTGATATCTAACCCGGACGAGGTTCTTAGTTCTATTTCTTCAACGCTTTGCCCACTTTTTCTGGCCTGTGCCTCTTGTAATGGGCCAGTTCTTTCCGTGCGTGTAGCTCCCGGATGCACTATGTTTACCGTGATTCCGTGGGGTCCTAACTGGTTGGAAAGTGTCTTTGTGAAGTGTGTAAGAGCGATATTTCTCATGCCGCTGATAGCACCACCGCTTCTTGCAGCCAGACCCCCAATGTTTATTATTCTTCCCCATTTCTGCTTTTTCATAAAAGGTGTTGTCGCTTTGGCTACTCTTAGGTACCCGACGACCTTGGTATCGATGTCCGCCAATAGCTCGTCCGGGTCGGCTGTATCTAGGGGCCCCATCACAAGACCACCTGGGGCGGCCGCGTTATTTACTAATATATCTATGCCCCCTAGCTCTTTCACGGCTGAATTTACAAAGGACTGCACGGAATCCGTGCTAGTAGTGTCCGCTGTTTCAAAATGAACGGTATTTCCCGATAGTTTGCGTATTTCCGATGCAGCGGATGACAGGCTGGCAATGTCTCGTGAACAAATTGACACGTTAGCGCCTTCCATGGCCATGGATAACGCTATGGATTTGCCGATTCCTCGGCTTCCACCGGTGATGATTGCACGTTTTCCATCAAGTTCTAGATTCATAGAATTCTTCCCCTCACCAACTTTCCTCTCGTCATTTTTATTGACCTTCCATCGCCTTAAGCACTTTTTCACCCTCATTTTTCCAAAATGAATAGAGGATGGTAATGTCGGTGCCCAGAGAGAAATGTCTAACACCCATATCCAAATATTCTTTCATTTCATCTGCCGAGCTGATTTCAGCACGAGGAGGCACACCCATTTTCAAGGCTACTTCGAAAGTTTTCTTCTTAGCCGCAGCTACCTCGGGGTCTCCCATCTGTCGGGGTTTGCCAACATTCATAGAGAAATCGGCTCCTCCCCATTGAACCATCTCAACCGCTGGTTCAGAAAGTATTTCTTCTAAGTTGTCCACTGCTCCTTTCTTTTCAATCATGAAAGCCAGAACAACATCGGCTAGGTTGTCGACATATTCCGGACTTCCTCCGTACCCCATATACGAGTTTCTTCGCGTAGCAACCCCATACAATCCTCCGTGATCGGGATGATCCGGCCTTGCGGCCCTAATGCAGTCTCTTACTTCTTCCATGTTCCGTACATCTGTGAAGAGAATGCTCTCGAAACCTGCACCGATACCCCTTTGCGCCAGAAATGGCATTATGCTTTGGTCTATTTTGAACATGGTGCCT
This sequence comes from uncultured Dehalococcoidia bacterium, assembly GCA_964409595.1. GTDB lineage: Bacteria > Chloroflexota > Dehalococcoidia > Lucifugimonadales > UBA826 > CAYPDR01. The sequence continues at coordinate 45,504 of CAYPDR010000016.1, forward strand.
AGCCCGTGAAGTTCCGCGGAACGGCACATGTTGTCCAAGTCATGTAAGTCAGATGGGCCATATTCGGCAACAAACTCAACATAGTCGTAAATACCGGTGTGTCCCAGGGCTTCTATCTCAGAAGGCCACACGCTATGTAGATGGGTGCTGAGCGTAGGTTTGTCTTCATTTAATTTTTGCCTGATGCTATTTGTTCTCATTTTAAGTACTCTCCTGTTCAACCTTTGAAGATTACGATTCGGATGGCGGCAAGGGTATCAAATGCTGGCAGGTCTTTCATGTTTTTGTTTCAGCTAGCGTGGATAGATTGTGTCAGAGGTAACATATGTTGCAAAAAAAGCAGGACATATTTGCTTTTGCTGACTATAATTGCCGAAGCTACATTACTGGGGGATTAGAAAACATCAAATTCAATAGTGTTTTTGGGCTCCCACTCCAATTCGTCATAGTATTCATGTTGGGGTTGTTAATTACGGTTTATTTGGCTGCAGCGGCCGCCACAGCTAGAGTCGAAGAAAGGGATTCTTCTGTCAGAGGCGAGTCGGTAAGTTCGTACAGATGGGAACAGGCTGCGATTTGGGCTTGCCCTTTGCATTAGTTAGATACTGACTAGGGAACAGGATAATTTAAGGACTAGGTCAAGTTTTGAACCAAGATGGGAGTCCTGTGGTCATAAATAGAGATCGCACATTTTATTGGCATTATGCCTGGGTGATTGTAGCTATCATCGCAGGTATGCAAATCGTCGGTTCTTCCATGAGAATGGCGTTCGGTGCGTTTATAGATCCTCTGGAGGAACAATTCAAGTGGAGTCAAGGCGGAATCGGATTTGCGTATGCCTTGCACTTTATTGTGTCCGCCCTCGTGTCTCCTTGGGCTGGCAATATTGGGGATCGTCTCGGTGCCAAAAAATCGATGCTGGTCGGAACAGCAGTATTTTTCATTGGCATGGTAATGACTGCCTATATCACAGAGCTGTGGCACTTTTGGGTTACCTTCGGAGTCATATTAGGGATCGCGCAGGCAATTTTTTCTGTGCCTTTGATTCCTGCTACCATGGTGTGGTTTAGGAGACACCTCGGGTTAGCCATGGGTCTCGTCATGGCTTCATGGGGACTTGGCCCAGCAATGGCGACTCCACTGATTGCCTACCTTGTAGTCAAGTTTGGATGGAGTGCGTCTTTTCTCGTCACGGGAGTGGTCTCGTCCTTACTAATGCTCGCAATGATAACTATATTCCGCAACAGGCCCGGAGATATTTCCACGTTGGCATACGGGACTAGGCCAGAAGATCCTCCGTTGAGTGATCGCCTTCCTCCGTCAGCTCTCTTGAAAGAATTCAATGTTCACATGAGACGGACCGCGGCTTACTACAACATGAGCTCGATCCATTTCCTAGGTTGTGTTGGGCACGCAGTCATCCTCATATGGATTATACCTATGGCGACCAAATCGGGGCTTACGCTAGTTGATGCCTCGCTGATTGTTACGGTGATGTCAATAGTCAGTATCGCCACTAGGCTGACAACTCCAATGTTGTGCGAACGTTATGGGGTACGTAGTGTCATGACTTTGTTCTTCATTCTGCAGGGGGCCCCCGTTCTTCTCCTTTTTATTCCTGAAATGCCTGGTGTTTTCTATATCTTTGCGGTGACCTTCGGCATTGGATATGGAGGTGAGACTGGGGGATTCCCCATTCTGAACAGGAAATATTTTGGGCATGCCCCAATGGGAGGGCCGCATGGATTCCAGATGTTAGGAGCTGGTATAGGCATGGCCTTGGGTGGTTGGATAGGCGGACCAATATTCGATATTTTCGGTTCCTATAACTGGGCTCTGATAGCCTCCATCGCGGCTAGCCTAGGAGGCGCGATCAGTATCGTTGTGCTGGAGGATACAGGCCATCTTCTAATACCTGACTGGCAGAAGGCTGAGCAAATATTTGACAGCTAGCCTTCAACATATAGTTGTGGAGTGAAGATTGATCCAATATAAGAGATCACCTGACATCGTGGAAATGACAGCTGTAGAGATGACTGCAAACATTCGTGAGAGGAGAGTGTCTGCGAAAGAGGTGATGGAAGCCCATCTAGGACAGATTGAGACAGTCAACCCGAAAGTCAACGCGATAGTTACACTACGACATGATCTTGCTATCGAAGGTGCGGATAAGGCAGACCAGGCGTTGGCAAGAGGGGAGGATGTGGGAATACTACACGGGCTTCCTACGGCTCATAAAGACTTAGTCCCAACAAAGGGAATTAGAACTACTTACGGTTCGCCTCTTTACTCGGACTATGTACCTGACTTTAACGCTCTAATTGTCGATCGAATGCAGCAGGCGGGGGCTATTACCGTCGGCAAGACAAATACACCTGAATTTGGGGCGGGCTCCCAGACTTTTAACGAAATTTTTGGCGAGACCCTTAATCCATTCGATACATCCACAACCTGCGGCGGGAGCAGTGGTGGGGCTGCAGTTTCCTTAGCTACTAGAATGATTCCTATTGCTGATGGGAGTGATACTGGCGGTTCCCTACGAAACCCTGCTAATTTCTGCAATGTTGTGGGCTTTAGACCTTCTCCTGGCAGAGTTCCTACATTCCCTTCTAGGTTGGGTTGGAGCCCAATATCGGTTCAAGGCCCAATGGCAAGAACTGTTGACGATTGCGCCTTGCTGCTATCAGTCATTTCAGGACCAGATTCCAGGGTTCCCATTTCGATCACGGAGGAGGGGCATAGGTTTCTAGAACCTCTTAAACGCGATTTTAAAGGGGTGAATATTGCTTGGAGCCAAGACCTGGGGGGGCTGCCTATTGACCAACGGACCACCTCGGTTTTGCAATCACAGACGCATGTATTTGACGCTATCGGCTGCAAGGTTGAAGAGGCAACCCCCGACTTCACTGATGCTGAGGAGCTTTTTCTGATTTGGAGAGGATGGGGACGTGAGATCAACCAGGGAGAGCATTTAAGAAACAATAGAGACAAACTGAAGGACACGATGATTTGGGATATTCAGCAAGGAGTTGAACTTACTGGCCCCCAAGTCGGGTGGGCTGAATACAAGCGAATGGAGCTATTCCAGAGAATGCATTTATTCATGGAGAAATATGAATTTTTATTATGCCCGGTGAGTCAAATACCTCCATTCGATGTGAAACAAAGATGGGTGACTGAAATAAATGGAGTAAAGATGGAAAACTTCATTTCTTGGATGAAATCCTGTTATTACATAACTGCCACAGGTCATCCCGCAGTCTCCGTGCCTTGCGGTTTTACAGATGAAGGGCTTCCAGTTGGATTACAGATTGTTGGAAGGTATAGGGACGACTTCGGCGTTCTCCAACTTGCAAAGGCCTTTGAGGAGGCGACAGGTTTTTGGAAAGTATTACCTGGCGTTTGCGATTAAAATATATTCGTAAATTATGAGACGTTGCACAAAATCTTGTCTAGTGTATATCTTCCTGATTTTGGGACTTTGGATGAGCCGCTTGGAATATCAGCAATCAAGGGTAAAAAGGATCCTCAGTCTCCGGCCCATCAAATATTTCGTTGAGGAATTCCACAGAGCTCAGAGTATGAGTCAATGTGGCGACTCCCGCACGGTGTAAAGCTGGCATTAAAATTCCCGTGGCAATCCAGACAGGTTCCGGAACGTAATAATTTTCGTCCCCCTTCTTTTACTGAAACTGCGAAAAGCCACGCTTGCATATTGGCTCCACTTGGGGCAGTCTCAGATGCGCTAATACAGTAATCAATTACCTCTGGTCACTCCTTTCATCGAAAAATCTTTTACCGTACGGCGTAATTCGTCATTTTCGTAAATTTCCGTTGGCCGTTCTTTCATAGCTCTGGCGACATGTAATTGATTTCCTCGCCCGTTGGAGCATAACGTCGACACTTTTGTTGAAGGTATGTGGCAGGGATTGTATATTTCTTAGTGACTTATAAATAAGCTCGCGGTATTAGCCCAAAAACTAAAGGAACTGTTATGAAGATAACTAATGTTAAGGTCGATATGTTTAACTGGGATTCAGAGCCATGGAGAACTGGTGTAGGGACCAGCTTTGGGAATAACCGCCAATTGGGAGTCGTGACTGTCGAAACTGACGAAGGAATTAGTGGGAACGCGTTTCTTGGGTCTTCACGAGTAGGCGCTGAGCATTTTGCGCCCGGGCTCATAGAGTTCATAAAACCCATTGTCATGGGACGTAATCCCCAGGATATTGGGTCAATTTGGTGGGATCTATGGAAAATGAACCGTTCAGTGTCCACGTATGTCATAGGTGCTGTAGACATATGTCTCTGGGATATCAACGGGAAGATTGCTGGTCAGCCTATACATAGGTTGTTGGGAACCTGTAAAGATGTAGTCCCTGTCTATTCCAGCACTGCCTATCACGAGACTAAGGAAGAATATGCTGAGGAAGCTGTGAGGTTCAAGGAGTTAGGGTGGACTGCCCACAAGATACATCCGCACGGCGATCCAATGTACGATATCGAAATTTCTGAGGCGGTACGAGATGCCGTTGGGAGTGACATGAAGTTGATGTTGGATTCCATGTGGGCATACCAATATGAGGATGCAATGCGTGTAGGCAGAGCTATTGAAGATCTTAATTTTTATTGGTATGAGGATCCACTCGTGGAAGAGGATTTGTATAATTATGTAAAGCTTCACCAGAAACTAGATATTCCTATAATGTCAACTGAATATGCTCCTGGACGCTTTTACGGGATGGCCCAATGGATCACCCAATACGCAACCGATATTTTGCGGGGCGATGTCAATGTCACCGGTGGAATCACGCCTATGATACGACTTTGCCATCTGGCAGAGGGATTCAACATGAAATGTGAAATCCATCACGGTAGTAACTCGCTAAATAATGTGGCCAATCTTCATGTGACGATGGCTGTGCCCAATTGTGAGTTTTTTGAGTTTTTCCCCTGCACTGGAGCAAACATGTATGGCCTCGTCGAGGATATTCAGTTTGACGATGGTTACGTTCGCGCTCCTACTAAGCCGGGTCTTGGATATGACATCGATTGGGACTTACTGAACAAAGAGCATACAGCGACAGTTGAATAACGTATATTCTGACGTATTTAGTATATTGACGTTGCCCGCTGCTTAGGAAAAATCCAGATATCAATCCTCAAATATATACCTAGAATTCAAACGCTCGATTCATGGCGGGCATACAGGGATTATCGTTTCTTATGGGTTGCTAATTTTTGTGGGAACACAGCCCAGTGGTTGCAACTTCTCACCCTCGGGTGGCTTGTGCGCCATTTATCCGAAGGTGGGGAGAATTCTGCTTTACTGGTGGTAGGTGTGGGTGGGGCGGCGGCATTGCCAGGGATAATCATCGGTCCGTGGGGCGGAGTACTCGGAGACCGGTTGAATAGGAGGCGACTACTTATCGGTCTCGAGACTTTCATGGCTCTTACCGCTTTATCGTTTGCCCTGTTGGTAAAACTAGATCATGTTCAAGTTTGGCATGCCTACTTGTATGCGTTGATTGCGGGTTCGTGCGAGTCGGTTAAGATGCCACTCAGGCAAGCGCTTGTTGCTAATTCGGTACCCCGTCACGCCATTAGCAACGCCTACGCGACAAACGTGTTGACTATTCCCGGGACCAGGATGTTTGGACCGTTTGTTGGCGGTGTTGTTGTTGCAACATTCGGGTTCTTCTGGAATTTTACAATAGAAGCAATTTTGTATTTAGGTGTAGTGGCCTCGCTGCTTCCTATGAAAACTCCCTATTATTTACCTGTGAAGAGGGAAGTGCGGAGCTACGGGCTGGGGGGTATATTTGCTGACCTTAAAGATGGATTCAAATATTTGTGGAACAAGCAGAGGGTGCTCTCGCAGCTCATTATTTTATCTTCGGTTCCAAATATCATTTGTCACCCCGTGCTTTTTTTGCTGCCGATGTTTACCGTGAACATATTGTCGAAAGGAGTAGATTATGGGGGTTATATGATGGCTGTTAATGGGGCTGGCGGCTTTATAACGGTGTTGTTATTGTCCGCATTCGGCTTCCCCAGATTGAGAGGCATGACTTGCATCATGACGGCCCTTGGGAGTGGGATTCTTACGCTTTTACTGAGCCAGTCAATCTGGGTGCCTGCTGCATTTTTAGTTTTAGCCTTGTTCGGTGCTACCCAAACAGCCTACAGGACCACCATTGGCGTTATGACTCAAACTCTCGTGGATGACGAATATCGGGTTCGCGTGTTGAGCGTGTATAGAATAGTGATGGGAATGATCGTGTTTTTCAGTATTCTAGTAGGATGGTTTGTAGACTTCACCTCTCTGAGATGGGCACTGGCTTCTATGGGGTTGCTTGCTGTATTTATATCGAGCGGATATTTTCTGTTTGCGATAAAAGTCAGACGTCAGGAATAAATTTCTCATCCCGACCTATGGGAGTGGGGCCTTCGCATCTTTGGGTCCCATTCTAGGGGTCCAATGGGCCACTGCTCCACTTCACACCTTTCCATCCACTCTTTATAGGAAGCCCTCATATTCGCCAATCGGACTTTTTCCCCTTTTGCCAGGTTAGTTAGCTCTGTTCTATCTTGGTCCATATTGTAAATTTCCCAATTTCCTCCTACCTCGCTGACCAATTTCCACTCGCCTTGTCGCATGGCACGGCTTCCTTCATGTTCCCAAAATATGGGGTCTTGCCTAACCCGTTTTTTCCCTTCAAGGACTTCGAAAAAACTAATTCCTTCCAAAGGTTTGACCTCATTACCGTTTATTTCAGAGGGATAAGTCGCATTGGCGGCATCGTATATGGTGGCTGATATATCAATGATGTGGGTTGGTTCGTGCATGATTGCCGGTTGGGAGATTTGCCTGGGCCAGCTAATAATAAATGGAGTCGATATACCTCCTTCGTGTGTCCACCGTTTGAACAATCTGAAAGGAGTGTTGCTGGCATTTGCCCAAGACAAGTCGTAGCTCATGAAAGTGTCGTCAGAACCAGGTCTGAGATCTTTTCTATTCCCTATTTTCATCTGTCTCCCGTCCCTAGTGGGCGACGCGTATTGGGTTGGCATCGGACGATTTGTATCTTCCGCTAGGAACTCAGCACAGCCACCGTTATCGGACAGGAACATCACAACTGTGTTGTCATCAATGCCTAGGTCCTCCAGCTTCTTAATAATCCTGCCGACTCCCTGATCCATTCGATCAATCATAGCGGCATATACAGCCATTCTAAGATCCTCCCATTTCCTATCTTCCGCTTCTTCCCATGGATCGGATGATAAGTCGCGGGGCGAGATTTCCCATTTTTCGTCGAGAATCCCAATACCTTTGAGTTCTTCATGTCTGTCTGTTCTTAGTTGATCCCATCCCTTGAGGTAAGATCCTTCATAGTTTGAGATGTCTTCTTCGAGGGCGTGCAAAGGCCAGTGAGGTGCCGTGTAGGCAACATGTATAAAAAAAGGTTTACCAGTCTCTTTCGTCTCTTCTATCATAGTGACAGCGTTGTCACTTATCGAGTCTGTTAGGTAAAAATCCGTCGTGTCTATGCCAATGAGCTCATCGTCTCGCATTAGAGTTCGAGGGTGAAAGAAGTTAGCAGCCCCTGATACGATGCCAAAAAATTTATCAAAACCCCGCTGTGTGGGAATTGGGTGGCGGTCATTTCCTGGCGCCCAGCTTGACCTGTTTAAAAGGTCATACCCTCCGCCCACATGCCATTTACCAGACATTAAGGTTGTGTAACCCGCCCCTTTCAATACTTCCGCGATGGTTGCGCAATTTTCATTCAGATAACCTTGGTAGGCTGGAAATTTGGCCTGGTCTTTCGGATCCAAAGTAGAAACCATATGCCCAACTCCGGTTTGCTGTGGATGTAGACCCGATAATAGTGAGGCCCTTGAAGGACAGCATCTGGCAGAGTTGTACATTTGTGAAAATCTGATTCCATTCTTTGCTAATGAATCTATGTTAGGGGTGTTTATTTCGGAACCAAAACACCCAAGATCTGAAAATCCCATGTCGTCAGCAAGGATTAGGACAAAGTTTGGCTTGGTACTCAAGTTAAAATCTCCGGCTGATATGGTTATATATATCTTTAGCATCATACAGGTTTAGACCTCACGGTATGGAGGTTCATAATTTAAAATACCCCAGCATTATCAGGCATTTGAGGCTGGACTGAGTCACCAATAATGCATTAGAATTTCTGAATGCCTCTTCCTGTGTTCAGCCTGATCCACGATTGTCTGATAATACCCACACCATGATCTCTAAGAATTCGGATTCAGGTTCCCTGTTTTCTTCTCGTAGATGGAAATCCATATACTACGGCTGGTATTTAGTTCCGGTTTTTGGAGCAGTCATGTTAGTGGCTACCACTCCGTTATTTCATGCTATGGGAATTTGGGCTGTTGCTATGGAGAGGGCCTTCGGTTGGAATAGAACCCAGCTTTCTCTAGCATTATCCTTTACGAGAATTGAAGGAGGGATACTTGGTCCGATTGAAGGCTACCTCATCGATAAGTTCGGGACTAGGCGGATGGTTTTCATAGGTTTGTTGATAATGGGTCTGGGGTGGCTTCTGTTTAGCCGTGTCAACCACTTGCTTATTTTTTATGCTGCATATCTGGTTATAGCACTTGGACAAGGCCTCGGCAGCTGGCTCGCGCTCAATGCGATGTTAAATAACTGGTTCGTAAGACGTAGGTCATTTGCCATGGGCCTTTCTAACTCAGTTTCCAGAATGGGTTCTTTGATTTTGGTTCCACTTTTGGCATGGCTTGTCAACCCAGATTTTCCTGGAAGACTGGGTTGGAGTATGACGGCTTTTACTTTGGGAATCATTACCCTAGTAATTGCCTTCCCGATTACAAGACTGTTACGTGATCGCCCTGAAGACTACGGGCTCCTCCCAGACGGGGATACGAAGGAAGATCTGGAGAGAAGAATAAAGGAGGCTGAGGCGGCAGGGAAGCGTATAGGTGCTGGACAAGACTTTACGGTTTCTCAAGCACTTCGGTCAAGGGCATTCTGGTTCATAAGTATAGGTCATGGATTTACATCAATGGTTCTCTTGGCTTTTATGCTGCATTTAGCGCCCATGATGACGGACCAAAATTACAGTTTGCAAACCGCGTCATTTGTGGTATCCGCCTATACAGCTGTTTCAATGGTATTCCAGTTAATTGGTGGGTATGTGGGGGACAGGATTCGAAAAAACGTGGCCCTTATGATTTTTACTATGTGTCAAGCGGCAGGGGTTTTCCTGTTGACATTTGGCCCCCAAACCCTCGTCACGGCCTATGGGTTTGCGTTCCTGTTTGGTGTGGGATTTGGTGGTCGTAACCCGATATCAGCTTCGATTAGAGGCGAGTATTTCGGCAGAAAACACTATGGCAAGATAATGGGAGTGTCTCAGGTCCCGATGAATGTATTGCTCCTAATAGGGCCTGTTTTTGCTGGATATATGAGAGATTCCACGGGAACTTACACAATCGCCTTCGCTGTTCTTGGCGGATTGGCAGCTTTAGGTGGATTGTGCTTCTTGATGGCTACGAAGCCATCGCCACCGAATTCGATTGAAGTGGAATTATAAATCTTCAGTTATTAGCAGGGAATACTGAGCTTTCAACAAGAGTACTTATTAGACTGTCACCCCTAGGCTAGGATTAGGGCTCCCTGAACCCCACCTTTGGCATTCAACTCGGTTGGGGTGATTCCAGCAGGGATTCTGAAACTAGTCTGTATGATTGTATCCTTTGTTCAAAATAGTAGCAGTTAGACACGATTCCTATATCCCCGGTTTGATAACGCTCTGAAGCTGCCAAAATCCCATCCCTAACTTGATCAGGATCTCCCTCGATATAACTTCTTGTCTCATGTTCCATATAAGCCCGGGCGTGGTCATCGAGCGGCCAGTCTAATGCCTCCTCTGGAGGTATCAATCCCTTAGTAGATAGACCTAATCTCGAAATTACTTTGTTTAGGCTGCGAGAAGCACCTACGAATCTCGCTTCCTCTTCGGTAGGAGCACAGATGACTTGAAGTCCTACGTTAACTAGTGGTTCATCCAGATATCGAGAGGGCTTGAAGCTGTCTCTATATAGGTCTGCGACTTGTGGCCCGTATTCTGAGGTGTTGCCGAAAAAATCTGCAAAACTGAAAGGCAGACCAATTTCTGCAGCGAGCCGTGCACTATAGTCGCTTGATCCTAGTAGCCAAATGTCTGGAGAAGATGCTTTTTTTCCACCAGGATGGGCAACTATACCTGCTAGAGGGTGATCTTCGTCAATCCCATCTCCCAAGAATTCCGTTAGGTCACTGACCATTTGGGCGAAATCTCTACCAACGTCCATGGTCGGTCTTGGATAAGTCAGTGCTGCTGCCGTTCTGCGGTCGCTTCCAGGGGCCCTTCCTATTCCCAAATCTATCCGTCCAGGATAAAACGAGTCAAGTACACTGAATTGTTCAGCGACCTTCAAGGCAGAGTAGTGGCTCAACATTACCCCAGCACTGCCCACTCTTATATGGCTTGTGTTTGCCGCGATCTGCCCAATGAGAATCTCCGGACTCGTTCCAGAAAATGAACTGGAGTTGTGGTGTTCTGCCACCCAGTATCTTTCGTATCCCAGGCATTCTGCTTCCTTAGCAAGCTTTACAGATTCCTGGAGCGATTCTCCCGGGGTGCCGTCTCTTCTCACGGGGGATTGATCCACGATGGTTAACTTTATGTCTTTCACCTCTACATGATTGTTGGATCAAAGGATAGCAGAAAATAAAAGTACCTCTCTTGAATAGGGTTTATGTCGGTTGACACTGCGGTAGAATTACTCTCTGTGCCTTAGTTTTTTGGCCTGACAAGGCTGGGAAACTGCTTGGAATGGAGCGGAAACGGAGTTTCACAATTGCCGGAGGCTCTAACGGAAAAATATAAATCCGAGGAAAAGAATACGGACAGCAGGCGTCCTGCTGGCCTGTTTCCTACTTTGTTTAATATATTCCTTTCTTCTATTTGGGGGGGCAACAATGTAAGTATAAAAGTCAGCTTGGATTATTCGCCTCCTCTGCAAGTGGCGTGGATGCGATTTGTATTGGGTGGGCTTGTGACCCTCGCATACATGGGCTATTTGAGAGATTCAGTACGGGTTTTTCGTAATGAAGTTCGTCCGCTAGCCGTTATAGTAATTTTGTTTACAGTGCAAATAGCATTAATGAACTTCGGGCAAGACCGAACAACCGCTGGCCACGCAAATGCACTGAATTCCACTTTTCCAATTTGGGCAGCAGTGATTGCTCATTTTCTGGTTCCATCAGATCGCTTGAGTAGTTGGAAAATTCTAGCAATTGTATCCTCCTATGTCGGAGTCCTCATAGTAGTGTTTGGGGATTCTATACTCACTGGGGTTTCTTCAGAGGGAGTCGCATTAGAGGGCGACTTGATGAGTTTGGCCTCTGCCGCATTTTTGGGGCTTCGTTTGGTACTAATATCCAATTTTGCTCAACACATGTCGGAAGCGAAAATCATGCTTGCTCAATTACTGGTTGGAATCCTGTTTTTTTTGTTCGGCAGTTATCTTTTGGAAACACCTTTGTATAATGGGGAAGTTCGGTTTTGGCTTGCGTTGTTTTACCAAGGGGTAGTGATTGCCGGATTCGGCTTCTTATCTAATGCTTGGCTTATTAAAAGATATCTACCTTCGACTGTGACATTTTTTTCTTTTATTCAGCCACCTACAGGGCTTGCGCTTGCCTGGGTCTTTTTGGATGAGGACCCTGGTAATGGGTTAATAGTAGGCCTCGTTCTGATAGTTGTTGGAGCAATAATATTTGGTGGAGAGTCTTATATTAAAGCTCGTAAAACTAACTCATTGGTTACGGTTTAATCATAAATAGCTTTCAAAGGGGAAATGGATATTCATGAAGATCACAGACGTGCTAAGTGAGGTATTTGAGTGGGAAAGACCAGGGATTTGGAATGGAGGACATTTTTATGGCCCAGGGAGGCTTCACAAAGTCACTGTGAAAACAGATCAGGGCATAGAAGGTTATGGATGGAATGGTGGTACTGCCGCTGAGAGACCGTTAAATATATTTCCTCCGTTTGTAGATTATTTTCGCGAACTTTTAATTGGTAGAGACCCGACGAATACCAGAGAAATCGCGGAAGACCTCGGAGAAAAACAAATAAAGATTCTTGGGCCCGGAGGGGTTAACACTCAGGTTTTAGCTGCAATCAATATAGCCTGCTGGGATATTAAAGGTAAATCAATGGGGAAGTCGGTTCATGAACTGCTTGGTGGTGCTCAAAGTCGAATAAGAACATATATTGCTGGCGGCTATTATGCAAAGGACAAAGGTATTAAGGAACTTCAGGAAGAGGTGAGGTTCAATGTCGAGGAGATGCACGCTGGGGCGGTTAAGATAAAAATAGGTGACCCAAGAGTGGGAATTTTGGGCGACATGCTTAGGGTTGAAGCTGCCCGCGAGGCAGTTGGAGATGACGTGGTGCTGATGGTTGATGCCAACTGTGCTTTGAATCTGGAACAGTCGCTGGAGTTTGCGAAGGAACTCCGAAACTACAACGTATACTGGTTTGAGGAGCCCATGCCGATACACCGATATAGAGAACACGGCAAGCTCAAAGAAGTATCGGAAGTGAAAATAGCAACAGGGGAAAATGGGTACCATTTGCCTCACTTTGAAACACTTCTGGACCATGGTGGTGCAGACGTTCTGAACGTGGACGTTACGATTTGTCCCGGATACGATGTTGCAAAAGACGTGACTGACCTTGCATTTGAAAGGGGCGTATCGATTGCTCCCCATGGTTGTCAGGAGCTGCAATTGCCTTTGGCAGCGGCAATTCCGCATGGGGAATTTCTGGAATATTACCCTGTGGCTGTGGATCCTCTACGGGCAGAAATGTTCTTGCCAAGAATGATTCCAGACGATGATGGGTATGTCACAGTTCCAGATAGGCCGGGCATAGGGTTTGAACTCAATATGGACTTACTCGACATGTACAGGGTGGTATGAACGTTTGAATCAAGGAGAAATGGATAATATGTCAGATGAAAATAGTGGTAATGCGGGCCATCACCACCATCATGATGGTCATGGAGAACATGAGGGAATAAGAGGCAGAGGAAATTTCATAATCGCCGGGTTGACTAGTGGACACGGTGTCTTCCATTGGTTTATGCAATCTTTCATAGTTTTACTTCCGGAAGTCGAAGGGGCATTCAATTTATCCAAGGTGGGGGTGGGATTAATATCCACGGTAAGAGAGATGGTAGGAGGGATTGTAACTTTACCGGGGGGCATCCTGGCCGATGTTTTCAGGAGGTATTGGGGACTGATCTTGGCTATCTGTATGGGGGGATTTGGTGTTGGGTGGCTTGTCATTGGACAGGCCCCATTTTTTCCGATTCTACTCGTTGGAGTCGGTATAGTCGCGGTTGCTGCTTCCCTGTGGCATCTGCCCGCAATGGCATCACTTTCTCACCATTACTCACATCGTAGAGGAACGGCTTTGTCGTTCCATGGTATTGGAGGAAATATTGGCGATGCTATAAGTCCAATTGTGACAGGCTTTTTACTGGGGTATCTCGCATGGAAAGAGATACTTTCGATATATGCAGTCGTGCCTATATTGCTTGCGTTCCTAGTCTACTGGGCGTTCAAAAACATAGGCCGGACAATGCCTGAAGAGGCCCATAGTGAGGAGAACGAGAGTAAAGAGGTCGGTAGATTAGATGTAACAAAGACCATACTACGCAACCCGCTTCTCTGGGGGATTACTTTCGTGGGAAGCATACGGGCTATGGCTTTTGTTGCTCTAATAACTTTCTTGCCGTCGTACCTAAGTAATGATGTTGGCTTGTCAGATCTAGAGAGAGGTATTTACTTCGGGTTGTTAGTTGCGGTGGGAATAGTTTTCACACCCCTCATGGGGTATCTATCAGACAGATATGGCCGGAGACTGATTTTGGTTCCCGGTATGATATTTGATGGTTTAATAGTTTTTCTAATGGCCTCATATGGGGACGGCGTTGCTCTGGTGATTCTTATCGCGTTACTTGGAACCTTTTTTTATAGTGACCAGCCCATATTAACGGCTGCTGCCCTAGATATTGTCGGAGAAGGCGTGGCCACTACGACCTTGGGGACGCTATCTTTCGTGAGGTTCATTTTCAGCGCACTGTCTCCGCTTGTAGCTGGTTTTTTGTACGATACATATTCGATGAGTTATGTTTTTTACTACGTTGGCGGCCTTATGGTATTAGGTGCGATCATACTTGCTTTCTTACCTTTACGCCCCCCGGACCGTTCCGCAATTCATGGTCATTAACTCTTTTAGGTGTTGCCAGATAAGAAACCGACGACGGATTTTAAAGAATATATAGTCAAAGTCTATTATCTTGAGTTGTTGTCGCGTGATCAAATTAGATTTGAGACAAAGATGGCTACCTCAGCCAAGATGGAGATTGCCAGTAATGGTGATCCTGATTTGGCTAGATCCCTCTACCTAGAAGTGGGTGAGGATTGGTATTGGGTGGATAGATACTTCTGGTCTTTCGAACAGTGGCGTAATCGACTTTCTGACCCGTCTGTCAGTCTTTGGATTATGAAATCTGACTTCGAGACTTTGGGATACTATGAATTGGAAAAACATCAAGATGATTCGATAGAGATATGTTATTTTGGATTATTGCCAAATTCGATCGGTCTCGGGCTTGGGGGGCAGATGCTCACAGACGCCCTCAGGCGTGCCTTTGATTTGGGGGCATCGCGTTTGTGGTTGCATACGTGCTGCCTTGATCATCCTAACGCGCTCGCGAACTATAAATCTCGAGGTATGGAGATCTACAAGATCTGCCAAGAGGTTCAACTGATACCCCAAGGTTGGTCTGTTCCCAGCCGGTTCTCTAGGGGATGCTAGAAAATACTCTCTTAAGTTACCTTTTTCAGTTTGCTCAAGCTTCTCAATTCTTTAGGTGGTTCCATGTGGCTACCACGGATTGTGTATGAAACTTCGCCGACATAGATATCTCCGTGCGAGTCCACACCGATTCCGTGTGGAGCGATGAATTTCCCAGGCTCCTCTCCTTCTTCTGGATGGCCTATCCGAGCTAATTTTTCGCCTGACGGACTTATAATACTGATATTATGTCCGTGATTTGGTGGGGTAGGGTCTGATTGAGTCATCCCCGGAAGTTCGCCAATGTAGATGTTTCCATCCGGGCCTATCGTCAGGCCGTTGGGCATGAATATGTTGTTCCACACATCTAACACGTTACCGTCTGTGTCAAATACTTGTACTCTGTGTGCCTCCCGATCTGCCACAATGACTCTGTCATTGTCGTCTACTGCGATGTTGTGGGGGCGTAGAAACTGCCCCGGTTCTATACCTGGTTCACCCCATGATTTGATGTAGTCACCCCCTGACGAGTACTTGTGAACTCGAAAATTGCCATATCCGTCAGTTATGAATATATCGCCGCTCTCCTTTGAGACTGCGGCATGTGTTGGTCGGTTGAATGGCTTACCTTGCCATATCTCCGATGATTGCCCTGGAGTACCGATGGTCATTAGTAACTCACCTTCCCGGGTGAATTTAGTAATGGTGTGGATGCCATCATCAGCACAATATACGGTATCGTCTGGCCCAATTAGAATGCCGTGTGTGCGATTACTGAATATACCAGCACCAAACCCCCGCTGGAAATCGCCATCTCGGTTGAAGACCATGATTGGATGGTCAGTATTTCTACTAAAGGTGTAAATTTCATCTTGTGAATCCACAGCTACACCAGGAGTTTCTATAAGCCGTGCTCCATTTGGTAAATTAGGCCATGATGCAACTGCTTCGTATTTGAAATTTCCTGTTCCTACTGTGACTCCCATATCCTTCTCCTTCAGACTTTCATATGTGTCCGCTTCATGTTGGCCGAACATAACATCGCACTTTTGTTCGGTCAATTAGGTATATTACCGGCAACTTGATATTAGAACTTTTGTTCTAATATAATCATAACGCTCTTCTTCCTTAAGAATTGACTGCAAAAATAGGTGCATATATGGAAATAGCTTGCTTGTTCATAACTCATTTAGGAATGAAGTGTGAATTATGGCGCCGTCCTGCACTCAGTGATAGGAATGTTATTTTGCATGTGTCAGATTCAGACTATAAAACTTCCGTATCCAAGAGAAAATCTTTGAAACCAAAGGTTTTCGATACTTCACGTGGAATTATGGGGATACCTGTTGGAATGCCTATTCCCTTGGCTGTTTCAAAATATCCTGATGCAGTTTTACTGAAAGCTGATATTCAACGGTATAAGAAAATATTCGGCAGAGTTATCTCTAATCTAGAGAAAATATCCCCATCTGTTGAGGAAGACGGTCTTGGTAAGGCATATGTTGACATGACATCTCTTGGGCATTTGTACGGAGGAGATGCAAAAGTTGTGTCTCGTATTCTGGATGCTGTCCCCGATTTTTTACAACCTCGTGTTGGTATTGCCGAAGGTAAATTTACAGCTTATCTTGCGGCTGTCAATAGCCAGCAAGGTAGGGCTGTTAAAGCTCCGAAAGGAGCTGTACAGGTGACCAACTTCCTGTCTTCATTTTCTGTGGATATGTTACCTGTTAGTTGGAAGACTATTGTAGCGTTGCACCGATTTGGCATACACACTATGGGTGATATCTCGGCTCATGATATTGGATCTTTGCAGGCACGATTTGGGTATGAGGGCGGTAGAGCATGGAAGTTATCGCAGGGAATCAGTACAGATATCATAGTGAATCCGAAGAGAGAATGTGTGATCTCAGAATATGTGTCACTGCCCTTTGCATCTTCTTCTAGAGAAGTTTTGTTCGCTGCCACGGACACACTTCTTAGAAGAGCATATGCGCGAACTGGATTGAAAGGTAGATACGCTAACAGTTTTTCACTGGTATGTTCGATTACTGGTGATTCAGTTTGGTCGAAGGAAGTGATAGTAAAAGAACCATCTGGGAGCGCGCCGTCAGCCTCTTTTTCACTTCGAAGTATTCTAGCTGAGGTAGACCTACCTGGACCAATAGAAGACGTAACCCTAGTTGTTTCTGACTTTACAGGTGAACATGGCCGACAGGCTCGAGCCTTTAGTAACGTGCGTGAGGATACTAAGGAGCGTATGGGGAGACTTGCGAGGATGGATCATCCACAAGTGAAGAACCGAAGTGCTAACTCGCTCTATCAAGTTGTGAATATAGATCTCGATCATCCTGTTCCTGAGATGCGTTCAGTACAGGTATCAATCGACCCAGAATCCACTGATGTAATCCGTAATCTGAATCTACCGGAGCGAATAGATGTGGAGGAGTCTGGAGGAATTCCAGTATCTATATCGTTTATCAGAAAAGAGCATGGTTCCATCAAAGTAAAGGCAGTAGACATGTGGAAAATGGATCTTTGGTGGATGGCGATTCCGATACGGAGAATTTACTTTCTTCTGATGTCTGAAAACTATGGACCATTCACGGTGTTTAAAGATGAATCCAGAGGTGGAGAATATATTAATGGGAGTAACGAACGAGCTTTTTTAACTAAATATTGTTGGTATAGGCAGAGTTATTAATGAGTTCGTATCCTTCCTACAGGATTCATAGCCCTTATGTCGAATCATCATATGTGGAACTCCATACCCACAGCTTCTATTCTTTTGGCGAAGGGGCATCCCATGTCCATGAATTAATTGGTCGGGCTGCAGATTTAAACTATCCTGCTATGGCTCTTACTGACCATAATATGTGTGGTGCCCTTGAATTTGCCAGGCAGGCGAATAGTCTAGGCATACAACCAATATCTGGTGGTGAGATCACTTTAACAGATGGATCTCACATAGTGATGTTGGCAGAAAGCAAAATAGGTTACTCGAACATATCTCGTTTGTTTACCCTAGCTAATCATTCAGATCGTAGAAATCCTAGGCTTGACCCGAAATACCTGGCTTCATATTCAGAAGGTGTCATTCTCCTCACTGGATGTAGGTTGGGAACAGTGCCCCGTATGGTATCTGAGGGTAGGTTTGAAAAAGCACGGAATACCTTACAGAGTTACGTTGATTGCTTTGGGCCTGACTCAGTTTACGTTGAAATAAGTCGTAATTTCCTCCATGGAGATGCAGGACGTATACGGTCACTTGTATCTCTAGCATCAGACATGGGCTTGCCTCTTGTTGCGACAAACAATGCTCACTATCACGTGCGGGAGCGTCACAAATTACAGGATGCTCTTGTAGCCATAAAACATAATTCCACCATGGATAAAGTGATCCATCATCTCAAACACAACAGTGAATTTTATTTAAAATCCGGCTCACAAATGCGCTCGCTCTTCCGATCTTTTCCTGAGGCCGTAGATAATACGATCAAAATATCTGACCGGTGTAAGTTTAATCTTGCTTCAGATTTAGGGTATAAGCTTCCATCCCCTGATGTTCCGTCCGATTACACCCCACTTACATATTTGAGTAGGCTTTGTTACGAAGCAGCACAAAGGCGCTACGGGACTATAAGTGATACTGTTGATAAGCGACTAAAGGAAGAATTTTCTCTCATAGAGAAACACGACCTAGCCGGATTTATGTTGCTTTACCATGAAATAGCTATTCTTGCTCGGCAAATAATGGTTGAAACTGGTAAGGCAAACCCTGAAGATCCACTAGAATGGCGACCCCCTGGCAGAGGACGCGGATCGTCTGTGGCTATGCTTACAGGCTACCTTATTGGGATATCACATATAGATCCCCTCTTATATGATCTGACCTTAGAGAGATTCCTGCCCGATGATCTACGAGTTATGCCAGATATTGACCTAGATTTTCCACGCTTTCTGAGGGATAAACTTATTTCGCGTATACATGAGGACTTTGGCCCCGATTTTGCGGTCCTATCAGGCATGATTACGACATATCGTGCCAAAGGCGCTATAGCTGGGTTAGGCAAGGCGCTGGGTCTTCCAGATGAAGATTTACGAAGGCTTTCCAAAAAGATACATCATCATGATGCTACTCATCTGCGTGACGAGATGTTGTCTCTTCCAGAGTTTGCTGGTCGAGTTGATACCCCCGGGTGGACAGATTTGCTGAGTCTAGCACCTCAACTCCAAGGCGCTCCTAAAAGTTTGGGACAGCATACTGGAGGAATGATTATTAGTTCTTCTCCTATACCTGACATGGTTCCTTCACGAAGAGGGGCTATCGAAGGACGATATATTATGGATTGGGATAAAGACAGCGTAGCTGATGCAGGATTTGCCAAAATAGATATCCTGTCCTTACCTGTTTTGGACCAGTTAGAAGAAGCTGTTGAATTAGTTGAGCAACGTACCGGAGAGTTTGTGGATTTGAGTCGTATTCCCCCAGACGATCCTTGTGTGTATGACATGATCAATCTTGGCAGATCACGTGGAGTGTTTCTACTTCAGTCACCAGCACAGCTGAAAATGGGACAACGCCTGTTGTCTCGCAATCTTCAGGATTTAGCATATCAAGTTGCACTTATAAGACCTGGTGTAGGAGTTCAGGGAAGTGCAGTATCAGATTTTGTAAATAGGTACCGGAATGGTGCTGATTGGAACTATGACCACCCGATTGAGGAAAGATCTTTGGCAAGAGGATATGGAATTATCATTTGGCAAGAGCAGGTGGTTCAACTTATATCTGATGTGTCTGGAATGACCCAAGCAGATGCTGATGAGATGCGCAGGTCCTTTACCCGTCGCAACAATGATCAAGTTATCGCAATGTATTGGAATAAGTTTCGTGATGGTGCTGCTCACAAAGGGATAGATGAAAAGACCGCTAAAAAAATATTCTCCAAGATAAATGGTCATTACATGTTTCCTGAATCTCACTCGCATGCTTTTGCAATTTCTGCTTATCAGTCTGCTTGGATGAAGTACTATTATCCACTTGAGTTTTTCATTGGACTTATGAATAACCAGCCAATGGGGTTCTACCCTATTGAAGCGATAAAACAAGATGCACGTCGATTTGGGGTAGAGTTTTTAAATCCCTGTGTGAATCTTAGTGGGTCCTACTGCATTCCTCGGAAAGGCTCACTGTTGCTGGGTTTGGAGTTTATAAAGGAAGTAGGTGAACGAAATGCCAGCGTTATTTTGAGGGAACGATCTACACACGGTCCTTTTATGTCAGTAGGGGATTTTGTTGGGAGAGTCGATATTCATCCTGAAGCGATAGAATCCTTAGCATTATCTGGCGCTTTTGACTCCATATCTCTTAACAGGAAAACGGCACTTTGGGAATCCGGTGTTTATCCTAGCATTTCAAAAAACCAACGACCGCTTCCGCTATGTATGGACAGCAGTGTCCCTAAACTCCATGACTTTACTTTATACGAGAGAATGCTTAGTGAGTATCGCGTCATGGGGATATATCCTGATGGCCATATCATGGAGTTTGTACGAGACAGATTACCCTGGGAAGTCTCAAAAATATCCGATGTGGATTCCATGACTGACAGACAACCTGTGTCTGTAGCTGGTTGGGCTATAGCTCGCCAGCATCCACAGGGATATAAAGGGACAGTATTTGTGACGGTAGAAGATGAGACATCCGATATACAGTTGATAGTGTGGCCCAAAGTATTTCAGCGATTTAAACACGTCCTTAGAGAACCGCTGATATTAGCACGAGGGAATATATCACGTTGGGATAATACAACCAATGTGATTGTTTCAGAACTTGAGTCGATAAGCACAGAAACAGGTCTGCCACTAGGGCATGACTGGTATTAAGGTTTTAGCAATACACCACTATGTGAAAGTTATCTATCCGGTAGCTAATATCTCTCTGACTATATTGCGTTCCAATTCTAGCCCGAGCATTGTTGTGAGCTCAGTCCTACCGTGGTCACCGACTGTGACGACGAAAGAAACGCCGAGAAGTCTTCCGATACGGAAATCAATGACGGTAGTTGATAGAACCCCATCCTCTCCGTCTTGAACAGCTCTTATACCCACAGCTCTGTCATAAAAATCCTCTATCTCCAGTTCTTCTACAGCGACTAAACGTTGATTTTCACCAACTTCGCTATCCACATTGTCCTTGAACTGCTTAATGAATACATCAGTCATCCAAAATGCTGCGCGTTCTTCATCTTCAAACAAGTGAACGACAGTAGCTGCAACTATATCTGAACCATCCTTCTGGCGTGGTATAGCTGAAGGCGAGGCGAACTCCCTCAAATAGCCGGTCACCCTTCCTGCCTCTGCATAGCTTTCTTCGGTGTTACCCGGGAATCCATGGGATGCCATAGTCCTATTGTTTAAGACACTCTCTCGGAGCAGAGAAAATCCAGAAAGCTCATCAGGAAGTCCTTCAATGCTGAGTGCCATATTCTCTAAGGATTTCTCACTGATGTCATATGTTGCATGTGATATGGGATTGGACATTGGAGTCACAGCAGCACCTCCGAAAAGTACCATCGAGCATTATTTGAATACACTCAGTATAAACTAGTATCTCGTGGGCTTCATGGGAAGTAATCAACGATTTCTCGGGAACCATCTTAAGAACATCTGTAGCATATCCAATTCAACGTGATTTTTGAAAACACAGTGTTAGAATCCTTAACTAAGTTATTGTATAAATTTTGAAACATGCTCATTTCCACACGTTACTTAGCAATCTACGTTGTCTTTTCGCTACCTATCCTGTTGGCTTTTCTTGCCACGAGTTGTAGTTCCAAAAACGATTTAACATTGCTCAATGAGTCAACTCAACCGGTGCTTGAATCTGGCAAGTTTGACTTAGTAGGTATCGGTTCCCCCTCTGCTCCAGCAAGCATGCAGCTGCCTCGTATATTTCATACTTCCACCTTAGTAAATACGAATGGGTCCTCTAATGTTGTTGTTATAGGTGGCAAAGGCGATTTTGGTGCTGTGGAGGCAGTGGAGATTTATCACACCAAGTATGGCAAATGGACGTTTGGCGCTGAGATGCCTTCTGCTACCTATGCACATTCAGCTAATCTAATTCTTGAAGACGTCATATTGATATCTGGTGGAGTAAACGCCTCCGGAACCTCAAATTCTTCCCACATATATGATTTAGAGACAGATTCATGGTCTGTTACAGGGTCATTAATTGATCCACGCGAGGGACACGGTAGTGCGGTCCTAAATGATGGGAGCGTAATAGTAGTTGGGGGTCAATTCAAGGAAGTACCTATGGCGTCCACGGAAATATATGATCCAGATCAACAATCGTGGTCCAAGAGTAGCGATCTTTCTAGCCCAAGATGGGGGCATACGACAACGATTCTCGCAAATGGTTTGGTTTTAGTGACAGGAGGAAGGCTTTTAGGTGAGTCGTTGGGCACTGCAGAAATTTTTGATCCAGTATTGGGGATCTGGAAGTCGGTGGCATCGATGGAAACCCCACGCTGGGGTCATGAAGCTACACAATTGCTCGACGGAAGGGTTCTAGTCACTGGGGGTGCAGATGGAACCTTGTCTGCTGAAATATATGATTTTGAGATTGACGCTTGGGAGTCGGCGGGGGAAATGTTCACTGAACGAAAAGATCACACATCGTCGCGTATTGCGGATGGCAGAGTGGTGATAGCCGGTGGTCGTTCATTTGTGCCGGTTTCTTATACTGAGATTTTTGATCCATCGGTGTCTGCGGGTCAGTCTTGGGCTAGGACAGATAATCTATCGGGGCCAAGAGAAAGTCACTCTGCGACAGTTTTGCCGGATGGAAATATATTGGTGGTTGGCGGTAAGGGTGGGATGTTTACCGACATAACGCGAGTTGAATTATATGATCCATTCGCCGGATCTTGGGGTTCAAGAGGATCCATGGATAAAGCCCGTTGGGGACATTCAATATTTGAGCTACCGGGAGGGGCCATATTGGTGGCAGCTGGGAAGGGGGTAAAGGGAGATCACGTAAAAGAAACAGTTATATTGGAGAAAGGGTCGCTTCAGTATGGCAACCCGGGAAATTTGATTAACGAGAGGTTCTCTCATGTCACCATAGTGATTGATGAACAAAGGATACTATTAGCTGGGGGTAACAACAGTAAAGGAGAAAGAACTGATACTGCAGAGATTTTCAGTTCGGACAAAATGCAATGGACATTGGTTGACCCAATGCCTCTGGCTGTTGAAAAATCAGCTGGGGTTCTATTAGAGAGCGGGATTGTTTTTATTGGAGGAGGATGGGATGGTGCAAGACCAACAAACGCGACTTTTCTATTTGATATTGAGGAAGGGAACTGGAAATTTGGCCCTAAAATGTCAGTCGCTAGATGGGGTCATGCGATGGCCTCGCTCCCGGACGGAAAGGTCCTGATAAGTGGGGGGGTGGACTCTAACAGCAAACCAGTTAAGTCAGTGGAAGTATACGATCCTCAAACGAATATGATCGAAGAAATAGAACCTATGACAATTGCCAGAGATAGTCACCTATTGGTTCAAAATGGTCGGGGTGAAGTTCTTGCTGCGGGAGGTTATGGATCGGAAGGGGTGGCTTTAGATTCCGCTGAAATATTTGAAGTAAATTCTGGCCGTTGGGTTCCTGTGACAAACATGGGAAGTCCACGCGCTAACCCTTCTTTCTTGTTGCTAGATAATGGTCAGGTTCTTGTTGCTGGGGGATTATTGGATTTTGATACTCCTCTGTCCACCGCGGAGATATTCGATTTTGAAATTAGAGCATGGGGTTCCGCTGGAAGTATGAAGGAAGCTCGTGTCGGTCATGGGATGGTTCAAATGGAATTTGGGGAGGTCTACATAGTTGGAGGATTTAGTCTGAGTCCCGTTGACACCATAGAAGCTTACAAACCAACAGGTGGAGGCTGGTCCACATCTGAATTTTTGGCTCGGACGATGTTGCAAAGTAAAGACGTGCTTTTGGCTAAGTTACAAATTATTCCGTGAATTTCATGGGACTCTTTACAGACAGCAAATTAGTTGCTGCTAGAATGCGGAGTGACATCAGACTTATTGTCGCTGTATTTGTTGCAATGTTAGCCGCCGTTACTCTCATATCAAGTGCTCCAATTTATATTTCAGCTTTGGAAAGGCAGAGTATACGTGGGGCCATTGACTCAGACGTACGTGAAAATTCCAATCTACACCTGAACCTGAATATGTCGGTTCCTTTCGTTCCGCTTGATGCTGAGAGGATTACCACAGCGGACCAGGCTGTCGCTGTTTCTCTAGATTCAACTTTTGGTTCTGTGATAACTGATACAAGAAGGCAGATAAAGAGTTCCACTTTTTCGTTTTCTTTGCAGAAAGACTCATCCCTAGTAAGAAACGAAGGCTATTTTCAAAATCTTTCTTCGTTAGACAAGTATGTGACATATAAGTCGGGAAGGCCACCAGCCTCGCCAAATTTAAGATTTGTGGGAGGCCCCCTAGTTGAAGCCTCTATTGCCACGGATCTGGCCGATTTCTATGAAATAGAGGTAGGAGATGTGATCTCAGCCAATCTTTCAACAGATAGCCTCGTTAGTATGGGGATAAAGATTGTGGGAGTGTTTGAAGTAGAAGATGAAAAACACCCCTTCTGGCAAGGTAATAGCAAACGTTTTACTTACCCTCTCCCTGACGTGGAAAATGAAGGTCAGGAACCGTTGCCTTATATAGCTGTTTTTGTCCAAGAAGGAAGCCTGATAAAGGGGGTTGGGGGTGCTTTCCCGGGAACGGTTTCTGAGATCAATTGGTTTAACCATGTTAGTCATCGGCTTTTTAGAGAGTGGTCTCAGCCCCAGATTCAGGCTGCGATTGACACTTTAGAGGAAACTTCAAGTGAGACCTTGCCGGGCTCAGAAGTCAGAACTGGGATAAAGAGAACGCTTCGCGAATTCGACAGTGAGAGTTTTCGGTCAAGTACTCCTCTTTTACTACTCATGGCAGTACTTTCAATAGGATTATTTTATTTCCTTTTCATGTTGACCACCTACCTCATACCTGGCAGAGAGCTGGATATAACGTTGTTGAAAAGTCGAGGGATATCCACCTGGCGACTCTTTGGGCAATACGTAACTGAGGGTTTGTTTTTGACGGCATTGGCGTCATCTCTAGCACCATTCCTATCTATAGGCCTCATAGCTTCTATCGGTATGTTGCCGTATTTTGACAATATAACCAGCGGATCCATATTGCCAGTTAGGTTTAGTGTGACTTCCTGGTTAATGTCGGTTGGTGCCGGCTTATTCTGCATTTGTATTTTCGTTGCTCCTGTGTTGTTTAACATAAGAACTACCTTGTTAACCCGTCATATTTCATCTTCTCGTCCTCCGAGCGTCCCATTTGTTCAAAGGTATTATCTTGACTTACTTTTCCTGTCGTCTGCGGGGATCTTTTTTTGGGAGATGAAGACTCGGGGAAACATGGGGTCGGGAGGTATATTTGGAAAGGATGATATTAACGAAGCACTCTTGGTTGCACCCGTTTTACTTCTTATAGCTTCTGCGATGCTTTTCTTTAGGGTATTTCCAATGTTGGTTAGGTTCGTGGCGGGAGAATCTTATCAACTTGCTGTTGTCGTTGGGTGTTTCTCCGCTGTGTTGATATTCGCATTTATCTGTCGGGGTGCGTTGATTGAAGTTAGCCTGATTACCCTGATCCAACTCATTTCTTCTATTGCATTTGTACTAGGGATATGGGTGTTTAATAAATTTTCAGGCAAATCTCCGCTAATGATTTCTATGATCCTTTTGGTTTGTTCTGTTGGAACATTGTGGGCATTTAGACCGGAAAATATGCCTATACTTCTCTATAGTGCCTACGTTGGGGTATTAGTTACTATCCCATGCATAGCAATATTTAGATTGCTTCAATACACCTCTCGTTCGAGCCCAGTGTCGATTTCAATTATGTTATGGCACTTGTCTAGAAATCCGCTCCAATATAGTTGGTTGATCCTTCTATTAGTGTTGGCTAGTGGGATAGCGGTACTTTCAACCACGTTGGGAGCAACTTTAGAACGAAGTCATATTGACAGGATAAATTACAGGGTTGCTGAAGATGCCAGGATAGTTGAGCGTTGGGGGGGATTTTTACGGAACTTTAGATCAGCTCAAGATTTTAAGAAACAATACATCGACAGAGATGACGTATTAGACGCATCGTTGGCGATTAGAAGTGGTGGAACTGTTGGAAGTGGCTCCTCTGCCATACCGTTTCAAATCATGGCCGTGGAAACCGAAAACTTTTCGCCTTGGAGCAGGGAAGATTTTGCGCTTCATCCTATGACTAGCGTTCTCAGCGGCCTTAGGTCTGTGAAATTGCAGCAACCATTAGTCATACCCGAGGGAACAACTGAAATCGGTCTCCATCTGAAGCCGATGGATGTCTATCCGCTCATCTCGATCTGGCTTCTAGTAGAAGATGCTTCGAAAAGACTACAAATTATCACCCTCGGGAAGATGGGGTCCTCAAAATGGACTAGACAAAGCGCTGATGTCCCGAATGAATGGGAATATCCGTTGAACATAAAAGCTATACAACTCAGCGAACCGGGTTTCGGTGCGACGGGCACTTCTGGAACAGTTCTTATTGACAGCATCTATGCAGTCCAGGAGCAGGGCAGAGACCTTATAATTGACGGGTTTGAGGATTCTGGTGATTGGATTGTCATTCCCACGTCGTCATTGGATGCAGATTCTTTAAATTTGTCATCAGGAGCATCTATTGATGGTGGGTATGGGGCGGTTTTTGAGTTTGGTAAGGAGACAAATCAAGGCGTAAGGGGTATACGTCGGGCAGAATATAGTGAGTATCTTCCTGTGGTTGCTAGCGAGTCATTTCTTCGTGCTACAGGATTTGACGTTGGGACCTACACTCATATCCGGGTATCAAATGTGCTCATTGCAGCGGAGATAGTGGATAAAGTCGAATTTTTCCCCACCATGGATCCGTCAGAAAACGGGTTTTTGGTGGCTGACTTCAATTCTCTGATCTCCCATTTGGGCGCTGTGAGCAAGCATGCTCATAAGTCTCCAAACGAGCTATTTTTGACCCTTTCCAAATATGCTGACAGTGACTCTGTCGAAGCCCTGTCCCACATAACGGGTATTTCCGGAAAAGTCATGGGAAAAGAAACAATGCTCTCTGAAATTAACGACAATCCATTAATTACGGCAGGATGGCAGGCAATGGCAATAGTGGC
Source organism: uncultured Dehalococcoidia bacterium (assembly GCA_964409595.1). Lineage (GTDB taxonomy): Bacteria > Chloroflexota > Dehalococcoidia > Lucifugimonadales > UBA826 > CAYPDR01. The sequence continues at coordinate 72,705 of CAYPDR010000016.1, forward strand.
GACTGTAGTTGCTACTCTTATGACTGGTATGGGTTATTTGATTTTTGTCGTCTTTCTGTCAAAAAAATCTAACTCAGAAATGGGATCCCTGAGAGCGTTAGGCCTATCAAGATATCAAACGTTGCTTCTAGTTAGCCTTGAACATTTGGTTGTTGTTGTCATGGGGTTGGGGTTAGGCGCCTGGACAGGGTTTCAAATGACAAGGATTGTAGTTGCTTCTGTGGCGGTGACCGACAAAGGCTCACTTGTTATCCCGCCGCCCATCATTACGGTAGACTGGGTAATTCTTGGACTGTCGTTACTGGCGTTTACAAGTATTTTTTTGTTCTCCGTCTTTGCTCTGGGGAAGTCTCTTTTCAGCATGAATCTTGGAACTTTAGCGAGGACGGAGGAATAACTCCCAGATGCTCGAATCATTCAGAAGATTGATGATAGCCTGGCCTATGGTGCTCAAACGTAGCCTGTCGAATTGGAAGCTATTTTCTTCCGTTGTACTTGGCGTGCTTTTGGCTTCTGCAGTTATGGCGGGCACTGTTATTTTTTTCACCGCTCTTAGAGAAATAGCATTGCAAGATGCGCTTGAGAAAATAGATGAGCATGACGCAGATATTATTATGCAGTCTGAAAAAGGCCCCACAAATATCGAAGAATATGAAAAGATTTCGAGAAGGGTTGATTCTGTAGTTGATGGATTGATCTCACCTTATATTTCTGGAGTGGAGACCGCTGGTAAATCAGCTACTTTCTTTTTAACACTGACTGGTGATGAACTGATGGCTGGGAAGGATAACCGTCGTTCCTTTGTGGCATATGTGTCGCACCTCGAAAGTAGGATTCAAATAGTCGGAGGGGTATCAGTTTCAACCCCGACTGCGAAGACTACTGTAGAAGGCATACCAATTTTTGAAGCTATCGCCCCTTTAGAGGAGGCGACGGCTCTTGGTATGGGTACTGGTTCAAGAGTGTCGTTAGTTCCGTATTGGGATGACAGGATACCTCACATGATAGTTGAAATCGTTGGGGTCTTTGAACGTATTGACCACAGTGACCCGTCTTGGGCATTGACGGATCGTGTCTTAATGGCGTCAACCGGTGAGGGATTTGCTACATTGCCACTTTATATGGATGAGCTGGTATATATGGAAACCGTTGGGGTTGCCTTCAATGATTTGGTGAGTACTTACGCATGGAGACTTGATACAGATCTTAAGAAAATAAACGCTTCAAACGCAACCAATGCCAAAGTTAATATTGACCATGCAAGACGTCTTCTTGGGTCGGAATTGAATCGATACATAATGAGGACTGAACTAGATGATTCCTTAAAAGAATATGATACGCGGCTTTTATTTACAAAGCTCCAAATGTTTGTAGTTTTGGTAATGATAGCGCTGGTAGTTCTCTACTATGTGGCAACCATCTCATCATTAGTGGTTGAACAGAGAAGGTTTGAAGTTTCTCAGCTTAGAAGTCGGGGTGCCAGTTCAAGTCAAATCCTTGCGGTGTTTATTTTGGAAGGGGGCACCATGGCTGTCATATCCTCCTTTTTAGGCCCGTTGTTAGCTGCGGTTGCTATAGGCCTACTTGGTTTTACTCCTTCCTTCACAGATCTTGGAGAGGGTGGATTTCTTACCGTGAGGATCACCAAGACTGCATATGTCATGAGTGCTCTCGGGGGCCTCCTTAGCTTCGTTGCTTTAATGATTCCCGCATTTCAAGCATCCCGTATTTCTGTAACAACACAGCGATCCGAGTCAAATAGGCCTACCCAGAAACCTTTTGTACAACGCTATTACCTTGATGTTGGTTTTCTTATAGTAGGGATGATTCTGTTCCGACAGTTAACTGAGCAGGGTTCTATGGCAGCTCGGGGTGTATTGGGTGATGTAGTCGTAAACCAATTGCTTTTGGCTGTGCCAGGGGTGATATTGATTGCAGCGGCAATGGTTATCTTAAGGTTATTTCCTGTTACTTTGAACCTGATAACTCGTCTATTCTCTTCACAACTACCCGCAGGGGTGGTATTGGGTTTGTGGCACATGTCTCGTAATCCTGCTAACTACGCTCGTCTGGCCCTGCTTCTTACGCTGATGACTGGTCTCGGCATATTTGCGGCAAGCTTTGATGGCACGCTAGATCGAAGTTTTCGTGATAGGACGCTTTACTCAATTGGTTCAGATATCCGGTTAGACTCAGTTCAGGTGAATACGACTGGTGTGAGTCGTCCGATTGTAGAAGGATATGAACGTCTAGAAGGCGTGCTTACTGTCAGTGCAGCGTTTCGTGGAACGGGCTCAGATATAACCGAGAGGTTTTCTGGCAATACGTTCACCTTGCTCGGTATAGATCCTAATACTTTTGCAGACGTTGCTGTATACAGGGACGATTTTTCTGAAGATAAATTAACTGAACTTCTTGCGACTATGGAACAGGAAAATATGCCCCAAGGAATAAAAATGCCTGATAATGCGAGGACTCTTGGTGTTTTAGTGAAAGTCGACCGAGCTCGTCCGAGCGTCGCTCTGGCGGCTCGAGTTAGGGATGCAAACGGGCGGTATTTCACCTACTGGCTTGGCATGTTGGACTCAACCAATTGGAATCTTAAAGAAGTGGAGTTATTTGGTAGTCGCAGGCCACAGCGGCAATTGTTCCCGTCTGGGCCGTTGACATTGATGTCGATTAGCATCGTTGAGACGAATGGACAGAGAGACCTAAGCTCGGGATCTATACTTATGGACACTGTTAAAGTGAGAACGGCAACTGGTGAGGTTGAGAATATAGAGGATTTTAGAGATATTGAAAAGTGGCAAGTTCTTAAGAATGTCCCTGGAGCCGAAAGGGATCGCATAGAGCCTTCAGCCATGAGTACAAGGGGAGACGGATCTTTACTTTATGCTTGGTCGAATGGTAGTCCCTTGACCGCTCGAGGGGTATATTCGGGTCTCAACCCTGGTCCTATCCCAGCGATTGCTTCAAGGTCCTTCTTGAAAGAAACTGGCCATTCCATCGGTGATGACTTGTCAGTCACTTTTGCGGGCAAGAGATCCCAGATCACTGTTGTTAATTCATTCGATTATTTTCCAACCCTTAACACGGTAGAGGATACTTCTTTGGTTGTTGCCATCGAACCAGCTTTGGTAATTACAAACATTGGTGCCCTCACGGGCACAATCACCCCTAATGAAATGTGGATGTCTTTGAATCCTGAACTCTCGGAAGCTGCATGGTCAGAGCTAGCAACATCTTTTGAGGATGGGAATCCTTTTCGAGTTGGGAATGTTCTAGATACCAAGAAGTTGCTTTATGAAGCAAATATAGATCCTCTGGTTAAGGCGGGGTGGCGGGCCCTCTTGTTAATGGCATTTGGTTCTATTCTTATATTGAGTGTCATAGGGTTCCTCTCTCATGCCTATGTATCATTTAGAAATAGAGAGGTTCAATTTGCCTTAATGCGGACGATCGGAATATCTATGAATCAGCTTGTATGTTTGATGCTATTGGAACAAGCTCTGATCATCTTTGTTGGAATGTCTCTTGGGACTTGGATGGGAGGTAGATTGGGCGCCGCGATTATGCCATTCCTTGGGAGCGATGATCACGGAGGTCAGGTTGTCCCACCTTTTATTATGGAGGTGAATTGGTCTAACGTATTTAACACTTACGTCGCAATGGCGCTGATTTTTGCAATTGTGATTGTCGGCGTGATCTTTCTCATCAGAAAAATGTCGTTAAACAGGGCGTTAAGGCTTGGGGAATTGTAGCTCCAGTGGCATGGATTGATTTTGGGCTGTAAAAACTTCCGAACGTTCCCTAGAGGACTAACGAGTCTTCTGGTTACCTTCCCAATAAGGTACCATCTAGACCTTTCTGTCCGTGAATGAAGTCATGTGCTTTTGCCGCATTTCTACCTTCTAATTGAAGTATGTGCAATTTCAGAAAACCGGTTCCTGTCCTTATGAAGACGTCACTGTCAATTTTCATTTGCCCGGGCTCGAGTGACATGTCATCAAGCCGTCTAGCATCAGAGGCCGTTATGATTTTTAGAATTTTTCCGTGGAGAAAAGTATAAGTACTAGGCCAGGGATGGAAAGCCTTTATTGCCCTTAAAATCTTTGCCGAAGACATACTCCAGTCTATTTCCCCATCTATTCGGGAGAGAGGTTTTGTGAAAGTAGCTGTACTGTTGTCTTGGGGGATGGCCTCAATACCGTTAGATTTCCATAGGCTTAGAGTTTCCGCCATCAAAGGCCCTCCGATTTTGAACAGGCGAGTAGTTAGTTCGTGGCAATTTTCAGTTGGATCTATTGCAACTTTTTCTTGTGAAAGTATTGGTCCAGAGTCCATTCCTTCGTCTAGAAGCATTATCGTTACCCCGGTGGTTTCATCTCCTTCAAGAATCGCGGTTGCGACGGGTGACGGACCACGATATTTGGGTAGCGAGGACGGGTGTAAATTGAGACAACCAAGTGGGAATAGATCAAGTAGGTTCCTTGGAAGAAGTGCCCCGTATGCCACGACTACTGCAACCTCTGCTTGCAGGGATGCAAGGTGCCCAATCGCAAGGTCATCTTTTGCAATCGAGTCTGGTTGTATGACCGGTATATTCAGGTCTTTGGCATAGGTCTTGACGGGGGGTTCAGCCATTTTTCTACCTCTACCAGTTGGCCTATCTTGTTTAGTAAGAACACTCACTACGTCATGCCCCTGGTCGATTAATGAGTCGAGTGTTGGAATGGAGAACTCAGGCGTTCCTATAAACACTAATCTCAATTGTTATAACCTCCGTTTGCATTTACTGAGGGACATCAGATATGGGACGATCCCCTTGTTTATTAGTGATTTGGCGATAGAGGTGAATCGGCTAATAAGGAGGCTCCCACAGAATTGGATAGAAGTGTCGCCGCAAATAAAATCGTCGGGTTCCTTGTCAACAAGTCTAACTTAGTAATTGTTCTCACAGTTTTGTTGTCCTGCATTCTTACATACCCGTTCATTAACATGTCGCCAACTCAACAAGCATCTCCCGATCCTCCCGGAGAAGTCTACGACATGCAGGTAGATATAGATAATAAATTCCCAACACCTCTCCATTTCGCGACTTACGTTGTGGAATCAAAAAAAGGAGATGTGTTAACTGCAGAAGTTTTGAGAGAACTTGCAAAAAATGAAAGGAGAGTCATCCAATCGGACTTATCCGGAAATCTTGCTTCAGGCACGCTTGAGAAACAACAGTACCTGTTTTCATATTTTGATCCTGATTACGGTTTTCAAGTAACAGGGATTAGATCCATCATTGGTCCGATTGAATATGCCTTATTTTCTGAGGGTATCTCTTTAGCCGTCGCAACAGATGAAGACATAAAAATGGCTGTTGCAAGAATAATGGGCAACCCAAGTACTCGTGGTTTCGTGGACATGTTGTCGATTCAGGCTACCTTTGAACTCAAGGATGTTGGTGGACAACAATTTGAATGGTGGAGTTCTCCAGCCACCCTCCTGAATTTGATGGCAGACAATGAAAAACTTGGTGGGGCGGGTCTTGAAATAGGTTTGGGCGGGGGCCCAGATGTAGTTAATAAGGAACGCCTAAACCGTAAAGTTGCCCAGATCATGAAAGGTGAATCCCTGACTTACGACTTATGGGGAGTCGCAATGGATGCCAACCTCGAGTCGGAAGAAGAGGGACAAGCCGCAGGTATTTTCATAATGTTCACCGTGATCGGTGCCCTTTTAGTGGTGGGATTGTCTCTCCGTTCGTATTGGGCGACCACTATTACAGGCATTGGCCTCGGAATTCTGATGATTTGGTTGAAAGGTATCTCGGTCCTTGTTGGCATTAAGGGCGGCCTTATTATAGATCTTGTAGTGCCCATAGCTATGATTTCGCTCGGAGTGGACTTTATGGTGCATGCTGTGCGCCGTTACGAGGAGGAGGTTAACGAAGGATATAGGCCTCGGCGGGCCCTGAAACTTGGCTTGGCGTCAGTATCTGGTGCTCTTATTCTTGCCATGCTAAGCGATAGTATCGCTTTCATGTCACAGTTATCTTCCAATATAGAAGCCGTAATTCATTTTGGATGTGCCGCGGCAATAGCAGTCGTGTCGTCTTTTTTGGTTTTAGGAATAGTGACCCCTATTGTTAAGATGAGGGTCGATGAACTAATTGTCGGTTCCGGTAGCTTGTATCAAACCCCAATATCAATAGTGGGAAGAATGTTTGGTGGTCTTCTAGCGGCGTGTTTTGCGGGATTTTCTGTAATTATGATGCTGGCTTTAAGCGAACTTTATGGGGTCCTCTTGCTGTGTTTATCTGTGATCCTTTTTCTGATCGTACCTATTATTTTTCTACTATTGGTGAGGAATAAACATAAAAATGTAAGGCAGGGTCTTGACGGAGAGAAGCCCGCGACAAAATTTAATTTTGGTCTAGTGTCTGCTGTAGAGAAGTTAGTTCTGGTAGCTGCTTCTAATATTCACTTTGTCCTTATAGGGTCAGCTGTTGCGACGGCCGTGTCTTTGCTATTCGCATTGCGCTTGGAGCCGACTTTTGATGTGAAGGATTTCTTTGACTCAGATTCAGATTTTGTCATAGGTTTGGACAAGATAGAACAACATTTGGGTGAAAGCGGTGGAGAGCCCGGGATAGTGTACATCCGGGGCGATCTAATGAGCCCGTCGGCGGTGCTAGCCGTGTCAGAGTTTATGGAGAATTTGGGATCCGTAGAGAATGTTGCGAAAACGGCTAGCGGAGAGACAACAATTGGATTGAATATTGTTAACGTGTCAAGAACAATTGTGACCAGTTCGTATGCCGTAGACGCCATTAGATCCTCATCAGGGGTAAAAATTACAGACATCGATGCGGACGGAATTCCAGACACAAAGCATCAGATGGAGGTGGCTTTTGAACACGCTTTGAAATTTGGGGTTCAGAGCGATGGTGGTAACTTTATTCTAAGGCCCGACCAGGTTCGGGGAGCTATCTATTTTGCCCGAGGAGTGCTGGCAGAGGGCGACGAAGATTTGACTACGGTATCTTTTATGATCCCTGGTACTAGGGATCAGGCAGTTGTCACTGAGGCTGTTATTGCCTTGAGTCCGCTATTGGAAGATTTAGAGTTGAACCCTCTTATTGATAAAGTTGGACTTACTGGTTCACCATTTACTAGGGAGAAGCAGCTCTCGGAATCTACTAGAACTCTTTACAAGTCGTTGCCCATTGCTATTTCTGCCGCCATTATTTTGCTATTTTTTGCGATGAAGTCACTAAAATACGCCGTAGTCACTGTGGTTCCGATAGGTCTTGTGGTAGTGTGGCTTTATGGGGTGATGTATATAGCAGGGTTTTCTTTAAACTTTGTGACAGCGATGATAGGGGCTATTTCGATTGGTGTGGGTATTGATTACTCCATTCATATGACTGAGAGATTTCGGGAAGAATTGCAGAGAAACCCCACGCGTCTTGAAGCGGTGAGAAGAGCGGCAAGAGGTACCGGAGTGGCCTTGGTTGCTTCAGCTGCATCAAGCATAGTGGGATTCACCATTATGGGGTTTGCTCCAATGCCGATGTTTGCAACCTATGGTCAGATTACAGCTGTTATGATTCTGCTTGCCCTGTTCGCTTCTTTGATAGTACTTCCTTGCCTTTTGATGCTTGTAACAAGTGAAAATGAGGTATTACAAGGAGTTAAAACGTATGACGGGAATCAAATCAATTGAGGATCACGGAAGTAGCACCGTCGCCTCCCAATTGATCAAGTTCCGGATCAAAATTTGCCACTAAAGGATGTGACTTCAAGCTATTCCGTACAGCAGCCCGTAACGTTCCTGTCCCCTTCCCGTGAATGATTGTAACTTTGCTGAGCCCGTCCCTGACCGCCGTATCCAAAAATGTATCTAGACGTTCCAAAGCTGGCTCGGTTCGCTGTCCTCGAATATCTAACGTTATTTCGGCTGTTCTGTATTTTGGTCCAATCTTAAAATTTGGGTGTTTTTCATGTTTCGGAGGTGCGTTAGATTTCCTATCATTATCGACGGACAACCTGTTTGTTTCTACCGTAATCTTTACGGACCCGATTCTGACTTCGGCTTCTCTATCACCTGAATTGAACCGGTGAACTTCACCCGCTAGGTCAAGATCTTCAATGTACACAATATCGCCGGGTTTTATAGTGGCTAGGCCTTCGTTAGGGTAGCCAGCGGAGGGGATTTGAATCTCATTTAATGAATCTCGTAAATTCTTGATTTCATTTTCTACTCTGTCAGTTGCCTCCACATGTTTGCTTACGTAGCGACTCCATGAAAGTACAGATTCGGCTTTTTTTATGAGTTCATCTATGGCGCCATATTTTTTTAAGCTATCACGCTTTATGGAGTCAACGATTTCCTCCCTTCTTTGTAAAATGTATTTAATCTGATCCCTTAGCTCATTTCTTTGAGAATTGATGTCGTTAAAGGCCTCTTTTGTTTTTTCTGATGTTGCTAAAATTTTCTCTCTTTGTTGGTTGATTTGAGCTAGTCTCAGGCTGGTTTGCCTATATTCTTGGGAAAGTTTGGTTTCGGCTTTTTCCAGTATAGTTTTTGGCAATCCAAGTCTTGCGGCAACTGTCATTGCATAACTTCGTCCAGGTCTGCCCATTGAAATCGCGTAGGTGGGACGAAGGGTTTCTGGATCTAAATCGAAACTGGCGTTCCTCATAAAAGGATTAGTTTCCGCCAAAGCGGCTACTGACTGGTGATGAGTCGTCGCTATGGTGCTTGTTTGAGATTCTCCGAACTCTTCCAAAATAGCACTTGCGATCGCTGCTCCTTCCTCCGGGTCCGTGCTAGAGCCTATCTCATCCAAAAGAACTAATGACAGAGCGGTGGAGTTATCAATAATATCCTTCAGGGTTCTTATGTGTGAACTGAATGTTGAAACTGACCCCTCTATGCTCTGTTGGTCACCAATATCAGCGAAAATGCCGTCGTAAATAGGGATTTCACTTCCGAGTTCCATCGGTACGTGTATTCCTGATTGATGCATGGCGGCTAATAAGCCTACCGTTTTTAACGCCACAGTTTTTCCGCCCGTGTTGGGTCCGGTTATAACCAGCACTTTCCAATCAGTACCCACTTCTATTGAGAGGGGTACAGCATCCATTCCCAGAAGCGGATGTTTTGCGTTTATTAGACTCAGATCCTGTTTTGAAGCTAATTCGACTGATGTTTTGATCCGTAGAGTTCCTGTCTCACTAATTTCTGCCTGGTCCGGGGAGTCAATGGAGTTGCTATACCTTCCTCTAGCAAGAATGAAATCTAGTTCAGACGCTGCGTTGATACTAGACAACAATTCTTGTGATAGAGATCCAGTTTGTGTTGACAAGTCCTTTAGAACTCTGGCCACTTCCCTTTCTTCTTCAAGTACCAGTTCTCGCCATGAATTGCACAAATTCACGGTGTCGAAGGGTTCTATAAAAAGTGTCCTACCGGTGTTGGAAGCGTCGTGGACTACACCTGGCACACGGCTCCTCATATTGGACTTTACTTGGACAACAAGCCTTTCACCTCTAACGGAGATAACATCATCTTGAATAGTGCCTTGCAAGTTGTTTTTTCTTATGATGGTTTCAAGTGCGGTGGTTACTCTTGTATAAGAGTCCCTAACTTGACGCCTCAATATTCCTAGCGATGGAGTGGCGGTGTCCAAAACAAGCCCGTTCAATCCCAATTTGGATGTGATTGAGTGACTCAGATATGAAAGATCGTCAATCTTGTTTGCGATGTGAACTAGGAGCGTGATCTCATTTGAATGTTTTAAGATTGAATGTCTCAGAGCTACCATTGCATCTACTGACGAAGAAACAGCTAGCAATTCTTGTCCAGTGAGAATCCCGCCTAGATCGGACCTGCGAACATGGTCAGATATGTTTTCAACCCCTTTTAAGCTTAGATTTCCGACGACGTTTAGTAAGTACCTCGCCTCCGAAGTTTCCGCTAACAACGTATGTACTTCCAAGGGGGAGTATGAAGGTTTGACTGCTTGTGCTAGCTTCGAGGATTTGTGGAATGTAGTATTCCTTGCCAACTCTTCTCGTATAGCTGGATAGTCCAGTAGTTGGAGGCTTTTAGCCCGTAAGTATTCAACGGCATAGCTGCCTGATCTAGTTAGTTCTGGTTTTTTGGTCAACTGATTTGTCCTAACTTTCAATTTGGCATTGGAATGTTACCAGTAAGATGCTACTTCTATTAGATGAATTTTGAGGGTGATTAATCTATTTTACCGACGTTTGTAAAAATGGCTCAATGCTATAATTTCACCATCGTCATGAATAGAAAATTGTCTATTAAGGTTCCGGCCACCTCGGCAAACATGGGTCCCGGATTCGATTGTCTGGGGATAGCCCTAGATATTTGGAATAAGGTTTCCGTTATGGATTCTGATGATTCTGAATCCCGTGTTTTAGTGATTGGAAATGGTGAGTCAGAGTTGTCTTACGGAACCGACAACTTGGTATTCCAAGGGTTTTCCAGATTATTTAACGTGATTGGACGCCAAATCCCTAATGTGATTATTGAATGTGAAAATAAAATTCCTTTGTCCAGAGGGATGGGGAGTAGTTCAGCAGCTCTAGTTGGAGGCTTATATGCTGCCAATACATACGCTGAGAGACCCCTAAATGATTCTGAGCTATTGAAATTGGCGGCGGATATGGAAGGTCATCCTGATAACGTTTCACCAGCACTTCTAGGTGGAATGCAGATCGGTATTTATGAAGATGGAGCACTCGTGACTGCCGGTGTTCCAATTCCGGAAAATCTATCTGCCGTTCTTTTTGTTCCGAATATCCCTATGCCGACCAAAGAAGCCAGGGATATATTAAAATCGCACGTGGATCGTTCTGATGCTGTTTATAATATCGGCAGGGCCGCCATGATGGTGCAAGCGATGATTACCGGGCGGTTAGATTATTTAAGGTATGCTACTCAAGATAAACTCCATCAGCCTGACAGGCAGAAGGTTTTTTTCCCAATGAACAATATCATCCGAGCAGCAATGGCATGCGGTGCCTTAGGGGCCTTCCTTTCGGGTTCTGGGTCGACAATTTTAGCTTTCTGCACTGAACGCCAATACACGATTGGTTACGAGATGGCCGACGCTGGTGTGAAGTCAGGTCTTGACGGAGAAATAATTATTACCAGACCTACATATCTTGGAGCCCACATAGTCGATTAAATTGGAAAAATAGAATCGGTATTCTTCAAGGAAACGGGTTAACAATTGTCTCTGATAGTACAAAAATACGGAGGATCATCTTTAGCTACTCCGAAGTTGATAGAAAATGTGGCGAGTAGGATTGCGGCGTCCCACGATAATGATGGTCCGTTGGTAGCCACGGTCTCTGCAATGGGGGACTCTACAGATGACCTTCTGTCATTTGCCTCACAAATTTCCGAGAATCCAGAGCCACGCGAATTAGATGTTTTGTTGTCTACTGGAGAGTTGCAATCGTGTGCTCTCGTTGCGATGGCGCTAAATACCATGGGTAAAGATGCTGTGAGCTTGAGTGGTGCGCAGGCAGGTATACACACTGACTCAAGATTTGGGAGGGCTAAAATAGCGACTCTGGACACTGCCAGGATAGAGCAAGAATTGGACCGGGGTAACATCGTGATAGTCGCAGGATTTCAAGGGATAACTTCCCAGATGGATACCACCACTTTGGGAAGGGGTGCTTCGGATTTGACGGCGGTGGCTTTAGCAGCGGCTTTAAACGCTGATAGATGCGAGGTATATACCGACGTCGATGGTATTTACACGGCAGATCCCCGTTTGGTTCCTAACGCAAGGAAGCTTGATGAAATCGGGTTTGAAGAGATGCTTGAGCTTGCCAGCTACGGTGCCAAAATGAACCCAAGATCGATCGAGTTGGGAATGGCTTATAACGTCCCGATCGTAGTTGCGTCTAGTTTTGGAATAACACCAGGTACTGTGATTCATGAAGGAGCAGATATGGATTTGGAAGTGGGCGAGATAAGGAACAGGGTGAGAGGTATTGCTACCGATAAGAATGTGGCAAAAATAACAGTTCACTCCGTAGTTGACAGACCGGGAATCGCTGCATCGCTCTTTAAACCTCTATCCGATGCCGATATCAGTGTGGACGTAATAGTTCAAAATGCAAGCGTGTCCGGGACAACTGATCTTACATTTACGGTATCTGTGACAGACCTACGTAGGGCTATGGACGTAATAGATCAGATCTCCGAAGAGCTCGGCATCCAAAATGTAAGTAGTTCCCAAGGATTGGCTAAAGTAAGTATTGTGGGTACTGGGATGCAAGATTCGCCCGGGTATGCATCGACCATGTTTACAGCGTTGGCCAGCTCAGATATCAACATTGAAATGATAACTACATCTGAGATACGAATAACCTGTATAGTCAGCGAGGGTTCCGCCGGCGAAGCTGCTAGAACGCTCCACAACGCATTTCACTTAGATGAACCTAGTTAAAAGCTTGGGATTTTTATAAACTTTAGGCGGATATCGATATGTAACTTCAGTTGAGTTACGAAGATTTGAGTTGTAACCCTAATTCGGGGAATTGGTTCATTGAATAAGTTTCAATTGTCCATAATAATTCCAGTTTATAATGAAACTTGTCGCATTGTTCCTACTCTTAACCATTTAGTTAAGTATCTTTCTTCAAGAGATTTTAAATCTGAGGTAATCATATGTGATGATGGTAGTACAGATGACACGTTAGAGGTAGTGAGAGAATTTTCATCTAGAAATTCAAATGTTCCTGAACCCAGTATCCGCACTGTGTCTCTTCCACATAGAGGTAAAGGGAACGCTGTTCGTGAAGGAATGATCTTGGCTAATGGAAAGATAAGACTAATGTGCGATGCTGATTTGGCGATGTCTGTGGAACAAATAGACAAGTTTCTTCATAAAATGGCAGAAGGCTACGACGTCGTTATAGGCTCTCGCGAGGTTAAAGGCGCACGTCGCTTTGATGAGCCTAAATTGAGGCACTTTATGGGCAAGATTTTTAATTGGTACGTTCGTATAGTGGCAGTCGGTGGGTTTAGCGACACCCAGTGCGGCTATAAATGTTTCACGTCAAATGCGGCGAACATTTTATTTAAAAGGCAAAAGTTGGACGGATGGAGTTTTGATGTGGAATTGCTTATGATGGCTACTAGGAAATCTATGAAAATTTTTGAACTTCCTATAGATTGGTACCACAAGGAGAGAAGCAAAGTTAGCTTCGGACCAGCGTCAATTCAGATGGTACGCGATACCCTGCTCACTCGTATCCGATATGAATTAGGCATGTATAGATGTATTTGAAGCCGTAAATTTTGATTTACCTTAGTCAATGTTACTTTTGGGTCGTGGGTCGGATAGGTGCTCAACCAAGGGAAAAATTTTAGGAACGGAGTTTGTATCGTAGTACCCACTTTTAATGAAGTGGGAAACCTTCCTGCTCTGTTTCAGCGTATTGCCATGGTTCATGTTCCGCAGTTGTCCCTTTTGCTGGTCGATGACAATTCTCCAGACGACACCGCTAAAAAGGCTTTGGAACTTCGGCAAGGATTTGGTTACAGAATTGATGTTATTAAACGACTTGGCAAATACGGTTTAAGAACAGCATATCAGGAAGGTTTTGAGTACGCGATTCGCCAGGGCAATGCAATCATTATTCAAATGGACGCAGATTTATCTCACGGGCCGGAATATATACCGACCATGGTAGATTTCTTGGAGAGATATGATGTAGTTATTGGGTCCAGATACAAGGAGGGGGGATGTGTCGACGATAGCTGGGGACTATTTCGAAGGATTCTTAGTGACTACGGCAATTTTTGCATCAGAAAGATATTAAAGCTTCAGGTTTTGGATGCTACATCAGGGTTCAAGGCATTTCGCTCCCACGCTTTGAAGTCCATAGATTGGGATTTGGTGAACTGTAAAGGGTTCGGGTTCCAGGCAGAAATAGCATTTCAATGTGAAAAGTTAGGGCTATCGATTTATGAGTTACCTATAGAATTTACTAATCGTACCAAGGGGAAATCCAAGATGTCTCTCGGAATCGTGATGGAGGTTATCTTAAAAATTTTTTCTATAAGGATGTCGTCTCAAGCCTACAAAAAGTGAAAATAGTTCTATTTGTGCACTTGAAATGTATTGAACTATACAAAAGCAGATAATTAGAATGCCTCCACTAGGAACGAATAAGTATTAGTAGAAGGCTTAGGATTTGAAAGCTAGAAAACTCTTCGATTTACTCGCATTTAGAAAGAATCGTTCAAAGGAGGCGCAAAAGCTTGCGCAATATGGCCTTTGGGAAGAATCAGAAATTGCTAACCGAGAGATCATAGAACGTCTGCCTGGTGATTATGTTGCACATTCGCAATTGGCCGATGCTCTCATGAGGTTGGAGAGGCAAGGTGAGGCCTCAGACCACTATGGGTTAGCTATAAGTCTGGAACGTACGAAAGCCGAAAGGATCAGAAAATCTGTGGAATTTGCTACTGAATCCTCCTGGATAGATGCAGTAGCGACCAATCAATTGATTATCGAGGATTGTCCATGGGATATTGAGGCATTCAATAGGTTAGGGAAAGCTTTTACGGAGTTGGGCAAGAACAAGGACGCTACGGATGCTTTTGAGTGTGCCCTTATAATTTCTCCCAACAGCATGATCGCCAAGAAAAATTTGTCTAGGTTAGAGAAAGTCCCGCGTAGTAAAGGAAGTCCAACTCTCAAGACTAATACTGGTACCTTCACATATATTGAGGAGAGGGGGAAAACTGGTGTAACAAAACTGGTTGACATCCCTCCAAATTCAGATTTATCAAATCTTATTGTAGGTCATTCAGTGGATATCATACCTTCCGGACGAGGTATACGAGTTAAAGATCAATCTGGATCTGACATCGGTAGTGTGGAACCCAAGTTAGGTGCTCGTCTGCACCGGTTAATAAAGGGTGGCAACCGTTACGATGCTAGCATAACCTCGGTTCTTGATGACGGAGCCTCCGTAATAATACGAGAGACTCATAGGGATCCTTCTCAGGCAAACATTCCATCGTTCACGGCCAAGGCAATAGGACTACCTACAATTCCGAATGGATCAATTGGGTATACCCTTAACGACACAAGTAAACTCTCTGATTTGAAGGATTGGTCTAGTGATGATACTGAAACAGGTGACGAAGATATTTTCTCACCAGCGCTACCGCGGATAATATCCGGCGATTCTTCGATCGACGATGACGAATACTAGTATTTTCCAGTGAGTTTTTCAGGTATTGGCTGAGTTCGCTTGTTGATAGTTGTTGTCTCGGTGATAGATACCCCACTTTTGCATTAGGTTTTTAACTTTTTCCTCTTTCAAACCTGTCAGGTCATGAAAGAAGCCCGATAGCGCGTGGGCGTGTATTAAATCGTCCGAACAAACCCAACTCGATTCCGACGGTATTGTATAAAGCAGGCTGTTAAAGTGGTCGCATTTTAGTGATATTCTGTTTCCTTTATTCCCTTTATTAATAGTCAACCCTAAAACTTCCATTTTTCTCTCCACTTTGTTCCTATTAAGTCTTTAATTGCAACTGATCTGTATTTTCATCAAGTTATCTGCTGGTATACTTCGACCTCTTGCATAGGAATCGTAAACTTTATCTTCTTAGTATTCTAGGAGTACTTCAATGACCCCTCACGTTACCGACGGAGATCTGCAAATACATAAAATCAAGTGCGGCCCGTATGATAACAATGCCTACGTCATAGTTTGCTTGAGAACCCGCGAAAGTATATTAATAGATACTCCATCGGATCCGGGTGAGTTGATCGCGATTGCTTCTACGACCAAGGTGAAAGCGATATTGATTACTCATAATCATATGGACCATCTACTCGGGTTCGATGAGGTAACATCTGCCATTAAAGCCCCCGTCGGTATTGGCGGACCGGACGCTAGTGCACTTGCAACGGATCCAGATTTCGTTTTAGAGCATGGCAGCGAAGTATCGGCAGGTGGATTTACATTGACTTCCATATTCACTCCAGGACATACTGATGGCTCTACTTGCTTTAGGACAGGGAATCACCTGTTTACGGGTGACACGCTTTTTCCAGGGGGACCTGGGAAAAGTCGGTCTCCAGAGGCATTCTCTCAGCTCATCGAAAGCATCACTATGAAACTTTTCACATTGCCTAAGCATTTGGACTTCTATCCCGGACACGGTGATGATGGGTCTATGTCAGTGTCGATGGAGGAGTACGATCTATTCGCATCCAAACAGCATCCAGCAGATCTATGCGGTGATGTGGAATGGGTTAACAGCTGAAATTTAGCCTCGAAATATTCAGACAAGGTCCTTATCGGGAATTGCAGCTAGGATTTCTCGTCCTTTGTACCACTTACGTCGTTATATTGGGTATTCGCTTATTGACGAGGCGCTTCGACGATATCGCGTTGATCCATTATTTGCGTCCTTGGGTGTTCGCAGCTCCACAAGCGCTTCTTATACTCTGTGTATGGCAGGTTTTGAAGTGGAGAGGGGAAACTTGGGAAGATATAGGAGTGTGTCCGCCTTCAACAAAGTTAGGATATCTGGCAAGTTTGCTATGCGTTCCAGTTAACTTAACTCTCTCAGCAATTTGTGTATATCTAACCCTCGAAATTAGCTTTGAGTTCATCACGGTTCCCAAGATCGCTAAAGATATTTTAGGAAATGGCTGGTTCATTGTCATCAATCTTTTTGCTATTGCCGTTTGGGTGCCGGTTGTAGAAGAGATATTCTTCAGGGGATTTATGATGCGGACGATGGCTAGGAAAATGAGTACGCCACTTGCAATTCTGGGGTCGTCTTTGGTGTTCTCTCTGGTACATGGACATGTTGGCTTAATAGTGCCAATATTTATAGGCTCAGTGGTGTTATCAATTCTCTACATCAAAACCAAATCTTTATATACCCCCGTGCTGGCGCATTCGATTCAAAACCTAGCGGTTTCTGTGGTTGCGGCATCAGGTTGAGTTGGTGGAGAATGGCATGATAAGTGTGCTAAATTTAATACGCAAAGCGTTCTTAAATGTGGTCGAATCTGAATCCTAGTGGTAGTGGTCTTTGTTTTATGAATAGAATCGATGAAAGACTCGCGTCAGTAAGATTGAAAGCGCGCCCCGCTCTGGTTCCGTATCTCACAGCCGGATACCCTAGCATCGAACTTACTGTACCCCTAGCCTCTGCCGTACTTTCCTCAGGGGCAGATATGCTGGAACTCGGGATCCCATTTAGCGATCCATTGGCGGATGGGCCAACTATACAAATGACGAGTTTCCAGGCTTTGAAGAATGGGATGTCGGTTGGTAGAGCCCTAGAAATTGGAAAGGAGATTCGGGAACGTGATCGAGAGTCCCCATTGATTTTTATGGGTTATTTCAATCCCTTTCTTAAGTATGGGACAGCACAATTATTGAAGGATATGAATGCATCAGGAATCGATGGAATTATAGTTCCTGATCTTCCGCAAGAAGAGGCAGAAGTTTTTGGGAATAAATGCAGCGAATATGGTGTCTATTTAATCCCTCTGTTAGCTCCTACAAGTACTGACGAAAGAATATACTCTGCTTGTGAGCAAGCCAAAGGTTTTGTTTACTGTGTGAGTTTAACAGGTGTCACTGGGGCGAGAAGTAGTCTGTCATCGGGAGTTCATGATCTAGTTCTCCGGATTAGAGAATTCACGGATCTACCGGTATTGGTCGGGTTTGGCATATCCCGCAAGGAAGACGTGAGACGGATAAGTCAGTTTGCCGATGGAGCTGTTGTCGGTAGCGCCTTTCTGGACGCGGTTTCAAAAGCCAGTGCAGGAAAAGAGACAGATGTAGCTGCCGACTTTGTTAGGGCGTTACTGCCATAGATTTCAGGTTTTGAGCTTCTGAGTCGGTCCGTTGTGGAAAGGAGTAATGAAAAATGAGTAAAGTCAGAGCCGTAAGAGGCGCGACAACAGCAGACGAAAATACGAAGGAAGCGATAGTAGACGCCACTCGTGAAATGCTAGAGGCTTTGGTTGAGGCTAATGGTTTCGGGAAAGATGACCTCATAAGCGCGTTTTTTACCACCACCAAAGATCTTAACGCGCAGTTCCCGGCGGTAGCGGCTAGGAAAATGGGATGGTTTAACGTTGCCTTGATGTGTTCCCATGAGATGTTTATTTCAGATGCCCAGGAGAGATGTATTCGGGTTATGGTTCACGTTAATTCCAACAGGTCACCTGAGGAAATAAGGAACGTTTATTTAAAAGAGGCTGTTAATCTTAGGAAGCGTGGGTTTGAATTGGAAGACTAACTGTCTTCCAATTCCGTTTCCGGTTGCTGTAGTAGCTGAACGACGTTGCCGTCTGGATCCTCGAAGGTGGCCACAATACCACCCCAATGTTCTAGTTCGGGATTCCTAATGAATTTTGTTCCAGCCTTTTTCATTTTAGATACCCTATCTTCGATATTTCTCACGTTGAAATTGATCATCACCCGAAGAGGATCTTTAGTGCGGCCTGAAACTTCCGAATGGAGTCCTATGCTGAAACGTATATCAGTTGTTCCTAGATCCCAGCTGTATGCTATGAAGTCTTCTCGTACAGAATGAGGATGTAATCCCAAAGTTTCTTCATAGAATGATCTGAGTCGTAGGAGATTGTCTGTCCATAATATGATTCCTGCTAAATTTTCTGACATATTTTTCTCCTATTAGGTAGCACAGTTACAGAGGATTTATCATTCGAGTTAGGTATCAGGTAATTGGCTAACACTTCATACCGTCCCGTTTTGCACGAATTAGAGGTTATAATAGCCGCTAGGAGACAGAGGAATGAATCGAATAGATTCTGGTGAGGAAGAAAGTCAACAGAGGGTCTCTAAAAAGGAGGTAAGTCACGTTGGATAGTAGTAGTAGGAGGCGGACCAGGTAGGTGTTCCATGGAACGCCTCCACACAAAGGGGTTCTGGGTTCTCCCAGGACCCCTATTTTTCATTCAGTACCTTCGAAAAATTTTCTTGGATTGTTTACCATGATGTCATCGATTTGTTCTTGAGTTGCTCCTAGTTGTTTGAGACGGGGTAGTACCTGTCTAGTGATGAAAAGGTATCCGTCGGGGTTATACAGTTTCCTGCTATCTTGACCCTCTTGTGAATCTATACTTAACGTGACAGACCAGTCGTGGCCGAGCATGATGCGTTTTCCGTATCCGTCTGTTATAAGCTTCATGGCAGTTTGTGTGCGTACTTCCCAGTTTGGGGTACCTGGGGACCTTCCCCCTGGATATCTGTCTAAGCCGATCCAAACTCCTTTGTCTAAAAGTCCTTCGAGATAGAATATGTCTGTGGTGTCATTACTATGTCCTATGTAGACTCGGTTCAAATTCACCCCTTCATCTTCGAATATTCTAACCTGTTGTTCTCCGACCCGGTCCGGTGCCCAGGTATGGGTGGAAATTGGGACTCCCGTCGACTTTTGGGCCCTTGCAGCGGCCCGTAATATGACCTCGCCTTCCCGTGTAACACCCCCTACGTCGTTGGCGACTTTTATGATTCCTGCTCTAATTTTGGTCCCTTCGATACCTTCTTCAATCTCCCTTTTGTAAAGGGTGGCTATATTGTCTGAAGTGGCGTTCCAAAACGCCCGAGGGATGTCCCTCCAGGTGCCGGTTGCACAAATTATATTTACCCCTGACTCTCGAGATACTTGCTCCATTAGCTTGATGTCTCTACCTAAGTCTAATGTCGAAACATCAATAATAGAGTCGAGACCCTCTTTTTTTGCTTCTGATAAAGAACGTATTCCTTCGGCAATCGATTCTTCTCTTCTGATGAACTCAGGATATATTTGCGGAATTCCGGCTGAACTCACAACCACATGCTCGTGTGAAAGTGTAAAACCCAATTCAGAAGTATCTATTTGTCCTAGAACGGATTCTATTTGCACCATATTCTGTTCCTTTATATTCTGCGATTCTTAATTGCTGAGTTGGCCACCCATTTTTAGGCAGATTTTATCGGATTTGTAAGGGTACCTACTCCACTAATTTCCACTTCACAAACGTCACCAACCTTCAGGTTTTCTGCCGCCCCATCGGTGCCCATCCAAATTACGTCGCCAGGATGTAAAGTCATATATTTGGTCATTTCTGAGATATAGTTTTCTACTCCAAAAATCATGTGATTCGTCTGAAAATTTATAACTTCCCTTCCGTTCAACCTTACAGTAGTAACCATATCGTCCAATGACGCCTCTGTCTGTATCCATGGTCCCATGGGTTTGAATGTGTCGCTGTTTTTTGCCCGCCACAGGGTACGGTCCAGAGCTTGCCACGATCGTTCACTCACATCGTTTCCGATGGTGTAGCCGAGTACATAATCTAGTGCATTTTCCTTTTTGACGTCCTTGGCTTTTTTCCCTATGACCACAACAAGTTCGCCTTCGTATTGAATTTTTTCTGTGGCGTCTCTAGGAATGAGAATCGGATCGCCATGAGCTATGAGGGCATTTGCGGCTCTGTACCCGATGTCTGCCTTTTCGGGAATATTTGGTTTTGTTCCTAGTAGCGCGGCTGCTTCTAGCACGTGTTTTTCATAATTAACGCCAGCCGCGTAAAATGTAGGAGGTATAACGGGGGGCAGGAGTTCTACCTCTTCGTATAGGTGAACCATTCCGGAATTTGTATATGAGTCAAATGGTGTGCCGTATACCTCTTCAATTGTATTTCCATGAAGTATCCCGTAAAAAGTGTTGCCGTCCGACCGGTACCGTACCCACCTCATTACAAGCCTCTCTTCTTATTGATTTTTTCTTTTAATTGGGGAATTAATGATTTAGCCGTTCTTTTACATTCTTCAACATGCGGGTACCCTGATAGGATGAACTCGTCAATACCTAGGTCCCAGTACTTCACTATTTCATTGGCTACCTGATCATAGTCTCCTACAATCGCTGTGCCGCAGTTGACCCGCACGGTTGATATCCCATTCCACAAATGTCTTCCCACTCTGTGGTCAATGTACTGGGTTGATTGCGATCTTTGGCCGATCATAGGGGAACCAGAAAAAGCTCGCTGTCTCTGCTGTTCTACTGATAGTTCTGATCTTGACAGAAGTTCTTCACAGGCATTCCAAGCCTCCGCCTCATTACTTCTGGCGATCAGGTGGGTGCGAAGTCCGAATCGGACTGGCCGGCCTTCAGCTAAATGCCGCTCCCGAGATTTTTCAAGGTGCGGTTGCAGCGAATCAATCGGAAGAATCCATGCTAAATGAGTGTCACCGCTTCTGGCGGAAAGGTCTATGGCTTGGTCAGAAGCCCCACCGATGTAAAAGGATGGGTTGCCGTAGGGCCCGGGTGAGGTGACAGCCCCGTTGAGGGTTATCACTTTGCCCGTAAAAGATACTGGTTTGGGTTCTTTCCAGAGTTCTCTGCAAGCGGCGATGAATTCCCCTGCCTTTTGGTATCTAGCGGAATGATCGGAAACTTCTCCAAACCTTTCGAAATCTCCCTGTATGCCTCCTGGCACAATATTAAGATCAAGTCTACCTTCAGATATTTGATCGAGAGTCGCTGCCATTTGAGCGAATAAACCTGTAGATATGAATCCCGGCCGTACCGCGACTAGGAATCTAATTCTTTTTGTGATGGAAACTAGGGCGGTGACCATTGTCCAAGTCTCAGCTAGAGGTGCATTTTCATCGAAAAGCCCGTTTGCAAACCGTGTCGGAATCAAAAGGGAATAGAAGCCGAGTTCTTCCGCCGTTCTTACTACTTCTGCGAGGTATTTGAAGGTGGGCGGTCTCTCGGCTTTTTTTGTGCCAATGTGAGTGCCATCACCATCTATAGGTATAAACCAGTCGAAAAGGGGTTCTGGTCTCGTGTTCGGGGGACACACCATATAGTTTCCGACTCCTTTTCCATAGAAATTACGTACTTGTTTATACTTTCGAATATAAAGGCTTTGTTATTTGTGTACCATCAGGAAGATCTTCGATCGTGAAATCCCCAAAAAGAAGAGGGGACTCATTTTGAAGCAGCTTAAGCATCTCTATAGAGAGGTACCTTATTTCCCAATCAGCAAATATAGCACCGCGCATTTCAAAAAAATGGCGTAGAGCCCTCACATTGGCGGTAACAAAAATTTTTGTCTCGGTCGCGTTGGGGAGAACTGACCGAGCAGCCTGTCTGATAGCCTTTCTTCGATCTGTGTTTAGATCAAAGAGTTCTCGTGGCAGGGCATTTTCAAGGGCTTCAACTAATTCCTTATAACTGTCGGCGGCATTTATTAGGGCGTCATCTAGTATTTTCCGAGCTTTTTTAAGGTCTTTTTTACCGTTTTCCAGGGCAGGAGGAATAACAAAGCTTCCCTCACCCTCGTCGACATACCGTTGCGATCTTTGGCTATACGCGAATCCGGCACGGTGCCGAACCAATTCATGAGTCAAACTTCTGGATACACCTGTAATGACGAAACCATAATTCACATGTTCAAACACGCTGCCGTCTTTTGAACTCAGAAGGTTGTTTATGAAGTCTGTAATGTCTCTGCGACCTCTACCATAGCTCATGTAGCACATTCGAGCAGAAATCTCAATTACGGCTGCGGATTCATCGTCTCCTGCCCGTATTGATTCTGGAATCGGAGGTACGTTTTCATCTTCGAAAAATTTGGCGACGCGTTCCCAGTCTACTGACGGACGTGTTACCAAATAAACTGACGGTTTTTCCTTGAATGACATTGAAGGCTCCCGTTTAGAAAATTATTGACAGTCTAACATCCGAGCGCTAGAACGGTAGTCAGGTAGATAAAATCCTTGGAAGTTCACATGGGTTGTATGGTAGTACTCTTCCATCTGGAGACAGCCGCTTCAGCTCTAGGACTTATCGCATTTTGGATTCGCACGTTCAGGAGCGCAGGGCGTTCCAACTTGAAAGCTCTTTCTAAAGCGTTTGGTAGTTCATTAGGGTGTTCTACTAGTTCACCATGCCCTCCCAGTGCTCGAACCACTTGATCGTATCGCGATGGTAGGAGATCTGTAGCCACTGTCTTTCCGAATACCCCTACTTGAATTTGTCTATCTATTCCCCAAGCGGAATCGTTTCCCATGATACCAATGATGGGAATATGGTGCCTGACAGCTGTGTCGTATTCCATACCATTGAAACCGAAGGCCCCATCGCCGGTAAACATAACTACCCTTCGATTTGGGTACGCAATTTTTGCTGCCATGGCTGTAGGAAGTGACTGTCCTAACATGCCTGAAGTAGGAAGGTACCAGCACGAATTTATGGTGTTGGATTGGTGGTATGCCCGACCAAAGTGACAAAAATCCCCGCCGTCGAACACTAGAATGTCTTCATCAGTTAGATACTGTGATACTACTCTGTGCACATATGTGGCATGCATCGGGCTACTCTCCTCAGCTAATGATGCTAGTTCCTCTTCTTGTAATTTCTGCTCTTTTGACAAGATGTCTAACCAGTCTAGGCGGCTCCAAATGTGTTTTTTGGCCTGTTCTAACAGTTGGCGAGACACCTCTGCAACATCACCAACAATCCCAATATCAACTCCACGATTCCTGCCTATTATTGACCCGTCTGGGTCCACTTGGATCAATTTCGCTTGTTTGTTAACTATAGGGGCCATTGCGTAACCTATTATGAGATCCTGTTTTCTTCCCATGAGGATCACAAGATCAGCCTCACTAATTTTTCTGGCGGCCTTGTTCAAGCCGCTGTCGAAGAATCCTCTGCTGTATTCGTGCGAATCTGCCACTATACCTCTCGCGTCTCCCTCCGTCATGATTGGTATACCAGTAATTTCTATAAGTTCTGCCAGTTCGGAGCCGGATTTAGAATACGATCCAGCGCTTCCTACAATGATTAGCGGTTTTTTTGCAGTTTTCATCAATTCCACGGCGCTATTTATCTGTGACTGAGTTGATGGAGACGGCTGTTGGAAGCGATACCGGGAAGGTTCGTAGAAGTGCACATCGTTTTCGTTGACTTCCATCTGTTGTACGTCGACAGGTATTGTCAAATGAACAGGCCCTCTTCTTCCATCAAATGCCACACGTACAGCATGCGCGATCATATCGGGTATTCTTCGGGGATCCGTTATCATCCAACTACCCTTTGTAGTCGGCCGTGCCATTCCTATTTGGTCGATTTCCTGCATGGCACCGCGACCCAACTCTTCCAGTTCAGCGCATCCGCTGATCGATAGGAGAGGACTTTCGGAATGAATGGCGTTGGCCAATCCTGGAATCGCGTTGGCGAATCCAGGAGTTGTATATATAGAGACTCCAATGTTTCCAGTGATGCGACCCCAAGCATCAGCCATGTGGGTAGCGGCCTGTTCGTGTCGAGTGTCATAAAGCCGAAAACCGTCACTGTCTAAAACATCCAGGGCAGGTAAAATATGATCGCCAGCGAGGGTGAAGATATTCTCAACACCTTCTATTTTGAGTGATCGTGATATTAGATGGCTTCCAGTTGTGATTTGAGATTTTGGCATCAATACTCCTAGTTTGAGGCTCCGTTCTGTTAGCTTAAGTTAAATGTAAGACTTGGTCAGTTCAGACTGGCTAATTCTTTGTTCTGAGATTGTTGATGTCAAGTAAAGGTAATTCTGTGAATCCGCTGGGTGATTAGGCTCAGCGAAATTTTGGTGGATCGTGACTAGCCGTGCTATACTGAGGGGTGGCGAAAAATGATACATATTTAGGAGTTGTTTCGAGTTGTCAGAACGTAGAAGGAATTACGAGCTCATATTCGCGTTAACTCCCGTTTCTAACGAGAGTGAAGCGGCCACGATAGTTCAAAACATATCGGATTACATCCAAGATCAAGGCGGCGAGGTGTCGGAACAGGAAACTTGGGGAATAAGGCGATTAGCATTTCCCATAAATAATTACCAAGAAGGTAACTATGTTCGAGCGCTCCTTTCATTGGATGCCAACTTGGTAGCTGGGTTAGAGAGAAATTTGAATGCGAATGAGGAAGTCTTAGTCCATATGGTTTCGCTCGTGTAAACGACCGCCGGAGGTTTGTCGCTGTGACGATGAACAAGATTCTTATTATAGGCAATCTCGGATCCGACCCGGAAATGAGATATACCCCGAATGGAAACCCAGTAACTTCGTTCACTGTTGCTACTAACAGACGTTACAGGACTGGTGATGGTGAAAATCGCGAAGAGACAGAGTGGTTTAGAATAAATGCGTGGAATAGGCTTGCTGAAACGTGTAACCAGTATCTCCAACGGGGTAGCAAAGTATATGTTGAGGGACGTCTCAGCAGTCGGACCTACACTGGTAACGATGGGACGACTAGGGTTTCGCTCGATGTAAATGCCTCTGAGGTTAGGTTTATAGATAGTCGTAATGCTGGGAATACAAGCAATTATGGAGATAATTCGTCTAAGCAAGGTAATGACGCTGGAGTGATGCCAGAGGGATCTTCAGAAGTTGAAGAGGATATGGACGAGTTACCTTGGTAGCTCACAGCGAGAATCACTAGGGTTCGCATTCAGGGGGAGATATGACAACAGAGACGGGAAGACCACAACAAAGAAGAGGGCGACCGAGGTACTATACACGTAGAAAGGTTTGCCAGTTTTGTGTAGATAAAATAGTAGACATCGACTATAAAGACATTGATAGCTTAAAGCGCTTTCTTTCCGACCGTTTTATGATAGAGGCCCGTAGGAAGACAGGGGTTTGTTCTAAGCATCAGAGAGCTTTGGCTAGGGCTGTAAAAAGGGCGAGACAACTTTCTCTCATACCTTTTACCTCTTCGCATAAAGGTAGTTTTGCTATCAACTTTAGACCTAGGAATTAACTTTTGGCCACGATCATAGGTTAATGGCTAAGGAGCTAGCCTACATCGCGTTTAGCCGACATTGAATAATATTTATAGTATTTCTCATTACATACAGGTTTAGCAGTTCTTGATTTGACGAATAGTAAGACAGATTCGATCCATCTAGACAGACGTCGTATCGCGATGTTGAGACCTAGCCGTCGTAGGCGTCACAGACTTACATTGATGGCAATGGCGTTTGCCGTGTCTGGGGTGATCGCGATTTTTATCGTGGGATATATTATCGCTTTTGTTTTGCCTCCTAGGGAATTGGTCGTAAAAGTAGACGGTGTCGAATATACCAGAGGTGACCTTGTTGAACTGGTTCGTATAAGGCAACAGAGCGCTAATTTCTTAGGAGAAACGTTCGATGCAAGTTCGGGGGTATTCGAGTCATTACAGCTCTTGGTTGAAAACGAAATAGTAAACCAAGTTGCTCCCTCCATAGGGGTGGCCGTGACTCAAGAGGAAGTCGATAGTCATATACAGGAAATAATGAGGCCCCAAGACCATGAAGTTCTAGGCAAATCAGAAGATCAGATTCTCAGGGAAACAAAGGAACGATACTCCTCGTATCTAAATATGATACAGATTACGGAGGACAAGCACAGGCAACTGGTGAGAAACGCTGCTTTGCGTGAAAAAGTCAGACAATACGTCGGAGATTCGGTTCCCTATGTGGCGGAGCAAGTGCGCCTTTATAGAATTGTTATGTCGGTTGGTGGTGAGATCGACATAATGAATATCAAATTTGAGGACGCTGTTAGAGATATAGATGATCCCATAGCACTACATTCGGCATATTTGAAGGTTGTAAGAGAATTCTCGGAAGATCTCCCAGAAACAGTGAGGCGTGGTGGTGAAATAGGATGGATTGCGAGCGGAGTCTTGCCTGACTACGAATATCAATTTTTTGATTTGGAACCTGGTGAGCTCAGCGACCCAGTGAAAAATAGGGATAATCCCAATCAGGTCTTTTTCTTCATGGTGGCTGAACGACACAAAGCTAAAGAGCTGTCACCTGTTGTTCGAGACGAGTTGAAGACAAAAGCATTGGTGGAGTGGGTAAATAAAGAAAGAAGCGCACATGATGTGTACGCAGTGTTTAATTCCGAAATATATGATTGGGTATTCCAGCAACTCAGAATCGCATCGTCTGCTTCTACGCCGACACCGGATCCTCTAATGGGAATCATGGGAGGAATGTAGGTGCGAGCATAATGGAAAGGACAATTGGAGTAGGTCTCTTGGGAATGGGAGTTGTGGGGGAAGGAGTTGCCCGAGTGCTCTCAACAAAAAAAGATTTGATCAGACGGCAGATTGGGGTCTCTGTCGATTTGAGAGGGGTCCTAGTCAGGGACCGAAACAAACCAAGATCGTATGAAATATCCAAGGACTTATTCGTCGATTCGATTGAGGATTTAATCGACAATACAGAGGTGGATATTGTTATTGAAGTTATAGGGGGTGAGTACCCGGCTCTCGATTACATTTTGGCATCCGTAAGAAAAGGGAAAAACGTAGTCACAGCTAACAAGGAAGTCATGGCTAAGCATGGGCCAGATATTTTTCAAGTAGCTAGGGAGAACAATGTGAGGGTTTTGTTTGAAGCGAGCGTGGCTGGAGGAACGCCCATAGTTTCTCCACTCATGAGAGACTTGGTTGCCAATGATATCAAGTCGATTAAGGCGATTATCAACGGAACTACTAATTACATTTTGACTAAGATGGCTCAAGAAAAATCCGAGTTCGCTGACACATTAAGAGAGGCACAATCCCTTGGGTATGCAGAACCTGATCCTACTAACGATGTAGACGGTGTTGATGCGGTTTATAAGCTTGCGATATTGTCTACTCTAGCGTTCAGGGGGAGGATTAGAGATACTGACATTTATTGTGAAGGACTCTCGAGATTGGAGCCTCAGGACTTCCAATATGCTGAGGAGTTGGGGTATGCGATCAAATTATTGGCAATAGCCACACTGAATGGACGTAAAGTTCAAGCGAGGGTCCATCCGGCATTAATTAGAAAAGATCAGATGCTTGCCAAAGTGGACGGTGTGTTGAATGCAGTGGAAGTCGAGGCAGACATTGCTGAAAGCATATTATTTCACGGCCCGGGTGCAGGATCTATGCCAACAGCAAGTGCGGTTATCGGGGATGTAGTTAACATCAGCAGAAATTTGGTAGGAGCATCAGGCTTTCCAGATCCT
Organism: uncultured Dehalococcoidia bacterium; assembly: GCA_964409595.1. Lineage (GTDB taxonomy): Bacteria > Chloroflexota > Dehalococcoidia > Lucifugimonadales > UBA826 > CAYPDR01. Next base: position 100,805 of record CAYPDR010000016.1, read on the forward strand.
CTGAAATTATCTGAAAATATAGTTGTGCAGCCTATAACGTCACTTCGCACGCAATATTATGTTCGATTGGAGGCTGAGGACAGTCCCGGAGTCTTAGCCCAAATAGCCTCGGTTTTAGGGCAAAATGAAATAAGCATATCTTCATTCATACAAAAGGGTACGAATCACGAATTTGGGACGGCCGAGCTTGTTATAATGACTCACGAAGCTCTTGAAGGCTCTATCCAAAACGCACTCGATGGGATTCATAAGCTTGATGTGGTTGCTTCAGTTGGCAATATGATTAGGGTTGTTCAGTGACTATTAAGATTTTGAATGAAATGGTTTTCTACACTTGGAAACGTTGAAGCGCCTGTAAGAAAGTGAGAGAGTATCTCTCACAAGGTGGATTCGGTTTCGAAGAGAGGGATTTTTTTTCGGATCCCTTCACCAGGGAAGAACTCAAAAGTTTAATAGGGTCTAACGATGCGGGAGATTTCTTTTCCTACCGCAGCCCATCTTTCAGAAAGTTGGGTCTAGACAAGAATTCGATAGATCAAAACAAACTTGTCGACCTGATGGTGGGGGAGCCACGCCTGATACGCAGGCCGCTCATATTTTCAGGGGGAGAATTTTTCGTCGGTTCGGATTTAAAGGCATTAAAGGAAAAATTTGATCGGTAGGTACTTGCTTGCTTTTATTTCTAGATAAATCATTTAAAAGGTGATTGAGCGAATTAGAATGATAGATCTAAGGGGAAAAAATACGATTGTCACTGGAGGAGGAAGTGGAATTGGCAGGGGAATAAGTCGTGTTTTTGCAGAGGCGGGGGCTCACGTTCATGTTGTCGATAAAAACGGGTCGGATGCCGCAGAAACCTCAAGCTCGCTTTCTGGGATTGGCGAGTTCACGTCGGAGCCAGTTGATGTAACGGATGTCGTGACTGTTCAATCTGTAGTTTCCAGATCAATATCTGAATTTGGGAAAATTGATATTCTTGTAAACAATGCAGGAATTGTCGGGGCCCAAAATTGGTGGCAGCGAGATATTCCGAATGACGCCGATTGGCATGATGTGCATGAGGTCAATGTGAGAGGTATGGTTAGAATGTCAGAATCGGTATCGCAACACATGAAAGACCGCAGATATGGCAAAATCATCAATATTGCATCGATAGCAGCCCGGCAGGGAAGTCCAGATTTGCCTCATTACAGTGCTACTAAAGCTGCTGTTGTAAGCTGGACTCAGTCAAATGCGATCCAGTTGGCTCCTTTCAATATAAATGTTAATGCTATTTGTCCGGGACTCATTTGGACCCCTATGTGGGAGGCTATTGCCAGGAAACGAGAAAAATTCGGAGGTCCTGTATCAGATGCTCGTGGGATTAGTGGAAGGGAAATTTTTGAGAGAGTCGTAGAGCAATGGATTCCCATGAAAAGGGAGCAGAGACCTTCTGATATTGGCAATTTAGCTGCTTTCTTGGCTTCTGATTTGTCGACAAATATTACCGGGCAATCGATCAATGTTGATGGCGGGAGATTCATGAACTAGGTTGAATCGGCCTCATCCTTAGACACGGCAGTATGGCTATTAAACAAATAATAGCTGCGGCAGTGTAAAAATCACCGAATAGAGACAGCCCTGCATCTGTTAGTTCTGCTTGAAACCGAGAAGTTTTGTCAGTTATTTGAAGCGCCGTTTCATCCTTTGTTGGTATCGGTAATGTTATCCCTGACAGTAGATTTTGGAATCTCTCAGTTCCCCAGGCGGCTAGGGTAGCGACTCCTAAGGTCATTCCTAGAAACCTGGAAGTAGAAATGACCCCAGCCGCAGCACCTTTCATAGTTTCTGCTGCAGAATTTAGTGCCGTTAAAGTGACTGGTGCAATAAGTAGACCAAATCCTAGACCGCCGGTCACTAGATGAATCGTCATTGTGGGATCAGTGACTTTTTCGTCCCAAGTCGCCATTAAAAAAAGAGCTGCTGCACATAAAAGAAGCGCGAACATTGAGGGAATTCTCAGATCTAGCTTTCTGCAAAGTATTCCCCCGCAAACGGCGCCGACAGGTATAGCTACCGTCAATCTCGCTAGTATCAATCCACCATCTAGAGGTGAACTTTGAAGAATCGTATTGGCCATTAAAGGTACTGTAACTAAAGTTATGATCAACACTGCTCCATAAAGCAGATGAACCATGTTAGAAGCCAAGAATCCCAGGTTTTGAAATAGGGCTACGGGTATCAACGGGTCACTAACTCGAGTCGCCCAGAACCAATATCCGATTATAGAGAAGAATCCAGTTATCAAATAAGTGTACATCGTAACGTTTGGATTTCCTGCCTGGGAACATCCTAATGTCAAAAAAGACAGGCCAGCGACTATTAGAAAAGCCCCTAGGTAGTCTACTGATTTGGTTGACCGTTTAATTTGTGGAAAGGTTTTAGACAACAAAATCAGAACTACAATTGAAATTGGTAAGTTTAGCCAGAAAATCCATTGCCATGCTAAGAAGTGGGTTATTATTCCACCCCAAAGTGGGCCTATAACTGCTCCAGCTTCCGCAGCAGCACCGGTTAAGCCCAAAGGAACTCCTCTTTTTTGGCTAGGAAATAGGTCACCTACCATTGCTATCGAGATAGGCACAAGAGCTCCTGCTCCCACAGCTTGCAATATCCGGGTGGCAATTACCCATTCCATAGTGGAACTGGTATCCAGAAAGAGGTTTAATAGTGGGTTTGTCAGGTCATCTTGGATCAGCCATTGGCCCGAACCTGTAAGGCCTGTGCCAGCTGACCCGATCATGAAAATTACCATAGAGGCTACGTAGACTGTTCTCCGTTCGAAAACATCAGATAGTCGTCCCATAATAGGCATTATCGCTACGTAGCCAAGAAGATAACCAGTTATTGTCCAAGCTGCACGGTCCAACTCCGTTATTTCCACTCGAAGATCGAGCATGATTTGAGGCAAAATAGTTACTACTACCGTCTGGTCATCGGCTGCAAAAAAAACTCCCAGCAATACTGGAATCATAGCTATATTTGGGTTTAGAGCCCTACGTTGTTGCTTGGACAATAACTACTCCATATTAGGTAGAGTTATATCGAGGGATTCGTTAAATCTAGATATTTTCATAATCCTGACCATTCCAATGTCATCTTGCGGGTGTAGAACACCTAAGATCTCCGCTTTTGTCATTAGTAAGGACTCTCGATTTATCCAAATGGATACCTCAACGTTATTGGTGGTAGTAGTACCCACAACTGGTGACAACGTATCAGCGGGCAATGCGCCATCTATTATGAAGTGGTATTCGTCCTGTGACTGAAGGGAGGGATTTATCACATTATCCATGATCCGCATAATCCCTTCTTCTGGGTCGAAAAAATTAAGCGGACTAACTTCTGGTTCAATATTGGCCCATCTGTTTGTTAAAGGGTTCCTGATGAAGGAACCTTGGTTAGTGGTGATCAATTCTCCTTCAATCACCAAGTTACCAAGTAGCATGGTTGCTATAACTCGGATTTTTTCGGGTTTCTCAATTAAGCCCGTCGCTTCACTTAGTAAGAATCCGTTAGCAGGTGACCCCCTTCCATTTCGATGAGTTAGTTCGAATTGAAACGAGTCTAGGAGCGTCATCTCCTGTCCAGACTTATGAAGGATAGTTACTGGGTTTATAGGAGTGGGAGAGGGCTGAATTTGATGGGAAGGCGGATTTGGATTTACGGACACACACGAAATAGAGATTAATAAACCGGCTATAACTGGAGTCAATGAGTTGAGGAATCTTGTCTTCTTCGGAAAGAGCATGAACAATTATAGGATAATTCCACGACATTTTTTGCGGTTCAATAAAATAAAGCCCTACCTATAACAAAGCAGGGCCTTATTTACTTGGTGGGTGTTAGTTAACAACTCCCACTATATTATCCTTCTCTTACTGCGATTCTCTACTTCTTACGATTACTAGGAATCCTCCAAGCCCGGCGAGCATTATGCCGGCCAACAGACTCATTTTCATAATCATGGAGGCGGATTCGTCTCCTACACTCGGCAATCCTGGTTCATCGAGAAGATGTGGTGTCGGTGTAGGTGTAGGAATTGGTGTAGGTGTAGGTTCCGGTGTCGGAACTGGTGTCGGAACCGGTGTAGGTTCCGGCGTGGGTTCTGGTGTGGGGGGAACTGGTGTAGGTGGAGTATATTCTGGTGTCGAGTGATCTCCTTCGACTACAGTTATAGTGGCCATTTGTTGCGCGATGCTATAAGCCTGGGTTGACCCATCTCTTCCACTGGCCGCCCCTCCATTTCTGGCCTCCGATAGCTCTTCGTAGACTGAACCAGCGAAAATGTTGGCCACGCTCACTCCGGATTGAGTGGATGCGCTTTCGGCACTGGCTTTGGCATTATTTACGGCGTTTATTATATTTGTAGATATGGCGGTTATAACTGTCGATGACGCTGTGATGGTATCGCTGCTAGCAGCTTCTGCTACCGCCGTGGCATTGGCACTCATGCTATTTGCAGATGCGATTAACTGGTCTACGTTTGCCACAGCATCGTTGGCGTTGGAACGGGTGCCTTCCAAATCGGAAGCGTCCTTTGCTAGATTGGCTGAGTCGATAGCTGAGGCGAGACTGGAATTCAAAGAAGAGGCGTCTTGCATCGTAGCGCTGATACTGGTCATCGCGCTTTTGTCGATAGAACCACTGTAGAGAACTGTTCCGGCCGGTTCCTCTTTCACAGTGAACCGGTTGAATCGTGAAACTAGATCTGTTCCATCGTACCCAGCCGATGTGTTGTTAAAGGTAAGGCTCCCATTCCCTGTTGCTTGAATAACCCCGTGGATTATGGGCAGGTCGACCACTACTTCCCCCAAAGATAGGGAGTCCAATCCATCAGAGGTAGTAAACGAGGCGTTGTGTGTAGAGCCGGAGGGTGGAGCTGACATTCCCTCGATGCTAATTACGACGGAGTCATTAGTACCCTGATCGTCTTGGAAGATCACGGTTCCGACCTTCGCCGCCCCGGCGTGCAAGCCGATCATAGGAGTGATACTTAAAAGCACCACAACAGCTAAAATTGATAGTGTCTTGGTCCTGAACATGGCGTAACAGTTGCCTCCTTGCCCAGTAATTTGCCTGAAGTTAACTTGTTTGTAAGTGAATTGTGTGCTCCCACCCTAACACAATCGCGACTCTCATAACAGCACCTGCTAGGCAATGATTTTGGTGCTCATATCCACGAGCACATTTCATTAACCTTTGCGCGTACATGAAGTACACCGTGGTCCTACGGTAAGCTCACTACATTTACACCCTAGATAATAGCAGTAGCATCCGTTTCAGTCGATAGTATTTAGTGGCCTTTATGCAATCAGCATCTATAATCGCTACCGTGTGGGAATAATCTATGGTGGGCAATAGGGTTTCCCAGTAACACCAAAACCAAATTATGGTGTTCTCCAGAGGTTGCGTTGAGGAGGAGTGTACGATTCTTTCAGAGAAAACTTATGGAACCTAAATATATGGACGGGTTTACCAACTACGATTTCGCTGTTCTGAAAGCAGGATTGAAGACTCTGGGTCTGAGATACGACAGCGAGGTTTTAGAGACCTTCGCAAAATATCATTCGATGATCGTGTCATGGAATAAAATCGTTAATCTAACTTCAATAGTGGATTGGGAAGGAGTGGTTTGGCGGCATTTTCTAGATTCGGCAGCTGTCTCTATTTCTCACCCCTTCCAAACTACAGATGTTCTGCGCGTTTTGGATGTGGGAAGTGGGGCCGGGTTTCCAGGGATACCACTCAAAATAATTTTCCCGAACATGAAATTTAGTTTGCTCGACTCAGTCAGAAAAAAAACTCGGTATCTCGAGTCCGTTTGTGACAAACTGAAATTTGAGCATACCGAAGTGTTAACGGGCCGTGCAGAAAATTTTGCAAGGAACGTGGTGCATAGGGAGTCATACGATGTTGTCGTTTCGAGAGCAGTTGCCGAAATGAATGTACTTTTGGAATTTACCCTCCCCTTTTGTAGGATAGGTGGAACACTTGTGGCCATGAAGGGTGACGGAGTAAAAAATGAGCTTGAACGTGCGGAACCTGCGGTGCGTCGATTGGGTGGAGAATTAGTTGAAGTTATTCGATGTGCGGATCGATATGAATTCATGAATGGTAGTTTGGTAATAATTTCAAAAGTGTCCCCCACTCCGGAGACATTTCCCAGGAGACCCGGTATTCCATCAAAAAGGCCGTTATTAAAGTGAAAATCCAAGGCATTTGGCAATCAGGTAGATTTTGTTGAAGACTGAAATCCCAGGAGATGACTCCACTAGGACAATAATAGATAAAGTCTTTCCGTTTCGGACCATAATTTCCCTGGTTGCAGCGGCTTGTTTGATTTATTTTCTAGCTTCACAGTTTAAGCTCGACTGGGGTGAAACTATCCGAAATGTTCGTTCTATAAACCTGCCCATATATCTGTCAGCCATTGCACTTTATTACATGAGTTTTTTTTTCAGGGGGCTCAGGTGGCGAGTCCTTGCAGTAAACGCTTCCAAGGTAAAAATTGGAAATTCTACAGGAGCGATTGAACAGTCGGACGGTTTGATTCCTGGGTTGATGAGTTGTACTACCTTGATATTGAGCGCGTGGTTTGTTAATTCGATTACGTGGTTAAGGATGGGTGATGCCTACAGAGCCTATACCTTTGGCTCCGAAACGAGCCGCGGATTTTCCTGGAGTTTGGGTACCATACTGGCAGAACGGGTGCTTGATATGTTCATAATCGTGCTGTTGCTAATCACGGCGTTATTTTTTTTGTCATCAGCACTAAATAGCACTACATCTCGATTCCTGTTGATCGCTTCAGTTGTAATGGCTCTAGCGCTAGTCCTCGTAGTGTTGGTTTTAATCAGTGCTGGTGGAAGAATCACGAGTTTACTTCCCAATTATCTGAAAGAGGCGCTGCTTAATCTTAGAGCTGGTACTATGGGGAGCTTTACCCGTCTTCCTATTATTACCATGTTAGGTGCAAGTGGTTGGGTGATGGAAATAATGCGAGTTTGGTTGGTAGTCCACTCGCTTGGGATTAATGTTTCTATTTCGCTTATTGTTTTTGTTGCCATTGGCAACGCTATCTTGTCGACGGTGCCTACACCGGGGGGGGTCGGCGCTGTAGAGCCAGGGATAACGGGGCTACTTTTACTCGGCATGGACAGTTCTCAGGCCGCAGCAGTTGCAATTTCTGATAGATCAATCACGTATCTAAGTGTTCTAGTGATTGGCGGTATTATTTTTTTTGCAAGGCAGACGTTTTACTCTGATAAAAAAAAGATCTGGGAAAAATTACGTTAGATCGGTTTTATTTGCTGTTAGGTATGCACTATGGGACAAATTATTTGAATTGGAATTCTTATAAATGTTGGAGCTCTAGCTCCCTTCCCGTATTGACTTACCGTGTGATTGTGCCTAGACTGTCGCCATAACTGAGACTAGATGTGTGACATCTGTGGTAAATAGGATATATTCGACCTGAATTTGGGAGGGATGATATGGCTCTAAAACATGTTCACCACGTGGTTAATAGGCCGGGACGGAAAGATGGAGACGCGGATGTCGAAATAAGTGTGGCTGAAGAGTTGGCGACTGTGCCGGGGATCGTTCAGAGAGAGGCCGATGTAGATTGGTACAGCCGAAACTACCCTTTGGAGTCCCAAAGTATCGACAAGGCTGCTGACAGAGAGTGGACTTGGACTGTTTACACCGGTGAAATGTATGAGTACAGGAAGCAGCATGACAAGGATAATAAACCCTTAGTAGATGCTGCGTTTGTGTCTGGAGATATTGTTACTGAAGTAAAACCAGTAGCAGGGAAGGACGTCACCAAGGAAATCCGACAGAAAGCAAGAGAACTTGGATTCGGTGAAGTTGGCTTCACGAAGTATGATCGACGTTATACCTACAAAAGCAAGAAAGGGTGGGCCAAATTTGAGCACGCTATCTGCTTAGCGTTGGAGCAAGACTACTGGCAAACCCAAACGATTCCAAGTATGGATGCAGAGTTCGCCCATTTCGGGACTTATGAGGAGGAGGGGGCGTACGCGTTAGAACTTGCGGATTTCATTCGCTCCTTGGGGTACAACGCTCAGATTCACAGCCCCAACGATAATAGCGCCCCTTTCATACCAATGTTTGTAGCGGCGGGACTTGGTCAATTGGGGGCTAACGGGCAACTATTGTCTCCCCACTTCGGGTCCAGGTCGCGAATTATGGTAATCACAACAGATGCTGAGGTTACCTACGACGAGCCGGTTGACTATGGGATACACAAATTTTGCGAAGAATGCCAAGTGTGCGTCAACAGGTGTCCAGGAAGAGCCCTTGTCCGACAAAAGGTATGGTGGAGGGGGGCAGAAAAACATAAGTTGATGTACGACCGATGCAGACCCGTTATGGCAACCTATGAAGGTTGTGGAGTCTGCATGTTAGTATGCCCCGTGCAACGCTATGGGATGCCCTCTGTCATGGAACATTTTGTGGAGACAGGAGAGGTTTTGGGTAAAGGGACTGATAACCTGGAGGGTTTTGAGATCAGGGGTAAAGGCTATTTTGGGCCCGGTGAATTACCCAGTTTTGAGAGAGAGTTCTTCGATTTCCCGCACGGGACAAAGGACGAATGGCTGTTCGACCAGTTTAAAAAGAAGCTTGAAGAAAAAGGTTCGGCTTCGGAAGCGGAAACGAAAGAGTTCGTAGATGAATTAGGGGATATTCTCACCGAAAAGAGCGGTTACGACGCCGGCCTCTAAAGCAAGGTACGCATTTTGAGTAATAAGTGTATAGACCCTGAACAGGGAGAAGATGGATTGGTAGCAAAAAATGCCAAGTAAAGTTATGTTTCAGAAAGAGCATATAGACAGCCTTTTTGGTGAGCTTAATGGTGAAGAGTTTAAGAATTTGCCAGAGAGTGAGCAGCTGCATAGAGATGCTCATTTAGCTATTGCACTATTTGATGCTGGGAGAGATATTCCTGACACTATAGACCCCCGCGTGGTGAGTCTTTTGGAGAAACATGGGCCCTCGGCCTGAAGACCTCAACTAAAGAATCAGGGATGTCGGTTTTTTAAAGGTCTTTCGTTCGCAGCTGTGCCGGGCTCACAATCCTGTCGTAATTCCCTTGTGTGGAATATGAATGCCACGGTCGGGTGTGTATTCTGGTTTTCCCATAAATATTAGATCCCTGTCAACCGGTCGGGTATAAACGGGATAATTGTTGACTTAAATGGAGGAATCATGGCTACAGAAACGAAGGATCTCTCGCGACTCAAACACAAGTCTGGAATAGTAAGTCTCGGCCCAGAGAGGGCTCCTGCTAGGTCGATGTTGCGCGCCGTAGGCCTTAGTGACGAAGATATGGAAAAGCCTTTTGTGGGCGTCGCCAATCTGGCTAGCGATGTCACTCCTTGTAATGTTCACCTAACGCGGATAGCTGACCAGGCCAAACAAGGTCTTTGGGATGCTCAATCGGTACCATTTATGTTTGGAACTATTACGATCAGTGATGGTATATCGATGGGTACCGAGGGAATGAAAGGCTCGTTGGTTAGCCGTGAGGTTATTGCAGATTCGATAGAAACTGTTTGCTTTACCGAGGGTATGGACGGCTTAATTGTAGTTGCAGCCTGCGATAAAAATATGCCTGGTGCGATGATGTCTATGGCCCGATTGAATATCCCGTCTATTTTCGTATACGGTGGCGCAATTTTACCCGGCTCTTATTCTGGTAAGGATATCAATATTCAGGACATGTATGAGGCTGTTGGTGCTTTTTCCAAATGCGAGATCACTATTGACGAGTTAAATGATATGGAAAGGGTGGCCTGTCCAGGGGAGGGGGCATGTTCAGGCATGTTTACTGCGAATACGATGGCGTCGGCCATCGAAGCTATGGGGATGTCGATTCATGGGGCAGCTTCCATACCTGCAGTTGATGATAGGAACCTAGGGGTAGCCCATGATGCAGGTCAATATCTATATTCGATGCTAGAAAAAGGAATAAAACCTAGAGACATAATGACTAGAGATGCTTTCGAAAACGCCATTCGCTTGGTGTTGTCTATGGGGGGGTCGACCAATGCTGTACTTCATCTGCTCGCGATAGCCCGCGAGGCAGAGGTTGAGTTAACTATTGATGACTTCGACAAACTGAGTCGTGAAACTCCTTATTTGACTGATTTGAGACCGGGTGGGAAATATGTAATGTCCGATGTAGATAAGGCCGGTGGGGTACAGGTTGTTTTGAAAGAACTTCTAGACGGAGGAATGCTCCACGGAGACGCGTTAACGATTAATGGAAAGACTATTGGAGAGAATTTAGAGAGTGTGGATACGAAGCCGGACGAAAGAGTCATTTTTTCCATACCCCGTGCTAAAAGTTCTACCGGAGGGCTGGCCATTCTGAAGGGCAACCTTGCTACGGAAGGAGCAGTAATAAAAGTGACAGGTACCAGCCATCATGAACATGAAGGTCCTGCGAAAGTCTACGATGGCGAGCGGGCCGCGTTTGATGCGGTGACTAATGGGGAAATAGAAGATGGAGATGTAGTAGTCATTCGATATGAAGGACCAAAAGGGGGACCTGGAATGCAAGAAATGCTAGCAGTTACAGGTGCCATTATGGGAGCGGGATTGGGAGAAACCACGCTACTCATCACTGACGGACGTTTTTCTGGGGCGACGAGAGGCCCGATGATTGGTCATGTAGCACCCGAGGCTGCTGTTGGGGGTACGATTGCTTTAATAAGGGACGGAGACATAATTTCTATGGATGTCGGAACCCGAGCACTGAATGTAAATATTTCAGAGGGTGAGATTAAAAAACGCCAGGATGCTTGGAAGCCTCGTAGCCCAAATTATGAAAGGGGTGTTCTGGCAAAATATGCAAAACTTGTTTCTTCAGCCTCCGTAGGAGCAGTAACCAGTTAGCTTCGGAAATTTTAAACTCATGAGAAATTAATACCGAATTTTAGGATATGTCTGAGCTGTAGTAAGTCGTTTGATGGTAAAATTTCTAGCCGGAACCGGTAAGGTTATGGTGATTTGGTTCATTTTATACTTTTGTGGGAGACGCTGACTAACCAGTGAGAACGGCACTTTTATTTCTTAGCGCCATACTCATGATGGTTTGCATCTATCTCATATTTATGTGGGTCCCTACGGAAAAAAACCTAGGAATTTCTCAGAGGATTCTGTATTTTCATGTCCCTATCGCGTGGGTAGGAATGATTTCTATTATTGTCGTGGGTATAGCCAGCCTCGTTCATTTGATGACAGGGAATGAGAAATGGGATCACGTGGCATATTCTGCAGCTGAGCTCGGAGTAATTTTCGCCACCTTGATATTAGTAACCGGAGCTATTTGGGCTAAGCCGGTGTGGGGTGTCTGGTGGCAGTGGGATCCCAAACTAACAACCACTCTTATTTTATGGTTCATATATGTAGGCTATCTGATGGTGCGGTCCTACGCTCCTCATGGACCACGAGGGAGGCGATATGCTTCAGTTGTGGCGCTGATCGGAGCCATAGATGCGCCTTTGATATATTTCGCGTCAGTTTGGTGGAGAAACGCTCACCCAGATCTTAATTTCGGACCTTTTGCCGAGTCTGATATGGATTCAGATATGCGAATATTATTAATTTATGCAGCAATAACATTTACTATTTTTTACATATATTTGTTATATGAGAGGATTACCATTAGACGATTCGAATACGTTTTGGATGAGGTTCATAGGAATGAGGTTAGTTAAGAGAAGAAGTAAATATAAATTTATATCGCTCGCACTTCCGTTTATTGTATTGTTTGGATTTCTTATACCGAGCTATCTTGTAAGTGCTGATTCGTTGGGTGCTCCTGTGTCGGACACTGACGGCCCTGAGGCAAATTTGAAGAATTTGTTCGCAGTTTTTTTTGTAGCTTGGGTGGCATTTTTCGGCTACATATTTTTTCTTTCCCGGCGTTTAAAGGACCTGACGCATGAGCTTGATGTTTTGAAAACATTGCTAAAGGAAAAAGATTCACATTTGGATGAATAAGTAACAGAGATGGACTCTTACCCTAACGATAACAATGAAGGGACGCGTGCAATTCGCTCAATAAAAGCTAATAAAGGTAAAACTTTAATAGTCTCAATTGTGTTGTTTAGCGCATTGGGGTATTTCGCATTTATAGCATTTCAAGGTGCGATGGTTTATTACTTCACTGTCAGCGAAATTACCACACAGTCGGAAACACTTAACGGAAAGACAGTCAGAGTAAGTGGCAAGCTGGTTCAAGATTCATTTCATCGTTCAGATGGTTCTACTCTTGCGCAATTCTCATTAACCGACGGTGTTGAAATCATGGAAGCCAGTCACGATGGTGTACTACCAGATCTCTTTTTTAATGAGCACTCTGAAATCATTTTGGAAGGTATCTATATTCGAGGACGGGAATTCCACAGCCAAAATGTGATTGTGAAATGTCCTTCAAAATATGTAGCCGTGGACAACGTGGAAAAAGATAAAAGTTAGTAGTCACTGTACGAATAATGCCTTATCCGAGGCTTTCTTCAAGCAACTCGACTAGGTCCTTAACTTCCTTGGTTTCATTCACACCTTTTGATTGGACCCCTTCTTCCAACATCTGCATGCAGAATGGACATGACACTCCTACCATGTTGGCTCCAGTTTGTAAAAATTGATCCGTTCTAGCATGATTAACTCGCTCCTTACCTTCTTCTTCATACCACATGTGGCCACCTCCAGCCCCGCAACAGAAACCGTTTTCCCTGCATTTTTTCATTTCTGTTAGTTCCAACCCAGGTATTGACGCGGCTATTTTCCGAGGAGCCTCATAGATGCCATTGTGTCTGCCAAGGTAGCAAGAGTCGTGATATGCCATAGTGGTTTCAATTTCAACTACTGGCTTTATAGTACCGATTTCTATGAGATCCGAGATAAGTTCACTGTAATGTAATACTTCAAATTTTCCACCCAAATGAGGATATTCGTTCTTGATGTTATTGAAACAATGTGGGCAGCTAGTCAATATTTTTTTTACTTTGTAGCGATTGAAAGTTTCTATATTTTGTTTAGCGAGCATTTGATACAGGTACTCGTTTCCCATTCGACGAGCTGGATCTCCAGTGCAAGTTTCTTCTGACCCTAGAATAGCAAAATCAACGCTAGCCCTGTTCAAAATTGACACCAACGATCTAGGTATGCTTTGACTCCTCTGCTCAAGTGCGTTGGTGCACCCGATCCATAATAGGTATTCAGCATCTGGATTTTCCTTGAAAGTCTTTACAGATAATCCCTCGTACCAAGTTTCTCTTGTGAAGGTCGTCCCACTCCAGGGATGCCCTCTTTGTTCTAAATTGAGAAGCGCTCCTTGCGCTCCCTCTGGTATTTCAGGTTCCTCCATGACCATATATCGGCGTATGTCTATCAAGGGATGAAATGGCTCGTTACCAACAGGGCAAACTTCCGTGCAAGCTCCGCAAGTAAGGCAGTCCCACACAGCTTGTTTTTCAATTCTAGAACCGATAATGCTGGGTACGTCTTCTTCATTCTTCACAGAGGTCGCATCCGCAATGTGATATCTAAGACCTTGAACAACATGCATTGGCGAAAGAATCTTTCCGGTAATATTGGCGGGACAGGCGTCTGTACATCGGCCGCAAACCGCGCAAGCAAAGGCATCCAAAAGTTGTTTTTGGTTAAAGTCCTTCATTCTTGACGCCCCAAAAGAGTCTGCCTCTTCAAAATCTACAATTGTATTTAGTGTTCCTTTAGAATTCAGTTGACGTGCGAAGAATCCAATCGGAGCTCCCACAAGGTGCACATGCTTCGAAATAGGGATATATATGGCGAATCCTAGGATTATCACGAGATGTATCCACCAACTGGTTTGATATATTGTGGCGGCTGGGGTCGCTGAGATTCCGAGATCTATAAGCCAGCCACCAATTGAGTTGCCAATGAATGAATGGGATTCCACATTTTTTGAAGCGACGTAAAATATTTCAGCAAGAATAGTACTGATCATGAGAAGAGCAATTAGTAACAGAATTATTGCTGCTTCCCTTTTTTGAGTTAGGTCGAATCGGAGTCTGTTTGCGGTGAATATCCATCTTCTAAAGATCGCCAGAACTATAGCAGCAAGCAGAACAATGGAAAGTACATCCAGATATGCTCCAAAAATTTTTACCCCTGTTTCAGTTATGAGGGTTGTCGAAAATTTTGGGTTGACAGAGTCTCCGTAAATAAAAAGTAGGTAGCTGAGAGAGAAAGAAAGGAATCCCCAAAATATTATGGAGTGTGCAAGCCCAGCCCTGTCGTTTGCAATACTCGTACTCTCTAGGACCTTTTTTTGGCCAAATATATAAGGAAAAGCACCTAATATTCTCCTGGCCATATGGTCGGTTCTACCGGAAGGTGTTCCAGATAGAATTGGCCGAAACATTTTGAAGTATAAGATCACGAATGCTGTTCCAAAGGAGAGAACGGTCGATGCATATACTATCAACCATGTGGGCACTAATCCTAAAAATTCTACTGGTGGTACCATGAGGGTCCTCCTAAATTGTCGGGGTATGCTATCAGCATACAGGGCGGAAGCGCATTAACAATTGGTTCAATTGATTTTTAAGGTCTATATAAGTCTGGGTGATTTAGTCAGGATAAAACAGTAGAGATCGAAGACAACAAAAATGACAGCGTAACCATTGCTTTCGATCCACCATTATTTCTAGGAACAGAAGTATTGGTAATGCAGTTAACTTGAAAAGAGGAATTGTGGAAAACTGTGTTCGACTAATTCTTAGTTCATTCCCCATCGGCACTATGAAAAATCGATGGCATAGCTTCCCGTGCCAGAGTTGATCATACTGGATAGAAACGACGCTAGCACGATTAGCTAACCAAAAAAACCGTTGATTGCCGGTTCGTTCAAGAAATTTGTCGATTTGGTTCATCAGTGGGCTGAGTGTTTGAAACTAGACAAATGTTGGCTTTGCTGAAAAATTGACCGCTTTTTCGATCCATAAACTTGAAGAAAGTAAATTGGCCTCATCAAATTTTTTTGCAGCTAACTGCACCCCAAGAGGCAGTCCATCTCGATCTAAAGTATACGGTAAATTTATTGAAGGCACGCCGGCCATGGTCCAGGGGGCTTGAAATACGGGCTGACCTGTGGTGTCAGGGGTCGGGGCGCCCGACATTGCTGTGGGAGAAAGGAGGATATCGATATTTTGCAACGCTCGCTCAACGGCCAAATGTAGCCTGCGTTGTGTTTTTTTTGCATTGATGTAATCAACAGCATTCGTCTGTTGTCCGGTCTCGATTATTTTTCTTACGTGCGGGGCATAGTCATCGGGTCTGATTTTGAAATTTTCACTGTGTGTGCTCGCTCCTTCAGAGGTCATGATAACGTGGTGACTTGAGAGGGCCTCTTCAAAATCTGTTTCGATGGCAATGTTTTTTATGAATGCTCCTTCTTTGGAAAGTTTATCAATTAGATTCATTAAAGCGGACCAAGTTTCGCTATCGGATTTCGTTGAATAATATTGGTCCACAATGCCTATTCTTGGTGGGGATATTTCTTTTAAAGGTTCTGAATATTGCGGTATTCTGGTTTGGACCGAACCTTCGTCTTTCTCGTCAAACTTCGCTAGGCACTGAAGCAAAATTGCTGAATCTTCGACGCTTTTAGTGAACCATCCCATCGTATCTAATGAAGGTGCGACAGGATAAACTCCAAATTTACTGACCAGTCCATGGGTTGGCTTAAGCCCCACGAGACCATTGTAGGCGGCAGGCCTTAGTACGGATCCAGCTGTTTGCGAACCAAGCGAGGCGGAGAAATAACCGGATGCCAAGCCTGCTGCAGAGCCGCTACTAGAGCCCCCTGGCGTTCTAGATAAATTCCAAGGATTTTTGGTTGGGGGTGGGTCACCGCACGCAAACTGGGTTGTTACAGTTTTCCCCATGATCACGGCGCCAGCTTCACGGAGTAATTTTACAGGTTCAGAATCATAGGCACTTCTGAAATCTTGATAGATTGGCGAGCAGCAAGTAGTTTTCATATCCTTGGTGAAGTAGATGTCTTTGACACCAATCGGAATACCGTGTAGAGGTCCTTTGTAGATTCCGGAACTTATCTCAGATTCACAAATTCGTGCAGAATTCATAGCAAGTTCAGGATCCATAGTTACCCAAACATTAAGTTTGTCTTCCCAAGATTCCGATACTTTTAGGAAAGATTGCATCAGTTCAACAGGTGAAATGTTCCTGGCCTGGAGAGCTTTTGAAGCTTCAGTTATAGTCATATTTTGGATCTTTGACATCCTAGTGCCTCCCTGACCACAATTATGCGAACCTTAATACATTCTCTAAATGGAGATGCTAGTAAATTGGAAGATTATACGGCAGAGGTATCGAGACATGTGCCCGTCGTGGTATCGAGTATGTAAATTCGGAGTCGGTCGTTTGTATCGATATGTCTGAATCACCTCAGGCAAGGGTCAGATTTCAACCTAAGGTGGAGATGTCGTACGATATTTGAACTGATTTATCGGAGTATGGGCGAATAGACAATTCGGGTAAGAATCGGTATAGAAATATTATGAGGGCATAGAGCACTCGCCCTGAGTTGAAACCAGTATGAAATTGAAACAGTTGAGTTTTTAGTTGGGTCCGGCTGGTATCTCAGGAATGCAGATCGAGTGATTCGCCCAAGTGGACTTCTTAATATTAGGTCTATCTAAAAAGTGAGAGAGACTTTTAAGGCTCCATCTGTACGGTTGTTAGCGAGGTCAAAAGCATCTTGTATGTCCCAAATCGGGAATTGATGAGTGACGAATGGAGCCATGTCAATATCACCTTTTTTAATATAGTCTACGGCCAGTTGAAAGGCGGGTAGCCCAGGCTCATCCTGCCCTCTGAAAACAGAATGCATTTGTACGCATTTCCTGAAAAACATATCCCAGTCAAATGGGATGCGTTCAGCCGTAGGCGGTAGCCCAAAGGCGGCTATCCTGCCAAATATTTTTACAAGATCCAGTGACTGATTAAGGGCCTCTACGCTGCCTACCGCCTCTATCACTAAATCAGTTCCTTCTCCGTTAGTTATATCCATGATGGCTTCGGTAGCCTCATCGCCTGTGACTGCTATAGCATGATCTATACCCATGTTCCTACCTGCAGCGAGCCTTTCAGGGACCGGTTCGATGCCAATTATTTCGTGTGCCCCCATTTTCCTCAACATGAAATCATGGAATAGCCCGACAGACCCTTGACCAATTACTGCAACAGTTTTACCCACTAGAGAAGGTAGCCTTTGACATCCGAACACTACTGTTCCTAGCTGCTGAGCCATAAGTAAATGTGACAATGGTATTCCTGAAGGTAGTCGGAGAAGGAATTGGGGATCTATCAGTTGGAATTCTGCGAAACACTTGGACTGCCATATTGCTGGAGCTGTGAGAACTAGTTCCCCCGGTTGATATCCCGTGTCTCCACCCTCTACTACCTCACCTATCCCCTCGTGACCCGGATAGCCGTGGGGGAGTGGAAATTCTGATACATTCCATCCCATATAGGAAATATGCAGATCGCTTCCACATATTGATGCGAGATTTGTTTTGACTAATACCTTCCCTCGTTCGGTAGATGGAATAGGGATTTCTTCACAAGTCCATTGGCCAAGTCCAGTTGCGATTGCCGCAGGCATTTTGGTCATTTACGAGGCTCCTTCTTAGCGGGTCAAAAGCTGGCAGTGTCTCTTTGTAGAGAAATTGTCTGCTCCTCTTTTCGTATGTGTCAAGGATTCTCAACATCGAATCTGTCAATGATAGCCGTGGTTGGTGATATGCTGGATTGATGAACGGTACATGTAATAGATGGATTTTTCTGGGATCGATTATGGGCTTTTTCGCTGTACTTTTTGGCTCTGCTGGAGCTCACTGGCTGGAACCATATTTACATGGACGGTATGGTACTATTTTTGACACAGCTTTCAGGCTTCATTTGATCCATTCAGTAGTGATTATCGTAGCGACTCTTGTGATGAAGAATGCTGGCCGAACTATTTTACTGTCATCTAGCTTATGGTTTTTTATATTTGGCACAATAGTGTTTTCGGGAAGTTTGTACCTTTATTCAATTACCCATTGGAAATTTTTTGGGGCTGCAGCTCCAGTGGGAGGATTCACACTAATGCTAGGATGGATTGCGTTAGCCCTTGGGGCACTGAAGTCGTATAAGAACACATAGGAGAGACGTGATTATAAGTATGAACCGTACTGGAGTTGTCGTTGGTAGCATTGAGAGCTCTACTCACTTTCGCAGTGATTTTGTGGTCCCCCACTCTTGAGGTATACACAATTAGAAGGGCTCATTCTAGTATTTCTTGTTGACAACGTTACCGATACCGTTATGGAAACAGTCAAGAGAGAAGTGAAGAATCTAAACTCTGCCCCAGGAATGCCTGTAAACCGGTTTGCTTGATACGTACACGACCCTGCTGGAGACTGGTTAGAATTTATCGAGGATGGGTCGAAAGCCTGAGAAGCTATTCCACTAATTCAGAGGGATTCGTTTTCACTAATTTTGTAATTTCCTCGGTAGACATTCCGGCTTCCAGCAAAGTTGCGATGGCCATCCGCATTCCTTCAGACGGCGGAGGATTCATCCACTGTCCAAAGTCGGTGGTGACAATGCATTTATCGACTCCTAGTCGCCTAATAATCTGCACCATCGTACTAGGGGTCATATTGCCACTGCTGGACATGCACTCCAAAAAGGTTCGTTCCATGTAGGAACCAAGTGAGACCATTTGTAACATCTCGTCTTCTGTCAATGATCCGTGCGAATGTGTAGCGATCATTTTGGTGATGCCTTGAGACTGGGCTTCGTCAAAAAGAGTAATGGTTTCGGAGGGGGAGATATGACCCGAAGCCAGAACCATTTCATTCTTGGCGACTATCTCGATTATTTCAAGTGATTTCTCGGTGAGTTGGCCGTCATTGTCGGTTATTTTGATTCCCTCACTGTTTTCGTGTCTCTCCCTCCAATGATTTGCATCATAGGTTGGCATGCAAACTACCTTTGCGCCCAAGTTGGCGGACACTTGGACAGCCTCAGGATTGATACCTCCAACCGATCTGTTGAGTACAATTGCCCCGAAAACTTTTAGTCCCGGATACATTCGCCTGAGCGCATATGCGAGAGGGGCTGTAGGGTATTCGTGGGATTTTAATACGAAACCACCCATTTCAGCCTCATATGCTGATCTCGAAGTTTCAAGAGCGTCCATTCTTCTCTCTTGAGAGTCAGGGGCAGCATGAACATGCAAGTCAAAAGAGCCTCTCAAAAGTTTCTGAATTTCAGAGTTCATATCTAACTCCGTGTGGTTTGTTTTCAACTGTACTACTTAGAAGTTTTGGCAGTTCTCTCATATCGCTGAAAGTAGAAGCACCATTACTTTGAAGGATCGGGCCATTATTGCTAGGAGCATAACCTAGCACCCTCATCCCTGCAGATACAGCGGCCTTTACACCGGGAACTGCGTCTTCAACAACGATTGATGAATCCGGTGTAGAACCCATCCTCTCACAGGCGTAAAGGAAAAGGTCCGGCGCAGGCTTTCCTTTTTTTACGTCACTGGAGCTAAAAACATTTCCCTCAAAGAATCGAAGAAGGCCTGTCAGGCTTAATGTTTTTTGAATTTTTTCATGTGGGCCGCTAGATGCAACGCACATCGGGAATGGAAGTTGGTTCAAAACACATTCAATTCCACTTACCGGCTTGAGCTCTGAATCGAATGTTTGAAACAATCTTTCAGTGTATGTCGCGTAAAGACCTTCCGGAGGTTCTTTTCCCAGTCTACGTGCGATGATCTTTAGGGTGTCCTCCCATGACCGTCCCAAAAACATTTCTATTGACTGGCTGAAAGTGGTGTGAAGGCCAATTTCTGTTAATAAGTCAGCAAGTACCCGATTTGAAATTGGCTCGCTATCAACGAGCACCCCGTCGCAATCAAATATGATGAGTGGTTCTGGAATTGTCGGCATTTTCGAAGATATCTCTTGTTGATAATTCTATTTGTTAGGATCGAGTTTCAGAAATTTGATTAAGTTTGAATGGATATTACCAGAGCCAGCTAGTGTTCGAGATGAAAGGGCTTGTGGATACTTTAAAATAGCAGTTTCCAATCTCAAAATTATAAATGGCTTCAGATTGAAATACTTAGTTGCCAAATGTTTGGGTTGTTTTACACTATAGACTAATAAAGTTCTTCTATTGAGTCTATTGAAGTATAGTGGTTAATCATTGATTTGGTCTTGGTGTTCTTTAAGAGACCCCTAGAAAATGATTCAAATTTGCTGAAGAAAAAAAAGGGCGCGATTATTCTACCCGGCAATATCTTATGTTTTGGACGGCCCCTATTACCCTTCAAATATCTTTTTGGGATGAGTTCTCCAATAAATATATAGAGGATATGCACGATATTATTAAAGTTGACACGTGACGCATCAACTATGTATGATTAACTCGAATTATTGTTGAAGATCACCGGTTTTTGGAAGATTTCATAATAAGGTTGCATATGACGAATAGACACTTTTCTAGTTTGGGTAGGTCACGTAACGTCACCAACCGTAGAGTTATCAGATTAGGTGTGGCAACAGGGCCTAAGAGGGTATCTACAGATGACCCCAGGCGAACAGGTTTACCCCACGACGGGTTATATGTCATAAGTGTTGCTGCTAGGTTATTGGAAATGCACCCGCAGACGCTGAGGAAATATGAACGTGCAGGTTTAGTGCGCCCCTCTCGGACAGTCGGCATGTTGCGGTTGTATTCAGAAGAGGACATCGTGCGGCTGAGGCTTATAAAGCATTTGGTGGGTGAGCTCGGATTGAATATCGTTGGAGTAGAGGTAGCTCTAGGAATGTTCAATCAAATGCTAAGGATCAAGTCAGGGCTGAATCAAATAGAAAGCAGTGATGTCAGGACATTTTTAGAGAATTGTTTGGAAGAAATGTTTGCTGTTTTGAGGGTAAGACCATAGCGCCGAGAATAACCATCGACGCGATGAAATACATGGATCGGAGTAAAAGTAATTTATGGGCGAAGAAAAAGAAGAAAGTTTGGAAGAGCACTCATCGCTGCCGGGTGAAGGCAGCGAAATATCCGAAACGAGCGAAACTGAGCCTAATCAACCCGAATTGCGAGATAGTTTTGAGGAAGCCTTAAGAGAGAAAGAGCAATTTAGAGCTATGGCACAGAGGGCACAGGCCGATCTTGTTAACTATAGAAACCGTGTATCTCAAGAACTTGAGGAGTCACGAAGAGCTGTAAAATTTAATATATTAAACAGATTTTTAAAAGTAGCGGATGATCTGGCGTTGGCTGTAGAGAATATCCCCGAAGAAGCTGACAAAAGTTGGTTGGAAGGCATGTCTCTCGTGCAACGTAACCTTGAAAATACCTTTGAGGCCGAGGGGGTGCATAAGATTGATTCACTAGGCTCATTATTTGATCCACATGAACACGAAGCCTTGATGTATGAAGAGCAGACTGATGTAGAAGAGGGGGTTATCGTCAACGTAATCCAGGAGGGGTATCGGATATCCGATAGGATATTGAGACCTGCCAGAGTGGTTGTTGCTCAGGCAGCAGTCCAAGAGCAGGATGAAGCTGAAAATAATACACATGAAAGTTGTCAGAGTGGGCAGCCAGCTTCACAGGAATCGACAAATAGAGAGGCTGAACAGTCAACAGAACAGGAGGACAGCTGATGCCGAAGATTCTCGGTATTGATTTAGGAACTACCAATTCATGTATGGCAATCATAGAAGGTGGGGAACCTAGAGTAATTGAAAATGTTGAAGGGACAAGGACCACGCCTTCCGTGGTCGGAATAAACCCCCGCTCGGACGAGCGTTATGTGGGTACAACAGCGAAGCGGCAAGCGGTCACTAATCCAGATAACACCGTTTTCTCAGTAAAACGTTTCATGGGTATGAAGTTTGGTGATGACTCTATTGGGCGGAACACATCCTTAGTCCCATACAAGGTTGTGGAGCATACCAACGGAGACGCCCACGTGGAGATGGGAGGTAAGGCTTATGCACCACCTGAAGTTTCTGCAATGGTTTTGCAGAAGTTGAAGCAAGACGCAGAATCCAAATTGGGAGAAGACATCACTCAGGCTGTTATCACAGTTCCGGCTTACTTTAATGATAGTCAGCGGAATGCAACTAGGGATGCGGGTAAAATAGCTGGGCTGGAAGTACTCCGTATTATAAATGAGCCCACTGCTGCGGCTCTTGCCTACGGTTTAGATGATGACAAAGATCAGACTATCGCAGTATTCGACTTAGGAGGAGGAACTTTCGATATCACTATTCTTCAAATAGGTGATGGCGTTTTTGAGGTCAAGGCTACGAATGGTGATACTCACTTGGGCGGAGATGACTTCGATCAGTCGATCATAAATTGGATAAGTGATAAATTCAAACAGGATCAAGGTATAGACCTCCAGACTGATCGTATGGCTTTGCAAAGACTAAGAGAGTCTGCGGAAAGAGCGAAGATCGAACTATCTACTTTAATGCAAACTGAGATTAATCTCCCGTTTATCACAGCTGACGCTTCAGGGCCTAAGCACCTCGTCGAGACCCTTCAGCGTTCTACTTTGGAACAACTCGTCGATGATCTTATAAAAAGAACCATAGATCCCTGTAAGCAGGCTATGGAGGACGCTGCAGTTTCTAAGGGTGAGATTGACGAGGTAATTCTTGTTGGAGGGATGACACGAATGCCTGCAGTTCAACAAGCTGTCGAAGAATACTTTGGAAAAGATTCTCATCAAGGGGTGAATCCTGACGAGGTAGTCGCTGTAGGTGCTGCGGTGCAAGCTGGAGTTCTTCAAGGAGATGTCCAAGATATACTCTTGCTTGATGTGACTCCCCTGACCTTAGGTATTGAAACTTTAGGAGGAGTGACGACTGCGCTAATCCCTAGAAATACTACGATCCCTACTTCGAAAAGTGAAACATTCACTACAGCATCTGATAATCAACCATCTGTTGAAGTCCATGTACTTCAAGGTGAAAGGCCTATGTCATCGGAAAATAAGACCATTGGGCGGTTCAATTTGGACGGAATACTTCCGGCAGCGAGAGGTGTTCCCCAAGTAGAAGTGACTTTTGATATTGACGCTAATGGGATATTAAATGTCTCAGCCCAAGATAAAGGTACGGGTAAAGAGCAGAGTATAACTATAACGGCTAGTTCTGGCTTGTCACAGGATGAGATTGACAGAATGGTTAATGAGGCTGAACAGCATGCTGAAGAAGATAACAGAAAGCGCCAAACTGTAGAAATTCGAAACAGTGCCGAATCAGCTGTATACGCGGCCGAGAATATGCTAAAAGAAAATGAGGAACACGTTACGGAAGAGTTGCGATTAGAAGTGCAGGGTAAATTGGAAGCGGTTAAACAGGCTCTTGAGGGAGAAGACATGGCTTTAATGGAAAGCCGACTTCAAGAGTTACAAGAAGCCGTCCAAAAAGTTGGACAAGAAGTCTATAGTAAAACGGGCAGTGTTCCTGGTGAAGACGATGTCAACACTGAAACTTCAGAGACCGACGACCCTGATAACACCGTGGAAGGTGAGTTTAGAGAGGTCTAATTTTCTTAATAATAACGGAACGCACCGCGAGAAGAAGCTAATTCACACTCATGGTGCGTTCAGCCTATAATACGTGGTAAGCGAGTAGGTGCTGCCGCATTACATCTTCTGCGAAGTCGTTTCCTACGTCTCTCCAAACGGAATGAATGTGATTGGCTCCATTCTGCCTGTTGTCGAATTCAACTACGAAATCCCCGCCATGTAGTCGGTAGTAATGTTCCTTACCAGATTCTGTTCCTCCGGCCCAGGCAAAGAATACGTTATCCACACCGAATTGTTCTAGCTCCGACATTTTTCGCGAGGCAAGCTCTTCAGGCACCTGGTTCACATATTCAGAGATTAGGCTGGTAGCTATTTCTTTTTGGATGCTGCTCATTTTTGAAAGTGGTAGCCCTTCTTCCTTCGGTAAACTTACCTTGCTGCTATTGTAAGTGAGAATGTCATATGGAGCTTCCCCGTATATGATCGCTTTGTTCTTCTGGCTTTTGTCGAGGCTATTTAGGAGGTCGAAGGCGATATCTTCCCTGGCATCAAGTATTCTCAGCCCGGACTTCGGGCCACTCGGTACGATGGCGGGGTTTGCACCAAAGAAGAAAGGTGTCATTGAAATTACTTTCCCGTTCCAAACGCTGAAGTGCAAAGAAACATGGTGGCCTTCTGCCCTCCACGCCCACGGATCCTTCCCGTCAGGTTCTCCAAATATTGTGAAATAATATAGTTCAGAATCCCTTTTGAAAGATGTTACGCCGCGCTCTTTCTCCAAGGGTCCCAACACATTTTCTAGTTCAATAATTTTTCGAGCCTGTTGGTAGGATTCCTGAGTGAGGCCAGTGGACATTAAGTCAAACGCCAGACCTTTTTGCCCTTGGTCCATGTCTCGAAGAGCTAAACCGTGTCGGTTCATTGGTGGGTAGTACCAAAATAATCTCTCTCCATCCATATATTGGAAGCACGCTTTCTTTTTCTGTTCTGAGGAAAGGCTGCCCAAGAAATTGGCTCCCGCCTCTGTCATTCGCTCAACTAAAGTCGAGTTAGCTTGTGATGTAGCCATATTTCTACCTCCATTTCCATATGATTCTTTCAGGCGAGATACTGCATTGTGTGACGCAAGGTTAGCACTCAGAGGGAATATCCGCCATATTGCCTAGACTTTCTTTAGCTTCTGAAAACTTCGTACCGCCTCTGGCGGAGTTGTGTAGTGGCTCAAGTTAGTCCGAGCTACCTCTGCGACATAAATGTTTAGTTTGGAGTCTAGGCACAGGCCATGAGGCGCTATGAACTGCCCTGGTCCTAGTCCATATCCGTTATGTCCGATTCTTTCCAAAACAGTACCGTTTTTATCCAGGACGCTCACGCGTGGTCCGATATTCGGAACACTCTGGCTTATAGGTGTTCCCCATCCGAGCTCAGCGACGTACACTCGTTCACTTTCATCCAAGTAAATTGCACATGGCCGATGAACATTGGCCCAGACAGCTTCAAAATTTCCATTCCTGTCGAAAACTTGCACACGATGGTTTTCCCTGTCGCAGACGTACAGATAACCATCTTTATCGACGGCGATATTGTGAACAATATTAAACTCCCCTTCTCCAACTCCTGGCCCGCCCCATGAATCTAATAAATTTCCATCAGGGGAATATTTATGAATTCTAGAGTTACCATAACCATCCGTTACAAAAATATTGCCGTTACTTGGGTCACTAGCGGTATGGGTACACCTGTTGAAAGGTGACCCGCTAAACGGAATTGCAGGATTTCCCGGTTCGCCAATGGTCATCAAGACTTCACCAGACAAAGTGCACTGTCTAACAGTGTGATCTCCGTCATCTGAACAATAAACAGTACTATTGGGGCCTAAGCTAACACCATGTGGGCGAGAGAATATCCCCTCCCCCCACGAGTTCAGGAAATCACCTTCTTTGTTAAAGACCATCATGGGGTGGTCTCCCCTGTTGAAAATGTAAACATTGTCATGATCGTCGGTTACCACGCCGGCAGTTTCAGGCCATGTATACCCTTCGGGGATTTTAACCCAATCTTCAACAAACTCGTATGTGAATTCGCCCCCCCCAACTCTCAATGGATTCGACATACTAGATCTCCTATTGAATAAAAAAGTGGGTTGCTAGAAGCTCAGTGATTATACAGCTATCAAGGGTTTGACGAATGTTCCGTGAGATGCTCTGTGGTTATTGGCCATCAACATTTCGAGACTAGCACAGAAGAGATGAAATTCGGTATACAATTCGTTACGTTGTCGGAGGTATGAGCCCGCTTCGTTTAATTGGCGGCTTCGTTTATAAATGGAGGTAGATATGGTAGAAACAAAAGAAGGACAAATCGTTTCATTGAGGCTCTGTTTGGGCAGCAGAGAACCTATGAGGGAAGTTGACAATTGTGTGGTCATCGCTGGCGAGGGTTTGAAAGGAGACAGGCACAGACGGGCGGACGGCAGCCGTTCAAAGAGGCAAATTCTTCTTATGGATCGAGAGACACTAGGACGATTCCAGCTTTCAGACGGTGTGATTCGCGAGAATATTACTGTCGAAGGTTTGGAGCTCTCCTCATTGAGAGAGGGGGATCGGGTGTCCATAGGTTCAGACGTTATTCTTGAGATCACGGGAGACTGTGAACCTTGTTCAAGAATGGATGAAATTAGACAGGGACTCAAAGATGAATTAGAGGGTCAACGGGGTATGCTTGCCTATGCTGAATCTGGAGGGAATATTCGTGTAGGAGATGCCATTAGGGCGATGTAAGAAGGAAGTAGCAGCGGTGGTCTCATTTTCTTTGCCGCCATTGAAGCGGATTTTAAAACCGGCTGCCCCTAATCCCATCAGTACGTAATTCTTTTTTGGAGCGAGTTGTTTTAGTTGGTTGAAAAACAGGTGATTTGTAAGAGGTGGGCACACTTTGTGCGCTTTCGACCTCTTACGCTGGACCGGTTCTATGACCGAGGTGGGGTGGTAGTTTATGAGGATGTGGAAAAGGGTTCCGATTTGATATCAGTATGTGGCTCTGCCTCCACTGATATCAAATACCGCACCTGTGCTGAAAGAGCATTCAGGAGAAGCGAGCCAGCTAACCATAGCAGATATTTCGCTGATTTCACCGGTTCTTCCCAGAGGGATCTTGTCCACCATATACTGGATCTGGTCCGGGGTAAATTCTTCCAATATGCGGGTTTGTACTACTGCCGGGGTTACGCAGTTCACCAAAATTCCAGTGCCCGCTAGTTCCTTTCCGACCGACTTGGTTAATCCAATAACAGCTGCTTTAGTCGCCGAATAGGGGACCATTCTCGGGTTTCCTTCCTTACCAGCAATTGAGGCTATGTTAACTATTCTACCGTAATCATTTTCAAGCATGCTAGGAATTACCTCGTGACAGAAGGAAAATACGCCTCTGAGATTTGTCCTATAGACTCTGTCGAGTTCGTCGACATTAAGTTCCCAAATGTTTCCGTTTATCCCTCCAATGCCAGCGTTGTTAATTAATATGTCAATCTTCCCCCATTTGTCTAAGGCGCTCTTAACTGAATCTTGAGCAGACTTGGGTTCAGATACATCTCCAACTACTAGTTCGACGGCGGTCCCCTGGGCTGCCAATTCACTAGCCGACTGTTCCGCCATGTCGGCGTCGGAATCGACTGCAATTATTTTGGCACCATCTTTTCCAAGCCTTTTAGCTATCCCATATCCAATACCTGTGGCAGACCCGGTGACTATCGCTACTTGATCGTCTAATTTTCCCATTACGCTCAATTTTCTCCTATATTTTCAAAACTAAATTGACTTTCAATGGAATGGACACACCCAGATGGCCGTATTCTCGTGCCAATCATATTCAGAATCTGTTGTATTTTTGTCAACCGCGTTACTTGCTAATGTATAAGTCGCAGAGAACACCAATGTGGCTACGATTAATAAGAGGGCTATCGGGAATATGAGGGGTATTTCTCGCATAGCATTTTCCTTATCTGACTCGTTACATAATCAACCGAGGCGCACTATTCGAATACTATTTAATATTATTGGATTTTAGGATTGTGGTAACGCCGTCACCGGTTGTACCTATCGTCAAATCTGGTGATATCGTCTTCACCTAGGTATGTTCCCGATTGTACTTCGATGATCTCGAGTGGCACATTTTCTTCATTTTCGAGTCTGTGCTTGGCTCCTATTGGTATGAATGTGGATTCATTCTCACTCAATTTGAATCGAGCCTCATCGTTACGTATTACAGTTGCGGTTCCTCTCACGACAACCCAATGCTCTGCTCTGTGGTTATGGCGTTGTAAGGATAACGCCTCGCCGGGCTTTACGTGTATCCGCTTTACCTGGAAGCCGGGACCCTGATCGATGATCTCATAGGTTCCCCACGGCCTATGTACCTTTCGTGGGTGCTTACGATATATGTCATAAGGTGGTTCTAAATTTGTTACGAACTTTTTAACTTGTTGTTCTTGTTCCATAGTGGTTACCAAGAGAGTGTCGGATGTTTCGACTATCACGACATTTTCCATCCCAATTACAGCAACCATTTCATGGTCACTTATGACCAATGAGTTGTTAGTGTTCTCCGGGTGTACATTTCCTGCCGTAACATTTCCTGCGGGACTCTTGTCTCCTTCTGCCCAGAGTGAGGACCAAGTTCCAATATCCGACCACCCAATATCCACTGGAATTACCCATCTGCTAGGATTTTCTCCTTCAGAATTTGCCAGTCTTTCCATTACGGCGTAGTCGATTGAGTCACTAGGTGAACTCGCGAACGCTTCTTTTCTTGGTCTATAAAAAAGTGCGTCTGATTCGCCCTGAGACATGGACGATTCGCAGGCCTTTAATATTTCTGGAGAATATTTTTTCATCAAATCCAGCCATAATCGGGCGTGCAACATGAACATGCCGCTGTTCCATAGATATTTTCCGGATCTGACCATGCTGACTGCCCTTTCTAAGTCCGGTTTCTCAATGAAACCGATCAAAGCAGAATAGCTATTAGTGGTAGATTCTTTTTGAATGTAACCCAATTCCGTGTTGGGTTCTGTTGGCATTACCCCGAAAGTTACAACACCATTTTCACTAGCTAAATGAATGCCTAGATTTAGTGCTTCATGGAATTTCGATACGTCTTTAACTATGTGGTCTGCATGGAGAGAAAGTATTACTGTATCTTCCTCTTCTTCAAATGCTCGAAGCGCGGCTATTGTAAGGGCTGGCGCGGTGTTTCTTCCTACTGGTTCTAGCAGTATGCTGTGTGGAGTTCTTGCTATATCTGACATGTGGTCGGTTACTAGGAAACGATGATCTTCATTGCAGACCACTATCGGAAGATTTGATTCAATCCCGTCCAACCTGAGAACGGTTTCCTGTAGCATCGATCTATCGGAATTGATTTTAAGAAAAGGCTTAGGGTATTGATCACGAGACAAAGGCCACAAGCGAGTCCCGGAGCCCCCCGCCAAAATAACCGGTTGTAGCGACATTTATAGCCATCTCCTTCAGAGTTGACAATGATTTTGTTACTGCTGGCTATTGAAAAAGTTTGCCGCAGCGTTCGTGTTTGAAGAATTCTTACTTGCTTGCCGCTTAAGACTAACAGCGGCATTATAGATTTTGCATCCTATGAGGGTCAACGAACGAGAACCTGATATTTCAGTGAATTTGAAAGAATCCTTCGATATCTGAATCCAGTTTGTATTGCTATAGCCTCAGCAATAAAATGTTCCCGTCTCGGACTTCTAATAAAATACTCGGATAGTTTCTTTAACAAGGAGTGATACATTGGGAAAAATCGACGGTAAAAACGTGATAATAACGGGCTCTAGCCGTGGCATAGGGGCAGAAATAGCCAAATTGTTTGCTTCTGAAGGTGGAAAGGTTATCTGTGCAGCTCGTACTATGCGAGAGGGAGACCACCCACTAGAAGGTTCCTTAGAAAAGACGGTGTCTGATATAAAGGAGGCAGGCGGAGAGGCGATTGCTGTCGCCGTTAATATTTCTCTCGAGGAAGATTGCCAGCGTTTATTTGATGAAGCGCATGAAGCTTACGGCTCTGTGGATATATTAGTTAATAATGCAGCGCTTACGTATTTTGTTTCCATAAAGGACTATGTGATACGCCGTTGGAAAAGATCGTGGGAGGTAAATGTCCACGCACCTTTTATTTTGAGCCAATTGGCTCTTCAGGATATGATTCCCGCAGGCTCTGGGAGCATAGTTAATATTTCGTCTGGAGCCGCAATAGGACCTGGCCGCGGACCCTATCAGGAAGGCTCTTCTTACTCAACCAAGCAGCGAGCAACTGGGGGTACATGCTATGGGGCTGAGAAAGCTGCTTTGGAACGATTTAGTCAGGGTTTAGCACAGGAAGTCTATAGCGACGGTATTTCTATTACCTGTGTGTCACCCTCTCAAGTTGTACCTACTCCGGGGACAATGTTTCATAACCTTGTAACGGGTATGGATGATCCAAGAGGAGAGGATCCAGTCCTTATGGCGAGATCCGCTTTGCTACTTGCGACTGAACCACTGGAAAAAGTTACAGGTAGGGTCACGTACAGCCAGCAAATACTAGGTGAATTTGGATGGCTGGAGAATCCTAAAGGGACTGGAGTGAATTCCGAAATGCCAGGTAGTGGCTATAGTCAGATATGATTGAGTTACGCTGGGGTCGACGCTTTTACGAAATGCACTTTTCCTTCAATTGAGGACTCTAAAAGCCTTGCGATAGTACCCCTCGTTTGGTTAGCTTGCCTGTGTAGGTGATTGTTGCTGTTCGCGATCAGGCTTTATGAATCGGGTAGGTTGGAGTCTTGAGGCGAAGCTTTTAACGAGAAACCATGCCTTGCTGCCCAGTTTGCAGCGTTCGTTTACTAATAGGGGGGCGCAATGAAAATCACGCGTGCTAGAGTTCGGAACTATAAGAGTATTGATGATTCTTCCTGGGTCGATCTAGAAGATGTCACGGCCCTAGTTGGTAAAAACGAATCAGGTAAGACTGCTTTTCTGCAAGCCCTTAGAAAAATCAACTCGATGGCCGGGGAGAGTGATCAGTTCCATATACACGACTATCCCAGGAAGGGGTATACAAAATATAAGAAGATTCACAACAGTGATCCCAGCACAGTGGTTCAAGCTGAGTTTCAAATCACTCCAGAGGAAATGGAAGTGATAGAGTCCAATTTTGGGAAGGGTGTCCTCAACTCCGATAAAGTGATAGTAAACAAAAACTATAAAAACGAACGTTTCTGGGAGGTTGATGTGGCACAATCTTCTCAACCGTCGTCTGCAATCCTGAATTCCCCTGAATCAGCTGTTATCGGTCCACCATCTTTTGCTAAGTCCACCGATCAACTTGAAGTCTCGGCAATAGGCACTCAATCTCCAGTAGCATCAAGAATTGCAGCTGACTTTCTTGAAAGATGGCTTCCGAAGTTTGTGTATTTTGATAACTACAGCACTATGAAAGGAAAAATATCCATAAGTGATTTGAAAAAGAGAACTTCTGAGGGATCTCAACTTGATGATGCCGATAGAACTTTCATGTCGTTACTAACGTTGTCTGGAGTGAGCATAGAGGACTTGGAAGAAGACCTGAGTTACGAGGACATAAAAGTTGAACTCGAATCGGCTTCTATCGCTATAACGGACGAGATATTCGAATATTGGCAGCAAAATAGGCAGTTGAAGGTTGAATTTGATCTTTCACAAGGAGACCACCGGGATCCGCCACCTTTCAACGAAGGAAAAATACTTCACGTCCGCATTGAGAATGCGAGGCATCGAGTAACTGTTGCTTTTGATGAGCGTTCGAAGGGCTTCGTTTGGTTTTTTTCATTTCTGTCATATTTCTCTCATTTAGAAGAGACCGAAGAAAGCGAACTAGTCATACTGTTAGATGAACCAGGAACTGCCCTTCACGCGATGGCGCAAAAAGATTTTTTGCGCTTTATGGACGAAAGATTGGCCCCTCAATGTCAAGTCTTATACACAACGCATTCTCCATTTATGGTCGACCTCAAGAAGCTTAATAGGGTTAGAATGGTCCAGGATATGGATGGAGTTGGTACGGTCGTGAGTCATGATGCTGTTGGGAATGATAGCGAGACGGTTTTCCCACTGCAGATGGCTCTTGGATACCAGATGGCTCAAACTCTGTTCCTATCCCCTCACTGCTTAATGGTTAATTCGGCGTCAGATCTGATTTTCCTTCAAACAATGGGTGAGATGGCCTCTGCTACAGGAACCCCTAGAATGGATCCGCGCTGGGTTGTTGTGCCAGTGGGGAGTGCAGAAAACCTTCCAACATTCGTCTCGCTCCTTGGTGATAACTACGTCAGTGTAGCCGTTATGATGGATATCACACCAACGAATAAAGCCAGAGTTGAAAGGATAAATAAAGCAAACTCTGGTGTGGATGAGGGTGCTGTCAAGTGGGTTGAGGTGACTAGAGTCCGTGATGCAGACATTGAAGATTTATTTGAGCCGAGTTTCTACCTGAAACTGGTAAATATGGCCTATGCTAACGATCTTGAAAATCCGATTACCATGAAGACTATTTCTGATAGTAATCCTAGGATAGCTGAGAGAGTAAGTGCCTACTTCTCTGCTGCCGGTATCGCAGGGGGGGAATTTGATAGGTACAGACCTGCTTCGTACCTTCTCGAGAATTTCGTTGAGTATCGTGATGAAATTACCGATGATACTGTCGATAAGTTTGGTTCCCTAATTCAGCGGATCAATGGATTATTACCTTCACTGTCTAAACCAGGGAGTAATGGGAGAGGTCCTATAAATCTGGATACTGTTCAAGAAGTGGCCTCTGTTATTTCTTAGCACCCTCCATTGACGCATAAATGGCCTCTCAGGGGGAAAGGTGTTCTTGGTTGTATTGATCCTGATGGGGTTTGAACCTAGCAAGTCGTAGATTAAGTTCCTTTTATATTACCGTCTCCAAAAGTGTATTATTGGTTTTCGAAACATTATTTTGAAGCAATTAATTTGTTCACTTGGAATTGACAGAAATCAACACCCCTCCATTACCTTGCAAACTGGATTACGAGAGCGCTCTAGCTCTAACATTGGCATTAGCCGATTTTGAAAGAGCTATACACGATTCTGAACATTCTTCCTTTCACTTAGAAAGAATGTTGCTTCTATCGGAATACCTGGGTAATCCTCAAGATCAGGTCCCCACCGTTCATATAGCTGGCACAAAGGGTAAAGGCAGCACAGCTGCGATGGTCAGTTCTGTGTTGTCAAAAGTGGGACTCAAGTCTGGCTTAGCCACTTCGCCACATCTACATTCAGTAACTGAACGTATCCGTGTTGGGCTGTCGCCTATAAGTAAAAATTCGTTTATTTCGCTTACGAGAGAATTGTGGCCATCAGTGATAAAAGTTGAAACTGAAGGCAATTTTGGCGGCGTTAGCTGGTTTGAGTTCATGATTTCAGCTGCATTCAAACATTTTAAGAATATTGGGGCTGATATACAGGTTATAGAAACGGGATTAGGAGGAAGGCTTGACGCAACTAACATTGTAAGGCCAGTAGTGACAGCTATAACGTCAATAAGTCTCGACCATACGGCCATTTTGGGGGAGTCAATTCCTGAAATCGCTCTGGAAAAGGCCGGTATCATCAAGGAAAATGTACCTATAGTAGTAGCTCCCCAACAGGAAGAATTAGGTGCTTTTGAGGTGATTTCCGACAGGGCGTCCAACTTGAATGCGCCGTTAATAGACGTGTCTAACGAATATTCGGCGACTATTAAAAGTAGTGGAATCGATGGCCAACTCGTCCAGATCCGAGGAATTTCGGGGATGTATGAATTCCACCTTCCTTTGTTGGGGATTCACCAAATCGAGAATGCCATGACTGCGGTTGCGGTTGTGGAATCTTTGAAAGAGTCTGGTTACTCAATTTCTGGGAGCGCTGTCGAACAAGGTCTAAATGAGGTCAAGTGGGCTGGCAGATTGGAGGTTATAGACAGCAAAGGACCGTTGGTTGTTGTGGATGGAGCACACAATCCCTACTCTTCTAGTTCTCTTGCCAAGTCATTAGGGCATTCGGTTATCCCCCATGTTTCTCCGCAGGCTCAAATTTTTCTGGTTTTCGGAGCCCTAAGGACCCACGATGTAGTGGAAATGCTGAGAGTTCTTTCACATCTGAAACCTACATTAATTCCGGTTTCCTCAAGGCATCCGCGATCCATTTCCCATAAACAAATATTACGTGCTGCTTCTGAGGCAGACCCGTCAGGGGATATTTGCAGAGCAAAGGGGTTCGGGACCGTAAAAGAAGGATTGGAATATGCTGTTTCTATCTCATCTGAGGATGATATCTTACTTATAACGGGTTCCCTTTCAGTTGTGGCTGAAGGCATTGAATGGAAAAGAGGTGTGGAGCCTGAGTTGTATCCTAGCTTGCCTGCTCGGCCAAA
The DNA here is from genome assembly GCA_964409595.1 of uncultured Dehalococcoidia bacterium. Taxonomy (GTDB): domain Bacteria; phylum Chloroflexota; class Dehalococcoidia; order Lucifugimonadales; family UBA826; genus CAYPDR01. The sequence goes on from CAYPDR010000016.1 coordinate 134,976, forward strand.
ATAACAAATTAACCTCGATTCGGAATGAAGGTGGATCGATGACATCACACAAAACAAGGGTCGTCATAACTGGTATGGGCGTTATGTGCTCTTTGGGTCAGACCGTCGATGATTATTGGGAAGGTCTTGTTGAAGGAAGATCTGGTATAGGGAAAATCACATTATGCGATACCCATGAGTTTCCGTCTGATATTGCAGGGGAGGTTGATGACTTCGATCCAGCGCAATATGCTAATTCAAAAGAAATTCGTAGAATGGCCCGTTTTTCACAAATGGCTGTAGCTGCTGCTGCTACCGCTTTAGAAGATTCTGGGTTGAATCTTTCTAAGGAGGACGGTACTCGGATGGGTGTAGTTATGGGGAACGGAAATGGTGGTTTCCCGACTACTGAAGATAATGCCAAGATTCTATTTGATAGAGGTGGCATGAAGATGAGTCCATTTTTTGTTCCAATGATTTTACCCAACATGGCTGCAGCGCAAATTAGTCGTATTTTTGGACTCCGGGGTTATACGAACACTGTGATTACTGCCTGTGCCGCCGGCAACCAAGCGATAGGAGAGGCCACAGAGGCAATACGCAGGGGGGCGGCGGACGTGGTTCTGGGAGGCGGGTGTGAAGCTGGCATCAGTAGGCTGGGGCTTGGTGGATTTCATGTGATACGCGCGTTGAGTCGTTTTCAAGGAGATCCAGCAAAAGCGAGTAGGCCGTTCGATGCTCAACGAGATGGATTTGTGCCGTCGGAAGGTGCTGGAGTGCTCGTTTTAGAGAGTTTAGATCATGCAGTGAGCCGTGGGGCTGATATTCTCGCCGAGGTAAAAGGATATGGGGTTTCTTCCGATGCCTTCCATGCTGTTCAACCGGATGAAAATGGAGACGGAGCATCAAGGGCGATACTAACGGCGTTGTGCAACGCTGGAGTGGACATTAGTGAAGTCGACTATATAAATGCACACGGGACTTCTACACCGATGAACGATGTATCAGAAACTAAGGCGATAAAAAAATCTTTTGGTGAGAGAGCCCATGAAATCCCTATTAGTTCCACAAAATCGATGATTGGTCATGCTTTGGGGGGAGCCGGTGCAATAGAAGGTGTTGCCGTAGTTAAGTCGATTCAGACCGGAACAATTCACCCTACCATAAATTACGATAATCCAGATCCGGATTGTGATTTGGATTGGGTGCCGAACAAGTGCAGGCGGATCGATATTAATATAGCCCTTTCGAACAACTTTGGGTTTGGCGGTCAAAACGCATGCGTGGTTTTTGGTAAATTTGAGGGCTAGGTTCATTTTATGAAATTGTTCGCTGCCTCTAAGCAATTTAGTTTACGGGATATCGAATCTTTCAGAGACAGGGGGACTCTCCCATAGATCAGTCGCCCCTGACATAGCATTCGCTCTCTCATCGCTAGCTTTCCAGTGATCGTATATTTCGTCACTTTCCCATATGACGATTGAACTAATCTGATTGGGATTTGACCTAGACAGCATAGTAGTTCTATTGACGAATCCGGGTGCTTTACTTTGTGCCAACCCGTTACCATCTAGTAGACGCCTTGCTTTATATAACATTTCTCTCTTGGCCCAGTGATGAGTTAAAACACCTATCATGAAACTGTTCTCCTAGATCAATTAGTTTTCTTCTTTAACAAGAGACATTTTAGAAATCAGTGGATCTCATGAGTTCTACCCAAGTATTCTGGGTTAGTTCGATTCGACGGTTCCTAAGCGCTATCTCTCTGTCCCAAATATTATCTCCTAGATCAGAGCTGTCAGATTGGTTATAGGTAAACCGGGTTTTTTCCCAGTGGGAAACACCATGATAACCAGTCAGTAAAATCACTTCCAAAGGCGAGGCTGACGCCATAGTAGTCCACATACCTAAAACGCAAGCATCTAAGCTCTCCAAACGTGGCCAAATACCTTCTTCAGAACACGTAACGAACTCGGCCAGATCACTTGGCGAGATAAAAAATTTACGATACCCGTAGACCGGCCTACGATCTTCAGGAGGGATGATATTCTTTGGTCTTTTAGATACTGGTTTAAGTAGGCGTACAGATTCTTCTTCCAAAAAAGATTCTCTTTCTGTGCTCCATGCTCCTTGTGAGGTCTGCCACGAGGCAAGATCGTTATACGATGTCATTTGGAGAATGTGAGAAGCGGGTTTTCCAATTAAGCCGCTCAGCATGCACACAACTCGACCTCCAGACGCTCTGATGGAAGGCCATATGGCGTTATGGCAGACTGAAAGATACTCTCCATGCTTTGATTGTGATAGGAGAACCGACTTTCTTTCTTCAGTGATCATATTAACGCTCCCTCGCATTTAATCAACACGGCCATAAACACTCCAATAGTAATATCTTTATGGAAAACTTATTTCCAATTTTTCTCGCGCTACAATAATTCTTTTTGTAAAATCATATTTAAATGCTAGTAAAATCCTGCAATTACAAATCGATTATCATCAACTTCTCGTTCTAATCAGAATCCTATGCTCCGGAAGACAAAATTTCCATCACATCACGAGTTCATTTAGGAATCATATGAATCTTAAAGACTACATAAGAGAAATCCCGGATTTTCCCCAAAAAGGTATTCTTTACAGAGACATCACACCGTTGTTGGGAAATGCTGAGGCATTTTCAGTTGCCATAGATAGATTATCTTGTTTTGCCAGAAGAAGACGTTCTCAGGTGATAGCTGGTATTGAATCTAGAGGATTCATCGTCGGCGCTGCCCTTGCATTGCAACTCGGCCTTCCCTTTGTACCCATTAGGAAGGATGGTAAATTACCATATAAAACTCGAACCCAGACGTACGATTTAGAGTACGGGACTGATAGGATCCAAATCCATGTGGATGCCTTTTCACCGGATCAGCGCATTCTGTTAGTAGATGACCTCATAGCCACAGGAGGCACTGCGTGTGCTGCTAGCGAGTTAGTGGAATCCTTGGGAGGGGTAGTGACGGGCATTTGCGCATTAATGCAATTGCCAGATCTTGGCGCGGAACTTAAGTTAGGAAACAGGGAAGTATTCGTATTAGTCAGAGACCATGATTAAGCCCGGCGACTATTTGACATAGTGCCTTGGCTTTGCAAGCATAAGGCTAGGCGCTTTCTAAAATGACAAACTCGAAAGAATTTTTAATGATTTTTACTGTCCAGGCAGCGATTAGATTTTCTCAATCTTACAGGTAATCTACGTTAAGGAGCGAAGATGTCAGTAATTACTTTAGGTGGCATGGCCGGAGGCGGAGCCAGAAATTTGGGGCCTTTGCTCGCTGAAAGGATTGGGGCAGACTATGTGGATCGGATATTTCTTTCAAACGTTGCCAAGGAATTGGGATCTACAGTCGATGCCTTGCATCAGAGAGAGGAACGGCCTCCAACGCGAAGCGAGCGTTGGCTGGCGGTTATCCAGAGAATACTGGAAAGAACTGCGGTGACTGGGGCTGGTGGAGATCCTTATTTTGGACCCGGCGTGGCAGCTTTCCTCACCGAAGAGTATGAAGATATCCCCCAACCAACAATAACCCGTGGGCATGAATTAGAAGATGATCAGTATATTGAGGCGATCCATAATACGATGAGAGTTATGGCAGAAGAAGGGGATGTGGTTTTTGTAGGACGAGGAGGACATATTATCTTAAATGACGTTCCGAATGCACTCAGAGTTGGGATAATTGCCCATCATGAAGACAGAGTTAGGACAATTATGAAACGAGAGAAATTGAGCCGTCAGCAATCGGAGGAAATTATCCTAAATAGGGACCAAGCTCGTGAATACTACTTCCGAAAATTCTTTGACCTCAGTGACCCAGATAGAAGTGATTTGTACCATATATCAATAAACACTAGTGAAGTGAGTCTTGAATTTGGAGTTGACTTAATCGTAAGCGCCTTGGATGCTCTCAAAGACGGTAGAATTATTGGTCCGGTTGGTGCATAAAATATAAATTTGCTAGTACAATGGTGGGCGAAGGTTATGCTTCGGATATATAAAAGGATTTAAATTTGATTTAGCGACCTTTTTTGAGAGGTACAGATGGCTGCTTTGTTGGAAGTAAAAAACCTGAAAACACATTTTTTCACTGCAGATGGTGTGGTGAAGGCCGTCGACGGAATTTCATATGATGTTGCTGAAGGCGAAGTGGTTGGCATAGTAGGTGAAAGTGGTTGCGGTAAGAGTGTTGGTGCAATGTCGATTATGCGATTGGTGGCGAGCCCTCCCGGCCGAATCGTAGAAGGCGAGGTTCTTTTCGAAGGCGAGAATCTTGTTGAGATGGATGACAAGGAGATGCGAGAAATAAGAGGGAATCGGATAGCTATGGTTTTTCAGGAACCTATGACATCTTTGAATCCGGTTCTCACAATCGGTAGGCAGTTAACGGAAACTTTAGAACTCCATCAGAACATGTCCAAGAACGAAGCGCGAGACCGGGCGGCAGAACTTCTCTCAATGGTCGGGATTCCGGACGCAAACCAGCGTTTGGATGACTACCCTCATCAGTTTAGCGGAGGGATGCGCCAGAGAGTTATGATCGCGATGGCTCTCAGTTGCAATCCAAAATTGATTATTGCTGACGAACCTACAACGGCTCTTGATGTGACGATACAGGCACAAATCCTGGAACTGATGCAGGACTTATCTGAAAAGCTTGGTACTGCGTTAATTATAATCACTCACAACTTAGGGGTTGTAGCTAGGTACGCAGACCGTGTACTAGTTATGTACGCGGGTAAAATTATAGAGACCGCTACCGCGGTCGAACTTTACAAGAATCCAAAGCATCCATACACCCTCGCGCTTCTTAATTCGGTACCTCGACTCGATTCGAGTGAAGAGAGAGTTCGATTAGACGCTATAGATGGATTACCCCCTGATTTGGGTAATCTACCTGGAGGTTGCAGTTTTGCTCCCAGATGTAAATTTGCTGCTGAGTCGTGCCTGGAAGAAGATCCAACGCTTAGGGAAATCGAAAGCGGCCATAATTCCGCTTGTTTGAGGGTGGAGCAAATAGAAGAGTTGTCCTCTGTGTCAGTTAAGACCTGAACACGGGATCGGAGAATGATATGAGCTTGGCAGAAAATACAATTGAGGCGACTCGTGATGGCGTTGAAGCCCCTTTGCTAGAAGTCACCAACTTGAAGATGTATTTCCCGGTAACGTCTGGGATCGTCTTTCAAAGAAAGGTCGCTGATGTAAAAGCTGTAGACAATGTCAGCTTTACGATCAACAAAGGTGAAACACTGGGTCTCGTTGGAGAAAGTGGTTGCGGTAAAACAACAACAGGTAGGTGTTTGCTCCAGCTCTATAAACCCACTGAGGGAGAGGTCAAATTCAACGGGCAGGATGTAACTAAGTTAAGCAATTCTGATATGCGCCAAATGCGTAGGGAAATGCAAGTTATCTTCCAAGATCCTTACGGGTCGCTAAACCCTAGAATGACTTGTGGAGACATTGTTGGAGAGCCCTTAAAAGTTCATAAGCTAACCAATAGTAAAGGGGAATACAGGGATAGAGTTTCTGAGCTGCTTACGACAGTGGGTCTTAGTAGCTACATGTCCGATCGATATCCACACGAGTTTAGTGGCGGGCAGAGACAAAGAATTGGGATCGCTCGCGCACTTGCCGTAAACCCTAGTTTTATAGTTTGTGATGAGCCTGTTTCGGCTTTGGACGTTTCTATTCAAGCTCAAGTTATAAATCTTTTAGAAGATCTTCAACAGGAGTTTGGTCTTACATATCTATTCATCGCCCACGATCTATCGGTGGTGAAGCACATTAGCGATAGGATCGCGGTAATGTACTTAGGCCACATAGTGGAAGTTGCTGACAGGAATGAACTCTACGATAACCCACTTCATCCTTATACCCGGGCTTTGCTATCCGCTGTTCCGATTCCTGACCCAGTGATGGAGGCAGACAGGGAGCGAATTATACTCACAGGAGATGTTCCGAGTCCTATGTCACCGCCGGACGGGTGTGTGTTTCATACGAGGTGCCCCGTTGGTGATGACGATTGCGAGATAGAGATGCCTGAGCTGAGAGAAGTGACACCGGGACATTGGGTTGCCTGTATTAAAGTTGAAGGATATGGGGATCCGGGTTTCTAAGGAATAGAACGGCCTACCAACTCAGCGAACCCCTCCTCTAAAAGAAAATTCCTTTTCCTCTGAGGTTATGAATTCGATTAGAGCTGCTTTGCCATTTACCGTGGCGTCTTTGGCTCTCATAAAAGCGCCAGCGATGTCGGCCGGGTTTTCTACACGTTCTTACCACCCCCCCATGCTTCTAGCTAGGGCCGCATAGTCCCCTCCTAAATTTCTAGTTTGAAAAAGCTCATGGGAGGTCGCCATATGGCTTGTTTCGATCGCCATGGTCGAGTTATTAAGCACCACCGTGAGAATTGGTATGCCAGATCTGACGGCCGTCTCGAAGTCCAAACCGGTCATTCCAAATGCAGCATCACCCATAAAATTGACAACAAATTTGTTTGGCGAAGCTAATTTCGCTCCTATGTTGAGGCCTAATCCGGTGCCCAATCCATGAGATTTTCCCCATCCTATATACGTGCCAGGACCTCCTGATTCGTAGAAAGGCATGATTTGATCCCGTGGACTACCAGAGTCGTGTGTGACAATTGTCTCTGACGGGTCAGTGACTTTCATGAATTCGTTAATCACTCTGTATGGTGTCATAGGAATTTCGGATGAGTTCAACTTGGCCATCCACTGATTCTTCCATTCTTTTTTAATTTGACTTATTTCGACAGCGGGCGATGTCCGATTGGAAGGCGTCGTTGTTAAGAGTTCATCGCAAGCTTCTTTCAACTGCTGCAGTATCAACTTTGAGTCTCCGAGAAGCACGATTTCTGGGCAATAGTAGTTGCCAATATCTACTGGCTCATTAGTTGCATGTATTATTTTCTTTTCGTTAGGAATGGTCGTCACCATGCCGTGTTTAGTCAGGCTGGTCCCTATAGCTAAAATCGTATCTGCTTTGTTCATATAGTGAATCACGGCTCCATTCATCACTCCTGATGAACTACCTAGAGATAACGGATGTCTCTCATCTATCGATCCTTTTCCTGCCATCGTGGTTGTAACTGGAACTTGGATCAGTTCTGCCAGTGCTGAGAGTTCTTCTGTTGCATTGCCATAGGTGATTCCTTGTCCCGCATAGATTAAAGGAGATTTGGAAGATACCAACAATTCGGCTGCCTTCATTACGTCATTCTCGACTGCTCGAGAATGAAGTTTCTTTGCGGGGGTGTAAGAGGCGACCAATTCCTCTGATATCTCCATGTTTGTCATATCCGCAGGAATCTCCACCATAACAGGACCCGGGCGCCCGCCTTTCAACCTGTAAAATGCCCTTCTCATCGTTTCTACCGTAGTTTCCGGCTCATTAATCTGTTCAACATACTTGGTCACTGAAGCAAAACTTTCTACAGAACTGAAATGCGGGAATATGCGGTCCCTGTTTCTGGGATGCCCCAGGGGAAGTAGGATCATTGGAACACCGTCTGAAAAAGCTGTCGCCACCCCTGGGTATGCGTTTTCAGCGCCTGGACCATACTGCATTGCAAATACGCCTGGTGGATTTCCATTAGTTATTCTCGAGTATCCGTCTGCGATTCCCACTCCAACTCGTTCTTGCCGGCAGATAATTGGTTTTATACCTGCCGCAGCCGCAGCTTCTATCACGGGGGTCGTCGGAAATGAACTGAGGTATTGAACTCCTTCAATTTTGAGTATTTCCGCGATCGCATCGATTACTCTCATTAAGTTTCACTCCTTTACTTGATTCAAATTGTGAGTAACGGCGAGTATAACACTCGACATTATTTACTGGTGGAGATGTTGAATTTGCTCCATTGAGCTAAATAATGGTTAAAATTCGCGATGGAGAGTTTTATGCTTTAAAAGGAGAAACTTATGACTCACGAAATAAATCGAATACTCATTACTGGTGCCACCGGATATATAGCGGACCAAATGTTACCAACTTTCCGTGATCGGTATGAGACAGTTCTTGTGGACACACGGGAAGAGAACCGTCGTGGAGAACCTGTATGCGGACTGCACGTTGCGGATCTCAGCGATCCCGATAATGGAAAATATATTGATTTGTTCAACGAAGTTGATGCAGTCGTTCATTTGGCGTACATGAGAAGGATAGGTAAGCCTATAGATCACTTCGAAACGGAGAAAAAAAATGTGGAAATGGCTTACAACGTATTACGGGCATCCTACGAATCCGGAGTCAGGCGTGTTGTGATGGCGAGTTCCAACCATGCAGCTGATTGGTATGAGCATGCCTTAATCCATAGTAGGAAGTTGGATCAAATTCGCCCTTATGATTTGCCACTGTCTGACAATTTCTACGGGTGGGCGAAGGCTTCCTATGAACATTTAGGGTTTGTATTCGCTTGCGGCGCAATGGGGGAATGCGAAGATGGTGCTTCAGGAAACCTTGTGTCCGGCGCTCTAGGCACTAGTAGGAAAATGGGAGTAGTGATGGTGCGGATAGGAGCTCCAAGAGAGCTTGAAGGTGATGAATATCGTGGTGATCCAGTAGCGTTCAAACGGGATTTGGGGGCATACATCAGTGCTCGAGATATTACCCAACTTTTTCAAAAAGCAATGGAGGTTCCGAATATTGAGAATAAAGAAGGAGTGCCATGGCAGGTTGTTTATGGGATCAGCGATAATACAAGGTCTTTTTGGTCACTTTCGACTGCAAGGGAGGTTTTAGGATATGAACCCCAGGATGATTCGGAGATAAAATTCAGTTCTAGCATCAGTGAAATTTTGTCAGATGTTGGCAGGGTTGGACCGGTTAGCTGACGACCATGATTATGGATGTCAATCAACTACTCAGCGACGTAGCCATGGCAACTTGTCTCTCAGAAGGTTCTGAGGGTGTAAGAAACGTTCTTCGAAATGTCATGAAGTTCCAACCGATTCCCCTTCATGAGTTGGCTAAGATCGTAAAGATTCCTGTTCCTGTTGTCTCCTCTGTCAGGAAAGAATTAGAGAAAAGGAGGATTCTTGAACGTAAATCTGGGATTATTTTGACGGAACAGGGGAGATTACTTGTAGGTTCCTTGGGGATAAAATCTGGGGGACCTAAGAAACTAGACGGGGGATATAAATTTCCGGACTGGCTGATCCCCTTAGCGGATAACTTCGAAGAAATTCAAAGAAGTCGGCCAGAGCCAAACTATAAGCTAGATCAATCCCATTGTAATTCAGCAACAGCAGTACTGAGAGCGGCCTATCTTTATGACTGTGATGCTTTGGAGGGTCGGAACATAGTTTTTATAGGAGATGATGATCTGACATCTTTGGCTATATGTTTGTTATCGATAGAGTACGGATTGGATACAGGTAATATCATAGTGTTGGACATTGACGACAGATTATTGGATTTCGTCTCCCAATTTGCGAAATCGTTGGATAGGACTGTGAAAACTGAAAAATATGATTTTCGTGAGGGCATACCCGAAAATATTGTAAATGGGAATGACGTTTTTTTTACTGACCCACCTTATACAATAAGTGGGTTGAGATTATTTGTTTCTAGAGGAGTGGAAGCCTTGGATACCGGTCCAGGAAAGATGGGGTTTATTTCCTTTGCTGGTAAGTCACCTAGTGAAACTCTTGCAGCCCATGAAGTTTTCACTGAGATGGGGTTGGCAGTACAGGAGGTGATTCCGTCATTCAATAACTATATAGGGGCTCAAGTACACGCAGGTTCCAGCAGTTTGATTCGCTGTCTTACTACTCATAGAACTAGGTCAGTTTCGGCAATGGATATAACAAAAATATACACTGCTGACCGAAACATCATTTAATGATGAGTTTAATTTCTGATGCTAGACCAATAAATATAAGTGACTGCACATATTTACGAAAAGCCTTCCATGGATTTAATAAAGATTCGTGGGTTTACTTCTCTCCATTTTTATTTGCTTACAGCCTTCCGCCCAGACGATCAGTTTATATATTGAAGGAGAGTGGGTCCACCATAATTTTCCAATATCTTCGTAGACAAAAGATGGATCGTATTGATTTGTTAATCCCTCCACTACCTTTAAACAACAGATCATTTAAGTGGATAAGTAGATTGACGCGCGAAGTCAAGTTGGAAGAAGCACAAAAAGAGTTAAGGATTCTATGGGTGGACGATTCGGATAAAAAGTTGCTCGGTAAATATTTTAAGGACCACATTTACTTTGAAGTTAGGGACGAAGAATATATATACAGTCCTTCTGATGTTTGGCAGGCAAGTGGTGGAAAATTTCGAGACTTTCGTAAGAAAATTCATAGGGCAAGTAACATGTTGCCGGTCTTTCGAAAAATGACACCCGAGGACGTGGGGGATGCCAATTCTCTTTTAAAAGATTGGAGAAGGAAGCAGGGAAGGCGGAATGGATTCCTTCTAGATTGGGGTTACACCCGCTCGATTTTGAGCACATTTTTCAAATTTAAAGAAGAGGATTTATCGGCTTGGTGCGTGGAGATCGAAGGTAAGCTAAAGGCATTTGCAATGGCTGGCCCGATAAGCTCAGACATGGCATGCTTCTTTATAGCAAAGTCAGATCCTTCTTTCAGCGGACTTTCGGAATATCAGAGGTGGCGTGTTTGCGGCGAATTGAGCGAATATGGCTTTGTTAATGATGCTGGAGATTTGGGTATCGACGGGCTGAAAAGACACAAGAGCAAGCTAAGGCCAGTAAGATACAACATGGTTCATTCGGCGACCATAACCATGTAAAGTGATCATGGTCGCCGAGGGTGATGAGAAGGAGCTTACCTACCGTAGGTGGATATATTCTCTTCCTCTTTACTAATCATCTCTAATAGCGCGGGCTGTCCGTTTCTTGTAGCTTCGAGCGCCCGTGTCATGGCAGCTCCAATTTCGTCGGGTGACGTTACCCGTTCACCATAAGCTCCAAGGCTTTTTGCTGTGTCGGCGTAGTTACCTCCGAGCTCATTACTCTTCCAGTGTTCTGTGGCGTGTGGAAAGTGGTCGTAGTAGTGAGTCATTACTCCGTTATTCAACACCACTGTTAGTGTACCTATCTCGGATCTGGCCGCTGTTTCTATATCAAGCCCAGCCATGCCGAATGCTGCGTCACCCATAACATTAATTACGGTCTTTTCTGGTGCTGCAATTTTCGCGCCTAAGGCCAAACCTAGACCATAGCCGAGTTGCGTGGATTTTCCCCATCCTATGTAAGACCTAGGTTTGAGAGCCGGCCAGAATGGGACGATTTGATTTCTTGGGTATCCGGAGTCGTGAGTGACTATGGCGTCCCTTGGGTCTAGAGACTCCATCATTTCCTTGAATATTCTATAAGGACTCATAGGAGTCTCATCAGAGTTCAAGCGAGGCCCCCACTCCCTCATGAATTCCTTCTTAATATTTGAAATCTCTTCTCTGGCACCATTTATATCTCCCCTACCGTGCTCTCCAAGCTGAGATTTCGATTCCTCTATAAGTTGCTGAAGAACAAGTTTTGCGTCTCCGATGGCTCCGAACTGTATTCGATTGTCTCTATTCAGATCTTCCGGAGTATTTGTTACTTGTGCCTTTGTGATGCCTGGAGGCATAGGGGCTGTGAAATTAGAAATTGCAAAACTGGTACCGATTCCTAAAATGAAATCGGTTGACTGTAGAAATCTATCGACCATAAGGGTACCAGTATTCCCACCAGTGCCCAGAGCTAGTCCGTGGTCTTCTGGGAACGCGCTTTTCCCTGCCAAACTAGTCATTACAGGGATATTTACCAGCTCTGCAAATTCAATTAGTTCATCGGATGCTTCTGCATACAATGTTCCTTGACCTGCGACAATGATAGGTTTATTTGCTTTTAGAATGGCGGTCACGATGTCTTTGATATCTTCCGTGGAAGCAAAGGATTTATATGCTTTAACTGGTTCATACTTTTCAATGTCGCCGGGCACTTCTGCGCTTGCGACGTCGCTAGGGAGTTCTAGCAGAACAGGACCCGGCCTTCCGTGCCTTAGGTTGGTGAAAGCCCTACTTACCATTTCTGGAATTCTTTCGATGGTATTGATCCTGCCAGCCCATTTGGTTATGTGTTGGTAATTTGGGACTGCGTCGAATCCTGGATGTACGTCAACACGCCTCTCAGTTGAGCCTCCTGGTATAACAAGTATAGGGACGTTATCAGCATAGGCCTGGGCTACGCCTCCAAAGGCATTTTCTGCTCCCGGTCCGTGCTGCATCGTAAAAACGCCAACTTTATTGCCATTATTTAAACGGCTGTATGCGTCTGCCATGTTGACACCGGCTCTCTCTTGCCTGCACATGAAAGGCCTTATGCCTTCTTCAGAGCAGGCATTTATGAGGGATTGTGCTGGGAAACACGAAATCCATTCCACTCCTTCTTTTTTTAAAAGGCTAGCCATCAGTTGGTCACCGTTCATTTAGATCTCCTCATGAATTACAAATTAATTAGCATGCTTTTGGATTGCCACTACATTCACGAACGCGGTTGGTGGCGGGCGCCACCCAATCAATTGGCATTATCCTAAGCCTGCATACTTTATTGTCCTTGGTCGCATTGGGTCAAGAAGACTTTCTCAGTTCAGTTCCATTTAGTGCTTCCGCGGCAGAGATTGGAGTCCTTTACATTTTCGAGAGAGCTTCACCAGCAGCGGACGCGCCCGCTATTTTTCCAAATACGGCTCCCGCCATTAATCCCGAACCTCCTGGGTAGTTATTGTAGAAAAGACCTCCCGTTAATTCTCCCGCCGCGAAGAGTCCTCCAATTGGCAACCCTGAAGTATCTTGAACTCGGCAGGAATTATCGATTTTCAGACCTCCGAAAGTGAAAGTTATTCCGCAGGTAACTGCGTATCCAGTATATGGAGGGCTATCCAGTTTTAGTGCCCAATTGGATTTAGGTGGTGTTAACCCCTCCGTACGTTTGCCGTCAAGCACACTAGGGTTAAATTCACCTTCTTGGACCGCTTTATTGTATTCCCTGACTGTTTCAACTAATCCTTCTTGGTTTATATCTAATCCATCAGCTAAGTCCTCAATTGTATCCGCCTCCACCATAGTCATCTGTTGTATGAAATACTCGTCACGGAGCAAGTGGTTGGTTTTTTGGTCAAATAGCTGAAAGGCGGCTCGCTGGGGTTGCCTCAATATCTCTCTGCCGTATTTCGCATAAGTGTAATTTCTAAAGTCAGCTCCCTCGTCTACGAACCTATTCCCGTCAACATTTACAATTAGACCGAATGGGTAGGAATGTTTTTGAAAGAGATCTGCAACTTTTCTGTCCCCATAGGGTGGGGCGTTAAGATCCCATGCTACGGCATGGCAGCCGCTCCAGTGACCATAAGATTGAGCACCGATATCAAGTGCCATTTGTATTCCATCGCCTGTATTGTATTGCGTCCCTCTCACCTTTGCTAATTCCCACCCAGGTCCCAGATATCTCGTACGCATCTCTGCGTTTGCCTCAAATCCACCACAGGCCAAAACGACAGCTCCACACGTTGTTGTTTCGTATCCATTTGGTCCTTTTAATAAAACTCCATTCACTACCCCATTTTCGTCGGTTTTAAGTTTAGTGGCGGCTGACTGATATTGCACCTTGATTCCCGAGTTCTCACATAGCTCGAACAACCTATCAGATAGCCCCTTACCTCCTCCAACCGATTCTACTACCAGACCGCCCCAAAACCGGAGTTTTCCATCTTGTTCAAATGCCTGCCTTCCATATGCTAGGATCCAAGGTACTCCTTTTTGGCCCATCCATAACATAGTTGGAAAAGATTGAGTAGTTAGAGTATTCAGCAAATTGGGATCCGAAAGGCCTTCAGTTACTCTCATGACATCCCCGTAAAAGTTGGATATCGTATATTTTCCGACGTCTATTTTTTCCTGCTCGTCTTCTCCTATGCTAGGGAGTAGTTGGACGATATCAGAGATCCCGTTATATGCGAATCTGAACAGACCTCCGGTGAAATATGAGTTTCCTCCGCGGAGATGCTTGGGAGCCTTTTCCAAGATTAATACTCGTGCCCCAGTTTCTGACGCCGAAAGTGCAGCGTTTAGAGCAGCACTTCCGGCTCCTACAACGACCACGTCATAATGTCTTTCTTTAGTCATCAATCACTCCATTCAAAACCGATTTTCTCAATCATAAATTGGATTAAGCTCTATCAAAAGTCAAATGTGCCATTCATATATTATCGGCTAACTAGTTAACGATAATTGGACTATCTTAGGTGGACTAGGTTGTCATTAATATTTCACAAATTACCATGTCCGTACAATATTAAAGTTTTATGAAACAGCTAGCCTTAGTATCAATTTAAGTTATGAATTAAAGTGATTACGATTGAAGGGTGGCATTCATTGACCTTTATCACCTACAGAAAGTAGAATTGGCCCTTGTGTCACAAGCATAAACTAATCTGGAGAGGCAAGGAGTGTTGATAAACGTTGCAGGTCTTCTTAAGTCCACTAGTGGCTGCAGCCAGCTTGAGAGAGTGACAGGTAAGTTCCGGGTGGATTGGGCTGATGCAGAGTGCGATGCTTCAGGTACGGTTCTCATGATCAGAACAAATGAGGGGGTTTGGGCTAGTGGAGATTTCACAGCTCGGATTCCTCTCAAATGCGGTAAGTGTTTAGAAAATTTCATTCATGAATTGAATCTTAATATTGAAGAAGAATATTTTCCGTTTGTGGATTTGATTTCTCGAAAAACGCTGGATGTAGACTATGCTGAAGGGGCCTTTAGAATTGGTGATGATAATCTTATAGACTTGGAACAAGCAGTGAGAGAGTACAGTACGATGCTCGCTCCGATAGGACCTAGGTGTAAGGAAAAATGCAGAGGAATTTGTTCCCAATGTGGGCAAAATCTAAACGCGGAGACATGTAATTGTAATTATAATGGTAGAGACCCAAGATGGGGTCCTTTAATAGAACTACTTGAGACTGTGAGAGAAAAAGGGGGTAACTAGAATGCCACCACTTCCGAAAAAGAAACATTCAAGCAAAAGAAAGGGAGGTCGAAATGCCCATCGAGGTGTCAGAGCGCCTTCGCTTTCTACGTGCCCGCAGTGTCACTCTCCGAGGATGCCGCATAGAGCGTGTCGCGATTGCGGGTCTTATAATGGAAGAGACGTTTTGGGGATTGATCAACAAACATTGTGAAGGAACCTAAATGAATAGAGGGATCGGTTTTAGGAGACTTATATGACTCTTACTTTTTCTGATGGTTCTAAGACAGCCTTCCTTTTCCCGGGTCAAGGTGCCCAAGTCGTCGGAATGGGGTTGGATCTCCACAAGAGATCAAAGGCTGGTAGAGCTGTGTTTGAGGAGGTGGATAATGCCCTTGGAAGGTCCATTTCGAAGATCCTTTTCGAAGGTCCTGAAAGCGAATTAAAAGAGACGGTTAATGCGCAACCGGGGATCATGGCAGTGAGTTTAGCCTGCGTGGAAGCGATGAAGGAAAATATTGAAGCAGATAGACTGCCTTCGCCTTTTCTAATTGCTGGTCACAGCCTGGGTGAATATACCGCCCTAGCGGCTGCGGGGGTTCTCAGTATTACAGATGCGGCCCTTTTGGTTCAAAAAAGGGGCGAGTTGATGCAAAACGCCTGCGATTCTAATCCCGGGACAATGGCCGCTATTCTGGGGCTGGATGAGATGTCGTTGGAGGAAATCGCTCTGGAATCGGGTACCTTCGTTTCAAATATCAATACACAAGAACAAATAGTGATCAGCGGAGAGAAGATGTCTATAGCTAGGGCCATGGATATGGCTTCTGCCAGAGGAGCTAAGAAAGTTATTCCTCTGAGAGTTGGTGGAGCATTTCATTCGGGCCTAATGGAACCGGCAAAGGCTGGGCTTATAAGGGCAGTAAATGATGTTGAATTTCGCGAACCGAACGTACCCATTATAGCTAATTGTACGGGACAACCTCTTACGAATTCCGGGGAGATTCGTAAGGAACTTATTAGCCAAATATCTGGGTGTGTTCAGTGGAAGCGGACTATAGATTTCATGATACGATCAGGCGTGGTGAATTTTCTCGAGATTGGGCCTGGTAGGGCATTAGGTGGGATGGTGAAAAGAATTGACAGAGGTGCAAACATCTCTAGTATCTCAGACCTTGACTCTATACTGGCATTAAGTCGGATCTAATAAAAACTTCTCGTCTAAGGTACATAGATACATTTTGTAATGGTTGGAACAGGTTTCGTAACTACAAGACGCGAAGCTAGGATACTTGTGCTCCAAGCGTTGTGTGAATCGGACACAGTAAACCATGAGAGCAGATCCGTATTAGATCGGATGATTCGTGAGTATGATGTGAAATACGAATGTGCGGAGTTCAGTATCGACTTGGTATCAAACGTACTTGAAAATCTAGTAGAACTAGATAATATAATCAAGGGGTTTGCACCCAGTTGGCCTGTTACTCAAATGGCCACTGTTGATAGGAATTTGCTGCGTATGGGCATAGCAGAGATATTGTGGACGGAGGGTTCTTTTGAAGGAGTGGTGGCTAACGAAGCGGTAGAATTGGCTAAGGTTTTTGGATCTGAAAGTTCGGCCAGTTTTGTTAATGGCGTTCTTGGTTCTTTCCTGAGTTCGAACGATTGATGTTACATAAGGAATTTGGAGGCATGTAGATGTCACTTCTCGACAGGGTGCAACAAATAGTGGCTGAAAAATTAAGCGTGGATGAGTCTGATGTAATTCCAGATGCTTCGTTCACTGAAGATCTAAACGCCGATTCTTTAGATCTTGTTGAACTAATAATGGCATTTGAAGAGGAATTTAGCTCGGATGATGTAGAGATCGAGATATCTGATGAAGATGCTGAAAATATCACCACCGTGCAGGCTGCTATAGATTATCTTCGCGAAAATGGGGTGGATGAGTAAATTGACATTTATTTAGAATGGCATTAGCAAGGTCATACGGGATGGCATCAGGTGTGCTGGAAAGCTCCTATATGAATATGTGGCTTGTAGTTGATAGCAGGATTACTCGAAGAGTGTATTCCCCATATGTACAGCCTATACCAATAGGTTATTAGTTGCGGTGTCTGCAACCTGTTTGCATAAGAGGAATAGGTATCAATGGAGGAATGATGAAAGCAGCAGTCTACCAAGGAAATCAACAGTTAACTGTTGAAGATTTGGCAATACCAGAGCCAGGTCCAGGGGAAATTCTAGTCAAAGTTGGATACAGCGCCATATGTGGGACCGATGTTCATGCTTTTCTTTACGATATAGCGCCGCCCGGTTCCGTGATGGGTCATGAGTTTAGTGGTGTAGTCGAATCTGTTGGTCCGGGTGTTAACCAATGGCAGGAAGGTGACAGAGTTGTAGGTGGAGGCGGAACCCCGCCCCCAGGACAGGAGGCGCCACTGCGACGTCAAGAGCAATTCAACTATAGGCTCGAAGGATTTTCCAGTACTAGGAAAAGAGGCTATGCAGAATACACTCTGTTAAACGAGTGGGAGCCTATTGGGATTCCCGATAAAGTTTCTGATCTGCAGGCTTGTCTGACCGAACCTTGTGCTGTTGTTGTTCGGGCTGTCAGGTTGTCCAAGCAGAGATTGGGAGACACTGTGGTAGTTCTTGGAGCAGGTCCGATCGGGCTTTTGTGCATGCAGGCTGCTAAAGCCGCCGGCGCACGAAAAGTTATAGTTTCCGAACCGTCGGATACTAGACGGGAGGTTGCCTTATCGCTCGGAGCTGATGTTGTTATAGACCCGAGGAAGGGTGGTTCTGTCGAAGCTATGATTCAATCAGCGGATGGGGCCGGTCCTCACGTCGTTTATGAATGTGCAGCGGCGAAGTCCACATTGCACGACGCGTTTAATATGGTAAGGAAGCAAGGGAGCGTAATGTTAGTGGCCTTAGCGTGGGAAGAAATCCCCTTGCTACCGGTGGATTGGGCAGGCAAAGAAGTAACATTTAACACCACATTCGGATCTGAGGACTACGATTGGCAAGTCGCGATGCATTTGATATCTACCGGCCAAGTGAGCCTAGACCCTCTCATGTCTGAGGCAGACATCATTGAAGTAGAGGATATACAAAAGGCTTTTGAAGATCTTTGTAAACCGTCCTCCCAAGTTCAGATGGTAGTTAGATTTTAATGGGATTTATTGAGGGGCGCTTTTTTGAATCCAAGTAAGATTGTAGGATCACTGCTGCTGCAGCTGAATCCACAATCCCCTTGTCCCGTTTGGTTTTCAAACTGTTATTCGCCGAATTTGATAGCAACCTAGAAGCTTGAATTGATGACAATCTTTCATCTACTGTGGAGATTGGAGTTGCGGTCATATTCGAGAGATGAGAAATGAATTTCTCTGTATGTTCGGCTTGGGTTCCTTTCTTGCCTGAAGGTAGATAAGGTATACCAACAAGGATAAGTATGGCTTGTTCAACACTTGCGATTCTTGATGCAATCTTGGGGCCATTAGTACCGTTTGGAAACGCAGGGCGAAGCGAGGCGAGGGTTTGCGTAGGATCGCTTACGGCGACACCAATACGCTTGTCTCCTATATCCAGAGCCATGATTATTCCAGGGTGGTTTATCATTTTTTGAGGTGTTGTGAGATAATGTCAGGCACTAGGGTAAGAGCTTCGGTGAGTTTATCCGCATATTTGCCCCCTGCTTGAGCCGATCCGGGTCTTCCTCCTCCCCCTCCACCAATTGTTTTAGCTGTTTCTTTCGCAATATTTGAAGCGTTCAATCCTCTGGCTATCAAATCTGGAGTCACCATCGCTACAAGCATGGGATTACCTTTTATTATTGCTCCCACTACTACCACTCCTGTGCCCAATTTGTCTTTGAGCCAGTCTCCGGTGCCTCTTAAAAGGTCTGTGGAAGAAGCTGCTGTCTCCGCTGCTAACACTTTCACCCCATTCACTTCTTGTACCTTAGGAAGTAATGATTCTGCTGAAACTATGGACAACTTCTGTTCGAGCCCATCAATCTGTTTGTGTGCCTCATCCAATTGTAGCAATAGCGCTGAGACTCTTTTTCCCAAGTCAGTAGGTGTGGTCTGAAGGCTTTCAACTAAACGTGCCTCCGACTTAAATTTGTTCCAAACTAGGCGTTCTGCAGCTCTGCCACTTACAGCCTCAATCCGTCTCATGCCAGCTCCTATACTTGATTCCCCGAGAACAAATATTGAACCGACCTCCCCGGTTCTATCTACGTGGGTTCCTCCGCATACTTCAAAACTAAATCGGTCTCCATTTGATATCTCTACGAGTCTAACCGTTTCGCCGTATTTATCTCCGAAGAAGGCCAGGGCTCCTTTTTCTATGGCTCCCACATAGGTATTTTCACTTCTAATAATATTAGCGTTATGGCGTATTTTTTCGTTGACCAGAAATTGTACTTCCCAAATCTCATCATCTGTTACAGCTTTAACGTGACTAAAATCGAATCTCAATCTGTCGGCCGTGACTAGCGACCCGGCTTGCCGGACATGAGGTCCGAGAACCTGTCTCAGTGCCGCGTGTAGCATATGAGTTGCGGTGTGATTTCTTGCGGTATCATCTCTGCGCATTTGGTCCACGAAAGTTTCCACTGCGTCTCCAACGCATAGGAAACCATTTTTCACCTTGCCAAAATGAACGATGACGTCAGGTATAGCTTCTTTCGTTTCGCTGATTTCTACTGTTCCATTTGGACCGCGAACTTCGCCACCATCTCCGACCTGTCCCCCTCCTTCTGGGTAAAATGGAGTCTCGAGCAAAATGACTTCGACGTTGTCTCCCTTGTTTGCTTGTTGGACGGTATTTGAGTTATTCACTAGACCTACAATAACTGTAGAGCCTTTGAGTTCTTCGTATCCTGTGAAGTTTGTGGATCCAACCCCTAGTGCCTCATAGACTCTGATTTGGGAATTGGAACTGTCGAATTGTGAATTTTCCCGTGCACGTGTTCTTTGGTCTTCCATTTCAAGATTGAATTCTTCCATGTCGACGGCCGCACCGTTTTCAGCCGCAATCTCTTGAGTCATCTCGATAGGGAATCCGTAGGTATCCCACAACCTGAATACAAGATTCCCGGAGAGCCTATCAGTTTCCTTCATTGCCTCTTCAAGCATGGTGTAGCCTTTTTCAAAGGCTTGTTCAAACCGCTCCTCCTCCAATTCTAGAACTGTAAGTATAAAGTCTCGGTGGCTCACCAGTTCCGGATATATGGTTCCCATTTTTCTTATTGTAGAATCAGCCAAATCGCGCAAAAACCCCTTTTCGATTCCCAGTTTTCTGCTTAATCTTATGGCTCTTCTTATGACTCTCCTTAGTACATAGCCACGGCCTTCGTTGCTTGGGACGACACCATCTGCAGCAAGGAAGGTCGAGCTACGTGAGTGTTCGGCTACTGCGCGAAAAGCATAGTCGATATCGAGGTCCCTGCCATACTTGACTTCTGTCATTGTCGAGATTTGAGAGAGCATATCGGCAAAGACGTCAGTTTCATACATTGTGGCCGCTTCCTGCATTATTATGGTGGCCCTTTCTAGGCCCATTCCAGTGTCAATGCTCGGTGCCGGAAGCGGCTCTCTTGTTCCGTCTGGGTGGTGGTAAAATTGCATGAATACTAGGTTCCATAGCTCAACATATCGGTTGCAGTGTTCACCGGTATCCATAAAGTTTTCGCAGTTAGGAGTGCAACTTTTCTTCAGGCACCCCCTATCTTCGCCGAAGTCGTAGTGTAATTCACTGCATGGACCGCAAGGCCCTTCCTCACCATGTATTGGCGGTCCCCACCAATTATCGGAGTCCCCAAACCTATAAATCTTCTCAGCAGGTATTTCGACTGATCTCCAAAGACTAAACGCTTCATCGTCCGTATTATGAATTGTGATTGCAAACCGCTCTATCGGCAGCCTGAGTTGCTTTGATACGAACTCTAGAGCGAAAGAGATGGCGTCTTCCTTGAAGTAGTCTCCGATACTGAAGTTGCCAAGCATTTCAAAAAGTGTGTTGTGTGTAGCGTCGCCTACCACGTCGATATCAGGAGTGCGGAAACATTTCTGAGCGGATGTAAGTCTATTCCTAGGAGGGGCTTGTTGTCCTGAGAAATAAGGTTTGAACTGATTCATACCAGCGATTGTGAGTAGAAGCGTAGGGTCTCCGACAGGTATCAAGGAAGAACTTGGGACTCTCAAGTGCCCCTTACTTTCAAAGTAAGACAAAAAAGCTTCTCGAATTTCGTCACTGGTCATTTTTTGAATCATGTTTAACCGGATACTCCTTAGATTCTCTCTTAGGTTGGGTAAATCTTAATTCATTTTGGGTAAAAAACAGAGGTTGGATCTGTCAGTCCTGATGAAAAAATTTATAAATCATGTAATTTGAATAGATCTACTTATGGTTTCGGGTTCCATTCCTGTTCATCAGATGTTCGGTGGTCGGAGAAAAGAGTCACATCACATGCTAAGTATATGCTGATGCCTAATCCTAATTTGGTGGATCGGCCGCACATCGGAAACCAAGATTACCGGATGAACTGTCCGGAGTGTTGGAGGTTCTAGCGGCTATTCTGTAACGATTACAATAAGTATAGTGGCATAGATAGGACCCCCCTTTCATTGTTTTACTAACGCCCGTAGGTGGACCAACAGGATTAAACGAAGAAGCGGTACTGCCATGAAATGAAGATGTGAACCAATCTGTTTGCCATTCCCAAACATTTCCAACCATATTGTAAAGGCCAAACCCATTAGGCTCGTAATATTCCGCCGGCGCTGTTCCTGTGAATCCGTCTTGAGCCGAATTCAGTGAAGGGAAATCGCCTTGCCATATATTGCAAAGATGGTTGCCATTTGGTGTTAGGTCGTTACCCCACGGATAAATTTTCTGCTCTAGTCCTCCTCTGGCAGCGTATTCCCATTCGGCTTCGGTAGGTAGTCTTTTACCAGACCAGTTGCAATATGTGGTGGCGTCGTTCCAGGTTATATGAACTACCGGGTGATTCATGCGTTCCCTTATATCTGAGCCAGGACCTTCAGGATGGTTCCATGAGGAACCGTCAACTTTCTTCCACCAAGGTGTTCCTGGAGGGGATTGGTATGCCTCTGGTCTATTACAGGGGTTCACAAATGAATAGAAAACAAAAGACCAACCGAATTTCTCTGATTCTGTTCGGTACCCCGTCGCATTTACAAACTTGGCAAATTGGCTGTTTGTGACCGCTGTTTTACCCATATAAAAATTGTTGACGTGTACTTCTCGAATCGGTCCTTCTCCGTCGTTAGTGAAACCGTGTTCGTAGTCTGTTCCCATTAAAAACCTTCCGCCTTTGACCAATGACATGTTGTCCGTTGGTAGGACTGAGTTGGACGAGCCGGATGTGATATTTTTGATGGTTTTATGGGAAATTGAATTTCGTGATGCCGAACAGCAGGAGCCTGTGTTTTCCGATTTGAAAGTTTTTGATTTCATATAGCACTCCGATCAATTCTTGCTCGTTTATCGAACCTAAAGCGAAATGTGGACAAACTAACTATTTCGAACGGATCATTTATATTGACACTAATTGTGAAAACTTGTACTATCCATCGCCTATGGCTAGAAACTATTTTTATCACAAGTTCTACTATTTTAGGAGCCTCGGTAGGCTGCCGAGAGGGACTTGCGCCTGACGTATAAGTGAACTCAGGAACGTAAAGAGGCCTCGATCGGTAGCGGTCGAGGCCTCTTTACGTTCCTGAGGGTCAATAATCCAAATGAATCACAGAAATTTTCTCCAAATAAGGTCAATTGATAAGGAGACATTAAATGAATACTCAACAAAAGAGTCATGTTGAAGGTCTGGGCTTTTCATCAAGCCACCTTTTTAGTCCGCTTGAGC
Source organism: uncultured Dehalococcoidia bacterium (assembly GCA_964409595.1). Classification (GTDB taxonomy): domain Bacteria; phylum Chloroflexota; class Dehalococcoidia; order Lucifugimonadales; family UBA826; genus CAYPDR01. The sequence continues at coordinate 157,888 of CAYPDR010000016.1, forward strand.
TGGTGGATAGAGTTCCAAGGTCCCAGGCTGCTAAGGAAACGGTTGAGGATGCTAGGGAAACGATCCATAAAATACTATCGGGCGAAGATGAAAGATTGCTTTTAATCACCGGACCGTGCTCAGTACATGACGAATCTGCTGCTATTGACTATGCTAATAAACTCGTGGCACTCAAGGAAAAGTTGGGGAACGAGATTTATCTGTTGATGCGGGTATATTTTGAGAAACCGAGGACGACTGTAGGGTGGAAGGGATTTATTAATGACCCTAACCTGAACGAAACTTACGATATTCCGAACGGATTAGAGCGAGGTCGAAAACTGCTGTTAAGGATTAACGAGCTAGGTATTCCAGCGGCAAGCGAATTTCTTGATCCGGTAGTTCCCCACTATATAGAGGATCTGGTATCTTGGGTTGCGATTGGTGCTAGGACAACTGAAAGCCAAACACATAGGCAAATGGCAAGCGCCATTGGTATACCTGTAGGGTTTAAAAACGGCACGGATGGCAGTTGCCAGACAGCTGTGGACGGTATTCTGTCAGCGAGCAAACAACATTCCTATGTGGGCACGGGCCCAGATGGCCACGTATGTGTTTTGCGGACTGATGGAAATCCTGACGGGCACCTTGTTTTAAGGGGTGGGAAACAAGGACCAAACTACGACGCAGCGTCAGTGAAAGAAGCGGGAGAAGTGTTGGAGTCAGGTGGATTGCCAAAAAGACTTATAGTGGACTGCAGTCACGGTAATTCTAACAAGGACCATGAAAGGCAACCACTGGTGTTTGAAGATGTTATCAGCCAAAGAGTGGGTGGAAATCCAAGCATAGTTGGTATTATGCTGGAAAGTAATATAAATGCGGGTAGTCAAAGCCTAAAGGGTAATCCTGATGATCTCAAATATGGGATTTCTATAACAGACGCCTGCGTGGGATGGAGCAAAACCGAAGAAATAATACTTTGGGCGGACAAACAACTATCTAAGTCTTAAAGCGGTCGTCAAGAGAAGGTTCGTGAAGATGATCGTCAGCATAGCAGGAAGGAAGTCGCTCCCTCGATTTATTATGCAGACGGCTCTGCGGTACCGGTTCGACGATGGGGCGGCAGGGTTCCTAATATCGAATACGGACGATGGGAATATTTCTGACTGGCTTTAATGTCCTGTCCCGAAAGCCTGCGGTTAAGGTCCCTGATGTGTAGGAGATACGGGCTCTTTGATCCCTGAAAAGGATTTTTTGAGAACGGCACGTACCTCGATGGGTGGATCTGTTTAGTATGATGCCGTTATGAATTGCCCTTTGTAGCCTATTCATTACATCTAGATATTGGCCGGCAGGAACGCCGGATAAACTAGTGTTTTATTGGTATATTCTCTTGACGCGCTTAGTGGAAGTAATCATTAGTAGGAGGTCGTAGGAGAATTTAATGCCTTACGTAGTTGATGACTTTGTCGCCGACGTAGAACATGCAATCGAAAAAGGTTGTATTTCGATTGAGATGCAGTGGAGCTTAGGGACAAAGCTTCAACGGCTTGTACGTGAAGGAGGGGATCTTACAATTCAAGGAGAGCCAACTTCAGGAAGTACTGGATTACCAGGGAGGATACTTCACGAGGATTGCCTCGGTAGATTTCGACTTATTGTGGCAAGGTTCCCTTCTGGCGAACCAACGCCAATCCATGCCCATTCTCGTTGGGGACTTGAATGTGGTATATCCGGCAGAGAGCGCTTTACAGTTTACAATCTCATGGAAGATCACTCAGATGATTCGCTAGTTACGCTGGAGATTTTTTCAGATCATCATATAGAAAGAGGGGACTTGGGTTATTGGTACGATGCTCCTCGGAATATCCATAGGCAGTGGGCAGAGGGGGAGGAACCATCATGTGTAATTATTTTGATGGGCGGGGATGGCGCAAGAGAAGGTGTATTCCATCCTGAGGAAGGTCGTTTCGAGCGTTATTGACTAGAATTTTTTTTGAGAAAGGTGTGGGAGCAAAGGGGGTTTTCCATTAACGTATAGTCCTAGGTTGGTCCCTCCGATAAGATGTAGGTGAGCGTGTTGCTGGGACTGCAAGCCATCTTCGTTGAAATTCGAAAGTATTCTGTATCCATTTGGACATTTGTTTTGGCCTATAGCATTAGCGCACAATCCAAGTTTTGCTAAAAGTTCAGCGTCGGACCACAGTTGAGATTGGCTGATGTGTAACCTCGGCACCAGCAGAAGTTGGATAGGAAACCAATAGAGGTTATTTTCGAAAACTACGAAGTCATCTTCTTTATGGTGAAATGTTGCCGGCTCTCTGTTAGAGATGATTTTGCAGAAAGTACAGTGATTGTGAACCAAATTCAAAATTCTCTCACCTTATCTACAGAGCTAATCTGTAGTCGGGAGCATTGAGAGTTACTATTTGTCCACTCCCAGAGTCTTGTATTCTAGACGCAACGGCGCTGCCGTTTTTTGCCTCATTTGCAAAATCAGTTCGTGTGGTAACAACCGTGGGGAGCCTAAAGTTTTGCCTATGGACTATTATTTGATAAAGTCTTTCCTCGACCCAGTTGGTATCTCTTTCCTGTCCTAAATCATCCAAAATGAGTAGAGGAGACGTTTTGATTTCTTCAAAGGCAGCGTCAGAATCGATCCTGCTTTCTGGAGAAAATGTGGATCGAAGATAGTCCATCATTTCAGGCACGAAAGCGAAAAATACCTTTGTTCCTTTTAGGGATACTTCATTCGCTATCGCCACGGCCAAATGAGTCTTGCCTGTACCAGTATTTGGACTATAAAGTGTGAGCCAACCATCAGGGTTCTTAGAATAGGCCTCCGCCATTTTGTGGGCTGATTCCAAACTAAATCGGATAGCCGAACTTGTTCCTGGTCTTCCTCGCTTGTCGAAGCCGTGCAGAGACATTGATTTTAATCCGTCTGGGACTTTCCCTAGTGAACCGTTGGGGGTGCCATCGTGGCTAATGTTTGAAGCAGTCCTGACTAATTTTCCAAGATCCTTGTCTTCGAGTCTACTTCTTATAAATGGATCAATTGCTGTAATGTCTTCAGCAGTTGTGATGATCGTAGGCATTTTGCCATTAGCTCTGTGGTTAATTATTTGTATTAGCTTTTCTTGTGCCCATTGAGTGCTCGAGCGTGACGAAAGGCCGTCCAAAACTAGAATCGGAGAGTTTTTCACCTGATCAAAGAGTTCACGATATCCGAGATCTCTATCTATATCAAAACTTGACCTTAGGTGATCTATAAGGTCAGCTACGTAAATGAAAAATGCCGGATTTCTAGAAGAGATACACCTGTTGGCAATAGCGGCTGCCAAGTGCGTTTTTCCACTTCCGTGTGGTCCGATTAAAGTAAGCCATCCGCTAGGGTTAATTGCAAAGTCAGAAGAAGCTTTTAAAGCACCCCTGAACAAACTGACATCTTCTCTTGAAGATCCTTTTCTTTTGTCATCTATGTTTTCAAACGAATATTGGGACAAGTACCCTAAGTTGCTATAGGCTAGCAATCTCTGGGACATCTCACTATCCTGCATGTGGTCTCTACAAGAGCACGTTCTAATGGAACCGAAATCCGGGTGGCCAGTCGGAACCATGGGAGTAAGCCAACCTCGGCCGCTGCAAATTTTACAGTCGGGTTCTTCACCGTATCCTGTGTCATACGCCGAAGGTGGGTTGTTATTTCCTTCTGTATTAGGTTTACCGGTATCTAGTTTTTCGAGTACGTCTCGAAGATTTTCCATCGTCTTTGCCTTCTATTTTCCACCTTTCTAGGATTCTTGAAATGTAGGACCAACTGCGTTTATTCTGAGCTGCTGCTTCACGAATTGCATCGGAAACCCATTCTTTAGGATAAATTTCTTCGGCTTCCCTCAATTGATCCCCTATTATCGGCGTTAATATGCCAATATTTTGTTCATATAGCGAGTATATCCCAGGGTTCTTGTTTGCTGCTTCCCACGGGTCTGGTTCGGCATCAACCACGAGCGAATCTGGTTTGCATACTTCACCGGCTAGGTGTCTCTCAGATTCAGAATTAAGCAAATATATGTCCGAAAGTTTTTCACGGGAAACTTTGAATAAAATTCCTTTAACCACTACAGCTTCTGCAGATTTCAGGATTTCATCGGCATTACCCAACGTCGTTGCCAAAACCCTGTCCCCCAGCAGTTCCGCTTGGGTGACGAAGCGGCCGCCCCCTTTTTTTTGATGTAGCATCCACAGGACACGTAGCAAAACTCGGAATTCGTCCATATCATCTATAAGTTCAAGTATCGGTCCAAAGATGGGAGAAGGAACTGGTAAATATCTCACTCCATATGGGAAACCTTGAAATACCATTGTGCGGAATTTAGACAGCTCCTGCGACTTCTTGTTCGTACATAGCAAGGTTTTCGAATTTCACGAACCGCTCTTGGAAGTAGAGTTTTATACTACCGGTTCTTCCATTTCTGTGTTTTGCCACAATTAAATCAGCTATATTTGCTGGGTATTCGCTGGTCGGATTCCGTTTTTCCCAGGTTTCTGCGTCTATATATCGATCCTCTCGGTGTATAAATGTAACTACGTCAGCGTCTTGCTCAATACTGCCGCTCTCTCTCAGATCGGATAGCATCGGGCGGTGATCTGGTCTTTGTTCAATGGCTCTACTAAGCTGAGAACAAGCTAGAACTGGCACGTTTAAATCTCTTGCCATGCCTTTTAAAGAGCGGGATATTTCGCCCATCTCCTGCACTCTGTTTGCGCTACGCCCGCTTGTGCCACCTATAAGTTGTAGGTAGTCTATGATGATAAGATCTAAACCTTTTTCTGTCTGCAATCTGCGTGCTTTACTTCTCATTTCAACTATGGTTTGTATTGGGGTGTCGTCAATATATATGTTTAGGTCGGAAAGATTTCCGATAGCGTCGAATATGCGACGTTCCTCTTGTTCGCTGTATAGCTGCAGTCGGAGTCTGTGACTGTCAACATTTGATTCACTGGATATAAGCCTATTACCTATTTGGCTGGAACTCATTTCAAGGCTGAAAATTCCAACACTGTTGCCTTGTTTTGCTGCCTCCGCTGCCATGTTGAAAGCGAGAGTGGACTTTCCAAGGCTGGGGCGAGCCGCCAAAATGATAAGGTCTGACCTTTGGAGACCGCCACCCATAAGCTGGTCGAAAAGGTCAAATCCGCAGGGTATCGGGGAAAGGGGATTCATCTCCGGACCTTGAAGACTTTCCTCCAAGTAGGTATCCAATACATCACGAAGGTGTTCAAAGTCCCTGGAGCCGCGATCAGAGCGTATTTCAAATAACAACTCTTCTGCCCGACTTAATGAGTCTTCAGTTTCCGGCGCGTCCTCGTACCCGATTTCAGCGATATTACCAGCAGTTTGAATCAATTGTCTCATTACGGACGTGCGCTGAACTATTTCGCCATAGTGGATGATGTGAACAGCGCTGGGTACGGAATTAACTAAACTATTTAAATACGAATTTCCACCTATAGCTTCGAGCCTGTCATGTATCAAAAGTTCGTGAGCTACTGTTACTTGGTTAACTGCCTCATTTCGGTTTGCTAGATTTAGGCAAGCCTCATAACAAAAACGGTTTCTTTCAATGAAAAAATCTTCGGGTTTGACGAAGGACGAGATTTTTGGCAATGAGTCGCCATCGAGAAGGAGAGATCCAATGACGGAATTCTCAGCCTCATTATTGTGGGGTAATATCCTATCGGTATACACCTGTTCTCCTAATCATTAGGAGTAGGTTGCCCCTAATGTCCTAACCGGCTACGGGTACCATCTTGTTATTCCCTGAAGTGCCCGTTCTAGTCTTTATATTCCGCTGACGTGGGTGCATTGTTCTGAAAATCAGGCCCGGAAGTGGTTCCAACGTCTGCTTGATAATTTGGTTCGTTTTTCGAAGAGACTTCGTCTTCGTCACCCGAGTCTACAACAGCCATAGGATCAATTGCTACCGACCGAGACGGAATCGCTTGCGCTTCTTCACCAGTAGAATCATGGTCAATGTCATTTGCATTGGAGGATTCTTCTACTCCTAAAGGATCAGTGCCTGTCGCATAAACTGAAACCTTGACCGCTGCGATTGCCTCAGGATGAAGGCGAATAGGAACGTCGTATACCCCGACTTCTCGAATCGGGTCGTCTAATTGAACCATCCTTCGCTCTATTAAATGTCCTGTACTTTCTATGACAGCATCTGCGACCATAGTTCCGGTAACAGAGCCATAAAGTCGATTGTTGGCTCCTGCTCGCATTTCCATGTTTATTTCTGTGCCCTCGATAGCCTCTGCCAATTCTTTCATGTCTTCTAGTTGTCTTATTCTGGTGACATCGGCTTGGCTGCTTAGCTTTTTAATCATCTGTAGGTTGTTGTGCGTGGCAGGCGCGGCCAATTTGCTGGGTATCAGATAATTTTTTGCGAAGCCGTTCTTCACTTCTTTAACATCGCCACCGAGTGCGACACCTTCAACGTCTTCAAGAAATACAACTTTCATGGTTGTCCTCATTTTTACAGAATTATATGCATCTTTAACGTTCAGTTACGAAAGGCGGGTACGTACGAGTCAAGATATGTTAATAGTATCTTTCGGACTCGTTATTCCAAAATTGGTTCTCCACAGCTGAATCTAGGATCCACAGACGTGGATTATATCATGGGAAAGTGGCGCTCTAAGAACAGGGTACAAGTGTGAGAGTGATTAACGAAAAGGTACGAACTTGAGAGGGTTCCGTTTATAGATAAAGTCATTTCGAGGGTTCGTTGGATGAGTCATCGGTATCATCAACAACTCTATATTCTCCATCAAAAATTTTGCCAGGTTCTGGCCGACGTTTGTTGTGGTGTGGTCGCCTCTTTTCTTTACCTGTCAAAATGGACATTGGTCCCATTCCTAAGAAAATCACAAAGGAAATTATCAGTATGACGAGATCGTCTATCCAACCTATGATAGGTATTAGATCAGGAAGAAAATCCCACGGTAGGGCTACGTATAAAATTCCCAGAATTGGAAGCAGCTTCCACCTAAATGGCACCCTCCCATCCATCATTAAGCGAAGAAAAAGAGAAATCAGACGCATCAAATTGAAACTCAACAATTAGGCTACCATAAGGATAACACCAAGGATCAAGGATGAGAAATCCCTTAGCTTCGTTTACCATTTGCAGAAGATGCATCATGCGATGAGGACATAACACGATGTTTAATGTAATTCATTCGTACGTAGACTCCCGGTAGGAAATTTAAGTTTTGATAAAAATTTTATTTGGGAAAGATGAATTCACTATCTACGAAAAGGTCAAGCAAATGCGGGAAGATTTAAGGCCTAAAGAACTTAGAGATGTGAATACCGTAGTGCTTGACGGATCAAAAATTACCAAAGATGAATTAGTTTCCGTTGCCTCAGTGGTACCTTTTATGGCTGATAGTAGGTTGGTAATTGTGGAAGGGCTTGCGGGAAAATTCGAAGGTGCGCGGCGTAGGTCCCAACGGGTACTTGGGGATTGGGAAAACATATCCAAGGAGCTTGTCTTTTTGCCCAGTTCCACAGAACTTGTCTTCAAGGAAGGGGATATTCGCCGAGGTAACCCGATGTTAAGAGTGCTCAAAGAAGTGGGGAAAGTTGAAAGCTATCCCGCGCTCAGTTTTAATCAGCTACTTGAGTGGATAAGGGACCGTGCCGCAGCGCAAGAAATGAGAATAGAGGTACCGGCAGCTCGACTGCTCGCTGATTCTGTTGGCAGTGAGCTGAGGGTAATAAATTCAGAATTAAACAAGCTTGATTTATATTCTGATGGAAGTGTGATCACAAGACAACATGTCGAATCGTTGGTGGCTTATGTTAAAAGCCAAAGTATCTTTACGGTAGTTGATCGTTCCTTGGCAGGTGAGTATCGGGAGGCTCTTGAGGCTGCAAATAGGTTGCAGGAGACAGGTCTTCCTCCAGCAGCGATTATCAGAATGATTGCTCGACAAGTAAAACTTGTCATTCGCGTCCATGCTATGCGGAGAAACAATGAATCAGGTTCTGATATTTCTAGGCGCTTATCGATCACCGGGTACCCGTTGCAAAAAACTCTAGAAATGGAAAGGCGAACTAAATTTGAGGAAATGGTTCGCGTTCACAAACTAATCTTGGATGGAGAAGTAAAGGTCAGGGAAGGAAAGTTATCAGAAGCTACAAGCCTAACTAATTTGGTCATTGAAATGGCAGTGAACAAAAAATTCTAAACTGTCGAAGTTTGCAATTCAATGAATTCTAGATGATGTCCTTTCCTTCCCAATCGTCAAATGGCCGGAATTTAGATGCCCTAAATCTGCCGGATTTTATAGCCGATATAAAGTCTGCTAGCGATCCGACTTCATCTTGAAATAATGTTGCGAATGTGCCTATATCATCAAGCTTATGGGCATCACTTGCGCCCGTGCCCGGCAACTCTAGTCTTTCAGACAATGTTCTGGAGAATGAATTTTCTTTTTCCGAACCTCTTCCATTGGAAATTTCTACTGCGTCGACGAGTTCGAAAACGTCGTTTCTCTGAGCCCTTCTGAGCATCTCTTCATAGGAGAGTGAGTCTTGGGGAGCTGATTCGCGATAGACCCGTCTGTAGGGATGTGCCACCACTATCGCTCCGCCTGCTTCGTCAACTAAGTCTTTGACAAAAGCCGATTTGTGCATCCCAAATATGTATTCCCTGAGCCCGTAGACGAGCAGATGTCCTTCTTCTGTTGTGACTTCACATCCTGGGATGATCAGGAAATCATTATCTTTCCCCAGCTTCTCTACATCTTTTGGATCCCAAAATCCGTCATGATCCGTTAAACAGACACCATCGAGACCGATTCTTTTCGCTTCTGAAATAAGCTCCTCAGGCGTCAAAATGCTGTCGTCGGATACAGGATAAGTGTGTGTGTGAATATCGATGATCATTTAATCTCTGACGTATACACTTATACGTATGGTAAAATAATTGAGTGGTACCGTATCAAGGTTATTGATACAATATCAATTGTGGATTGAATGAGGACACTGTTGCGAGTATCACTGGTATTGAATATTCCTCGACGGACATTGTTTGAATAAGTTCCACTTCTGAATAGACTGAATTATGACTTCTGTATTGATGGAGCGTGGTGTTCTCCAATATAACTTTACACGCTTTTCGCTAACAAGAGGCCATAATATTTGGACAAGGGTTAAAAAGAAGGAGCCCATAAATATGGTTCTAGGTCCCGAACGTTTCACAGAGCAGGCTCAGGAAGTTTTAAATAGCTCCCAAATGGTTTTAAATAGGTACAGGCACAACCAATGGGATTGCGAGCATATTCTTATGGCTCTTCTAGAGCAAGAAAAGGGAGTGCCTGCAGAAATACTAAGCGAACTAGGGGTAAATGTTGACAATCTACACGCTCGCCTTCATAGCTTGTTAGAGACAGTTACCAGAGCAGAAGGTTTACAAGCACAAATATATCAAACACCTCGGCTTGGGGACCTATTTTTACGGGCTGAGGCTGAAGCCGGGCGATTCAATGATGAATTTATAGGGACTGAACATATACTCGTTGCCCTTACCCAGGAGGAACATGGTGAATCTTCAGAAGTTCTTGCGGAATTTGGTGTAGAAACTGAAGCTGTTTACAGAGCTTTGCACAAGGTGAGAGGCGGGCATAGAATTACGGACCAACGGTCAGAAAGTAGATATCGCTCACTGGAGCGTTTTGCCACGGATCTTACCGAATTAGCAGCCCACGGCCGTTTGGACCCTATAGTAGGGAGGGATGGCGAGGTCGCTAGGGTGATGCAAACTCTAATACGTAGAACGAAAAACAACCCTGTATTAATAGGAGGGGCGGGAGTTGGTAAAACAGCTATGGCGGAGGGCCTCGCTCAAAGAATAGTTTCTGGCGACGTTCCTGACGAACTTGTCGAAAAAAGGGTTTTGGCACTCGATATGGGGTCTTTGCTGGCCGGCTCGAAATTTAGAGGAGAATTTGAAGAACGATTGAAGGCAGTTATGGACGAAGTCAAACAGTCGTCAGGAGAAATCATCCTTTTTATCGATGAAATTCATACCGTTGTAGGTGCAGGAGCTTCGGAAGGAAGCGTCGATGCTAGCAATATGATGAAGCCGGCACTCGCTAGAGGAGAACTGCAGTGCCTTGGGGCTACTACCGAAGAAGAATATCGTAAATATATTGAATCTGATGCGGCTCTGGAACGGCGTTTTCAGCCTGTATTGGTCGAAGAACCAGATATCAATACTAGCATCGAGATGTTGAAGGCACTACGTCCTAAATATGAAGCTCACCATCGGCTGAAGATTCATGACGATGCTCTGAAGGCGGCGGCTTTTTTGAGTCAACGCTATATTTCTGGAAGGTTGTTACCTGACAAAGCTGTTGATTTGATAGACGAAGCTGCCAGCAAGATACGAATTGACTCCCAGCTGCATCCCGCAGCGTTGAGGAATAAAGAGGCCGCTTTGCGTCAACTGGAGACAGAGGAAATTGCTGCCTCAGAAAGGTCAGATTTTAAGCGTGCTGCCCAGATTAAGGCCGATCGATTAAATTTAGTAGAGTCGTTGAAAGCTGAGCGATTGACTTTAGATGTGCATGAAACTCCAGAGGTACAAAATTCCGATTCGGCGACAGTGAATGAGGAGGATATTGCCTCACTAATAGCATCTTGGACGGGGATTCCCGTCTCAAGGTTATTAGAGACGGAAGCTGAGAGGCTTTTGAACATGGAGGACCGTTTACACGAGAGGGTGATTGGACAAGAGGAGGCCGTACAGGCGGTTTCAGACGCTATTCGGAGAGCTAGGGCGGGCCTAAACAATCCCAACCGCCCGATCGGTAGTTTTATATTCTTGGGTCCTACCGGAGTCGGTAAGACTGAACTCGCCAGAGCTTTGGCTTGGTATTTATTCGACGATACCGAAAACATGGTTCGCCTTGATATGTCTGAATATATGGAACCTCATTCTGTATCTCGACTTATAGGGGCGCCCCCAGGATATGTGGGATTCGATGAGGGTGGCCAGCTAACAGAGGCGGTTAGGCGGCGACCGTTCCGTGTCTTGTTGTTCGACGAAATAGAAAAAGCCCATCCCGATGTATTCAATCTTCTGCTGCAGTTGCTAGATGATGGCCGCCTAACCGATGGGCATGGCAGGACGGTTGATTTTAGAAATACGCTGGTGATCATGACTAGTAATGTTGGAAGTGGTGCGACGCCGTCTGAAACGTTCGGGTTTTTGCGGGAAACAGGTCAGAAGGACTCTACGGAGAGATTTCGCACCTCTATCGAAGGTGAGTTGAAAAAATCGTTTAGGCCAGAATTCCTAAATAGAGTCGATCAAGTTGTCGTGTTTGATCCTATAGGACGGAAAAACCTCCTTAAGATAGTCGATATCATGGTTTTAGAAATCAAAGAAAGAATAAAAGAACACGGGTTATGTTTGGAGTTGACTTCTGAAGCAAGGGAATGGTTGGCTAATGAAGGTTTCGACTTTGAATATGGGGCTAGACCACTCCGTCGAACAATACAGAAATGTCTTGAAAATCCGCTTTCCACAAAATTATTAAAGGGAGATATAAAGCAGGGGGACTCAGTGCTGGTGGTTTTGGAGGGTAAGGAACTCAGGTTCGTAGCGGGTCCTATTGCAGAAAACCAATCCGATGTTGTGAACGTTGCTGCGGAAGCATGACAGTGTCAACCCCTACAGATATAGTGTCGTTGATCGGCACCCATTGTTCGTAGAATGTGATCCTGTTTGCCAGATTATTCAACATACAAAGATAGACGGATAGAGACAGCCGTTTTTATACGGTAAGGTTCTCGTCGTAACTTATCTTTAAATGCCAGGTGATAGCTTTGTTACCGAAGACCACAGAATCTCGAATTCAACTCCTTGCCCTGTGTGCGGGCCTGGTCGTCGTGGGAATTGTATTTGGTGTCTGGATGCTCATGGGAGGGGTGGCTAACGTTAGTTGGTGGAAGGCCTTAGGCTACCCAGGTGTTTTCCTGCTCAGTCTTTTAGCAAGTGGGGGCATGGTGTTTCCGATTCCGAGCTTGGCCGCTACGTGTGGCGCTGCCGGGTTAGGGCTAAATTTATTTGTCGTAGGTATTTTAGCTGGTTTAGGAGAAACGATTGGTGAGCTGTCGGGCTATGCAATAGGGTATGGTGGGCAGTCGGTTTTGCAACGCAGAAGAATGTATGCTCGTGTTCGGAGCTGGATGGATAGGTGGGGTACCTATGTCGTCTTGATCCTTTCAATAATCCCCAATCCTATTTTTGATTTTATGGGTATGGCGGCCGGGGCACTGAGGTATCCGATAAAACGGTTTTTGATTGTGGTTTGGGTGGGGAAAACTGCCAAGGGAATAATCGTGGCACACGCTTGTTATTGGATAGTGCAATGGGTAGAGTGGTTAGGCTAATATCCATCTAAACTTTCTCGGATAATGGAATGCTATTATAATGACGGCGGGGTTAATTCTTACTTGATGTGACTTGGCTCGTATTTCTATCCAGTGGTGGGTGGTGTATTTTAGGACAAACAATTGAATTGGACTGGTTTTAGACCAAATTGAAAGGTGCGGAGTTAGTTTTTGAAAAACAAGGTGACAATGTCTCGTAGAGCGTTTATGAAAGGCCTCCCAATGGGACTTTTTGGAATAATAGCAATCGGAACCTTAGGTGGAAAAATATTATCCTCGGTCTCTAGACGGCAGCCTCCGAAATTTAAAGAGGGTTCGATTTTCAGTCCAAAAGAAGAGAAGGAAAGAACCTGACTATCGGCGGAGATATCCGACTCCTCATCTGAAAGGATGTCAAGTTAACTTACCTAGGTGCAGGAAACTCTTCCTCGCGAAAGCCGCTGTCATTTGGAGCTTTGCACCGCCGTTAAGATAAGCCAAACGTGAGAATGCCGTTTCTTTCTTGGTAAGTTATCGTCCGTGTTTTCACAGGTTCTGTGTTTTTATTCTCCAGCCAAATTATTAGAGTGAGGTCGGATGGTACACACGCTAAAGGCTCTGGCTTTAGACCTCGATGGTACTCTGATTGGAACGGATGAGTGCATATCAAGGGGCACTTTAAAGGCTGTTAGTGAATTGGCAAAGTCAATTCCTATATTTATTTGCACGGGAAGAGAAAAGCGTGAGGTACAACGCTTCGGCCAGCAACTAAACCTGACTCAACCTCAAATATGCGATAACGGAGCATTGGTAGTTGACCCTTGTTCGAACTGGAAACCTATTTGGCACCGCACTTTGGCCCATTCTGATTCAGTCGGATTGATCAATTTAATTACTGAGAAGAAATTTCCATTTATAGCCACATCATTGAACGGTTCAATTTATGATATTTCAGACGATATCGAAGGTGAGTTTGGAAGAATCTCTATACTGGATATCCCAGAACGAGAAGCCGAGGAAATCATTAGGGAATATTCAAGAGTACCGGGAGTAAACGCTGTTAAGGCATGGCTCCCCTACAATAGGCTTTGGGCGGTTGATTTTACTGCGGAAGGAGTTGATAAAGGCAGTGGAGTTAAGGTCGTAGGTGATTTGTTGAATTTGGATGTCAGATACATGGCTTGCGTGGGCGACAGTCATAACGATCTAGCTATGTTCGACGCGTGTGGATTATCTATTGCGATGGGCAATTCTCCTGAGAGCGTCAAATCTAAAGCGGATTTTGTGGTAGGAACGGTCGAAACAGATGGGCTGGTGGACGCCATAGAAGAAATTATAGTTCCCTTGTTGCAGGATGGTCTCGGAAAAGCTAATTTCCCAAGTGGCCATCGACTCGTATAGTGTTATGTTCATGACTCCAGTGGCTGATATACTCTTATATCGCCGCTGGGGGGAGAGATGGCCGAGCGGTTTAAGGCGCTGGTCTCGAAAACCAGTATGGGAGCAATCTCTTCGTGGGTTCGAATCCCACTCTCTCCGCCATGTTGGAGGTTCGCTTATGGAGAGGTGCTAGAGTGGCCGAATAGGCGCGACTGGAAATCGCGTGTTCCCTCAAAAGGGGAACCGTGGGTTCGAATCCCACCCTCTCCGCCAACATGCCTGAATGAAGATACTGGGTAGGGTCTAAAGGTCTGAATACATCGTTTTTCAGCACCAGATCTACGTATGATTTGGTCTCAGTGAAACTTAATGGGACACTCAGTTACATGTAGCGTGTTACATTAATATAAAGTTCTACGTAATTTGATGGAATACCTGAAATTGGTATATCTTCGAATTGGGACCATATAGTGATACAAATAAGAAAGGCGACGTAACGCCAAAGAGGGTTTACTAATCTAATGCCTAAAGATTTGGTGATAGTTGAATCTCCCGCAAAGGCAAGAACCATTAGCCGAATTCTAGGATCCTCGTTCGATGTCCAAGCTTCTATGGGCCATGTGAGGGACATAGCCACCAAAGGAAATAAAGACGACGTAGTTAGAGGCGTAGAGATAACTGACGGGGCCTTTGTGCCTCGGTACTCAGTTATTAGAGGGAAGGGACAGGTAATAAAGGGTTTAAAACCAGCAGCTCGTGAAGCGGCGAATATATATCTCGCTACTGACCCAGATCGAGAGGGTGAAGCAATTGCATGGCATTTGACCGAAGCGATTGGTATTGATGCAAGTAAAGTTAAAAGAGTGGTCTTTCATGAGATTACGAAACCCGCGATAGAGGAAGCTTTTGCCAATCCAGGGAAGCTAGACACTGATTTGGTAAATGCGCAACAAGCTCGCTCGATCCTTGATTTGATAGTCGGTTTCAAACTTAGCCCCGTTTTGTGGAGAAAGGTAAAGACTGGCCTATCTGCCGGTAGGGTTCAATCAGTTGCTGTGCGCATGATTGTGGATAAAGAAAAAGAAATTTCCGATTTCGTTAAAAAAGAGTTTTGGAATATTGACGCTCTCGTGTCGACGATAGACACCCCTTCTATTAAGTCTACGTTGGTAACTATTAATGATAAAAAATCTGTTATCCTGAACAAAAGCAGATCTGACGAAATCCTAGAAGATTTGGAGAAGGCGAGTTTCGCCGTAAGTCGATTTGAGACTAGAGAGTCAGCTAGAAAACCTTCAGCACCTTTCATTACTAGTACTCTTCAACAAGATGCTTCTAGAGCACTGAGGTTTTCGGCATCTCGCACTATGAATATCGCGCAGCAATTATACGAAGGAAAGGCGATTGATGGAGCGGAGGTAGTGGGCCTGATAACGTATATGAGGACTGATTCGACAAATGTCGCGCAATCCGCATATACGGAGACACGGGACTACATAAACCAGAAATTTGGTACTGCTTACCTTCCAGACAAGGCTAGAGTTTATTCACGCCGTGTTCAGGGTGCACAGGAAGCTCACGAGGCAATTCGGCCCACATCAATTTTCAGGACGCCTGATTCCTTGAAGACTTTTTTGGAGCCAGATCAGCATCGGCTATACGCTTTAATATGGAAGCGCATGGTATCTAGTCAGATGACCGATTTAAAATTTGATAGAACAACAATAGATATAAATGCAGAAGGGACCGTAACAAAGGACATTTATGGCTTTCGTTCGATAGGTACTGTACCTAAATTCGATGGCTTCAGAGTCATTTATTCGGAAGGGAAAGATGATGAAGAGGATGAGGAAGGAGTTCAACAGTTGCCTATATTTGGTCAGGGCCAAGAATTAATTTGTAGAAGACTTGACCCTCAACAGAAATTTACCCAACCTCCTCCGCGGTTCTCGGAGGCCACTCTTATTAGGAACTTAGAGAAGGAAGGAATTGGGAGACCGAGCACTTACGCCTCTATCTTAAATACTATTCGAGATCGAGACTATGTGATCCTTGATAGAGGAAGATTTCACCCAACTCTGTTAGGAGAGGTTGTCACAGGGTTTCTTGCGAAGCATTTTACGAACATATTGGATATTGGATTCACCTCAGAGATGGAAAAGACTCTTGACGATATAGCTAAGGGGAATGCGAAATGGAATCCCTCTTTGATGAAGTTTTTTAAACCGTTCGATGAAACTGTTGAGGATGTCTTGGTGGAAGCTCCCAGAATAGACAGACGGGAACTACAGGAAGAAACAGACAAATTTTGCCAAAAGTGTGAAAGACCGATGGTCATTAGACTCGGAAAGTACGGTCGCTTCTTATCATGCTCTGGGTTCCCAGATTGCAGAAATAGTGGTCCTTTGACGATTGGTGTGGCATGCCCTAAATGTGAAACAGGGGAACTAGTGGAGAGAACTAGACCTAAGAGGAATACGAGATTTTATGGATGTAGCAACTATAAAAGCCTAGATTGTGATGTCGCTGTAAATATTAAACCTTTGTCTCAGCCATGTCCGCAATGTCACTGGTTGCTACTTCCAAGTGGCCGGTCGAATGCGAGGTGTGCATCGAAAGAATGCGGGTTTAGAGGCCCAGTTGGTGAATCTGGCAAAGTGGATTTTCACGCTGAATAAGTTGATTGCAGGTGAGATAGTCTCATCGAATATTTTTGTCTTATGAACGCTTTTGTTCCTAGCATTTGAGCTGACAAATTAATATGCTATTGGTATGGATAAGAGAAGGTTTGAGCTCATTTTGGAAAGGTTCTGTCAAGGTCGTTTGAGGGGAAGGGGGTTATCCGACCTAACGATTAAGGGTTATAGGCAAGATTTGCAATCCTTGTATGAGTTTATGTCACTCCGAGGGATCGAATCCTTCCTGATGTTCAATAGAGAGGATGTGCGGTCCTACCTTTCGTGGCTGTTGAAATTAGATTACGCGAGAACAAGTATATCGAGAAAACTCTCCGTAGTAAGAACATTTTTTGCGTGGCTGGTCGAGGAGGGGCGCCTCGAATTCAATCCGGTGTCACGCAGAGCTTCGTTGAAGAAAACAAAAAGCTTACCGAGATTCTTGATGGAGGATGAGGTGAGTAGATTGATTAGCGCTGCATCGGAGACAAATGAGAATTCTGATATTTCCTTGAGGGATGTGGCCATGCTGGAGTTGATTTATGGGTCTGGTTTAAGGGTTAGTGAAGTAGCTTCACTTAAAAAAGATAGTGTAGATTTAGCCTCGATGCAAATCCGGGTCGTGGGCAAGGGCTCTAAAGAACGAATTGTGCTTTTTGGAGACCTTGCGGCGCACGCCCTGAAAGTTTATTTGGAGAATGCTAGGCCAAGATTATTCGAAAAAAAAGAGAACCACTCCTTGTTTCTATCCATGAGAGGGGACGGACTTAGTGTTAGGTCCGTACAAGATCGAGTTAGCAGATACGCCAGAATAGCGGGATTGAATTCTAATGTACATGTGCACACGTTACGGCATTCATTTGCAACCCACATGGTGGATCATGGAGCAGACATAAGAGTGGTGCAGGAATTATTGGGTCATTCAACGCCAACAACCACTCAGATTTACACGCACGTCACAGGTAGAGAAGCTAGTAGAACATATCTGTCATCTCACCCTATGGCGGATATAGAAGAATCAGAGGAACTGTCATAATAGATGAGAATTCTAATCGTGAATGGGCCCAATCTGAACATGCTGGGCGAAAGAGATCAGGGTTTTTACGGGTCAAAAACTTTAGCTGAGATATTGGAAGATGTATACAATACTGGAACTAAGCTTGGAATAGATGTTAACCATGTGCAATCAAACCATGAAGGGCACATCATAGATTTTCTACAGAGAGAGTCACGTTCAAGCGATGGCATAATCATAAACGCTGGAGCTTTGGCTCATTACGGGTTGGCCTTGAGAGATTCACTTGCGGATACTAAGTTGCCAGTAGTAGAGCTCCATTTGTCCAACATATTTGCTAGAGACGAATTTAGGCAGCATTCCTTTATTGAAGGGATTGCAGTGGGCCAGATAGCGGGCCTTGGTTGGAAGGGATATTCGTACGCGTTAGAGTCGTTGGCCGATTATCTCAGGAGCAAGAGCACATGATTCAGTCTGTCTACCGAAATCGAATTCTGAGACTAAAAAAACGATTGTCGAGTGAATCTTTTGAGTCGGTTTTAATATCTTCTAAAGCCAACTGTCGATATCTCTCAGGATTTACTGGTAGCAACGGATATTTACTTATAACGGAGAAGGAAGATCTGCTTTTCACTGATTTTAGGTACGTCGAACAGGCGAAAAAGGAGTGTCTTGGATTCGAAACAGTCAGAATTGCTGAAGGGTACTCGGCATTAACTTCCTGTGCCAGTGACATGAAATTAGGTGTGATCGGTTTTGAGCCGAGTCATGTTTCCTTTTTGGAATACCAGCGATTGCGATCTGAATTGCCAAATAAAGTCAAGCTTCTTCCGATTCAAGGAATAGTGGAGGACATAAGAGCAATAAAAGATCAAGAAGAGGTTGTTTTTATCAAGGAAGCGGTATCGTTGGCGGACAAGGTTCTTCAGGAAGCTGTCCCACTTGTCCGCCCCGGGGTGTCAGAAAATTTCATTGCTAATCATATTGAAGGATCCCTGCGAGACATGGGTGCGGAAGGGCTAGCATTTGACACCATTGTCGGAACTGGTGTTAACGCCGCGTTGCCTCACCATAGGGCGGACGAGACAATAATTAAAGAAGGGGATCCCGTTGTAATAGACATGGGGGCCTTATATAAAGGCTACCGTAGCGACTTAACCCGTACATTTTGTGCCACAGCCTTGGGTAGGAACACTAGTAAGTTCGAAGAAATTTACGGGATCGTACTATATGCTCAGTTAGCTGCTGTAAGGGCAGCGAAGCCTGGCATGATGAGCGCGGCATTGGATGGGATCGCTCGGGCGGCGATTGAGAAAGAGGGCTATGGGGATAATTTTGGCCATGGGCTTGGCCACGGCGTAGGTTTGGAGATTCATGAAAAGCCGATGGTTGTTCCGGCATCTGCCGATACCATTGAGGTGGGCACTGTATTTACCATTGAGCCAGGTATATATTTGCCAGAGTGGGGGGGCGTTCGTATTGAAGATATTGTACTTATGAAAGAAGGTGGTCCGGAGGTTCTGACCAGGTCGCCCAAATAGGATTCAATGTCTTGAGTTCCTTCTCATTTTAATATGGGGATTAATTATTAGTTAACGTGGAATATTTATATTCCGGAAGCCTAATTTAAATTTGGAGTTAAAAATGACGGTTGGGTACGGAGAGCTTCGAAAAGGGATGTCGATAGAGTTAGAAGGTGAACCATTCTCAGTTGTTGATTATGAGCGAAACAAGATGCAGCAACGTGCACCAGTGATGAGGATCAGATTCAGAAACCTACGTACCGGGAAAATTGTAGATAGAACTTTCTCTGGATACGACGTTGACTTCACTTTAGCATCCGTTGAACGAAGAAAAGCCCAGTATATCTATGAGGACGATAGGTTCTATTATTTTATGGATACTGAATCTTACGAACAATTTCCCATGCAGGAGGATCAGATCGAAGATTCACTCGCGTATATGGTGGAACAAACAGAAGTGGAGGTTGTATTCTATGAGGGAAATCCTATAGCTTTGGACTTGCCTATAATCGTAGACCTAAGGGTGGTTTCCTCGCCCCCAGGGGTGAAAGGTGATACTGCACAAGGTGCCTCGAAGTTCGCCAAATTGCAAACTGGGCTGGAATTGAGTGTCCCCTTATTTGTTAATGAAGGAGACATAATCAAGGTCGACACCCGTTCTGGTGAATATATTTCGAGGTCGTAGTTCAGTTGGCTCCATTTTTGACTGTATCTCAAGTTACTAACCACATAGGTGCCCTATTGGCCTCAGACGAGGTCTTATCTGATGTATGTGTTCGGGGAGAAGTTTCTAGGGCCACAGTCGCTGCCTCTGGGCATTGCTATTTCGCGTTGAAAGATAGTGACTCAATATTAGAAGGAGTTATTTTCAGGGGTGGGGCTGGAGTCGAATATGTAGTGGAAGGGGATGAGGTGCTAGTGTTCGGCAAAGTCACGGTGTATGTGCGGCAGGGCAGGTTGCAAATAATAGCCCATCTGATACAACCCTCTGGGGAAGGTGCCTTCCAAGCAAGGTTTGAACAGACGAAACGACAATTAGAGGCTGAAGGTCTGTTCGATGCCTCAAGGAAAAGGCGACTCCCCAATTACCCTTCAATTGTCGGAGTTGTTACTTCGGAAGACTCCTCAGTGTGGCAGGATATTCAGAGGACAGCGCGTGTTCGATTTCCCTCCATCAACCTGGTCCTAGCACATACCCTAGTTCAAGGCACCCGTTCTCACGAAATGATAGCCGAGGCCCTAAACAATTTGTATAAATTTGACGGGGTTGAAGCGGTCATCCTTGCTCGGGGAGGGGGATCGCCGGAGGATTTATGGCCCTTTAACGAGGAGGTGGTGGCAAGAGCTATATTTGCCTCTCCCATACCAGTGGTGACTGGAATTGGCCACGAAACTGACTGGACTATCGCCGACATGGTTGGCGATCTGAGAGCATCAACTCCCACCGGTGCTGTTATGCAACTTGTACCTGATTCCTCAGAGGTCTTTGAGCGAATTGATTATAGCCGTGTTGTTCTTACTACACATTTGTCCAACCTTGTTTCCGATGCTTCGATCTCAACTGACATGGCAGTATCAAAAATGGGGTCTTATTTGCCGGAATTGGATAATTATCGGAATGATTTAAACAAGTTGGCAGATAAGTCTTCTTATTTTGCAGACCATGTCGTCCAACTACTTAGGGAAGAATTTAACGGGCTTAGTAGTGGCCTTAAATTTATAGGTCCTTTTAATACCCTGCAAAGAGGTTATTCTATAGTGGAAAAGCCTTCGGGTCACAAGCCGGTGAAAAGTAGAACAGATGTGGAAAATGGAGACGTCGTCGACATAATTTTATCGGACGGTAAATTGGGAGCGATTATCGAATCGGGTGGTCGCAATCCGTCATGATGTATGTTACTTATGTAAATTATGATCAGTTGGAGAATTATGGTGGGTGAGAAACAGGAAATTAGTTTCGAGCAGTTAATGGAAGAACTTGACAAGCGTGTTTCTGAGCTTGAGGAAGGTGGTATTTCGTTAGGTAGGGCCGTCGATATTTATGAAGAAGGTATGCTCCTTGCTGAGGAAGCCGGTAAGAGGCTTTCTGACACCGAATTGCGAATCACTCGGATAAAGGAAAAATACGAGAATGCGATTGGAGAACAACATGAAATTGACGGGGATCATAAATGAATATAAACGTCAATATCTCCTCAAGTGGTTTTCCAGGAGTTAGTAGCAGATAATCCCTCTTGTTCTCCGTTAATTCTATTTCATGCCAATAGATTGGTACTCCTTCGCTTTTTCCCAAAGTCCTAACATGTCCTCACAATGTGGAGACACGGGGTTTCCGGATTGTCCGCCCGGGAGGATGAACCGGCTGTTATCCTACCCTCCAACGTCAATAACCATACGCATGGAGGCGAAGGTTGTAATGTTAGGGAAAGGGTTCCACGGAGCGTTTGCTGCCTGACTTATAGTGCTCCTGTCGCCGTTCCAAGAAAAAGGACCAAGGTTATGGCGAGTTTAGCGTCCAAGTTATTTGTGAGTGGATTGACTACAAACTCTCGAATCTCCTCCCAGGGAGCGGCTTTGTGATCCACTTGCAAGTCCATAGTGTCATTTGCAGACCAATTATCATGAGATTTCAATTTGTGTATGATTCTGTTGAATCAGTATCCATCTATCCAATCCTGACCGAGGTAGTGTTCTTTAGTTGATAATTGACTAGGCTCGCTGTTCGCCGTGGCTAAAATTCCGGTGTCTGGATTGAATTTTCGTGGCAGACTTTCATGCGGTACGAGGTCTTCTTGCCAGTTGTTGGTTATTTGCGACGGTAAAGTTGCATTTCCTGAGGACCTAATAGGAATGTCGCCGACCAGTTGCCATACTGTATTTCCCGCGGCGTCTGCATAGACCATATTGAAGGAGGAAAAAGGCCAACTTTCCCAAGCTTTCCTAAACTCCTCAATGGATCTTACTTTTGGAAGTTTGATCAGTGTCGAGAAAGGCACGCATTTGGCGTGTATGTACAGTATGCTCCACACATCTCTGAAAATGTTAATTGTATTTTCCGGGCCATCTATGACTGGTTCGCCATCCACGATTGGAAATCGTCTGCCAAAGAGGAATTTAAAGGGACGTCTGGTTAGATTCATTTAATGTTGGGTTGAATGTCTTCAAAAATGAGTAGTTTCGAGTTATACAACCGTCACATCATTTTCCAGAACTCCTATACCTTCGACACTTATGATGACTTTATCTCCCTCATTCAAAGTGAAATTTGGAGGTGGCACTATCGAAGTCCCAGTCAAGACAGTTGTGAAATCGGGAACTTGGTTACTTCTCTGTAGCCAGTCTGATATTTCAACACAAGTGCGTGCCATTTCACTAGTGCTGGTAGTGCCGGTAAATACAGTCTCTCCAGATCTAATTATGATACATTCGATAGAGAGATTTTGCGGATTAGGAATCGACTCGGCGGTGGCGAAACACGGTCCTATTGCGCAACTTTGATCGTAGAATTTTGCCTGTGGTAGGTATAATGGGTTATCCCCTTCAATCGAGCGGCTGCTCATATCGTTCCCGATGGTATAGCCTATGATGTCTCCTTTGTGGATAACAAATGCTAATTCGGGTTCAGGAACATTCCATGTTGAATCGGAACGAATCCCAAGGTTGTCGTAGGGTCCCATACAGCGGGCTGCGGTGGATTTCAAAAACACTTCAGGGCGGTCTGCGTTATACACATTCGAGTAAATATCGGGGGTGTCGCTCTCTCTCCTTCTTTCCATCTCGCTGCTCTTGTATGTGACACCTGCTGCCCATACCTCCGGTGGATCGAGTGGTCTATCCAACCTATATTCTCGATTTCCGCCTTGAGAGCTATTTAACACTTCAGATAGAATGATTTCCTCGGCATCGCCGGATTCTAAGATGTCCCTACAAAGGTCGTCGATGGTCATTCCGCAGAGTGATGCAGTTTTGGCAAGGTCAGAAATGTTGTCTAGATCTTCCTCGACAGATGTTAAATTTTCGACACGATTTTCAGCTGTCTCGACAGCGAGAGACAAGTCTCCGTAAGAGTCCACTAGCCTGTAGTATTTCAAAAGGATTCCTCCAGTTATTTTTGCGATTTTTCTGTGAGTGTTAAGCAGGGCTCACGAATTGTAGAGTAGAATCGATTTTTCTCATATATTTTAAACTCGACCTAAACTCAAACCTTATGTCATTTTTTAATTACATCTTATCCATTGTCTTCTGTAGCGGTTCTAATAATACAGTGGACAAGGTTCTCTTAATCCAATTGACACTCTGTTTTGCTGTTGCCTATACTTTGCCCGTAAGGGGGGAGTTAGAGTTTCTGAGTTGCTGGTTCGGAACTAAGTGAGATACGCCGAAGTTGGTGTGCAGTGCAGTCTGTTGAGCGACTCTCGTGTACCGTTGACCTCACGTCTTGAAATGTTTTTTCTCATCCACTGGTAGTCGGCCTAGGTTTATGGGTTTGAAGAGGTTGCCTGTAAATTGAAGACCCCTGCTATATTCGACTTTGGAGTGTCGCGCTAGATGACTAAATTTTTATTTGTCACGGGGGGAGTGGTCAGTTCTGTAGGTAAAGGTGTTTGCGTAGGTTCAATTGGCAGAATACTAAAGAGTCGCGGCGTGAGTGTGTCTTTATTAAAACTCGATCCTTACTTGAATGTCGACCCTGGAACGATGTCTCCCTATCAACACGGGGAAGTTTTTGTGACCAACGACGGGAGTGAAACTGACCTTGACTTGGGGCATTATGAAAGGTTCGTAAATGTCGATCTCAGCTACCTTTCAAATGTAACTGCCGGCCAGGTATATAGTGATGTGATATCTAGGGAAAGAAGGGGGGAATTTCTTGGGGGGACCATACAGGCTGTGCCACATGTGACTGATTCCATTAAACAAAGAATGATGAATCTTGCTGAAGAAAGTAAGGCTGACGTTATCGTCGTCGAAGTTGGGGGAACTGTGGGAGACATTGAGGGACTTCCCTTCCTGGAGGCTATTCGTCAGATGAGAAACGAGGTTGGCAGAGACAACGTCTTCTATGCCCACCTCACATTTCTACCGTATATTTCTTCAACCGGAGAACTTAAGACAAAACCAACTCAGCATAGCGTGAGGGAGATACGAGGCATTGGTATACAGCCAGATGCAATCGTCTGTCGAAGTGACCATGACGTTCCGGAAGATCTCAGGCACAAGATTATGATTCATTGCGATGTGCCTATCGATGGAGTATTCACGCTTCCAACCGTAGAGAGCATATACGAGGTCCCGTTAATTTTAGAGCAACAAGGTATGGGAAATTTGATCTCAGACACGCTGGGCTTAAATACAAGGGAGTCTGGATGGGAGGGCCTTAACGGATGGGTTGAACTAGTACAGAAATTGAAAGAACCTAAACAAGCACTGAAAATTGCGGTAGTCGGCAAATATGTGGATCTGCATGATTCTTATATGTCTGTAAAAGAGGCCCTTATACACGCAGGCCTTCGTCACGGAAGGGATATCGAGATAATCTGGGTCGGGGCTGAAGATGTGGAAAAAGATGGCCCGGACAAGTATTTATCGGACGTGTCTGGTGTAGTTGTTCCAGGGGGATTCGGATACCGAGGTGTGGAGGGAATGATTCAGACGGCCCAATACTCCAGAGAGGGTAATATTCCTTATCTTGGATTATGCTTAGGAATGCAGGTGATGGTTATAGAGGCAGCGAGGAGTCTCCTTGGACTAGAGGATGCCAACTCCACTGAGTTTGACGTATCTACATCTAGCCCCGTCATCGACTTAATGATTGACCAGGTTGGAGTGACGGAAAAGGGGGGGACCATGAGGCTAGGGGTATACCCATGTGAGATAGTCGAAGGCAGCACCACAGCCAGAGCTTATGGGGAGTCTGTAGTTATGGAACGGCACAGGCATAGGTTCGAATTCAATAACTCATTCAGGGAAGACCTAATTTCAATAGGTCTTACACCAACGGGAGTATCCCCTGACGGCCGGCTTGTTGAAATTGTCGAACATCAATCGCATCCCTTTATGGCGGGAACACAATTCCATCCTGAATTCCTGTCCAGGCCTACGAAGCCCCATCCGATGTTTCAGGAGTTTATTGGTGTTTCGTGCAAAGTTGTAAGGTCCGGTGGGGATACTAGCAAAGGATGAGTGACCTCGTAACGGTGTTGACTTTCTAAAGACTTATGCTTCGACCGAAAGGCACTAGCATGATAGACCTCGCGTGCATCTTATGGTAAAATCGGCCCGTGCACAGGTTTAGTTGCACCCTTCCCCTTACCACACTCAGTTTTATGTTAGCTCAGCTAGCATTAGCGAAGATAGTGAGTAAAGTCGAAATGAGTGGTCACGGGACACTTTCTACAAAGTCACATTTAGGCCGGAGGCTAACCTTCAGACAGGAATAAGCGGGTATTTTGGATCAAGGAATCCCGGGATGGATTCAATGGAAACAATAACGTGAGTTCCCGCGGGAAAGAAGATTATTAATGTTAATGGTTTTCAGGAGTGATACGAAAATGTCTTTACAACAAGAGAAATTAATTTGTGCAGAGTCAGGGTAATTTAGATGCAGCTGGCAGAACTTCAAAATAAAAGCGATCAGGAATTATTGGACATAGCGGTAGAAGTTGGGGCCGTCGATGACGGCTCTAACCCTCGGCGTATGGATATCCTTCGAAAAATGTTCAAAGTTTATTCGGATAACAATGAAGGGATAAACGCTAGCGGGATACTTTCAATACTCAATGAGGGATACGGATTTCTCAGGCAGAATGGGGATCAAAGAGGCGCTGGGGACGTCTACGTTTCCCAGTCACAAATCAGGAGATTCAGGCTTCGTACCGGGGATTTTGTGATTGGAAACGTAAGGCCGCCTAAGGACGGGGAAAGATATTTTGGCCTGGTCAAAGTAGAGGGGGTGAACGATACGGATCCTGACGCTTCTAGAAACCGCCCTAAATTCGAGAGTCTCACTCCTATTTTCCCCGAAGAGATGATTATTTTGGAGACGGAAGCGAAACAACTTTCCACTCGTCTTATGGACATATTATCCCCGGTTGGGAAGGGCCAGAGAGGACTGATAGTATCGCCCCCCAAGGCTGGTAAGACCACTATTCTCAAGCAGATAGCGAACGGGATTACGCTAAATGCACCCGATATACACATAATGGTAGCTCTGATTGGGGAAAGGCCCGAGGAAGTCACCGATATGAAGAGATCTATTAAGGGTGAAGTGTATAGTTCTACGTTTGATGAACCTGTTGAAGATCACTGCCGTGTAGCGGAGCTCGTATTGGAGAGAGCTAAGCGGTTAGTAGAGGCAGGAGAAGACGTCGTAATACTCCTCGACAGTATCACGAGGCTCACTAGGGCCTATAATTTGGCCGTCCCAAGCAGTGGACGAACCCTTTCGGGTGGAATGGATCCAATAGCCTTGTATCCGCCAAAAAAATTTTTTGGTGCCGCACGCAACACTGAAGAAAGCGGGAGCTTAACAATTCTTGCAGCTTGTTTAGTGGACACGGGCAGCAGACTCGACGACGTTGTTTATGAGGAATTCAAAGGGACAGGCAACATGGAAGTTCATCTGGATAGGAAGATGGCTGAAAGACGGACTTTCCCCGCGGTTGATATATATAAGAGTGGGACGAGGCGTGAGGAGCTCCTGCTAGGAGAGGACACTTTGAAGCAAGTGTGGCTATTGCGTAGGATGATAGGTATGATCGATTCGGATTCATCAAATTCGTCAGAGGCAATGGAGAAGCTCCTGGAGCGGCTTAGGAATACCAAAGACAATTCGGAGTTTTTGACAGGGCTGGGTAAGTAATAGGAATCTTTTTCTACTCCGTCTAGTCAATTTAAGCGAATCGATATGAAATTAAGGTGTATTTTAAATTGACAACTAATTACGAGCTACTTAGTATTCCAAGTGAACTGCTCGGGAATTGTATTCATGAATTATATTTCCGGAATGGATTGAGGTAGATTTTTAAAAATCGATATGAAATTAAGGTGTATTTTCTAATTGACAACCAGTAATGGGCTACTTAGTATCTTCTGCGAATCGTGTCATAGAACTCGATCGTCGATGCTGGACCTCGGTTACTATCGAGGTTTTGTAGGCGGTTTAATTCAAAGTCCGATTTTAAGAGATACGTTTTAGGTAGTGAAAAAGGGATGTTTAGCCTTGACAATAGGAAGAAGCGTCTTGTATAAATCATAAGGTCGTGTTTGTGTCGATGACCTCGAGTCGATCGGGACTCATCGGCGGGAGTTAAGAACTTCCACCTCTCGCGTATGGCGAGAGGCATTTTTTTGCGTTTATAGGTAGGAATAAATTGAAGACCCGCACATCAAGGGGGTAACGAAGTGAAGAATTCATTGAAATTCATCAGCATAGGTTTGGTAATGGTGGTGCTGCTTATGTCGCAGTGGGCCAATAATGAGCCTGCAGCTGAGGCGGTAGTCGTGTCCAACAACACCGTTGAATTTATGGATACCAGCGCTGCTACTGTGAGTTATTACACTCCAGGGGCTGTTGGTACTTCCACTGTTAAGTTTTGGATAAACGACGCCGATCTCCAAACGACGAAAAGCGCTTCGACGACTTGGTGGCTGGACGTCAACCATAATGGAACTGCAACGTCGTCTGATGTAGATGCTAAGTCGACATTCTCTCTCCATACTGGTTCTACGACCAACGCTTACTTAACGGACAACAGCTTGCCTCAGAAGGGTCTGTACATGGCCGGTAGGCATTCGCAGGTAGCAAACACCCACATATGGGGTGGTGCGACCTGGGCCTTGTCCAGTTCGACGGGTTCGACCTACAACCCATCGAATCCAGCCAGCACTTCTCTTGTTTCCCTAACGGTTACAGAGACTGCAACTGGCACAACCGCGACCTACACTAGGTCTGTCAGCTGGGCGAAAGATACAGTGTCGTTCCAGAATGACTTTACGTTTGGCGCAACTTCAACGGTAGAAGCCACATACAGCTACCACACGGTTGGTTGGTATGCGACTTCCACTGGTGCGAAGATCGCCAAGATCACAAGCACTTCAGATAGCACGGGTGAGTGGGTAGCGATATCCGAGGTGACAGCTTCGGGTTCGGTAACGCCAGATGATGAGTCCAACTTCTACTTGGGTTCGACGACTATCAGCAGCGACGCAGGAGCCTTGACCTCGGGAGACGAGAAGGTCTGGGTCCAGGATGGTGACGTCCTGACTGTTACCTACTACGGCTGCGGTGGCGATATCAGCGGTACCACGAATACCTACTGCACGGACTCGACGGATAGCACGACGGTCATAGACACCGACACTGCTATCATCGACATGGTGAAGCCGGTCATTACGGTGGACGCCACGATAGCTGACGCTACCATTACCAAGGACACAACGCCCACGTTCACCTTCACGGTGACGGACGCGTCCTCAGGGTTTGACGTTTCCAATCCTGGTGGCGGCACTTGGTACGGGTTCGCAACTTCATCACCGCATATCTTTGTCGAGATCAATGACTGTCACGTACAGAGCTCAGAGTTCTCGTACCCGTCGTTGACCTCCACAGAGCTGAAGGTCACGGTTGCCCTAGCACCGTCGACTTCTAACACTTTCGATACGGCTTCGAGCGCCACTAATGGCGGACTTTGTTCCCTCCAGAGAGACGGGGGCGGGTTCGGCATAGATGTGACGAGTAATGCGACAAGCTCGGGTAGCCGATTCAGTGATACCAACACGGCGGCAGGGACTGTGACAACGCAGTATGCCGCTGGCACGTGGGACGGTGCAGAATTCACCTACAGGATCGAGGCTAAGGACAAAGCTGGTAACCGGATACAATTGTCGGGTGCGAGTGCCCAGATGATCGTCGACGGCACGGCTCCTGATCTTCAATCCGCCCAGACCGGGAAACTGTGGAGTTCTACCAAGGACGTCGCAGACAACAACTACATTAAGTTAACTTTCGATGAAAGTATTGGCCAGGATTCGGTCACTGCCAGTGACTTCACTGTCGATGGTGTGGCTCCTGAGTCAGTAGTATTCGGAGGTACAAGTGATACGACCGACCGGTACGTGTATCTCAAGATGGCAACAGCCGTGGAGAGTGGTAGCCGGCCGGTGATTAAGATCGTTGGTGCAGTAGAGGACAGAGTTGGGAACTCGTTGAATGACAAACCCAGCGGCGTCACAACGGGTACGGACAGGAGTACGTCCGCAACAGATGGTATCGCCGACAAAGTGACGGCCACGGACGGTGTGGTTCCTGTCGTCAGTGGCGGCGCTATCACGGGGAATCTCCTCGCTAATAGTGAAACTGCGACGCTGACGTTCGACTCGACCGAGCAGATGAAGGACCCGACAAATGCTGTACTAGCGAGTAGCACGGCAATCATATTGTCTGGCCCAACGAACACGGCAACCGCTGACGGTGCCTACACGCCTCAAAAGATCATTGTCACAATTAGTGGAGATGGTAAGGTCGGAACGGCCACATTTAAGGAAGCTACCTACAACACAACTGGTATATATGGGCTCCTAGCTAACGCTAAGGATGTCAACAGCAATACCGGACAGGGTGGCTATTTGAAGATCGCAAATGAAGATCTCAGCGGGCAAATCACGTCTGCAGTACTTGAGAGGGTCTCTCAGACGTTGCAGATAGACAACTGGCCGATCGTGGACTTCAACGGTGATGGAAACCTCGCGACCGGCGACTTTACCTTCACCGTGAACGGTACTGCGGCTACCACGACCATCACTAGCTTTGACTGGGGTGAGAGTGAGACGGTGACGTTCTTCTTCAACGACACCCAGATTGCGGCTGCTGACACGGTCAAAGTTACCTACTATGTAGCCTTGCCAGAACATACAGTCGAGATTGACACGGCGAAGCCGACGGTCTCCTCTTACAATCCGGCCGACGGCACGAAGGTCACAGATAAGACTCCTTTGATTGGGGTCACCTGGGACGAAGACGAGTATGCCGAGGATGGATACCAGACAGTGACGATTACTAAGGCCGAGTTGAAGGACCCGGACGGGGTTGTCACAGATATAAGTGGCCTATTGACCACTTCTAATAACAAGAGCTTCTTCTACACGCCGAGTACGGATCTAGCTTTGGGTGAGCACACGATCACCTTCAGCGCTAAGGATGACGCTGGTAATGAGAAGACTGACCAGAAAGGGACGTTCACGGTTGTGGCGAGAGACAATGTCAAGATCACCATGGCTGTGGGATGGAACTTGGTTTCCCTACCTGGAGCGCCGGCGGACAGTGCCATTAATACAGTTATAACCAATGCGGAGGTCGATTCCGTTCTGACCTACGACCCGAATGTCGCGGGTGGATGGCTTTCCGCGGTTAGGGACTCTGATGGGAACTTGGCGGGAACGTTAGCGACTATTGATTCAAACCGGGCATACTGGGTACACCAGAAGAATGCGGATAAGATCGCGGTCGATATCCCAGGGCTCCAGGCGGGCGCGGCGACGACGCCAGCTTCGATAGCTCTGGTCAAGGGTTGGAACTTAGTACCAGCCGTGGACCAGGATGGTTTGACACTGAGCAGCAATGTGCTAGGAGGCACGGTGGACGCCGACACCTACTTTAGTGGGTTGACGTGGTCGAGAGCCTATTGGTACGACACGAGCACCAGTAACTTCGCGAGTTTCATCGCGGCCGGTTCGGACACATTGTCCTACGGTAACGGGTACTGGGTGTATCTAACAAAGGCGGGTGATCTGGTACCGTAAAGGGCTGATCTAAGCCGAGTTGGAAGTTAGCCTCCTTCCCTTCGCACCATGTGGTGCGGGGGAGGGGGGCCTCTTTTTTTATGTTTGGGGGTGAGATTTATGAAGGTCGCGAGATACTGGGTCACGGCGGTCGTAGTGTTTGCAGCTGGGTTGTTGGCGTGGGTGCCGGCTGAGGCGGCTGGTATTCCGCCAGCTCCGATTTTGTACTCAGGTGATGTCACCTTAGCGGGGGGCTCCCCGCCGGACAGTGTGACTGAACACCCGACGAGGGAGGTTACGGCCTCTTGGGGGGGAACGACTACTGTCGTCGACGACCATATTAATATGTGTGTGGAAAACTGCATTACCGCGGTAGTTGGGGACTTTGTATCGGTGCCCGGGATCATTACGAATGGGCGGTACACCCTAACCTTGGGCGTCCCTGACTCTTCTTACACCAACTCCGATATTGTTTTTTACTATGAAGGTGTGGTGATGGCCCAGGAGACGGATAATTATCGGCTGGCTTTAAATTCTGCCTCCAGTGCTGCGGCAGTGCTGCGCCCTAATTTCACTTTAACCTTCCCAGCATTACCGACTCCCACTCCGATTCCAACCTCAACTCCGGTTCCCACGGCCACCCCGACGGTGACCCCAGTGCCCACGGCTACCCCGACCATTCCACCGGTGATGGTGGTGGGGGGAACGGTAAATGTTGTGTCCGGGGACCCGTCTGTGTTGGTCGGGGGGAATGTAAGTGGGCGGGTTAGTTCATATTTCTCCGAGTCTGTGCCGGTCACGGTAGTTAGGGAGGGCTTGGCGGTGTTCGAAGGGTTGGTGCTGGAGCCCGGAGACTGGAAATTTGTCGGAAAACAAGTCCGGTTTGATTTCAACGGGACCTCGGTCAGGATCGGGCAGGAGTTCCTCTTCCCGTCTGAGGGGGGAGTGTTTGAGGTGGAACTCTTTATGGAGGGGCCAGCTTTGGCTGCGCCATCCGTGGTCGTTGCTCCGGCCCCAACATCGGTTCCTGAATTGCCGTCCCCGACTCCGGAGCCAAGTCCTTTACCTCAGCCAATTTCTGTGCTTGGACCAACCCAGACGCCGGTCCCCCCGGTGGCTGTACCGAATGTGCAACAGGCCGATTTGCAAAAGAGTCTGGCGGCGGCCATAGCGGCTTTGGAGGCTAAATCAAAGCCTGTGGGAGCCGATTCGACGATTCCGACGCAGACACCGGTGGTTATTGTGGTTACCTCGACCCCGGAACCGGTACAGGAAGTACCCGTTCAGGAACCGGAGGGAGGGTGTAACTCGGTCGGCCCTGTGTCTCCTTTAAA
The DNA here is from genome assembly GCA_964409595.1 of uncultured Dehalococcoidia bacterium. Lineage (GTDB taxonomy): Bacteria > Chloroflexota > Dehalococcoidia > Lucifugimonadales > UBA826 > CAYPDR01. Next base: position 190,026 of record CAYPDR010000016.1, read on the forward strand.
TGGCGCTGGGAATGCGTTGATGATGTTTGGGCCTCTTCTTTTACTAGGAGGGTACCGGGGGTGGAGAAAGCGGAGGTAGTCCCTAAGGGGGATCTGGGGAGCGTTGTGCTGGAGGGATCGGGGGCAGAGATGATAGGGAGGCTATTGACGGTTCAACAGGTTGACTCTCATCTCTCCGGGCAGGTTCGTCTCAGTGACGTTGATTCTGTTGGTGGGAGCAGGGACGTCGGTCACTCCTATTTCTGCGAGAAATCGAGCAGGCGGTTCAAGGCCTTCCTGTCCGTTATTTCCATGTTGGACCGGGAGAAGTATTCTGGGTTGGACTGCGGAGATGATGTCTTGTAGCAATGGAATTTGTGGCGAGGGTTCCCCACTTATCGGAACGATCAAGATGTGGGTTTGCGTAAGTCGGTCAAGTTGGGTTGGAGTCAGTCTCCGGCTCAGGGCGCCAATTTGGCATAAAACGAGTCCTTCAGCACGTATTGTGTAAACGGTGTTGATGTCTCCTCCCATATCCTCCTCTTCCCCCATTGATGTTCCGGTACCAGTGACATAAAAATGGGATATTTCGTATTCACCAGGGCCTTCTATGACTTTCGGATTTCCGGTGATAGAGGATAGAGTAGAATATTTCTTACCCTTGTTGCTGATGGTTACGATATCCGCTTTTTGGGGGGACATTGTATTTCCGTCGGAATGGTCGAAAGGGTCTGTAATTAGAATGACATCTCTGCTGTTGAGGCAGACAGATGAATGGCCCAACCAAGTAATTTCCATCGAACAGTCCTTTTTATAATCGTATCAGTGCAAACGAGTCGTACTGAGTATAGCAACGCCCCCGAGGCACCTTCAAGGAGAACTTGGTCGAATCTCCTTAGTTATGGACTAAGGATGAGTGTAGGAGTAACCTTATTAAGAAATGTTTGAAAGCTTAACGAGTAAACTGACGGTCGTATTTGGGCGTCTTGGAAACAAGGGACGACTCACAGAGAAGGATGTCGACGAGGCCTTGAGAGAGGTGCGCATGGCATTTTTGGATGCGGATGTGCATTTTAAAGTAGCTCGTTCGTTCACGGAATCTTTAAAAGATAAAGTGTTGAACGAGGATATTCTTACGAGTTTAACCGCGGGGCAACAGGTAGTCAAAGCGGCTAACGATGAGCTCGTTTTCACGTTAGGTGGAAAGACGGAAACATTACTACAGGGTAGTAAAAAACCTTCGGTGATATTAGTTGTTGGATTAAATGGTTCTGGCAAAACCACCACAGCGGTCAAACTAGCCTATCATCTAGAGAATGAAGGGCAGATAACGAACCTCGTAGCTGCAGATGTGCATCGGCCTGCGGCTATAGACCAATTAATTACCTTGTCTGAGAATATCGGACTCGATGTCTTTCATATGAGGGAGAATAAGGACGTTTCGCAGGTCGCCCAACATGGAATCGAGAGAGGGAGATCGCTTGGCGCCTCTTGGACGGTGATCGATACGGCGGGGAGGTCCCAGATTGATGAAGATCTCATGCTTGAGTTAGAACAAATCAAAAAAGCCATTGAGCCAGATGAGGTGTTGCTGGTTGTAGACGCTATGACGGGTCAAGAATCGGTGAACGTTGCGCGGGAATTTCATGACCGTATTGGGGTTTCTGGATTGGTGCTTACTAAAATGGATGGTGACGCCAGAGGCGGTGCTGCATTGTCTATCACCTCAGTTACAGGGATACCTGTCAAATTTATAGGCACTGGAGAACGGGTAGATGGGTTGGAATTATTCCATCCGGACCGACTTGCATCGAGAATACTTGGTATGGGAGATGTCCTGACACTGGTTGAAAAAGCCCAAGCCACTTTTGACCAGGAGCAGGCTCACGAATTAGAGAAAAAAATGCGGCAGGACACATTTGATTTAGAAGACTTTTTGGATCAAATGCAAGCAATAAAAAAGATGGGTTCGATGGGTCAGATATTGGACATGATTCCCGGATTTTCCTCCGTTAGAAACAATATGGGTGCTGGTGATCTAGATGGTAGCCACCTTGTTAAGACGGAGGCGATTATTCAGTCTATGACTTTGAAAGAAAGGCAACGACCTGAGTTGATAAGTGGAAGTAGGCGACGGCGAATTGCCAAGGGTAGTGGTACGATGCCTCAGGACGTAAATCAGCTTCTAAACCAATTTAAACAGATACGTAAGATGATGAAGGATATGTCATCTACTCATGGCCAACAAAAACTTTTGAAAATGATATCTCAGCGGTAGGCGGGCAGGCGCGGCTCACAGTCGTAGGCACAACGTGCTTTATTTACTCATAACTGGGTCCCTTTTCCTTGACACCAATTTCTGGTCTCCCTACTATAAAGATGAAGGGTTTTTCATGCTTTTATGTGACCCTACAATTGAATAAGGAAGGTGAGTCGCTTGTATAACTTGGAAATAGCGATGGCCATCCTCGGCAGTCTGATAATCGGTACGTTACTAGGGCTTTTAGCAAGGCGAATGCAAGGCGTGTTTGGAAAAAGAGCCGCCCTGACAGAGGCTGAAAACATATTAGAGGGTGCTAGGGAGCAACGTAGAGCAATCGCACTTGAGGCGAAAGAGGAATCTCTACAAACTCGTCGGGAGGGTGAGTCAGAGCTTCGTGAGCGTCGTCAAGAGTTGCGGGCTATTGAACGTAGAGTGGCGAATCGAGAGGAAAATTTGGAAGGCCGTGGAAGGAATCAAGAAACTCGTGAAAAACAATTAAATAAACGTGAAAATGAGATCGAGGAAATATATTCTGAAGCAGAGCAACTTAAAGGAGAACAGGTAAGTCGGCTCCAAAGTATCGCAGATTTGTCCATGGACGAGGCGAAGGATTTAATTATGAGGCAGGCTGAGGAGGACATAGGCTACGAGCTGGCTATTAAATATAGGGATATGGAGCACGAGGCCCGAAACGACGCTAATGATAGAGCCAGAATGGTGCTAGGGCAGGCAATTCAGAGGTTGGCGTCTGATGTTGTCTCTGAGGCAACTGTTAGCACCGTGGTTCTGCCCAGTGACGATATGAAAGGGCGTTTGATAGGACGAGAGGGTCGAAATATTCGAGCCTTGGAGGGTGCAACCGGCGTGGATTTGATAATTGATGATACGCCTGAGGCAGTCACACTTTCTTGCTTTGACCCTGTACGACGGGAGATAGCACGGTTAGCAGTTACAAAATTAGTTGCTGATGGCAGAATCCATCCCGCTCGAATAGAGGATATGACACAAAAGGCTAGAGAGGAGGTAGAGGAATCTATCTGGAAAAGTGGAGAAGAAGCTGTTTTGGAGGCTGATGTTCGTGGTCTCCACCCAGAAATTATTCGTCTTGTAGGCAGGCTTAAATATAGATACAGTTATGGGGAAAATGTGTTGATGCATTGTTTAGAGGTGTCACATCTTGCAGGTCTTATGGCAGCGGAAGTGGGTGCCAATATAAAGGTTGCCAAGGTGGGAGGTCTACTACATGACGTGGGCAAGGCTCTAAGCCACGAGATAGAAGGTCCTCACGCTGAAATAGGGGCCGACATTGCCAAAAAATACAATGTTTCTAGGAGGGTGTGCACCTGTATTGCGGAACACCATGATGACGAGATGAGTAGTGTGGAGTCATTTTTAGTAGCGGCGGCAGATGCTCTTAGTGCTGCTAGGCCCGGTTCCCGAAGAGACACGGTTGAAAATTATGTCAAACGTATGGAGGAACTAGAAGAGGTAGCGAGTAGTTTTGAAGGCATTGAGAGGTGCTTTGCTATCCAGGCCGGTCGAGAAGTAAGAATTATGGTTGAGCCCGAATCTATAGATGATGTGTCGGCTACTACATTGGCCCGTAATATCGTGAAAAATATTGAAGAAAAGTTGGTTTATCCTGGGCAAATCAAAGTAGTAGTTATTAGAGAGAGGCGTGCTGTTGAGTATGCTCGATAGGTGCTCTAGTTAGACGATCGAATCGGTACTACAAGAGTCGTCACGCTGACCGGGATTATTCTATACATTTTGTGAATTGTTAATAGTTATGCCGTTACACACTAACGTGGAAGTTGACCTCCATTTGCATACTACTCACTCGGACGGCAGACTCAGTGTATCGGAGATGTTGGCTCTTTGTGCGGAACGAGGGCTGAAATCTATCTCTATAACCGACCATGACACAACTTCGGGTCTTGCCGAGTCTCAAGGTATCGCAGACTCGTTGGGAATTGAGATGATACCTGGAATTGAACTGGGTACCAATTTAAATGGCGCCGAATTGCATATATTGGGGTATTTCGTAGACGGCTCTGAAATGAGCCTCCAGAGTAAACTAGAGGAATTTCGTCGTGACAGATTTACCAGAGGTGCAAGGATTGTTGAAAAATTGGTTGATATGGGACTAAAAATAGAATGGGGTATGGTTTTACGGCTTGCCGATGGTGGAAGCGTAGGTCGGCCTCATATCGCACAAGTACTTGTTGATAATGGATACGCTGATAATCCCAAGGATGCATTTGATAGGTTAATAGGTTCTAACGGGCCAGCCTTCGTGCCGAGGAATTTAATGACTCCAGCAGAAGCGATAAGCCTTCTCACTGATAATGGGGCGCTGCCCGTATTAGCCCATCCCTTAGCATCGCAGTCTAAGTCCGGGAGGAAAGGAATCGATAACCTAGGTGTTTTAATTCCTGAACTCTGTAAAGCCGGGCTTGTTGGCGTAGAGGTTTATTATGCAGACTATACAGAAAAACAGATAGCTAGACTTGCTGCCCTTGCAGAAAAGCATTTCTTGGTGCCATGTGGAGGCAGTGACTACCATGCAGCAGGCAACCCCATAGAACCGGAGCCTGGAGAAGTGGGACCGCCTATGCAAACTGTGGATATGTTGAAGCAAAGAAAAGCTATGCAAAATGATATTTGAAGACGTGGTGTACGTATTACTGTCACTGATATGTATGTACATTATTGGATCAATACCCACAGCCTACCTTTTGGGCCGTGCGTCAAAGGGTATTGACATACGATATTTAGGTTCCCGAAATGTAGGAGCCTCTAATATAGGCCTTGTGATTGGAAAGTCCTATGGATTATCAGTAGGGATATTTGATTGTTTAATAAAAGGGACATTACCAATAGTCATTTTGCGGAACATAAACGTCGATGATTTGATTATATTATCGGCCGCGTTGCTTTTAATTGTTGGGCACAACTGGTCTCCCTTCGTTGGATTTAAAGGAGGAAGAGGGGTAGCAATTGCTATAGGCATCATTATCGGAATGTCGATGTGGGTGGAGATGTTTATCTTAGTTGCAGGTCCAGGTTTGTTGGGGAGATTTATCGTGTACAAAGATAGCGGATTGTGGACCCTTGTCTCAATGATTTTGCTGGTTTGCCTTACAGTGGTGCTGGGACGAGAGTTTCATATCATACTACTGGCAATTGGTACTCTGCTCCTGTTGTTGAGCAAAAGATTAATTGCAAATGGTGAACCTATATCCAAGAGCGTGTCAATTTGGCAAATTTTTGTTTGCCGACTTGTATTGGATCGTGATATCCCATCTAGAGTTGAATGGATAACAAGACAACAAAGAGCATCTTTATAATAATTAGAAATATGGAAATTTACGACACAGATATCGCCTATAAAAAACTTGGTCGATTTCATGCCGGGTATAAAATGTTTAATGATTATGAGTTATTTTGTAAACAATGAGACGTTGATTATTCAGAGGCACTTTGTGCGAAAGTTATAATGTTGAATATTAATTTATTAGAGAAATAAAATAGAAATGCTCGACGTTTTAAACGAGCGAATAATCCAGATACTACAGAAGCGATAATCGGTATACAAGTGGATCCTGATAAGATCGATGTGGTTAGTGAGGGGCTAGTAGAATTGGAGGAGATTGACTGGGTAAGCATCACTACTGGTTCATTTGACATATTTGCCTGGGTTGCTTTGGAGTCTGCAGAGGATCTTGGGGATTTTCTCCGTACGCGAGTTGGGGTTATACCTGGGTTTAGGAAAACTGAAACATTTATGAGTCTTTCTATGAGGAAGAATAGGCACAGGGGTTTGAACTGATAAAGTGTTTTAGGGGGATTTCCAAATTAGGAGGAATTGTTTGCTAAAGGAAATAAGCTGTGGTGAGCTGCGCTCCGAGAACTCAGGTGAGTTGATTATTCTGGCTGGATGGGTGCATCGCAGGAGAGATCACGGTAGCCTGATTTTTATTGACTTGAGAGACAGAGACGGGTTAGTTCAAATTGTTTTCAACCCTGAGGTTGCCGATGAAGCACATTCACTTGCAGAGACACTGAGGAATGAATGGGTTGTACAGGTGAAAGGCCAAGTGGAGCGCAGACCGGAAGGAACGATCAATCCAGAATTACCAACGGGGGAAGTGGAGATTCACGTTAATGAACTGACGATTTTTAATGAGTCTCTCACCCCGCCTTTTTATGTAAATGAGGAGAATGAGGTAGACGAAAATATAAGACTTAAATATCGATACCTTGATTTGAGGCGCGTTGGCATGAAAGAGGCGCTGATTACTCGCCATAAAGTAGTGAAATATATCAGGGACTTTTTGGATGAGAAAGGCTTTCTAGAGATAGAAACCCCTATTTTGATAAAAAGCACCCCAGAGGGAGCTCGAGACCACATAGTTCCTAGTCGTCTATATCCCGGGAATTTTTATGCTCTTCCTCAATCTCCCCAACAATTGAAGCAACTATTAATGGTAGGCGGTATTGAGAAGTACTTTCAGATTGCTCGATGTTTTCGAGATGAGGATTCCAGGGCAGATCGCCAACCGGAATTCACTCAGCTGGATCTTGAAATGAGTTTTGTGGAACAGGAGGATATTCTCGAACTAACCGAGGAATTAGTGACAGGTATGGTCGAAAAGCTGTTCCCTGACAAGGATATTATACGACCTTTTCCTAGGTTAACTTATGAAGAGGCTATGAGGGACTATGGTAGCGATAGGCCTGATATCAGATATGGTCTAAAGATGTATGATTTGGGGAAGGTGGCGGGCTCGACAGAGTTTCAGGTATTTCATAATGTTTTGAGAGACGGGGGAATAATTAAAGGGTTTGCTGTTCCTAATTGCTCTAACTACACAAGGCGTCAAATAGATGATTTAACTGACTTTGTTCGCAATAGAGGGGCAAGTGGTCTGATAGCAATTGGTATCAATGGGATCGGGGATGACTTACATGGACTCAAGATTGAAAATGTGAATTCGAATATTTCTCGCTTTCTCAACCCTAGCCATGTAAAAGAGATTGCCTGTAAAACCGGTGCTGGGAACGGAGACTTAATCCTTATTATCGCTGGAGACTCAAAGGTTACTAATCAGGCTCTAAGTGCCCTGAGGCACGAAATTGCACAGAAAATAGGGTTGGCGGATCCGCTGACCATGGGGTTTGCATTTGTAACTGACTTTCCTCTTTTTGATTGGAATGATGAAGAGAAAAAATGGGATGCCAGTCATCACGCTTTTTGTATGCCCAAGGAAGGCTACTCTAAATATCTAGAAACCGAACCTGGAAGCGTGATCGCACAATCCTATGATCTGGTATGCAACGGCTTAGAGATGGCTAGCGGTAGCATTAGGGTCCACGATAGGTACTTGCAAGAAAAGATCTTTGAAGTACTTGGGTATTCAAAGCATCAAGTGGCGGAGCGCTTTGCTCAAATTCTTGATTCTTTTGAATACGGGGCTCCGCCTCATGGCGGTATTGCCCCTGGAATCGATAGGCTAGTTATGGTCCTTCTGGGCAGGGACTCTATCAGGGATGTTATCGCCTTTCCAAAAACCCAGAGTCAGATGGATCCTCTTTTCGGTGCTCCGTCCAGAGTGGAAGATTCTCAGCTGAGAGAGTTGAGTATTGAATTGGTCGAGGATTGAGTCGTAGGTTTCCCTTGTTCTGGTCCCAGTGGAACACCTTCACGTATTTAGGAGTCGGATAACTTATCTAACTCTGTTAGGCAGTTCGTTTCTCTATATTTTTTAAGCGGATTAATTCGCCTCCTATCTTCGTCATTTTGACAGGTCCTTCCCCTTCGATTGAGCTTGCGTCCACAGTGCAGTGACTCACGTCTTTCATACTTGGTATTTCGTACATTACATCGAGCAAGGTAGTTTCCAGAATTGCCCTTAACCCTCGTGCTCCAGTATTTTGGGAGATAGCCTTATCCGCTGCTGCCGATAAGGCGTGTTCCGTAAAGTTTAACGTCACGTCGTCCATTTGGAATAGCGCCTTGTATTGCTTTGTAAAGGCATTTTTTGGTTCCGATAAAATCCTTATCAGCTCATCCTTAGTCAAAGTGTCTAAGGTGACGAGCACGGGGACTCTCCCAGCAAATTCAGGGATAAAGCCATATTCCATCAGATCGTCTGGACTAAGTAAATGTCGGACTGTATTTTTATCTTTTTCTATGGTTTCTCCAAGGGAGGTTTTTTTGAATCCAATCGAATAGTTGTCACTGAACGCGCGGCGTTCAATAATTTCACGCATACCCTCGAACGCTCCTCCAACCATAAACAATATGTTATCGGTTCGAATCTGCATGAATTCTTGGTGAGGATGTTTACGACCCCCTTGAGGTGGCACGTTTGCCACGCATCCTTCAATAATTTTTAGTAAAGCTTGCTGTACTCCTTCCCCTGACACATCTCTTGTTATGGAAGGGTTCGGATTTTTTCTCGAGATCTTATCAATTTCATCGATATACACAATTCCGTGTTCGGCTCTAGCTATATCGTAGTCGGCTGCCTGTATTAGTCTTAGAAGTATGTTCTCGACGTCTTCTCCGACGTAGCCAGCCTCGGTTAGCGAAGTAGCATCTGCGATAGCGAAAGGAACATCGATAATACGGGCCAGAGTCTGAGCTAAATACGTTTTACCTGATCCGGATGGGCCGAACATCAGTATATTAGCTTTTTGTAACTCCACATCGCTGTTGGCTTTACTATTTGACCAAACTCGCTTGTAGTGGTTGTAGACTGCGACGCTAAGAGCTTTCTTTGCTTTCTCTTGTCCTACAACGTATTGTTCCAGATTTTTGAAAATCTTCTTAGGCGTCAACCCCTTTTCAATAGGATTCTCTAAATCCGGAGAATTTTCGACACCCTCTTCCGAAATTATCTGTTCGCATAAAGCGACGCATTCGTCACATATGAAAACCCTGTCAGGACCAGCTATCAACCGCTTCACCTGAACCTGAGGTTTACTGCAGAAGGAACAAGTGTAGTCATTTTGAGTGGACATATATGCAGCTACTTATCCTTACCATCATCTGCTGAGGCCATCACTACATCGATCAACCCGTATTCTTTAGCTTGGTCAGAACTCATGTAAAAGTCTCTATCCGTGTCTCGTGCAATTTTTTCGTAAGGCTGGTTGGTATGTTCCGAGATGATATTCCTAATCTTGTCTTGCATTCTAATTATCTCTCTTGCGGCGATTTCAATGTCGGAGGCCTGTCCTTGAGCTCCTCCTAGAGCTTGATGCATATGTATGGTTGAATTGGGTAGAGCGAATCTCTTTCCCTCCGCTCCACCGCACAACAAAACTGTACCCATGCTAGCGGCCATTCCAACACATATTGTTGAGACATCGGGTCTTATTAACTGCATTGTGTCGTAGATAGCGAGTCCGGAACTGATAACTCCTCCTGGAGAGTTGATATATAGGTTGATATCTCTTTCCGGGTCTTCTCTATCCAGGAAAAGGAGTTGGGCGATAATTGCATTTGCTACCTGGTCGTTGATACCTGTTCCTAAGAAGACTATTCTTTCCTTTAAAAGAAGCGAGTAAATGTCGTATGTTCTCTCACCTCTTGGGTCCCTTTCAACAACGTAAGGGATTATGTTTTCGGCTCTATGAAGCATTGGTGTCTCCCACATCTTCTTTTTTTTGTTCATTGGTTTCAGAGAGTTCCTTGACATCATCTTTACTGACTTTTTCTGATTCTCCCTCTGCTATGTTTTGTAAAAGTTCCATTGTTTTTTCCATTTGCATCGATCTGCGAAGGTAATCCTTCATCTCATCAGTTTGGCTTGAATTGGGCATCTCTTGATCTGAATCCGCAAATAGTTCTTCAATGCGATCCTGGATTTCTTCATCGGAAACCTCTACTTCCTCTTCTGAAGTTAGGGTTGATAATACAAACGACCTAGTTAGCCTGGCTATTGCCTCAACCTTAAACTCCTCCTCCAGTTCTCCTCTGCTTTTACCCATAGACTGGAGGTAATCATCAAGCACCATATTGGCTTGCGTAACCATTCTCTCTTGCTCCTCTAGCATGTGAGTTGCCTCATGGTCAATTAGTAAAGGGGGTAATTCGATATTTGAACATTCCAGCAAAGCTTGTACAATCGACTCCCGATATGATCTCAGCGATTCTGTCTCAGCCTCATTTTTTATGCTCTCATCGATCTCTTCCCTCAGATTTTCTAGAGATTCATAACCTTCGCCGATACTTTGTGCGAATTCGTCATTTAATTCCGGTAATATTCGTTCCTTAACGTCTTTTACTATTACTTGAAAAGTGGCTGTCTTACCTGCTATGTTCTCATCTGAGAAGTCTTCAGCTATTTCCAAATCGAAACCTGTGGGACTTTCAGATTCCAACCCGACTAACTTCTCAGAAAATCCTGGGAATGGCCTAGGGATATCTTCGTTAATCAGATAAACGGCGTCTTTTTCATCTATGATAGCCTCGTCGCCGATTTTCCCCTCAATATCAGCCGATACCATATCTCCTAACTTGACGGCCCGTTGAACTGGTTCCCAGGATGCCACGCTCAGGCGGAGTTGTTCTAGCCGCTCTTCAACAGCGTTGTCCGGTAGTGAAACCTCTTCTCGTTCTATTCTTATTTCCCTGTATTCACCAAGATCAACATCTGGGCGCAGTGGCACCGTAGCAGAAAACTGAAATGGTTCGAAGCCCTCAATGTCTATACTCGGTAGCCCTACAGCGTCCAATTCTGTGTCAGTGATGGCTTGTCCGGTGAGCTCTGGCAACATTGAATCTAACACTTCATTAAGTAGGGACTCTCTTCCGAAGTATTGTTCTATTATTCGGCGAGGCGCTTTGCCTTTCCGAAATCCAGGGATGTTCACACGGTGGACTACCTTGCTATAAGCACGGGCGATATACGGATCTATATCAGCGTCCTCAAGTTCGATGTGAAGGATAGTTTGCCTCTCCACCACCTCGTCTTGAGTTATTTTCACGTGAGACTCCTGATGATCGAATCTGTTTCAGAACAGTCCTACAATTATATCACCTCGCTAGTTTTCTAACATTGGATCACTTATCAGATGCTGCAAAATAGGTTAATTGTGCCGTTGTGATAAACTCACTGGTAGGTGGGAATATTTCATATAAGCTGTTTGATATGCCAGAAAAGCGTGACCGTTACGAAGAAGAAATTGAGGATTTGTTGAGCGGAGCTGATGACCTCCCTTCTCGTCCTCGTGAAGACAGCCCCCTCAGTGAGGAGGTGGCTACCTTTCTTAGGGGAAGTTTCGTGCCCCTCTTGCGGTACTTTTCATCTGGGCGTCTGTTTGTTTGTGCCACCATACTTGCAGGGCTTTTTATTATATTAAAGTCACCTATTATTGCCTTAGCAGGGTTGGTGTTTTTCGTAGCTGGGTATTTATCATATCTTCTGCATGGTAGAAGTGAGGATAATTTCTTGACCAAGTTCCTGCGGTCATTCAAGAAATAGTCACCGACGTCTGATAATGGGGTGCATGACCGCATCAATCTTTGTTTTTATGATTTAAACAGGGTGGGATATGTCGGCGGTATTTATTACACCGCGCATTCTCCCTCTCCTCTTTCTAGTTGATATTTAACAGTCTTTTCCCAGTCCATGTAGTAATCGAGCGATTCCCTATTCAGATCGGGGATCTCCTTAAAGTCTGCAAGAATAGTCTCTATATTCTCAACTCCTACTCTGACTACATAGTCCTTGAATTGCTCCTGCTTGTTCCTTTTGGATTTATATTGTGTGATTATCCTTTTCAAGGCGTCTGGGACGCTCTTTGCTGGGATCTTGGTTTTTACCCTTTGACCAATCCTTGTGTCACCACCATCGAAACTTCCTCCTAGAAAGAGTTCATAAGCAGGAACTTGTCCACCTGGCCCTTTTGCTGCGGCGCCATGAAATCCGATATCAGCTATATGGTGCTGCCCGCATCCATTAGGACACCCACTCATTTTTATGTGCATTTTGCGGACGAGTGGGTCCGAGGTATCCATTGACATAACAGCCTCGGACAGCGCTTTACCCAATCCCATAGAGGACGTGATTCCTAATTTGCAGCTGTCTGTTCCAGGACATGAGACTATATCGGTTACTTCGTGTGCTCCTGATTCACCTAAACCTATCTGGTCAAGGCTTTTCCAGATTTCAAACAGGGCGTTTTCTGGAACCCACCTAAATGCTAAATTCTGCTGATGCGTTAATCGCATGCGCCCGCCCGCATATTTTCTAGCCATATTTGCTAGTTTGTGAAACTGATCGCTGTTTATATCCCCTAGTGGTAGCTTTACCATAACTACGTTATACCCGTGTTGTTTCTGGGCGGTAACGTTGGAGGTGCACCATTTTTCAAATTGCTCGCTAGTTCCCGATGAATACTTTTCAGAAAGTGACGGGGCCTCTTTGGATTCATCTTCAATAAAAAGCAAAGGCGTGGGGTCGAAGGATTTTTTTGCCCAATCTCCTTTCAACTCTTGCTCCACTTGGGACCTGAATTCATCCATTCCTATTCTATCTATGTAAAATTTGATTCTTGCTTTCATTCTGTTTTTGCGTAATTCATCTGTCTTGTGAAATATACGAATAACAGCTTCAGTAACTTTCAAATACTCTTCAACAGGTACAAATTCAAGGAGTGTTTTCCCGACCCTTGGCATTATTGAGGTACCGCCACCAGTCACCATCTGAAAGCCCTTTTTACCGTCCTTTAACTTTGGTATAAAGCCCATATCATGAATTCCCGAAATCGCACAATCGGCGTCACAATCAGAAAAAGAAGTTTTAAATTTTCTAGGTAGTGATTGGGTGTATGGATGCCTTACAAAGTATCGAGCGTACGCGGCCGCATAAGGGGTGACATCGAAAGGTTCATTTTCACAGACTCCAGCGTTAGGGCAGCCTGTGACGTTACGAACCGTATTTCCACATGCCTCTCTTGTTGAGAGACCGACGTCACCTATCATACGCATTATCTCAGGAGTATCCACTAGCGGAATGTGGTGGAATTGAAAGTTCTCCCTGGTTGTGACGTGTCCTTTCCCTAATGGAGCGTATTTCTCAGCTAATACTCCTAGAGCATCCATTTGATCCGAATTTATTCCTCCAAACGGGGCTTTAATTCTGAGCATTTGGGAGTCTGGTTGTCTTTGACCATAGACTCCTTGCCTGAGTCGGAAGGCCATAAAGTCATTAGGGTTCCATTCCCCCGCCTGAAATCTCTCGACTTGGGTTTCAAAATCGAGTATTTCCTCCGGCAAGATATCTAGAATTCCCTGCACCTTTGGTTCCCAGTCGGCGGTAGTCATGGTTGAGTCTCCTAATAATATGTCGGATGATACTGACCGTTGATATATGACAGCAAGCCCACCGTTCTCGATGTCTTTTCACTAATATAAATGATAATTTGATAAGCCAGAGAGACGAACTCCCAAAGCAAAACTAACCAGATAAATCCACCATATGGCCACTACTGGCTACGGTAGGACAACTTTAGCAACCGCTTATTGGGGTGTCAATTGAGATTTGTTAACTGAGTGAAAGTATAATCTTCGGAAGACTCTTAAGTTCGTTCTGTTGGACCACCCATCGCCAAGGGTGATATCAGGGGTTAGTGATGAAAATCCAATTATTACGCCGGTGTATGGACTAGATAAATGGATATCCCTATTTTTTTTGCATTTACCGCCGGGATGGTAGCGGCTTTCAATCCCTGCGGAGCGGCTATGTTCCCGGCATATGTTGGGTATCAATTCGGATCATCTAACTCCATAAGTGGGCGAGGCTCGATTGGTCCATTGGGGTTAGTGATTCGAGGTATTGGATTGGGAACGACTGTAACATTTGGGTTTATTGCTGTATTTGGAGGCGTGGGAGTGATTCTCGCTCTCGGAGGCCGATTTATAGCGCCAGTTTTGCCCGTAGTAGGCCTGATGGTAGGGGTCTCTATCACAATCGTGGGGTTTTGGTTGCTTATTGGTCAAAAGACTCTAACTTTTACTGTTTTTACTGGCACGAAGTTAGGGGGTCTAGACGGTGGAGATCGTACTTTCTTGTTTGGCATTGGCTACGCCTTAGCTTCTTTAAGCTGTGCGCTTCCAGTATTTCTTGCAGCTGTCGGAATAGTTTTTGGGGCTGGGTTGTCATCCGGTGGTGTTTTGAAAGTGTTGTTCGGATCACTCGTTTACAGTCTGGGTATGGGTTGTGTGATGACATGTCTAACTATAGGGGCGCTCTTTTTTGAGAAGAGTGTTAGCACATTGTTGGCCGGCCTTTTGCCTTGGGTAGAACGTGTAGGCAATTTGGTGATGTTTGTGGCTGGTCTATACATCATATATTACTGGCTAGCTGGGGCAGGTAAAGAAGTTCTATTTTTGAGGGTTCAACAATTCTTGGCCTAGGTGGCCAGTAATATATCTACCTGGCTACCTAGGCCAAGGAAGGGTTACGACTCAGCTACAACTGGGTTTTTCAATGTTCCCACGCCGCTAAGTTCTACCTCTACCACATCGCCAGGGTGTATGTCGCCCGGCGTACCAGGGGTACCTGTCATAATGACGTCTCCAGCATGTAGGGTTATGACAGAACTAACGTACTCTATAATTCTTGTCACTGGATGAAGTAAGTCGGAAGTGTTCTGATTCTGTTTTTCTTCTCCATTTACTCTACAGATAACTTGAATATTGGTTGGGTCAAGGTCTGTTGTCATCCAAGGTCCTATCGGACCGAATGTGTCAGACGACTTTGCCCTGGTCCACTGTAAATCGTTGCTCTGCCAGTCCCTTGCGGACACATCATTTCCGCATGTGTATGCGAAGACATAATCCAGAGCGTTGGATTCTGTTGCTCCCTTACATTCTTTTCCGATCACCAATGCCAACTCAGCCTCAGGTTGGATTTTGACCCCCTCGTCGATAGCAGCCTTAGGAATAACGATGTTATCGCCGTTACCAACTACAGTAGTTGATGCCTTTAAAAAAGGCTCAGGAACTTTGGGTCCAGGTTTGTCCCCAAGATGACTTCTGTAATTTAGTCCTATTGCCACTATCTTGCTCGGAGTTACGGGAGACAAGAGTCGTACCTCTGACACAGGGTGCGAGTTACCTGTCCCACTATAGTTATTGAGCGGAGATCCACTTATTTCACTTATATTGGCTCCTTCCACGATACCGTATTTAATATTTCCGTTGGCTTCAAATCTCGCGAATGTAGTCATAACTGCCCTCCAAGTTGGCTGTGGTTACTTAGAAATGATTAAGTGATTGAACCTTTCTGTGTTACTCACCCTAATTTTTCAATTCTTATTAATTTGTTAGTGGCAACAGTCTACCTGAACTGAGGACAGGGTTGCTATGTGTGGTTCTGCAACTAGGCAAACCTCCTCCTCGGTTTTAATTATTTATTGAAATTCACCTCTACGGTCGTGTGAAGACCTCCTCGTACTTTGTAATCCAATTTGATGTTCATATAGATTGGTTTACAAAGGTCCACCAAGTCAGCGAGTATTTTATTAGCCGCATGCTCTTGTACGATTCCCACTTTTGAGTAAGTAAGAAGGTAGTATTTCAGTGATTTAAGCTCTATACACAAAGTATCCGGGACGTAAGAAATAGTGAGAGTTCCGAAGTCAGGCAATCCCGTCCAGGGGCAGACTGCTGTAAATTCGTCTGTATCTATAAATACTATGGCTTCCGACGACGGGTACTCGTAGTCAAACGCCATGAGCAGCTTTGGGTCCACTGCATCCCCAGGAGCGTCCTCAAAGGAGTTATCGAGGTTTTCATACTTCTGCTGAAGGTGCTCTATTGAAGCCATATATACCTCCGCGGTATGGCTGACGGTGATCAAACACTAGTTTATCTTTTTATATCAAATCTTTCTTTTTGGAAGTCGATTTGACTGTTGCAACAGTCACTCGGTAGAACTCGGATTGTGGTTGGTATTGATCAGCTGCAGATTTGAACTCGTATCATGTCAAGGTATCATTCAACTATACGGCATCAGTGAGGAAATTTTTCAGGTTTGGTTATCAATGCATTTAGGCTAACTAAGTATTATGGGCGAGTGAAAGTACTTGACTCATTAGATTTACAGGTTGGACGCTCTGAGATAGCTATCGTTCAAGGTATAAACGGTAGTGGTAAAACTACGTTGCAATCGATATTCTCTTCCTTGACTACTGCCGACTCTGGGAAGGCGGAAATATGTGGCCTAGATACAGGAATCAGGCATCTGAAGGCTAGAGGAATGGTTGGTTTTGTAGGACACAGTTCCCTTTTGTATGGAGCTCTTACAGTCGAGGAAAACCTGTCTTTTTTCAGTAAGCTATATAACTGTGATCAAGATCGTAATTATATTGAGGATCTCATTTCTCAACTTGGTTTGTCCGATAGGGTAGATCAAAGAGTTAACATGCTTTCGCATGGTTTTCAGAAAAGAGTTAGTATCGCTCGCGCTTTGATAAACAAGCCCAAGGCCTTGTTGTTAGATGAACCTGAATCAGGACTTGATAGTGACGCGGCAAGAACGCTTGAAAAAATCATAGTAGGCTTTGCCCAGCGGGGTGGCTCTGTTTTAATCACCACCCACAATAACACTCTAGATTATGGGAGAGATGTGACTCGGTATTCCTTAATTCGAGGGAATCTTAAGTGAAAAAATATCTCGCACATGTTTCCGCTGTGGCGTGGAAGGATATTGTTTTAGAGGTTCGTTCAAGAGAGATAATAATTGCGATATCCATATTTTGTCTGCTTTCAATAATTATATTTAATTTTGCTTTAAGCGCTGTACCCCAAACCGCCACCTTGGTGGCTCCCGGAATACTTTGGGTGTCCCTATCTTTCGGAGGTATTATCGGGCTAATTCGAATTTTTGCCCTAGAATCAGAATCCAACGCTATGGACGCGATATTACTTTCTCCTATAAGCCGTGATGCTTTGTTTTTCGGCAAAGTACTGTCTACGTTCGTGTTCATGTTTTTTTCAGGGTCGATTCTCGTACCTATAGCAACAGTGATTTTTAACGTAGACTTTCCAATATTTCCATTCGTAGTCGTGGCAACATTAGCGATATTGGGTATTTCAGTCGTTGGCACCTTGTTTTCTGCCATTGCGGTCAACACGAGGGCTAGAGAAGTGATGTTGCCAGTTCTTTATCTGCCGGTGATTGTGCCTATCATAATTGCCTCAGTGGAATGTACATCCACTTTGTTCAATGGTGGTGGCATGCCAGCTATAATAGGATGGGTTGTGTTCTTAGCGGTATTTGATGCTGTCTACCTAGCGATAGCGCCCTTGTGCTTCAGTATTATAGTGTCTGACTAGCCTTATTAATCTAAAAGGTATTGATAGATTCAATGGATTAATTGTCATAGAAATGCATCATGGATGTTCTAAGACTTGGAAAATTATCATTTGTGAAGGCTTACACAAAATTGACACCGTAAATTAACGATTGATATATTTTCCGATGGTGTCACGTCTGGAATGAGCTGCTCGAGGTATCATCTGGAGTGACTGCAACTGAGGGATTATACTTAGATGGTGGAAATTACCTTCAGGAGAAGGGGGAAACATTTGAAAAAGAATGACTTTGTAGTCAGATTCGCTGGAGAGGGAGGCCAAGGCGTAGTAACCTCTGCGGAAGGTTTGGCGCAAGCGATGTCACAGTCTGGTTATTACGTGCAGACGTTTTCCACCTTCCCTTCACAGATTCGTGGGGGTCCTACTTGGACCCAGACTCGGATCTCAACTGAGGAGGTACTGAGTTCTGGAGATGAATTGGACGTGTTAGTTGCATTTAATGAATATGCTTATGAGAACCATAAAGATGAAGTGGCAGAGGATGGGGTTATAGTATTCAATAGTGGCGAGTTTGAGATTGATGCCTCTGAAAATGTTCTTGGCATGGACTTCGATGAATTGGCCAAAAAAACAGGGAACAACAGGGCCGCCAACTTTGTTGTAATGGGAGCGCTGGCACGGTTGGTGGATCTTTCGCTGAAAGTACTCGAAAATTTTAATAGAGAGCGCTACACAAGGGGACGACCCTCGGATCAGCAGATTATAGATTCAAATAACATGGCGCTCTCCCTAGGTTCGGCGGAAGCTGACAAAAGCGGTTTTAACCTCGGTGAACTTGCAGACCCTATTAAGCCTGAGGGCGACCAAGTACTCATCAACGGTAACCTAGCGATAAGTTTGGGAGCGACTGCTGCCGGTCTTGACGTATTTGTAGGATATCCGATATCCCCCGCCACTCCGATCTTACTCTGGATGGAACAGAACTTAGTTGGCGAAGGAAAATTTGTGTATCAGGCGACTTCTGAGATTGAGTCAATAACCAGTATTGTGGGTGCTGGGTTTGCAGGGAAGAAAGCCATGACCAGTACAGCTGGACCAGGCTTTTCCCTGATGGGTGAAGGACTTGGATTGGCGTGGATGGCGGAGATTCCGGTTGTCGTGGTTGACGTACAAAGGGGAGGGCCATCGACTGGGCTGCCCACCAAGACCGAACAGTCAGACTTGATGGTGGCACTCTATCCGGGCCATGGCGACATGAAATTACCAGTCATCGCCCCGGGGACGGTTGAGGAGTGTTTCTACGCAGGCGTAATGGCAGTAAATTGGGCCGAACGGTACCAAGGTCCTGTTGTCTTGCTCAGCGAACATGCTATGTCTGAGAGACGACAAAATATTCCTAGACCGAATATTGATAAGGTTGGGGTGGAGAACAGAAAGATATATGATGGTGATAATGGGTATCTGAGATACGACGGATTTGAGATGTCTCCAATGCCATTGCCAGGCGGTCCAGGGAGTTATATTGCAAACGGGAGTGAGCACGACGCCATGGGAGACACCACACACCTTCCATCTAGACATATTCAGATGACCCAACGTAGGTTCAGCAAACTATCCCTTCTCAATGATGGAACCTTTGAATCGGACAATGAGACATCGACGATAGTCATTGTGCCCTGGGGAGGTTCCAAGGGCCCGGCATTAGCCGCTTACAATAAGCTTAGAGAAGAGGGTGTTGACGTAGGCTGGTACTACACTATGTATATTCATCCGATGCCAGGAGAAATGATTGAATCACTTAGGGAAAAAGACCTAGTTATTGTGCCAGAATTGAATTACATGGGTCAGTTTTCTTCGGTCCTGAGATCAGATAATGTAAATGCTGTGTCGATAACTCAATACACGGGTCTTCCCTTCAAGGAATTAGAATTAGTTAATAGAGTTAAGAAACTCATCAACATACATAATATAGAAGGGGTTACTGCATGACGCTCAAGAATCCTGAATACGATTTTAAATGGTGCCCCGGTTGTGGGGATTTTGGGGTGAGGCGTGCACTTGAAGGTGCCCTCGAGAAACATTTAGTAGATAGTGAACAACCCGTAGAAAACTCCGTGGTAGTCGCCGGAATAGGATGTTCTGGAAACATGGTTCACATGTTGGAGAAGGAACAGCCATTTGGAATTCATGGAATACACGGAAGGTCATTGCCGATTTCTATGGGAATTAAGATGGGTAATCCTGAACTAAATGTAATTGTTGTAGCTGGAGATGGGGATTTTCTGGGAATAGGTGCTGAACATATAGGTCCACAGGCAATGAGAAATCTGGATGTTACTGCCGTAGTTATGGATAATGGAGTCTATGGTCTCACAAAAGGACAGAGTTCACCGACGACTGATTTGGGCGTAGTCACAAGCTCTACGCCTTACGGGAAATTGGAGGAAAAGACCCATCCGCTGAGATCGTATTTGACCATGGGGGCGACATTCATAGGTTCGGCTATATCAAGTAAGGTGAAAGATATGACGGACATTATGTATGACGCAATGGGCCACGAAGGGTTTTCGATAGTTCATGTTCAATCTCCTTGTACTGAATATAACAATACTTACGAGGCACTAAAAGGTAATGTTAAGAAAGGAATTCAACCCTTGGCCTATGATATTCCTGATGGGCATGATCCAGAAGATATAGAGGCTGCACAAGATCTGGTGAATGCTGATGGTATTCCACTGGGAATTATTTTTAGAGACAGATCTAGACCTAGCTTCGATCAGAGAGTGAGTCAAACAACGGGGATTAAGGAGATGAAATCGATAGAATCCTTACTGGACGGATTCGCGATTTGACAATTTTCTGAATGCTGTTTTCCAACAAAAAGGATCCGCAATATTGCGGATCCTTTTTGTTCCGCTGGCGAAGACTTATTGCTTTGAGGGCAGGGACGCCACAGCGTAGCCAGGAGTAGTTACTTTTCCTTCGTGAGTTTCTAGACGAATTTCGCACTCTACTATATTTTCGTTGTCTTCTGTGTACTTTTTTTTCACTATGCCTTTGGCAAATACGGGAGTGCCAGGTATGTCCATCGCTCTATATTGCACACTAAGTTTTTTTAGGTTCCCCTCGGTTCCCACAAAGTCGGTCATGAGTTGTCCTAAAAAGGCATTCTTGAGTGCCCCGTGAAGAATGATGTCTGGCAAATTATTGTTCTTGGCGAAGTCTTTGTCATAGTGTATTTGATAGTAATCCCCCGAAGCACCGGCATACTTAACTAGCTGTTGACTGGTAGGATCCTTTCTTACTGTGGGTAGCTCGCTGCCCACTTCTATATCTTCAAAATAGATCTGCTGTGACATCTGTTTGTGCTCCCTTAGTTATTTAACGGTTGAATTTTGGCTTGCAGGTTTAGA
Source organism: uncultured Dehalococcoidia bacterium (assembly GCA_964409595.1). GTDB lineage: Bacteria > Chloroflexota > Dehalococcoidia > Lucifugimonadales > UBA826 > CAYPDR01. The sequence goes on from CAYPDR010000016.1 coordinate 211,018, forward strand.
TATGTTATGCAGGTTGATAGCTAATACCCGTGGACCTCTGCAAAGCTGCTACATTGCCGAATTGGTTCATATATTTAGTTTCCCGCACCATAATTAACATGTTCCCTAGCCTTCCTTGCCTTTCGTGTAAGTCGGCTAAGTATTGTGTGACGGTTATGAGATCTCCGGGCCTGATTGGCTCAAAATATTCCCATTCACTGCCCCCATCCAAATTGGCTGAATAAGGACTTTTGACATTCACTTTGTTAGCGCCAACTCTCATCGACCTCAAAAATGTTGGTGGTGCGATCAGCCCCCCGTATTTGGTCGACCTAGCTGCATTTTCATCATTGTATATGGGGTTGTCGTCCCCGATTGCCTGTGCGAATTTTATTATCGCCCCTTTTTCTACCTCATTTACCACGGGATCCGATTCAACGCCTATCGCATCCCGCATATCTTGAGTGATTACTGATTCTGACACTCCTGCCCCCTATCTTGAATTGTGGCAATTCATAACTATCTTCTAACCTCTAATCTAGAGATTTGTATCTGGTGCAAGTTTATGGATAGGTATCGAGGAGTGTCAAGAAATCACTATATTTTGCAACCATCTATTAGCTGTCTATTTTTTTGAGCTTTGCTATGCGCGCCATAAGTTTTTTGACTCCAGTCGCTTGTTTGAAAGCTACAGTGACTTGTAGGTCATCTCCAGAATTTATGCAATTCAACACAATTCCCTCTCCAAAAATAGGGTGTTCAACTTTATCCCCTGTGGCAAATATCGGGCCGGGCTCCTGTACTATTATTTTGTTAACGACCCTCCGACGGGAGGACCGGCTTATTTTCCCGGGTCGAGATTTTTCTTCATATGGTTTATGATCGCGAATGGTTGGCTTAAAATTTGAACTGAGCCTCTTTTTTTTCTGACGAGATAAATTTCCGAGACTACTGTTTGGAGCGTCGTCGGATCGAGTTTCGTTCTCGTATTTAGGTATTTGTATCAGTTCATCAGGGATTTCTGATAGGAATCTAGAAGGAGCCGTGGGTCCGGACCCGCCTCTGAACCCCCTTCGGAAGGCCCGCATAAGGTAAAGTCTCTCTTTGGCTCGGGTCATACCTACATAGAAAAGCCTACGTTCTTCTTCCATCTCAGTTGGGGTTCCAGTTTCGATGGAACGTATGTGAGGAAGCATACCTTCTTCCATTCCCGCTATAAATACTACTGGAAATTCCAAACCCTTCGCTTGATGCAAAGTTATAAGAGTCAGAGATTCTTTGTCTTCATCTATAGTGTCAATATCGGACACCAAGGCAACACTTTCCATAAAAAAAACGAGGGCGTCCTGTCCGTCATGGTTAGAATACTCTCTGGCAGAATTTTTGTACTCTTGTATGTTTTCAATTCGTTCTTCTGATTGCTCGTCAGCATCTAGATATTTACTATATCCGCTGCTGCTCATCACATCTTCGATTAACTCGACGAGTTGTGATTGTTTTGATCGGTTTTGTAGATCGAGAATAAGATCCTGAAAGTGGCTAAGAGCGCGAACTGCTCTTGGGGATAATTGTGTTGAGAGGTCACCGGAGTTTTCCTTTGAAGTCACTTTTTCTATGGCCGAGTACATCGACGTATTTAAATTTCTGGAAACTCTGTTGAGTTGGTCAACTGTACGCTGACCGATTCCACGAGGCGGGACGTTTAGCACTCGACTCAGGCTCACGTCATCATTTGGGTTGAGGATCAGTCTTAGATATGCGGTCAAATCCTTTATCTCTTTTCGTTGGTAAAATTTCACACCCCCAACTACCTGATATGGCACGCCGTATCGTTGACACGCCATTTCGAAAGCACGTGATTGGGCGTTCACTCTATACATGACTGATATATCTCCAAGACCGGAGTCCTTGGTATCCGTAAGTTTACCTATTTCGCGAATGACCAGTTGAGCTTCTTCCTCTTCGTTGTAACCCTCCATAACGATAATCGGCGCCCCTTTGTGATTTCTCGTCCACAGATCTTTATCCACTCTTTCTTTATTCGACGAAATTAAATTCTTAGCACCATCTAGAATTGTTTGAGTCGATCGGTAATTCTCTTCAAGGGAAACTGTCTTCGAACCAGGAAAGTCTTGCTGAAAGCTAAGTATGTTCCTGATGTCAGCGTTTCTCCAAGAATAGATAGACTGATCGGGATCACCGACGACGCAGATATTCTTATGATTTCTTGATATCTGTTTTGCTATCTCGTATTGAGCCACATTGGTATCTTGGAACTCGTCCACCATAAGGTACACGAATCTTTCTTGATACCTTTTCAAGACTTCAGGATGGTTTTCGAAGAGCGAGTGTGTTTTTAGCAGCAAGTCGTCAAAGTCAGTAGCGGAGCTCCGACTCAAAATTTCCTCGTATCTTTCGAAAACCCTAACAACTATTTCCTCGTAGTAGTTGTTTTTCTTGGAATTGAGACCCTCTATACCGATAAGTTGACTTTTCGCATTGGAAATTGAGGAAAGTATTGCTCTAGGCGAAAATCTTTTAGGGTCTATTTCAGTTTCCACCATCGCCCTTTTGATAGTATTTATCTGATCATCGTCGTCGAAGATGATGAAATCATTAGGTAACCCTATGATTTCACCACTCCTCCTGAGGATTGTCGCGCAGAAGGAATGGAAAGTGGATGCAGATATCCGCTCAGATTCACGTCCAAGCATTGGAAGGAGCCTAGACATCATTTCCTTAGCAGCCTTGTTCGTGAATGTTAGTGCGGCTATCCGATGTGGGCTTACTCCGCACGTTTTTACCAAATAAGCAATACGGCTGGTAATGACCTTGGTTTTGCCGCTACCTGGGCCCGCCACTATTAGAAGGGGGCCATCTATACTTTCGACTGCGTCCCTTTGAGGTGAATTAAGTTCTGATAGTAAATCCAATGGAGTTTCTGGTCGTTAAAGATTATGAAATGATAGCATAGATGTTCTAATGCGGATTTTCCTTTACTGTGGTTTCAAGACACGTAAAGCGGGGTGGATTCGGTTATTATTCGACGTTCCTTACTCAACTCTGATCTAAGGTACAAGGGTAGTGAGTAAAGTCCGTTATGAGCGATTCCATCGTACATCTTCAGATCGGTTATTTTCCTCTCGTCCAGTTTCTTATCTATGGCCTTCGAGCTAATGTTAAAAATTTTGGGAGTTCTTGATGCTTGTGTGAATCCCCAAGTGGACCCGAAAGCTGGGACAAAGGCATGATAGGCTGATGATGTGGGGAAAACATGGCCTACAGTATTTACTACCGCTGTAAAACATTCTTTGTAAGAGGCTGGATCTGTAGGTCCGGATTGCACAACCATTATTCCGTTCTCGCCTAGTCGGTCTAATAGGATTGAGTAGAATTCTTTAGTGAATAGTTTATGGGAAGGTCCAGATTCGATCGGATCGGGGACGTCGATAATCGCAACGTCAAACTGGTTGTCGATTTCTAAAAGAAAGCTATAAGCATCAGTGAAAATTAGTTGAGTGCGCGGGTCAGAGAATGCTCCCTGATGGTGTCTAGGCAAGTATTCACGACAAGCGGAGACTACTTTTTCGTCGATATCAACCATAACTACTTTTTTCACTGAGTTATGTTTGAGGACTTCTCTAGCAGTGGCTCCTTCACCACCTCCAGCTATGAATATATTTTTTGGAGAAGGATGAGCAATCATGCTTGGGTGGACAAGGGGTTCGTGATACATGAATTCATCCATCTCAGTCGACTGAGTTTTGCCGTCCAGCACTAGAGATCTGCCAAAATGCGCCCCCTCCATGATTATCGCATGTTGGTAGTCAGTAGTCTCTTCATACAGAATTTCTTGCAACCGTTCGGCCTGAATCAAGTTCGGTGCTATGTGTTCTTGATGCCAACTTGGTGACAAGCCGCCTAAATTGGAAGCTTTTAATTTATCGGTTGGAAGATCAGGATCCACCATGGTTCGATAGTCCTCTTTCAATTTTTCTGATCTTTGGAGATTTACAATGGAGACCTTCGATCAATATGGTAGCGGATTTTTGAACGTCATAATTAGGACCGCAGGAAAAAATATCCGCTGACGCATAATTGTATTCAGGCCACGTATGAACACATAAGTGCGACTCTGAAATAGAAATTATCCCGGTCACGCCGACGGGTTCGAATTTATGAAATGTCTCCCCTATTATAGTTGCCCCGCCTTCTTGTGCGGCCTCGATCAGTATCTTCCTGATTTTCGACAGGTTATTCAGTATCTCTGCGTCGCAGTGTTCTAAATCAAGTATCAAGTGTGTCCCTAGGGACTTCAATGTGAACGCCTTTTTGTGTAATTCAAAATCTAATTAAGATGGGATACGATTATAACTGTAAGTCAGCTATTGAGATAGGAGATGGAAGCAGCGTTGTGTATTGGCACGCTTGCGCCTAGTTGTATCTATCGTAAACAGTCACAGTTGCGTGGAGCAATATATATGAAAAGTGAAATCAATTTGAGAGTTCTCTTGGCAAGCAGGCCTGTTGGGTATCCTACGGAGGATGATTTTGACATTGTAGAGTCCCCTATACCGGTGCCGTCAGAGGGAGAGGTACTGGTCAAAAATGAATGGTTGTCGTTGGATCCCTACATGCGTGGAAGAATGAATAATCAAAGATCATATGCTGAGCCAGTATCGATTGGTGAAGTTATGGTTGGGGGGTCCGTCGGCACAGTCGTACATTCTCGGACGCCAGGATTCTGTGTAGGAGAGGTTGTTGAAGGAAGGTTGGGATGGCAATCTTACGCTCTTTCGAGTGGCTCAGATTTGAGGAAAGTAGATAAAAGTCTTGGACCCATTCAAACTAGTATTGGAGTTCTAGGTATGCCTGGTCTGACGGGTTATTTCGGGTTTTTAGATGTTTGTGAACCATCTCCGGGAGATACCGTAGTTGTTTCTGCAGCTTCCGGGGCAGTTGGTCAGGTGGTCGGACAAATTGCTAGGATAATGGGATGTCACGTTGTTGGTACAGTCGGGTCTGATGATAAGTTGTCCTACATAGTAGAAGAGCTTGGATTCAATGTAGGGATCAACTACAAATCTCAAGATATTGGTAAATCTTTGGATAAAGCCTGTCCCCAGGGAATAGACGTTTATTTTGACAATGTGGGAGGTTTTGTGACTGATGCTGTTCTCGACAGGATCAACACTGGTGCCAGGATTTCTGTATGTGGCCAAATATCCCAATATAATCTAGCCGAGCCTGAATTAGCTCCAAGGAATATGGGCGTTTTGACTCGAACACAATCTAAAATGGAAGGGTTTTTAGTTACGCGCTACCAAAGTCGATTTGAAGAAGGCAGGCAGCGCATGGCTCGGTGGATTCAGGAAGGTGAGCTCAGATACAGAGAATATGTAGTTGAAGGATTAGAGAATGCGCCCAAAACGTTCATCGGTATGTTGAACGGGGAGAATTTAGGAAAGACATTAATAAAGGTATCCACGTGATTTCAGCTTGATTTTGGTAGGTTAGAGCATGCCTGAGAGTATCTCTGAAGAACTTAAAATCTTTAGGCAGAAGCTTGAGGAGTTTTTATCGGAATCCTATTCTATTGGAGGAGAGGATTTAAAATCTCGTTCACTTGAATCTGGTTATTTCAAGATGGCACAGCCTTTTAAGAATGGAGGGAGTGAAGCGGGACCACTCCAGCTAACGATCGCGAGGGAGACGGTTGCAGCAGCGGGTTTTTTCAACATGTCAGATGTGATTGGCCCCGAACCTGGAATTTTAAGCGGAGCTGGTGAATATATAGAGAGGAATTTTCTTTCTCCGATGCTAAATGGTAGCAAAACAGGTTGCTTCGCTTACACGGAGTCAGATCCTTCAAACCCTACCATTGCCGAGTGGGAAGGTGATTTTCTAGTTATCCAAGGCAAGAAGTCATATGTCTCGGGAGCCCAAGACTCTGATTTCATCTCAGTAGTACTCACTGTTAATTCGAATAACAAGTTAAATCCTGCTGGTCGTGCTGTGGTGGTAGTGGATATCAGTTCGCCAGGTATTTTGGTAGGTAAGCCCTTTTATAGCATCGATGGAAGTGGACACTGTGAAGTTGCTTTTGAACGGACCCGCGTTCATTACAGGAACATAATTGGAGGTGTGGGGCAAGGTATGCCTAGGGCTCTAATGAATATAGAACGAGAGAGATTAGAGTTGGCAGCGACTGCGACAGGGATGTCGATTCACGCAGCCAATTTAACTGAAGAGCGCCTTAAAGCACCACATCGATCAGGAGGGAGCCTTGGCGACTTTGAGGGGGTAAGGTTGAGATATGGTGAAATGAGAATTCAGGTATTCGCTGCTAGATCGGTTCTTTACAGGGCGGCAAGAATCATGGAGGTAAATTCAGATTCTATTAATGAAGTTTCTGCTGCTAAGGTTTTTTGCACTGAGACAGCTTCTACAGTGGTAGACTGGGCGATCCAATTGTTTGGTGGTACCGCCTTAGTGAGTGGGCACCCTCTCGAATCTATGTACAGGAGAGTAAGGTCAATGCGTCTCGCCGGTGGAGCTTCAGATATTGGCAGATTAGGGGTTAGCCGAGGGATTATAGAGTTTGACTCTGGGATTCTCTAGTTTTCCTCACCTCTCTTATTTGGTACTTGTTGAGTCACGTTTTTCATCTAATTGAAGCTTAAAATCATGATAACTGTCTATTTTGGAAATAGCTTCAATAAATTCTCCTAGAGTTTTGAAATAATCCCTGAATTCATTTAGTTCAGGTCCAATCTGACTAGTAGAGGCTGGTCCATCTGCGTAGTTTCCCCTGAAGGCGAAGTAAGCTTGATTTATCTTCCGTATATTGTAACCACCGAGCTTGAGGTTCCAATGTTCCCTCCTCATCAGTTTCTCAGCGTCGACTATATTGTTCACCGAGAGAAGACGGTCTACCTCTTTTCTGGTTTGCTTTAAGATTCGGGAAAGATGAGGTCTAGATACGGAAACATCTGCGTATTTATGAGAAGATTTGGAAAGATCCCCTCCTAATTTAAGAAATGTGCGATCGCCTAATTCATTACCTGCGATATTGGCAGCCGTTTCGTTTAAAGTATACATTTCAGGCGAGTTCCACATCGATCTTCCGAGAGGGCGAAATATCCAGTAGTTGTGCAACCATTCGTGTGCAGCCGTTCGGGTAATTTCCCTCAGTCCGTATCTATCGGAAACGAGTGCGGGGTATGTGCCAAGGCCTGCTAGGTTATCTATAAGCGCGGATGTTCGTCCATCCAGTTCTACTTTTCTTTCTATGCTTGAACGAGTGTTGGAGTCGATATTGTTATTGATCAAAATTGAGGCTTCCAGCTTAATTTGGTCACGAGGGGAGGTAACTAAAATCAGCGGAGGTTCGTCAAATCGGAAATCAGTTGGGGGAAATAATATACCGTATCGCAATCCCAACCCTTCCTCAATAATCGTTTTACTGAGGGCTGCTTCTACCGATTCTTCCGCTCTGCCTCTAAGAGACTCCTTTTCCCGCTCATATGCTTTAATGTTCTCCAACACATGACTTAACACATTTATATCAGCCGCAGCGCTCGTGTATCCTGCAGAAAGGCGCGGTTTACGTAGTTTCATTATTTCTTTATCTAGCCGATTCACCGCTTGTAAATAGGATCGAACTATATCTATTCGTTCATTATCGTCGGGTTTGTTTCCAGGAAACATTTCCCATAAAAGGTGAGTCCATTTGAGGGGAACATGTCGGATTTCCCACCAAAATATTGAAAATGTATGAGATCCTGCCGCTTTCTCTAACTTCGTCTGATTAAAGGAGTCAGATCCTGTCACTGTGATCAAAGTCAGGGACAATATCAAGGAAATCCAAAATCTTTTTGAAATAGAAGGTCGTTTTCCCATAAAAAAGTTCAATGGAGAATTAGTAATATCAAACCCACATGCCAGCTGGAATTCTTTTATTAAGTTCTTCGAAGGACATCGCCTGGTATTTTCCGATCACTATGCCCTTGAACGGTAATTGCCTATATGAATATTTGTTGGGTATTTAGTTACGCTTAGTCAGTATAGCCTGAGTAACTAAAATGGTACTTGAATGAACAATAAATCTCTAACGGTTGAGGTGCATTATTAATATTGAAACACCTACAATGAGCATTAAGACATTGTAAATGTGTTAGGAGGTTGACTGTGGCTGAGGTATCGGAAGCGCAATTAGTGGTTGTTTCACTGAAGAAAGAAGGTGTCAACACCTATTAGGTCCTGTCGTTAGGGATCGGAGCGGGAGACCGGATTCGAACCGGCGACAGCCTGCTTGGAAGGCAGGAACTCTACCGCTGAGTTACTCCCGCTCAGCACATTGATTTTAACCTTTCTCTGAATCTAACATCAAGAATAAAAGGCGATGACTTAACGATGAGCTTCATTGGAAAGATGTGGTTGTTAGGTCTTATCATGCGCCTCTAAATGATTTTTTATTGATGGAAAAATGGATTAAGGTGACCTTACGTCATTTGAAGTTTTAAAATTGCAGTAGGCATATATTTAAATTTAACAAAGCGATAACTGTATCTGTTTCCCATCGAAATGTTGGATTGCAAATCAAAAATTAATGAAGGGATGAGTGAGTAGCATGAAAGTCAACTCCTTTGAAATTAGTGTTAGCGATGAAATTTTACTTGATTTAAGACGTCGGTTGTGCGAGGCAAGGTGGCCTGACGAAATATTAGATTCAGGATGGCGCTATGGCACAAATCTTGGTTACTTGAAAGATCTCGTCAATTACTGGAGAACAGAATTCGACTGGCGATCTCAAGAGAAAATGCTGAATGACTACAAACATTTCAAAACGAATATAGATGGGTTAAATGTTCATTTCATACATGAAAAAGGTAAAGGATCTAACAATTTGCCTTTGATTATTACTCACGGGTGGCCTAGTACTATTTTAGAGATGTATAAAGTCATCCCATTGTTGACCGACCCGGTGGCTTATGGGGGCGATGGAGAAGATGCCTTCGATGTTGTCGCTCCTTCTTTGCCTGGATTTGGTTTTTCTGATAGTCCCCTCGCAGGGGGTATGGATGTTGAAAGCGTCGCTTCACTTTGGAATAAATTGATGACGGAAAACCTCGGATATTCTCGGTTCGGCTCGCATGGGGGAGACATTGGCGCAGGGGTAACATCACAACTGGGTCGAAATCATTCGGATAATCTTTTTGGAATTCATTTGACTTCTGTTACTCGACCGAACCCATATTTGGGGCCAGGATCTCGTGATTTAACTAATGCAGAAAAAATTCATATGGGACAAAGAGAAGATTGGCAGTTGGAGGAGGGTGGCTATAATCATATTCAGAGCACCAAGCCACAAACTCTGTCGTATGGGTTGAATGATTCACCGGTAGGGTTGGCAGCCTGGATTTTAGAGAAGTACCGTACTTGGAGTGATAGTGATGGGAATGTGGAGACTCGATTTAGTAAAGACGAACTTCTCACAAACATTACCATTTATTGGGTTACTAAGACTATCGGTTCCTCTGTAAGAATGTACTATGAAAACCAAAAGAACATTTGGAACCCCGACAAAGAGGAAATTGTAGACACACCTACTGGTGTAGCTATTTTTCCTTATGATTTAGCCACCCCTCCTCGAGAATGGGCTGAACGTTCATATAACATTCAAAGGTGGACAAATATGCCGAGGGGAGGGCATTTTGCAGCGATGGAAGAACCTGAACTTTTGGTTGAGGATATCAGAAATTTCTTTCGGAGTTACAGAAAAATTTGAAGTGGTATTTAGATAAATGGTTTTGAAATACCGTTGACGTCTACTCATGTGGGAAACTTTCTAGGTTCCCGTTAAAGTGATCATCTAAAATTTATCGTTGAAACTTAGGGTTGTATTCTTGAACAGGGAGTGCTAGCAACTCAGGTTAGAATGCCCCAATTGGTTCCTCTTTTGATATCAACAGTTAGAGGAATATCAAGTTTCAGCGATGAAGGCATAAGTTCCAAAATTATGGACTCCATTTTGTGCATTTCATTGTCAGGCACTTCAAAAATTAATTCATCATGGACCTGTAATATCATGAGGGATTTCATTTCTAGTTCAATCAACCTATTCTGTATGGAGATCATCGCCATTTTGATGATATCAGCGGCGGTTCCCTGGATGGGCATGTTAATTGCAGCCCTTTCTGCTTGGCTCCTTAGCCTGAAATTACTGGAATTGATATCTGGCAAATATCTTCTTCTTCCAAGAATTGTCTCTACGTAGCCGTTTACTCGACACTGGTCTTTTACGGCAGCGAGGTATTTCTCTATACCTGGATACCTTTCAAAATAAATATCAATAAATCTCTTTCCTTCCTTCTGTGATAGGTCTGTCTGGCGGGAAATACCATGGGGACTAAGACCGTATATAACGCCAAAGTTTAGAACCTTGGCTATACGGCGCATGCTGGGGTCGACTTCTTCAATTGGTATTCCGTAAACGAGTGAGCTTGTTGCGCTGTGTATATCTTCGCCATTTTGGAAGGCCTTTATCAATCCGGGATCCCTAGAAAAATGTGCTAAAACCCGTAATTCAATTTGAGAATAATCTGCTGCCAAAAGAGAAGAACCTATTTCCGATGTGAAAGCTTCTCTTACTCGTCTTCCTAGATCCGTTCTCACAGGTATGTTTTGCAGGTTCGGGTCATTGCTTGAGATTCGACCTGTAGCGGCACCGGTCTGTCGATAAGATGTATGAACCCTTTTGGTGTGAGGATTTACCATGTCGGGAAGGGCGTCCACATAAGTGGACTTGAGTTTAGAAACTTCTCGATATTCAAGGATTCTATTTAAGACTTCATAGGAACGAGAATCAGCATTTTCTGCGCGGCCCCCGTCCAACAAAACCTTTAAATCGTCTAGAGATTGAGCGTCCGTAGAAAATCCACTCTTAGTTTTTCTAGTGTGGGGTAGCCGAAGCTCTGCGAACAAAATATCGCTTAACTGTTTGGGGGAATTTAGGTTAAATTCATGACCAATTAACTCATACATTTCTGTTCGTATGTTTTCTAATTGAGTTCCTAATGAAACAGACATTTGCTCCAATAGTTCGTTATTCAGCGAGACCCCATTTCGTTGCATTCTTACTAGTACCGGTATAAGGGGAATCTCGACAGATTCGAATAGTTTAGAAATTTCCTTTTCCTCTAACTCCAAAGTCATAAGTTCGTGAAGACGCTCGGTAAAGTCAGCATCGGCACATGCGTATGGGGCGGCCTTCTCAATTGTCACATCTGCCATCGTAATTTGGCTCCGTCCCTTTCCGATCAGCTCAGATATATGGGTCATTTCTTCTCCTAGACACTCGAGAGTTAGCTCTTTAAGGCCGTAGTTGCGTCTCCCACCCACGTGAGCGGCGACCATGGTGTCAAAGGCAAGACCAATTACAGGGACAAGGTTTTCCTCCATAACAGTGATGTCGAAGTTGGCATTGTGAGCGCGTATTGGAATTTTCGGATTGGAGAACACCGGTTTCAGTTTTTCCAAAACAAGATTTTTTGGCAATTGCCTTCCAGATCTGTGACCGACGGGTATGTACCAAGCTTTTCCTTTTTTGACTGAGAATGAGATCCCTACCAATTCGCAGTTCATCGGATCTAGTGAAGTTGTCTCGGTATCAAAGGAGAATCCATGTTTTGTATCAATTGTCTTAAGTAAGATTTCAAGAGATTTCTCGGAGTCAACTATGGTGTACTCAGTGATAGGAGACGTCTTTGATGTGAAAAGATTCAGCTGTTCCTTTTTTTCATTTTCGAGATCTTGCAAATGAGGGAGATCATTACTACCTGGGACTCTTGGAATTATTGAATGAAACTCTAAGTCGCTTAATAGAGAAACTACGGATTGTCTATCGTACCCACCGAATTCTGATTTTTCCAAATCCAATTTAACGGGCACATCTCTAACGATGGTAGTAAGAATTTTACAGCGTAAAGCTTGTTCTTGGTTTTCATATAGGGCACTTTTTGCTCGAGGTGGTTTAACGGCATCGATATTTTCGTAAATGTTTTCGATGGACCCGTAATCCGTGAGTAGCTTGATAGCTGTCTTGACTCCTATACCGGGCACTCCAGGTATATTGTCGGAAGAGTCACCCTGAAGGGCTTTTATTTCCGCTACATATTCAGGTCCGAGTCCTCCGAATCTTTCTTTAACGGCATTTGTATCGTATAAGGATCGTTTTTGGAAACTAGAACTCATCAGCACTCTGACTTTGGAGGATACAAGTTGGAGAGTATCCGAGTCGCCTGTAAGTATTAGTGTATCGATGCCCGATTCGTCGGCTTGGGAACTCAATGTGCCTAATAGATCATCAGCTTCGAACCCTTCCAGCTCGTATATCGGGACCTGAAATGATTTCATGATCTGTCGGACACGATCGAACTGAGTTCTCAATTCGGGTGGGGTGGGAGGTCTGTGAGCCTTATAATCAGAGAACATCACATGTCTAAATGTGGGGGCTGAGAGGTCAAATGTTATAGCGACATGGCTTGGAGTCCATTCGCTGAGAGTTCTTAAAAAGGCGTTGACGAACCCGTAAACCCCTCTGACATCCTCACCAGTGTTGCTGACTGTGAGTGGTTGCTGAATCGCGTGAAAGGATCGATGAATTAATGCATGCCCATCCATAAGGATTAGCAGATTTTTTCTATTACTCTCCTCTATGTTTGAATTTGTTCTAGAGGTCATGAATAATCACCTTCAACCCGTAGAGAGATCTGAGATTGCTGACATTGATAGAATAGATAATCGTTTAGTGGCTGTACAATACCGACTTCACATTAATTTTTGTAGCTTGGTAATAAACTCCTTGTTTCCTCTATTTGAGAAGGTGATTCCTTCCGCTTGGTGAAAAGACAGGAAATCTTTCATTGCATTAGCAGTACCTGAAACAAGTTCCTCTTCAGGGTTCACGCCTGGTTCCAAATGAAATGCCCTTATATGAAGGGTCCTGGAGCGTCTATCCAGTTTTGGATCAAACCTGCCAACTAATCGATCTTTGTGAAGAACAGGCAGGCAAAAGTAGCCCCATTTCCTCATATTTTTAGGTTTGTAGCATTCTAGAGTTTGGGTGAAGGAAAAAAACTCCTTGTCTCTTCCTTTTGCCCAGAACAGGCTGTCGAACGGTGATAAAAAAGTAGTTCTGGTTGGTTCTATCTCCCCTTCCCTAGCCCTTTCGAGTAGATTTAGATTGGATCTATGTACGACCATATGCACGGGTTCTCCCAAAGAGTTTGTGGCCTTTATCTCGCATGCTTTCCTGTCTTCGATTAATTTCTGTACGTAGGGTATGGCGGCAGTTTTTTTCATATGGGTGTAGTCCCCGACTTGTTTTACCGTACATACTCCCATAGCAATCAATGCCATTTCTAAATCATGGATGACGGAATCTCCAAAGGAGATCAAACATTTGCTTCTTTCTCTTTCGACATGATCATTCGTCAGCTTGTAGACTTTTTGAAAATTACGCCTGTCAGTGACGAACGCTTGGCCTGAATCATATAAATACTCCAACGCCCTTTTTGCTGGTTTCCAGTCCCACCATGGTCCTCTACTGCCTGTAGGATTATCAAAATCGGAGGTTTTCAATGGACCTTCACGACTCAATCGGTTTTTGACCGCTCTTACGATCTCATGGAAATCTATATCAGACTTATATTTAGACCATCTCGCAGATTCCATTTCTCTATGTCGAATCATCGTAGGAGCCCTATATTTATATTCTTCTAGGGAAATGATACACGCGGCGTGATACCAATATTCGCATAGTTGATTGCCAAATCCGTAACACAAATCATCAAGAAGTTTTGTTTCATAATTTCCTAGCCGACTCCAGACTGCGATATAGTGACTTCTGTTCACCATTTGGAGGGTGTCTATTTGCAAGGCCTTAATTTTATTTACTACTTTGATAATGGATTCACGATTCGGACGCAGGTTTTCTTCTTCTCCCCCCGATAATGCCTGTGATCTTAGAATAGCTGACCTAACGGCTTTTGCAGGGTAGATCGGCACTGTTATCTATACGCCAACTAAATTTCGACATTCCGCTATAAGGGATTCAACCATGTCCGTAGTTGAGGACTCTGCATAAATCCTTAAGAGAGGTTCGGTACCCGAGAATCTCAATAGAGCCCAAGAGCCGTCTTCTAAAATGAACCTATACCCATCACGTGTGTCTATTTCTGAAATTACTATATCCGAGAGGGTATCTGGACTATTGGAGGAAATCCGGGAGAGGATACGTTCCCTTTCCTGTTCGTCGAATTGTATATCCATCCTGTTATAAAAATGGGAACCAACCAGGTCTTCAAGATCTGTGAGAAGTTCCGCCGGATTTTTGCCGGTTTTCACCATCATGTCTAACAGAAACAGAGCTGAGAGAATTCCATCACGTTCAGGTATGTGACCGCGGAAGGCATAGCCTCCACTTTCTTCTCCTGCCGCTATGGCATTTTCCTCCATCATAACAGGACCAAGATACTTAAATCCGACCGGGGTATCGAGGACAGGAACTCCGTATAGATCTCCAAGTTTGTCAATCATATTAGTCATAGTGATCGACCGAACTATAGGTCCTTGCATTCCCAATCCTTCAAGAAGGTGATGGCAGATTAAGGAAAATGTGTGTAGAGTAGAAATATAGTTTCCGTCCTCATCCATTATTCCTAATCTGTCTGCGTCACCATCGGTAGCCAGGCCTACGTCTCCATTTACTTCAGTAATTTTTTTTGCTAGTGGACCCAGGTTCTGTTCGATCGGTTCAGGTTGACGCATATTAGGAAAGGAAGGATTAACATCAGCTCGTATCTCAAAAACACGAGTGCTTCCTCCTTCAATCAATGTTCTAATATATCCGGCTCCGGCTCCGTGCATAGAATCAACAACGACATTGAGACTCGCATTTCGGATATTCTCGAGACCTACTAATCCTGCAATATGGTTCAGATAAGGGGGATCGGGGTCTATGAGCTCTACTAGGCCATTATCCTTTGCCTTTTGTAATGGGGTTGTTGAATACTCTCCAGTCGTTTCTACTACAGAGATATGGCGTTCCAGCTCTTCCACTATTTCGAGTGAAGCACTTCCCCCATATCCAGGCTTGAATTTCAAACCATTCCACTCACTTGGGTTATGGCTTGCTGTTACAACAACACCTGCGCCACACTCACGGTTGACTATGTTGTAGCTAATGACAGGAGTTGGAGCGGGTTTATTGCATAACATGACAGGCACACCATTACCCGCCGCAACTTCCGCAACCGCAAAGGCAAATTTTTCTGATCCGAATCTGGTGTCATAGCCTATTATCAAACCGTTTGCGTCGAGCTCTCGTGCTTTCAGATAGTCGACAATAGCCTGAGTGCAGATTTTCACGTTTTCGAAAGTGTAACCATCGGCGATAATGGCACGCCACCCATCCGTTCCGAACTTTATGGCCACAGGTTTCACCAACCTTAGAACAATTATTTACAACCCTGCGTCATTTCTGATGCTTTCTGATCTGCTGAGACTCTCCCAGGGTAACTTTAAGTCTTCCCTACCAAAGTGCCCATAGCTCGCTGTTTGTCTGTATATAGGCCTTCTGAGATTTAGGTCCCTTATAATTGCACCTGGCCTCAGATCAAAATGAGTTGCAATTAGCTGATCGATTCTTTCATTTGATATCTTGTTGGTGCCAAATGTCTCCGTAGATATCGAAATTGGTTCGGATACTCCGATTGCGTACGATACTTGCACCTCTACCCTGCTTGCCACCCCCGCTGCTACAAGATTCTTGGCGACCCATCGCGCAGCGTATGCAGCTGAACGATCCACCTTGGTAGGATCTTTTCCGGAGAAGGCGCCCCCGCCGTGTCGGGCCATACCTCCATAAGTGTCTACTAGGATTTTTCTACCTGTTAGTCCAGTATCTCCTACCGGCCCTCCGATAACGAATCTTCCGGAGGGGTTTACAAAAAAATTCGTATCTACTAGCAAGTCCTCCGGCGCTATGTTTTTGGCCACTTTTTCAATGAGATCTTTAGTAATGGTGTCATTTTCTACTTCTTCAGAGTGTTGATTGCTTAGGAGGATAGTATGTATCCGTTTAGGTTTGCCATATGAATATTCCACGGTTACCTGTGACTTGCCATCTGGTCTCAAATAAGGGATTTCTCCGGTTTTTCTTACCTGTGCTAATCTTTGAGTAAGCCTATGGGATAGAGCCATAGGAAGCGGCATTAATTCAGGTGTCTCATCGCACGCAAATCCGACCATCATTCCTTGGTCCCCTGCCCCTAAGCTAGAGATTTCATCTTCTGAAACATGGTTACCTCTTGTCTCCAGGGCTGTGGAAACGCCTGCGGAGATATCGGATGACTGCTCGTCGATAGCGACCATAACGCCACAAGATTTGTAGTCAAATCCGTAGGCAGGGTTGGTATATCCGATTGACTTTATTGTTTCTCTCACTAGCGCTGGGATGTCTACATAGCCTTCGGCGATAGTTATTTCACCCATTACCACCACCAGTCCGGTTGTACAAGAAACCTCGCAAGCAACTCTTGCTCGGGGATCAAGAGTCAGCATTGCATCTAGAACACCATCCGAAATTTGGTCACAAATTTTGTCGGGATGCCCTTCCGTTACTGACTCAGAGGTAAAAAGATAGGAAGGTGACTCCATAAAACTGGAACTCATTCTCGTTTCTCTCCCTTAAAACTGTTAGCTAAATGTAATTTATGTGCCGGTATTCCAGCTGTTTAGGTATTTCTCCTGCTCATCGGTTAATTCGTCAATCTCTATTCCCATAGAAAGTAACTTTAGTCTACCTACTTCATCATCTATATCCCTTGGGACCACATAAACTTGGTTTTTTAGACTCCGATATTCGTTCACTACGTACTCGGCAGACAGAGATTGATCTGCGAAGCTCATATCCATAACAGCTGAGGGATGACCTTCAGCTGCAGCTAAGTTGATAAGTCTCCCTTCCCCTAACACATTTATCTTACGACCGTCAGGCATGGAGTATTGCTCAACATAAGGTCTTACTTCTGTTTTGCTGTCGGCCTGATTTTCTATACCATCAAGGTCGATCTCTACATTGAAATGGCCGCTGTTTGCTAAAACAGCTCCATCTTTCATATGAGCAACATGTTTTCCATCGATCGCTTTCATACCTCCTGTTACGGTTATAAAAATATCTCCCACCATTGACGCTTCTTCCATTTTCATGACTTGATGCCCGTCCATTGCAGCTTCTAAGGCCCTTATATAGTCGACTTCGCAAACAATAGTTAGCGCTCCCATTCCCCTAGCTCTGGAAGCAACGCCGCGACCACACCATCCGTATCCAATAATTACGACAGTTTTCCCAGCCCATAACATGTTTGTAGCCCGAGTTATACCGTCTAGAGTGCTTTGGCCAGTTCCATAACGGTTGTCAAAAAAGTGCTTTGTGTCTGCATCGTTTACTGCTATCACGGGGTATCGAAGTTTACCTTCCTCAGCAAGACTTTTAAGCCTGATGACTCCCGTAGTGGTTTCCTCAGTCCCGCCAATAATGTGTTCCATTAGATCTGATCGTTCGCCATGCAGCATAGCAACTAAGTCAGCACCATCGTCCATAGTCATGTGCGGTTTCGTCTCTAAAACCGAGATTATGTGATTGTAGTAAGTCTCGGTGCCTTCACCTTTAATAGCAAACGTTGGTATTCCATATTCAAGTGCGAGGGCAGCAGCAACGTCATCTTGTGTGCTGAGAGGATTGCTTGCGCAGATGACTATTTCTGCGCCCCCATCTTTAAGTGTAAGAGCTAGATTTGCCGTTTCGCTAGTGACATGCAGACAGGCCGAGATTCTAACACCGTTTAGAGGCTTTTCCTTTAAGAATCTTCCCCGGATTTGTCTCAATACAGGCATCTCGCGTTCCGCCCATTTGATTCTTTTCACCCCTTCTGGCGCAAGAGTTAAATCTTTCACATCACCCGAGTAAATTTCATCCGTCAATTTAGTTCTCCTGGTAGATAAATTCAATTGGGATCCAGTATTTCTATGGCATCTCGATCGACGAGGGGATCAAATGTTGACATAGTTAAAATTTTTCGGAAGCGCTCATTAATAATTTCACTAGAGACCGAGCTGAATTTTTGTGTACTAAATTCCTCTACAGCAAGTGAACCCATAACCGTGCCGGCGATGGCAGCTCTCCGAAGCCCTACGGTTGATTGGTCTCTAGTATTCGCAAGGTATCCCATAAATCCGCCGGCGAAACAGTCGCCCGCACCGGTTGGGTCTACTACATCAGTGATTGGGAAAGCTGGTACCGCGAATATGTCAGATTCATTGAAAAGTAAGACACCGTGCTCGCCTTTTTTTACTACAACTGCTTTCGGTCCCATTTCAAGTATTGTTTTCGCTGCTTCGTACACGTTATTTTCTTGCGTGAATGACTTGACCTCTCTGTCGTCCACGAAAAGTATGTCGATCAATCCTATAGTCTCAGAAAGCTTTTCATGGTTGTCATTTATCCAAAGATCCATCGTATCTAATCCGACGAATTTTGGTCTTGAATTCATTTGATCGAGCACTTTTAATTGAAGGTTTGGATCAATATTTCCTAGGAATAAATATTCGCTGTCCCTTTGGGAGTTGGTTAACTTAGGGTCGAAATCTCCAAATACATTTAATTGGGTGTCAATGGTTTCTCTATTATTCAAATTTTTCGAATCGTAAATTGCTTGCCAACGAAATGTTTTTCCTTCGGCGGTTTCAAGACCAGCTGTGTTGATTCCAAAGCTATTCAAAAGATTCCTATCATCACTGGTGAAATCGTCGCCAACTATGGCAATCATGTCCACCTTGGTGAAGAAGCTAGAGGAGATAGAGAAATAGGTTGCTGATCCTCCTAGCGAGTCCCTCCGAAAGCCAGCCTCTGTTGTTACGGTGTCGTAGGCCACTGTGCCGACTACAAGCAAGGACATTCCTAAATTTCCATCCCACTACTGGTTGGATATCCTTTTTCGATCCATGTTGGTGTGCCTTCCTCCACGTTATACAGTCTGTCTGCTTCAAATCCCATGGCTGCTGCCATTTCACAAGCCAATCCGCTTCTAACTCCTGCAGCGCATATGAAAAGCAATTTTTTATCTTCTGGGAGTTCTTCTATTCGCGAAAGTAAATCATCGACTGTAATAAATAGAGCTCCTTCGACATGACCCTCAACGTATTCATCCATTCTTCGGACGTCTATGAAGGCATAGTCTTCATTTCCATGTAGATCTACGGCTTCGTCTACACTCATCCTGTAATAAGGTTCACCTTCCGCTTGTCTCGCCATTTCGATATCCTCCTGGGGTCACTTCAAATATACTTCTCTACTATCAATTTTATTTTATCGTCAGAGTCTTTTCCTAAATCTTGTCGCTTGGTAACTAGTGCTTCACTCAACGCGGCTCCGCATTGACAATTGGTGTACTCAGGAAGGGCACCGACAATCCTTTTCATGAGTATTGTAGATGTTTCGGCATTCTTTTTTAGATTGGTAATAACCATCTTGGCTGAAACCGCTTGTTCCTCTTCGTGCCAACAATCGTAGTCGGTTACCAGCGCGATAGTTCCGTAACAGAGCTCTGCTTCGCGAGCAAGCTTCGCCTCTGGTAAAGCGGTCATTCCTATAATATCGGAGCCCCATTCCCTGTAGAGGAATGATTCGGCTTTGGTTGAAAACTGGGGACCTTCGATCACTATGTAAGTCCCGCCGTCGTGGAATGCCAAACTTTCCACCTTACAAGAGTCTAATATCGTATGCCTCAACTGTGGGCATAATGGTTCTGCAAGCGATATGTGTGCCACAACGCCACCACCGAAATACGAATTCTGACGCAATTTAGTCATATCAATTAGCTGGTCTGGGACAACTACTTGGAGGGGTTTGATTTTGTCTCTTAAACTACCTACCGCCGATATGGAAACTACCTGTTTCACGCCGAGAGATTTTAGAGCATATATGTTTGCCCGGTAAGGTACTTGTGAAGGTAGAATCGTATGGTTTCTCCCATGCCGGGGTAAGAAACCTACTCGAGTGTTTTCCAATTTCCCCACCGTTATACTGTCGCTGGGAAGCCCGAAGGGTGTATTAATATCGTGAGATGTCACATCTTCGAGACCTTCGAGATCGTACAGGCCGGAACCACCTATGAATGCGATGTCTATATTTTCAGTATCATTTTCCATAAAATCGAGCACAAAAAAACCTCTCTTGTAAAAGAGAAGCTACCTAAATAGTTGATTGATATATCCTCTCATCTGCCGGACTTGGAATCCGTTGGAATTGGCACCGTTTTCTCATTGGGTTCAATTAATTGAAGCTAAGGTTAGCGAATAAGATTCGGTTGCCGGGCGTCTAAGGACCATTCCCTCAACCACTCTGAATAAGATTTTAACTATAAAATTATTAACGAAAAAATCGTACAGGAGTTTTTCAGACTCAGTCAAGAATAATTTTCGATGTTGTTCATAGTGAATAATCATAACAGGCGTTGAGGATATTTAAGTGTTTTTCCAACTAGCGGTTCTAAATATTGTTTGAACTCGGTGGATGTGTCTCCTGAAATTTTGGGCAGGTACTGATCGGGGAGAATTCTGACTTTTCCTGCTACGTTACTCAAAGGTGATGATCCGGTGCGTGACGTATATTTATCGGATTGTGCTCTTTCCAAGGTTACGATTATATCGGTTTGCCCTGTTGCAGCCGCCTCCACGGCGGCCTTGCCGACAATGTGAGCTTCTGCCCAATCCGTGCTTGAAGTGGAGTCGATTAATGATCGCTGGATTGTTCCCGGCTTTTCGTACCTACATCTTACTCCGATGCGTTCTGTAACTTTTTGGGCTAATATTCGGGCAGGACTGTCGAAATAAGGGTGTCCGAAGTCATCTATGTGCCACGGGTCTGACTTTCCTATTACGGAACCTGAAGGTCCTCTAATGTTTTCGGAAATAATGGCGACTGCATAACCATGACGTCGGTAAGCATCTTCGATTTGTATCAGGAATGACTCTTCCTCAAAGGGTAACTCTGGTACCCCAATGAAGTGAGGCGGATCACGACCGTCCCGTTTGTATAAGGACGCTGAGGCGGCAATCCAACCAGCGTCTCTGCCCATGACCTCCATGATAGTTATTGGGGATGCAATCCCCATTGCTAACGCGTCTCTGCCAACACCCAGGGTGGCTTGAGATATAAAGCGTGCAGTCGATCCATAGCCAGGACAGTGGTCTGTCATTACTAGGTCGTTATCGATTGTTTTAGGTACGTTAACGACCTGAAGTTGATATCCCGACCGCCTTGCCGCAGCACTGATCTCTACTCCTGTTAGGGCAGAATCATTACCACCAATGATGTGAAGAATCCCAATATTGTGGTGATCCAGGGTATCAAAAATTGGTTTTATATCTTCTTCACGGAGCTTATGTCTAGTAGAGCCTAATGCTGCCCCTGGAGCTGAATCAAGAGAGGATAATGCTATGCTTGAAATATTGGTTAATTCGGGTATCTTACCGGAGATCAAGCCTTCCATACCGTGATCAGCACCATAAATTCTACTTTCAGGGTATAACTGTCTTGATGCCCGCATAATTCCTGACAGGCTTCTATTAATAACCGCCGTGGGACCCCCTGACTGTATAACCATTATGTTTTTGGGGGGCATGACAGCTCAACTTTTTTGAGACTCGGATTCTCTTACGTGGGTTAATCGGTTGGACAGTTCAATGAAGTCTTCGGCAATTATGTCGATATAGTCCTCGGGTTCTTTATCTAAGACGGTATTCGGGCCGTGCTCGAATGGCCTGGGAATATACGCTGTCCTCATACCAAAGCTACGAGCAGCCTTTAAGTCATTTTTGTGGGCCGCAACCATCATGATCTGCTCTATAGGAAGACCTAGAAACTCCGAAGTGGACATGTATGTCTCACGATCGGGTTTGTAGTGTCTCTTAAGTTCAGCAGAAAGGACCGTGTCCCAAGGGAGCCCGCCATATTTCGCCATATTTACTAATAATGCTACGTTACCATTAGAAAGGCTAGATATGATGTAATTTTGTTTGAGTTGGGTGAGCCCCTCGACCGAGTCGGGCCAAGGGTCCAACCTATGCCACGCCTTGTTCAAGTGGTCGATTTCCGATTCATTCAAGCCAGTTATCTCAAGGCTTTCCAACAGTCTTTCAAGGATAATTCTGTGAAGGGTGTCAATATTCGTCCATTCCAACTCACCGGTTCTAACACGATTCATAGAGGGCCCGTATCCTGCGCGCCACTCATCTGCGAACCCTTCCCAGTCGAGTATGAACCCCTTAGCCATTCCCACCTCTTTAATTTCTCTGGAAACGCTTCCCCGCCAGTCGACAACTGTGCCGAAAACATCAAATGTGAGTGCCTTTATTTTTGATACCGGATTCACTTTCATAGTTATACGACCTTTGCCTTAATTATTTGGTGAATTTTGCTGCCACGTGCCGGCGTTGGATTTTTCCTGTGGCTGTTCTGGGAAGATCTTTGACTACATGTATTTTTTCGGGAATCTTGAAGTCCGCTAATTGTTGTCCGCAAAAGGATTGTATTTCCTGTTCTGTGGACTCTTTTGAAAGTACTACTGCTGCTTGAACCGTCTCACCATACTTCTCGTCCGGCACCCCAAAACACACTGCTTCCGTAATGGAAGGATGCTTAATGAGGGCGGCATCGACCTCTAGCGGAGATATCTTTTCTCCTCCCCTGTTTATCAGCTCTTTGAGTCTTCCGGTTAAAGTTAGTATTCCAACCTGAGACAATTCACCCTGGTCTCCGGTTCTAAACCACCCGTTAGTAAAAGCGTCTACATTGGCTTTTTCGTTGTTGTGATATCCGTGTGTTACATTCGGTCCTTGAATGACAACTTCGCCTCGAGTCTCAGCTCCTAGCAATGTTCCGGATTCGTCCATTATAGCGATTTTGACACCTGTTCCACTTCCCACAGTCCCAGGCGATCTGAATCCAGGTGGGAGAGGGTTCGAGGTCATTTGATGTGATGCCTCGGTCATTCCGTAAGCTTCAAGGACGGGGGCTCCGAATCGTGCTTCCAGATCTGTAAATACAGATGGTGCTAGAGCAGCAGAACATGATCGTATAAATCGAAATGATTTGTTTGGAGCATTATCGTCATTGGCGCGCATTAAAAGAATTTGATGAATCGTCGGTACTGCTGAATACCAAGTGGCCCCTGTATTAGATTGGTTAGACCAAAATTTACTGGCACTAAACCTCGGGGGGATAACGATACTTCCACCACTATATAGAGTCGAAAGCGAAACACCTATAAGGCCATGCACATGAAACAGCGGCATCACGACTAGGGCTACATCATCACTAGTGAGTTTATAGGTTTGGACTATGTTCCCAAGGGAAGACATTAAATTAGAATGGGTCAACGGAACACCTTTAGGCGTGCTGGTCGTGCCAGATGTGTGTAAAAATAAAGCAACATCGTTTTCCGAGGGGGGGGCTGGATCGGTTGAACGGGTTAAAAACATTCCCTCTTTGCTTATTACGGTCTTCCCCTTTTCATCCAAAGCAGCGATCGCGACTTGTATGCCAAGTTCTGACGCCGCCCTAGCTGCGGCATCACACTCTTTGCCGATGATAACCAGTTGGGAATCAGCGTCTCCCATGTAGAATTTGAATTCTTCAGAGGTATACGCGGCGTTCAATGGAGCAGCGATAGCTCCAGCCCGAGTTACGGCTAGAAACGTTACTATAAATTCAAGATTGTTTTCGAGTACTATGGAAACGCTGGTTCCGTGCTTCAATCCAGACCCAGACAGAAGCCCTGCAACTCGTTCCACCTCGGTTTCTAATTCACCATAGTTAATTGATAAATTATCCGGTATTATCACTGAATTTTCGGTTGAGCCGTGACCATCGAGCAGATTCGCAAGAGTTGCCAAGATTTTCCTCCCTATGGATGGGGAACCCCAAATTAAAACTAACTAATATCGCTACTTTCACATTGCTTGAAGTCGCTGTCAACTGAGTTGGCCTGGGAATAAATTGAAAGAAGACTAGTGGGTAGTATGCTTTCTTGACCACTTGATTGCGTCGGCGATGCCTTGTTCTAGTGACATTCTGGGCTCCCACGACAATAACGTTCTCGCTTTTTCTAAGCTAGCGAAACTACCCGCGGAGTCCCCGTCCCTTGAGGGAGCGATGAGCCGAATTAATTTTTCCCCTAGGACTTCTTCAAATAGTTCTAGGAATTCTAATACTGTGAATCCTTGACCTGTACCTAGGTTTATAGCGAGAAACGGCTGTTCCTGTGATACTACGTTGTCGAATCGCTCAATTGCTTTTACATGAGCTTCGGCCAGGTCCCATACGTGAACATAGTCTCTTATCCCCGTTCCGTCTCTAGTTGGCCAGTCGGCCCCGGTGATTTCAAAGGCGGTCTTGTTTCTTGCGGCATTTATTAATTTCCCTAATATGTGTGTGGGATTGTCAGTGTAAGGACCAGACCGCATCTTGGGATCGGCACCTATCGGATTGAAATATCTCAAGGAAATACTACTCATCGAATAAGCAAGGCAGAAGTCGTGCAATGCCATTTCTATAGCGAGTTTTGTGTTGGCATAAGGGTTGCCCGGTCGGATGGTAGATCCTTCAGTGACCATCTCCCCGTTTTTATTTTCATAAATTCCAGCCGTCGAACTGAAGACGATCCTTTTTGCTCGAGTCTCTGATAGGAAATTGAATAGGTCTATTGACTTCGACAAATTCTCTTTGTAATAAATGAAGGGGTTTATGACAGATTCTGGTATTGTTATCCGTCCGGCACAGTGAACAACGGCTTCAATATCGTCATGATCTTCGAAGATAGTTTTTAGGACATCTATATCACTGATGTCGGCATGATAAAAAGGCCTTCCGTGGGTAAATTCTTCCTTACCTGTTACTAATGAATCTATTACCAACGGAGTATGGTGGTGATCTTCCAAAGCAGAACATATCGTGCTGCCGATATATCCGGCTCCACCCGTTACTAGGATTTTCAACTAAAACTCACTAATCTTACAGAATTCATGGCTGCCGCAAAGGACATAAGGTTTAGTGAAATGATATTACTCATGCTGGCTACAGCCAAGAAAGACAAGGGGTATTTCCAAAGGATTTTTTAGTGCACATCGGACAAGTTCCATGCTAGCCTTTGACCACGCATCATCCCTATCGATGAGGCGAATGTAAATATTGACAAATGTGAAGGCCCGCCATGATACACGAAATTAGGACTTATGACATAAAGCCGCGAAGCTCAGAACAGTTCGGTGAAAACACAAAATCCAAACTGGACAGGAGGCTTGCATATTCTTCACTAGGAGGATTTTGGTATTCTGAGATTGGTCCATTGAATCAAGTTGTTCATATTTGGCCTTACAACGATGCCAACCATCGATCTCAAGTAAGAGGCGATGCTGTCTCCGATGGTATATGGCCACCTGACAATAGTGACTTAATACTCAACATGCAAAGTGACATCATGGTTCCGGCTGTGTTTATGAAACCTCTGGAAGCTAGAAATATAGGACCTATTTATGAAATGCGAATTTATACATACAGGCCCGGCGATATCGATGCGGTACTAGAGGCGTGGGCTAGAGCGATAGAAGAAAGGGAAAAATATTCGCCGTTAGTTGGATGTTGGTCTTCGGATGTCGGGGCGTTGAACAGGTTTGTCCACATGTGGGCCTATACATCCTTTGCAGAAAGAACTCGCGTAAGAACTGAGACTAGAGCGGCAGGAATATGGCCTCCTCAAAGTGGAGTTGTACCGCTCGCTCAAGAAAACAAGATACTACTCCCGTATGATTTTTCTCCACTCCAGTAAATTGCATGGCCCTAAAAAGTATTAAGATTCGTGGGAATGTATCAGTTATGCTGAGAATCTACTGGGGGAGAATGGTGCGATGTCAACTTCTGGCTGTTTTTCGCAAATCAATTCTGAGACTATCTTGCCCATAGCTGGACCAAGGAGAATACCTTTCCTCCCGGCACCAGTCGCTATTATTATGTCCTTTCGATCAGTTATGGGTCCGAGTATTATTTGTCCGTCTATTGGTAACGGTCGCAAGCATGCTGTTTGTTGTATGAGTTCAGCATCGTCCAATCCAGATATCATCTTTTGCAACGCAAATAGTACCTGGTCCCTCCCATCAGTGGTTGGAGATTCGTCGAACCCGTTTTCTTCCTCGGTCGTGCCTGCCCAAAGTAATCCATCGGGCTTGGTACATACGTAGTTTCCCTGCCACCCCACAGAGCAGCTTACCGGAGTTGCAGGGGCTTTGAGTCTTAATATTTGACCTTTCAGTGGCCTGATCGGGACTTTTACTCCTAGCCAATTTGAGGCCAATCCTGACCAGGGACCTAGAGCTACTACAACCCTTTCGCAGAGGATTCTTCCACTAGAAGTCTCTATCGCCGAAACATTGCCGTCCATCTTGCTTACTCCCTTTACCTCACCGTGTCGTATCTCTACACCCATGGATTCACATGCTTCGGTTAAGGCTAGTGTTAGACGATAGGGGTCTACATCAGCGACGCCTTGGGTGAAGACAGCTCCCATAATTTCGGGGGAGAGTGAAGGCACTATTTCTCGTGCTGTGTCACCTTCCATCCATTCGGAAAAATAACCCTTTTCTTTGTTTCTCCACCCAACTTGTAATTGGGCAGTTTCTACCTCCGTTGTATCGAAGGCGAGGTCCATGGATGGTCGAAACCTATGTTGTGTGTCTATTCCAGTCTCGTTCGGCAATTTGGTCGAGAATTCCGTGTGGATGCGCATTCCGATTCGTGCGATGTCAAGTTCTGGTAGGATCTCCTTTTCTCGACCGGCCTCCCCCAACGGACTCAGGCTTCCGTACGCGAACCCTGAAGCATGGCTCCCTATTGAATCTCTCTCGATGAGAACTACTTCGTAGCCTATTTTGGCAAGGAAATATGCCGAACTGAGACCTACTATGCCCCCACCCGCAATACAAATTGACGCAGATTTTGATTGAGGCATATTTCAGAGAGTCGATTCAACTTTGGTTATATCGTAATTCGGTTGGGTCATGAAGTGATTTACTTCGTCCTCATTTTTTCAGAGAGGCTGCACCACTTCTATTGCGTTCCCCGCTCTGACCAGTATATTATCCCTCAAAATAGCAATAGCACATTGTATGAGTCCAGACTTTTTGAGAAATTTTCCCGCGCTGCTCTTACTGCTCCTATTCATCACGGATTCTATGTCACTTAATATACCTGATCCACCGTGGGCATATCTGACTATCTAATCTTCGTACAAGTGGTCGCCCATGTTGGCTCCGTTTTGTACCGTATTCCCGCTTTGCGTGATGGTTAAGTGGGATGTCTCCGGGGTATATGACGCCGGATTGCCTTTGAATGTTCTTAGATGTCGGAATGTTTCGCCTGTAGCCTCGTCGAATAATGTAGCGGATATTTTTTTACTCGAAATTGCTGCACCAACTAACTCGAAGCCTGCGTTGTTAAACATTTTGTCTGTTTGCCACCCTTCTGGGCAAAAATGATCGGCAGTCCGTTGCTTTAGTTCCTCGATTCGTTTCCTGGAAATTGTATTTAGAGTCATCCCATGCACACTTGATTTCCACATTTCCTTAGATTGATCCAAATGCCTTCAAGTAAGTCTAAGAAGGTTTTCCTATACGGAACACTTTTGACCCACATTCTCCGCAGGTACCTTCCGTAGCTGGACGACCATTCTTTAAAGTCTTTTCTATGGGATTCTTGACCTCTCTCTGTCCTTTGCACTTCAAACAATAAGCTTCCAATTCAAGACACCTCCAGGGATTTCTTAGTATCAGCCTCAACGGCCAGACCGAACCATATTTCGGATTTCACGATTAGCTTGTGTAGTCTTTCAAAACGCAGCTGCATTATATATAGCGAGATGCGTCTCTCACAACCCAGAAGTACCCATAGTTGCGAGTCCGGGTTTAACGGAAATAAAATGGCTCCAATAGCTACATAGGCTGAATCGGAGTGCAAATTATGGGACTTAGAAAAGTGTTAATAACAGGAATTAGTGGGTTAGTTGGAGCTGTGATCAGAGAGGGTTTGAAGTCAGAATACGAGATCACTGGTGTCGACTTAGTGAGTTGTGAAGATGCACGAACGCTAGTAGCGGATTCAATAAATTTGACGGACATACTTCCTGCTTTTGAGGGCGTGGATACAGTAGTTGACTTGGCCAGCGAACCAAGCAACTTCGCTCCCTGGGATGTGATTCACAAAAACAATCTGGCGTGTACCTACAATGCGTTGGAAGCCTCCAGGTTGTCGGGTGTCGGGAGGGTAATATTTGCAAGCTCAAATCATGCTACGGGAATGTATGAGGAAGACAAGCCGTATTCAGAAATAGTATCTGGAAACTATGGGGAAGTTGATCTAGAAAATTTCCCTTTCATTACGACTGACATGCCTATTCGTCCCGATGGGCCATATGGGATCGGGAAAGCGTTCGGTGAAGCTGCCGGACGATTTTATTCGGATCGGTATGGGTTATCTGTTCTCTGCATGAGAATCGGGACACTTAATTCGGAATCCAAACCCGAGTCACCAAGACAATTCGCCACTTTATTGACGCACGGCGATTTGGTGCAATTGGTGAGATGTTGTATAGAAGCCCCAGCTGATTTGAAATATGGAATTTACTATGGGGTGTCCAACAATAAACGTCGTTTTTGGGATATAGGAAATGCTAGAGATGAAATTGGTTATATTCCAGTCGACAACGCTGAATATTGGCGGTAGCCTAAGATGTTTCGGAAAATAAAAAAAGGAAGAGAATGAATTTTGTCAGACTATCTCAGGGGATTGATGGTGGATTAGTCCACACGAAATCTAGATGGGCTAACGGTATCTGTTATCAACAAACATATGAACATCAGGCCGGTTAGATTGATGAATTGACTTATTTGGAATGCCGCTCCATTTTAAGCACCTTTTTCAATCTTCTTTCGTGCCGTTCTTCGCCAGTGAAGGAAGCGTTAACAAAAGCTTTGACAAGCTCACTGGCGACTTCGCTCCCGATTATCCTTGCTCCAAGACAGAGTACGTTCATGTCATCATGCTCTACGCCTTGATGTGCGGAATAGATATCATGACAAACGGCTGCCCTGATCCCACTTACCTTATTTGCGGCAACGGATGCTCCGACTCCGCTCCCGCATATCATTATGCCTCGTTGGCATTCACCCTTTGTTAAGCTTGTGGCTAGTTTATCGGCATAGTCTGGATAATCGTCTAATGGATCATGCAAGTGAGGACCTAAATCAAGCACTTCATATCCGGCTTTCTCCAATTGAATGTAAATGTCCTTTTTAAGTTCGAACCCGTTGTGGTCGGCCGCTAAAGCTATCTTCATCTTCATTTCCTTAACCAAATTTGGACTAAAAGTTCACAACATCTAAAATCATTTTCATCGTCCATGAAAGAGTTTAGGTTGATTAACAGGGAGGCGTCAATCATGAAATCATTAGACGGTATTGGATATTAAAGTGTTAGAATCACGACTCTTACATTCAGGAGAATTTACCCATGCCAGTGACACGTTTAGAAATAACCCATCGGTCGCCCTTTGAGCTTGGTAAGAGATTCGGAGAAATTGGCACATATACCTATTTGGAAGGCAAAGTCCATTTCGAAATAGATCCAGCCAACGAATCTAATGTGAGGATAACGGATATTGATTTAGCACCGGTAAATTCATCAGGGAAAGTCGAGTTTTCTTCCGATTTTTCAATACTTCGTCCAACTGACCCCGCAAAAGGCCGGAGAACTATGCTTCTAGATGTAGTTAACAGAGGAAACAGGACAGTGCTTTCCAGTTTCAACAAAAGTTCCAGAACTTTGAACCTAGCGGATCAGTTTAGTTCTGGGAACGGGTTCTTAATGCGACACGGATACACAGTAGTTTTTTGTGGGTGGCAGGCTGATGTCCCACCCATACCTGGTCTCACAGCCCTTGATTCTCCGCAAGCCTTGGAGGAAGGATTACCGCTTGTTGGGCGTGCGTTAAACCAATACCAGTGCGATAGCGAAACAAATGTTTTCCCTTTGGCTGATAGATACCACCAGATCAATCCTGCCGCAGATATGGAAGACGCTCATCTTTTGGTAGGGGATCACCCGAACGGGTCATTCCAAGAGGTTCCTAGGGACGAATGGTCTCTCGTAAGGGTAGAGGATCAGGAGATCGAGCCGGATCCCGGGCACTTATACATGTTTAATGGATTCCAGCCAGGGAGAATTTACCAACTTATTTATACGGTGAGGGGAAGTCGAATAGTCGGATTAGGGTTTGCGGCAGCCAGAGATATTTGTTCATTCATCAAATATGGAACAGAAATTGAAGGTAATCCTTCCGCGGGGCAGATCGATCATGCTGTCTCATTTGGAAGTTCGCAGTGCGGTAGGTTTTTGCGCCAATATCTGTATACCGGCATGAACAGTGATGAAAAGAACAGAAAGGCAATGGATGGCGTGATTGCTCATGTTGGTGGAGGCATGAGAGGAGAGTTTAATCTTCGATTTGGTCAGCCCTCAAAGGACGTTTGCTACATAATGCCTGAATTGTTTCCGTTCACTGATCTTAAGCAGCGCGATCCTCTAACAGGTGATGAAGGGGGTCTTCTGGATCTGATGGTCGAGCAGGGCGAGCAGGGTAATATGCCGAAGATGATGTTCACGAATTCTTCCGGTGAATATTGGAGGGGCGACGCGGCTCTTATTCATACAGACTTAGACGGTCCTAAAGATGCCCCCGAACATGAGAATGTCAGAAGGTACCATTTTGCCGGCACTCAGCATGGGCAGGGTTCCTATCCTCCGGTAGTCGTTAGAGAAGTAGGTGGGGTAAAGGGGCACCTTCCCTTTAACTCTGTTGACTATTCCCCCTTGCTCAGAGCGTGCCTTACAAATCTAGATGAGTGGATAAAGGGTGGAGAGAAAGCACCTGCAAGCCAACACCCGCGGCATTCAGACGATACAGCTACCGAGTCGCAATCTCTAGTGAAAAAATTTGATGAGGTAGAGGCTGTAAGAGTCCCGTCAAGAGTTCTTAACTCTATGAGACTAGATTATGGTGACGAGCAGTATCTTGGCAGAACGATTAAATTGCCTGCCGAGCGGTTAGGTCATTTTCCAGCTTACGTTTCTGAAATTGATGAAACTTTGAATGAGGTTTCTGGTATCAGGCTGCCTGATGTGTCTGTGCCTGTTGCCACCAATACCGGTTGGAATCCTAGGGATTCTTCTATCGGGAATGAAGGTCTCCTTATAGGCATAACTGGTGGCCTTGCTGGGTGGACCTTGCCTTTACCCTCTACTGATGTTGAGAGAAGCAATACTAACGACCCCAGACCGTCTATAGAGTCCTTGTATCAATCGAAAGAAATTTACATCTCCATGGTGCGCGAGGCCGCTCAGAATTTGGCGAAGCGTAGATATATCTTGGAAGAAGATATAGAGGAAATAATCGACAAGGCCGAATTTCGCTACGATGACTTAGTTGGGACCTGATTTTTCAGTTCGTGGCAGGTCAAAGGCTTAACATCCAGGAGAAACCTTGAATATTTTGCAGACGAGTGATAGACGCCTGACTCGTTCAGAGTTGTTACGATATCTTTCTCAAAAAGAAGATGAATCTTGGACTGAACGAACTGTGTACATTAAACCCGAATCTTTTTCCGGAGGTTCGCCTGCGTCTCTTCTTTCCGGAACTGCTGTGACAACTGTTTTAAGACATATTAAGAGTTCTCAAACCGGCTTTATTCTAATAAGAAGGGACGACGAGATAGAAGTGATTGAACCTCCCATACCGGTCCCTATGGACGCGATAATGGAGAATCAGGATCTTTTACTCCTTGAAGAAATGTTCGATTATTTGCCCAAAGTGGGAGTCATCCTATTACGATTGGGGAGATTTGCAGTTGCTGTTCTCAAAGGCGAGGAAATCATCGCAAGTAAGACAGAACGAAGGCATGTGAAAAACAGGCACAGAGCAGGAGGATCGTCTCAAAGAAGATTTGAAAGAAGTCGGGAACGACTAGTTCGGGAACTTTACGATAAAACCTGCGCGGTCACGAAAGATATATTTGAGACAAGAGCTGGGCCTGTAGAACACATTTTCCTGGGCGGTGAGAAGCATACATTGAATGGGTTTAAGAAACGGTGCACATTTCTCAAAAAAATGGAAGATAAGGTCATGACCCGCATCCTTCATGTGAATCAACCCAACCAATCTTCCCTTCAATCAATTCACGAGGATGTTTTTAGCAGTCGCTTGAGGACGTTTGAAATATCAGTCTAGAAATTATTGTGAAGTGTATCCACCGTCGATAACAAGGGAAGACCCAGTGATAAATGACGACTCCTCCGAGGCTAAGAACAGCGCCGCGTTAGCAATCTCGTAAGGCTTTCCCAATCTTCCCATCGGGTGGAGACCTTTTAGCCATTCTAAGGTATCTGATTCTTGCGTTAGAGGCTTTGTCAGGTTTGTCTCCACGAATCCTGGACAAAGGCAATTCACTCTAATATTTTTGCTTGCAAGTTCGTTAGCTAATGTTTTCGTGAATTGAACGACTCCACCCTTGGAAGGTGGGTAAGCATTGAACCCTCCTCCGAGACCGGCCGGGTACCCAACCAATCCCATAATTGAAGCCAGATTTACTATTGAACCACCGCCCGATTCTTCTATTTTTGGAACCCCATGCCACGAAACTAAATATGTCCCTTTTAGGTTCACTTCTATCACTCTGTCCCAAATACTTTCTGGGTCGGCAGCTTCCGGTAGAGCATTTCTCCCGCTCACACCGGCGCTATTTACAATGATCTGTAAATTCCCGAAAGAGGACATTGCTTTTTCAACCATCGCCTCTGCTTGCACTGAGGAGGTTACATCTCCTTCAATAGCTACTACTTGATCGCTGCGCAATTCATCGACATCCCCGATGGCTATGTCTGAAGCGACTACTTTTGCCCCTTCTGCGACGAAACGTTCAACACAAGCTTGACCGATACCAGAGTTGGCTCCTGTGATAAGTGCTACCTTTCCTTCGAGTTTTCTACTAGGTTCAAAGTTAGACACCATATTTGTCACCTCGCCCGTATCAGGTTGTCGACAAGAGTAACACGGATTTCCAAGTCATTTCCTGTGACTTTGAATTTCTCTCGCAGCTTATGTACATTCGCTGTTAGAATCGCTGTGTGACCCTTTTATATATATATTTAGGAGGTATGTGAAGATGCCCACGTTTAAGAATCATATTATGGTGTGTGATGTTGTAAGGGACGATGGGGCCCATTGCGGAAACAAAGGAGGTGCTGAGGTAAAAGAAAAAGTCATACAGACTATTTCCAAGCATAAACTTCGCAGCAGCGTTTACGTTTCGAGCACGGGATGTACTAGCCAACATAGGCTTTGCGATATGGACCAATGCACGATGATAGTTTACGGCTCCGATGGAGAAGGTACCTGGTATGTAGCTAACCCAGACGACGTAGAGACGATCGTTCAGGAACACATAATTGGTGGGAAAAAAGTGGATTCTTTAATAAATGAAGGAATGAAAATCGATCTGGAAGGTTAATATACTGTTTGGATAACTTGCCCTGGGAGAAAATTTTCCCATGTTTCCAATCTATAAACGGTCACGGTGCCTGAACCCTGAACACTGCACCTGTTGCCTTCAAAGAGTACCCCGGTAGCGCCGTCTATCCCAAATGCGGTCGAGCCGGATTTCAGCAAAGACTCTAATTGTGAATGGGTATCAGCTGGATCTCTGTTTTCATGGTGGGGAATCGTGATCGTTTTGGAAACCATATTCAACGCATCGGTCGGACGCCCCATTAACATTTGGCTTCCTAGCACCATCGCTCCAGCACTAGAACCGGCAACTACGCAGCCAGCACGAGATGCTTTTAACATCTCGTCCAGCAGAAGTGAGTTGCTAAGCACGGTCAGAAGATGCCCTGGGTTTCCTCCCGTCATGTAAATAAGGTCAGCCCCTCCAAGGCAGCTTACAGTATCTGGGTTTTGTGCGTCATCATGAGTGAGAACGTCAAGTGCAAAAGGGTCCGCGCCTAGGCTAGAGAAATGACGGATCCCATTTTTAGTAGCGAGATCAGGCCTTTCGTGGGCTGCTGCGGTGGGAAGTATTGCAACTTTAGGTAGTTTTGAGCCGCACATCGCAAGTATTTTTAAGTCTAAGGCCACGCAGAGTGGTCCAAACTCGTCACCCCCGACAAGTGCGAATCGAGCATTTGAAGTGGTTAGGGTATTCATGGCTAAGCTATCATATCTCTCCATACGAATTGTTGTTAAGCCTAAGGCGTTGGATTGTGAAAATGAAAAAAAATTTTGATGCTGTCATCATCGGTGGGGGGGTAATGGGATGCTCTATTCAATATAACCTTGCTGAGATGGGCATGAAAAACACATTGTTATTGGAGAAAAACGTTCTGGGGTCTGGGTCGACAAGTAGATCACAAGCGATTCTAAGGATGCACTACTCTAATGAAGTTACCGCTCGTCTTGCTTGGGATAGCCTCAAGTTCTTTCAAAACTTTTCCGATTTGTTGGGTGCCTCGTCAGGCTACTCAAAGACCGGTTATCTACTTATCGTGGACCAAAAAGACCAAAGCGCTATGCGAAATAATATAGAGATGCAAGAAAAACTAGGAATAAACACTAAGGAATTAAACGTTTCAGAGTTACGGGAAAAATGTCCAATGATTGCGCCTTTTGAAAATGAAAGTTACTGCTGGGAACCCGAGTCTGGATATGCAGACCCCTATTCGGTCACTTCGGCATTTGCCAATAGAGCAAGGGATCTGGGAGCCAGCATCAGGGACTCAACAGAAGTTTTTTCCATTGATATCAAGGGCTCAAGTGTCGCAGGTGTAAAAACTGTAGACGGCACTGTAAACACGAAAGTTGTCGTTGTGGCGGCTGGGCCATGGTCGGGACCTCTTTTGAAATCTGTAGATGTGGATTTTGGTCTTGAGACTATTAGGCACCAAGTGATTTTGCTCAGGCGTTCAGATGATCTCATGCCGACACACCCAATAATAGGAGACGTGGTGCATGACTTTTCGGCACGCCCTGATATTGGTGGTATCACCATGATCGGTGTTGGAGAGGACGAAAGGGTTGGTCCAGATGATTTTAATCAGGGCGTTGACATGTCAGTGGTCGAACGAACGATGACCAATATGGTGAGGAGGATCCCAGGCATGGAAACATCGTTTTTTAGAGGCGGTTGGTCAGGGTTGTTTACCACCACTCCCGACTGGCACCCAATCCTTGACTCGATCGATGAAGTGTCTGGACTGTATGCAGCAGTTGGATTTAGTGGACATGGGTTTAAATTGTCACCAATGATCGGAAAAGTTATGGCGGAGACAATTTTGACTGGACACTCTAAGTCAGTAGATGTCTCCCAATTGAAGGCTAAAAGATTTCAGACAAATGACCTTCTCGAGTCCCGGTACAGGATGCAAGTTCTAGCTTAGTCCGATATTTCTGCAATAAGTTCTATTTCTATTGGCATACCACCGGGGAGGGTGGCAACACCTATGGCAGATCTTGCGTGTCTGCCTTTTTCTCCAAAAACTTCAACCAGAAGGTCGGAACAACC
This sequence comes from uncultured Dehalococcoidia bacterium, assembly GCA_964409595.1. Lineage (GTDB taxonomy): Bacteria > Chloroflexota > Dehalococcoidia > Lucifugimonadales > UBA826 > CAYPDR01. The sequence continues at coordinate 246,781 of CAYPDR010000016.1, forward strand.
ATTGGACACTGCTGGGGGTTCTGTAAAGTCTGGGGTAGAGTTCACCATGGATAATAGCTTGATAATTTGCGTTACTTTGTCTAAATCGCCAAGGTAGCCTTTCAGCCTTGCTAGGAGATTGACTCCTGTGAGACGGGCAGCTTCATAGCCCTCCTCCACTGTGTACTCTAGTCCCAATTTACCGACATAGGCCGATCCGTCTGCTTTTGGCATAGGCCCTACTCCAGACAGGTAAATCAAATTCCCTGTTCGAACCACAGGGACATAATTTGCCACTGGGCTAGGGGAGTCTGGCAGTTGTATCCCGATCTCTTCTAACCTTTTTTCTATTTCACTCATTCAACTTCCTTTCATTGCACTTGGTATGTGCGTACTTACTGGTCTGTTAAGATGGCTGCCGAAAGCAATATGGCTTTTAGAAGCTGCTTTCTAGGCTGCGCAGCGAGCATATTAACAGAAGGAGAACCTTATGGCTCTTACAGATGACAACGTCAGGTTGAAAGCAGTAAATCACGTCACGTATAACGTACGCGATAAGGTTAAGGCGCTTAGATTTTGGGAAGATGTCTTGGGAGTAAAAAGAATCCCGAGCCAAGTAGACTCTGAGCACATAATTTGGTTGCAAATTCCGAGTGGAGCGATGATCCACTTAATCGAAACTCCTGATGGCCCGTCTATACCGTCGCACCATGGTGCTTTCGAGGTTGACGATATTGAGGCAGCTCAGAAGTCTGTTCGTAGCATGAAAGTTGAGACTACTGAGATCACTACGAGAAACGATGGCCAAAGGGTTTTTTTCCTAAACGATCCTGAAGGCAATAGGATAGAGGTGTGCACCCGTTCGGGCTTTGAGGTTCTTGTCTGATCATTTGGCGGCAGTTAAGTTTTCGAACAGGACCGTTTAATCCCTGGACACTGAGATATTAATTGATGGACAGTAGCCTAGCGGCATTGCCTTGGATGAGCGAGTGAATCTCATCTTCTGTGAAGCCTCGTTTCCTCATTCGGGGAACTATGTGCTCCAGTATATAAGCGTAGCCGTGGCCCCCATAACGCACTAGTCTGTGTTTGGTACAGATATCGTGGGCGATAACGATACGGTCCCCGATGCCATCGTCAATCATTGCTCTGATGAAATCCATTCTTTGTGCGTCGCTTGGCATATCAAAGTCCGAAGGTTGATAAAATGAAATCTCATTTCCGAAAAGGTCCCATTCAAGTACGCAACCTGTAGACGCTATCTCTTTTAGTTTCGCTACAGAGTTGATGGTTCGGTCTAGATGTCCCATTATGACTCTGTCCATTATGGCACCCGATTTCTCCAGTATTCTTAGGATTTCCATTGGAGCTGCTTGATCTCTACCAGGGTGTATCAAAATTGAGGCCCCTGAATTGATCTGGGCCCTCGCAGAGGCCTTCAAAATTTTTCTTTCGCTCTCCGCCAACGGCCATGTGCACCCTATCTCTCCTATGATTCCTGCTTTCACTCCTGTATTTCCGACTCCGTTAACAACTTCCTCAGTAATTTGGTCCGTTATCGCCTCTTCTGACATGGTGGCTACTTCTTCGGGTTGGGCCGCATCCACGTAGAAGCCTGCTCCCATAACGACATTCACTCCAGATGCTCTGGAAATCCTGGCTAAAGCCAGAGGGTCTCTTCCAATTCCCACGGTGGTAGCATCCACTATCGTACCTCCACCGTGTCTGTGATAGAGAAGGGCCTCTTCTACAGCTGTTTCCTCATCCAAAACCAAGAGATTATCGATATTGCTATAGCAGTATTGGCGGATCCACCCAAGGTTTTCGAGGCTTACTGGTTCATGTGCTAGCCTCTGAGTTGTCGCCTCCGGGGGAGGATCGAACATTACCGCGAAATTTATCAACAGATGTTCATGAGTCATGGTCGGACCCAGATCGACCGGATTGATGGGGCCCAAAACCGTCTGAACCGTCCCTTTTTTACTCTCCATCGTCATGTAAACCCCCTTAAGGTGAAACGTTATTGAATTTTTCTGAATGTTTTGTTCACCAAGCCAAAGAAAATTGTGAAACCTGCTAAGAATATTCCGCTGTCCATCATGCCGAAAGTCATCATAGATATACTCATAACTCTGCCCCGCATTTTAGAGTCGGAATTAAGCTGTGCCAGGGTCATGTTCATTGACGTATAGACAGAGCTAGTCAATCCGATGAATATAAGAAATGGTACAGCGATTGTAAACGAAGTGACCGGAGAAAAAACTACTAGAGAGATTCCCCATGCTGTTCATGGTGCCAGCATAAACAGCCCCTCTTCTGTAGGTTTCCCAGAGCTGCAAGACCAAGGGTGCCGAAAGTAGCTCATATTCCCATCAACATTAACATAATCTCAAGGCCGTCTGATCGTATATTGAGGACTTCCCTTGCGCATGCGGGAATCAGAGCATAATAGGAAAATCCCAAAAAACTGAAATGAAAGTTACACTCAGTGTTGGATGAGTGCGAGCCCTTGAGATGCGTTGCAGAGTTGTAAATGAATAGACGCCTATCCGCCGCTCAAATATAATCCCTATATTATCGAATTGCTTTTTTGACAACCTACTGGATATGTGTAAATTTCACTCGGAGGACATGCAGCAATGACATCAGAATCAATTAACGTCGGACTTATAGGCGCTGGAGGTAATACCAAACTCAGACACATCCCAGGTTTTCGGGCAATGGACGGCGTCACAATTGCAGGAGTATGCAACAGAAGTCGGGAGTCAGGGCAACGTGTGGCGGATGAATTTGGTATTCAGAAAGTTTACGATAGTTGGGAGGAACTAGTTGCTGACCCTGAAATTGATGCCATCTGTATAGGTACATGGCCATATATGCATTGTGCCTTGGTCTTAGAATCCCTTGAACACGGAAAACATGTCATGACGGAAGCTCGCATGGCTATGGATGCTTCGGAGGCTCGCGCGATGCTGGACGCATCTCGGCATTATCCGGACCAGATTACTCAGATAGTTCCAGCTCCCCATACCTTAAATTTAGACAAAACAATTAAAGGACTTATCGAGGGGGGGTATGTAGGCAACGTTCTTTCCGTTGATGCCTCTATCACTCAAGGAGGGTTTTTGGATTCAGAGAAACCTTTTCACTGGAGGCAGAGTCGGGATTTCAGCGGGTTCAACATCATGGGACTGGGAATTTGGTACGAAGCAATTATGCGTTGGATTGGTCCGGCGTCATCTGTTCAGGCTCTAACTCGGACTTTTGTGAAGTCAAGGAAGGATGAAACTGGTACAGGTCATGTCATTTCCATCCCAGATCATGTAGAAATACTCTGTGAGATGTTTTCCGGCCCTACCCTACACATAAGGTTTAGCGATGTTCTTGGACATGCGCCGGATAATGCGGTTTGGATATATGGATCTGAGGGCACGCTTCATATAGATGGAGTGAACGTAAAATTGTATGGTGGACAGAAAAATGATAAGGAAATGGCGGAAATCGACATCAAACCTGAGCTATCGGGTGGATGGCGGGTTGAGCAAGAGTTCATAAACGCCATCCGGGGTATCGAAGAAATAACCCATACTTCTTTTCAAGACGGAGTTCGGTACATGGAATTTACTGAGGCGGTAACTAGAAGTGCACAATCTGGGGAGAAAATTGCCCTACCATTCTAACGCAGATTCAGGGAGATCAAGTGGAGACTCTTTATGGCATTCGACTTTGGAGAACTAACTGCAACAACCCTTCCTAGCGAGATAGAGATGCCCAAGGGGCTTAGGGATGATGCAGACTACATATTCTCCGTCACTTATACTGACCCGGACGCCATGGAGGTTAAAGAGTTTGCTGAGGCCACGGAAAGGGCTCTGAAGAGGGACGGTAAAGACTTAGGTACATATCCTCCACCCTTGGGTCACGAAGGACTCAGGCAATTCATTGCAACGCAACTGGCTATGAATCGTGGAATTACGGTTGATACGGATAATATTTTTCTTTCTAGTGGTGTTGGTGGGGCTTGCCAGACGGTGATAGATGCCTTTATCGATCCTGGTGATTTGGTGCTCATGGAAGAATACTGCTACCACGGTAGCTTAAACATGTTTTTAAAAAAAGGTGCAAAACTGGTTCATGTGGAGATGGATGAAGATGGGATTTTACCAGGTGCCTTGGAAGATGCTCTGGTAAAGGCGTCCGGTAACGGTGTTCACCCGAAAATGATCTACACGATTCCTGTTTATCATAATCCAACAGGGGTCACTCTGAGCCTCGAGAGGCGAGAGAAATTAGTAGAGATATCTACCAAATACGGTGTACCAATAGTAGAAAATGAATCTTATGCAGACTTTCGTATAGATGGACCTCTACTTCCGCCGGCTTTAATGGGATTACACCCAGAAGATGGAGTGATTTATTTGTCTGGATTTACTAAGCTCCTTGGCTGCGGGTTGAGGATCGGATTCGGAGCCTTTCCTGAGGCTGCAAGAGAGTCTCTGCAGAGGGTCGGATTCGGTGTTAGCCCAAGCCACATGACATCAATGGCTGTCCATGAATACCTCAAAGACAACAGAGACGATTATGTCTCAAACGTAGCAAATTCCTTGAAAGGTAAAAGAGATGCTTTGATCAGGTCGTTAGGGGAATATTTCCCCCCCTCATGTGAGTGGACAGAACCAAATGGTGGGATGATGGTGTGGGTCCAACTGCCAGAGGGCTCAAATACTTGGGACGCTTTGGAGAAAGCTGTGGAAAGAGGGGTGAAATACAATCCTGGACCTGTTTTTCGTGCGGATAGGTCTGGTAATAATCGATTGCGCCTTACTTACAGTCATAACAGTCCCAAAGAGATTGAAGAGGGTATAGCGATACTTGCAGATGTATTCGAAAAAGAAGGGTTCTTCAAGGATAAGAGATGAAAGATATCGACCAGATTACTGGAGAAGAAGTCAGACACCTTGCCGCCCTCACGAGGATAAGCATGACCGAAGAAGAAGTTGAAGTTATGAGAGGTCAGATGTCGGACATTCTCGCTAGCGTCGAGGTGTTAAACCAAGTGGACACCGATGGAGTAGAGCCTACCGGCCATTCGGTTAATGTGAACTCTGTTATGAGAGAGGATATTTCCTCGGACTCAATCTCGTTGAAAGATGCTTTATCCAATGCCCCGCAGACGGAGCAAGATTTTATACGCATAAGATCGGTGCTTGAGTAATTCGATGAGCGTCACTAGATAAATGCCAGGTTTAGACATTGAACGGCTGACGATTTGTGGTGCTCGGGACCTACTTGATAGAGGTGAAATTTCATCAGTAGAACTCGCGGAATCATTTCTGGGTCGCATAGGGGAAGTTGAAGGAACATTGGAGTCCTTCGTAACTATCACTTCGGATCTAGCTATGGAGCAAGCTGCAATTGCTGATGCCATCATTTCAAAAGGTGAGCAAAAAATGCTGACCGGAATACCCATGCAGTTAAAGGACAACTTGTGCACAAAGGGAGTGCTTACCACTTGCTCTTCACGCATGCTTGAGAATTTTTTACCTCCTTACAATGCACATGTAGTTGAACTGTTAAACGAGTCTGGTGCTGTAATGATGGGAAAGGGGAACCTGGATGAATTTGCTATGGGTTCATCGACTGAAAACTCTGCCTTCAAGACTACAAGAAATCCATGGGATACAGAAAGAGTCCCTGGTGGCAGCAGTGGGGGACCTGCTGTTGCAGTAGCCGCCTCTGAATGCGTTTTCTCTCTCGGATCAGATACAGGGGGCAGTATTAGGCAGCCCGCTTCTTTTTGTGGGGTGGTAGGTATGAAACCTACTTATGGATTGGTAAGTAGATTCGGGCTGGTTGCTTTCGCCAGTTCTTTAGACCAGATAGGACCACTTACCAGTAATGTGATGGACAGTGCAATAGTTTTGTCGGAGATCGCGGGTTACGATGCCCGCGATTCGACTTCTCTAGATGTTGACATTCCAAATTATGTTGAGGGGCTAGGTGATAATTTAAAAGGGTTTCGAATCGGAGTTCCCAAGGAGTACTTTGTAGACGGAATAGAACCGGGTGTTAAAAGCGTTATCGGGGATGCGGTAGCAGTATTGACCGACTTAGGTGCAGAGGTCAGTGAGATAAGTCTTCCTCATTCAGCGTATGCTCTCGCAGTTTACTACATCATTGCACCTTCAGAAGCTTCCGCCAATCTTTCCCGCTATGATGGGGTGAAGTATGGGCATTCCAATATAGAAGCCAGCACAATGTGGGAAGGCCTAGAGAGAACCAGGCAGGACGGGTTTGGCGAAGAGGTCAAGCGCCGTATCATGCTGGGAACTTACGCATTGTCTTCCGGCTATTATGATGCTTACTATCTTAAAGCCCAGAAGGTTAGAACTCTTATAAGAGAAGAATTTGTTGAAGCATTCCGGAAATTTGACGTCCTCGCAATGCCCACTTCTCCGTCAACAGCGTTTTATATAGGGGATAAAGTTGACGACCCTGTACAAATGTATCTTAACGACATTTTTACAATACCGGCCAACATAGCTGGGATTCCGGGAATATCAGTGCCGGCGGGTTTTGTGAATGGACTTCCTGTCGGATTGCAGTTCATGGCCGGAGCCCTTCAAGAGCAAAAATTGTTCAAAGCAGCATATGCGTATGAGCAGGTTACTGGCTGGCACAAAAGAAAACCCTCTTTGTGAGAGTGCGGATATGTCGAATTCATATGAGGATATTTCTATTGGCATCACTGGAGTTGGTGAATGGCAGATTTCGTCTGAAGAACTAGGTCGAGGACTAGTTCTTCAGACAAATAGAGGACAGATTGAGACCATTATCCACCATGAACCATTAGTGCCAACGCATCGGGGGATAGTGTGGGTGAGCGGAGCCTCCGGAGGGTTCAACGGACCGGCTGGCGGGATTTACAGATTGCTGGGAGATAAATTCTCCCCAGGCATCACCTCTTTGAGAGTGGACTACCGAGAACCAAACAATCTAATAGAATGCGTCATGGACACCCTAGCTGCTGTCTCATTTCTCACTGGAACCGGCCATACGGACACACTTTTGGTGGGGCATTCTTTTGGGGGAGCTGTCGTAATAAAAGCAGCTCCATTTAGTGAATCTGTCAAGGGAGTTATATCGCTATCTAGCCAGACTTATGGGGCTTCAGAGGTCGCGGATGTTTCACCTCGTCCCCTTCTCCTAATTCATGGAGAAGCGGACACCGTGTTGTCCCCAGAGTCTTCCAGAAGGATTTTTGATTGGGCACAGGAACCCAAAGAGTTGAGATTGTTTCCAGGCACGGGACATGGATTGGCGGAGTCAGCCGAGGAAATTGGGGGGCTTGTAGAAAGTTGGATTCTAGGTCACCTCTATTTACCGGGTGAAGCACGTTCATAGCGTGCCATAAATTGTTGAGCTATACTCACGCAGGCTATTTACCAAAACTTGTTAAAGGGAGATTTCCAATATGGGAGAATTAGATGGAAAAGTTGCGATAGTTACTGGAGCAGGCCGCCTCAGAGGAATCGGAAGAGCGGCAGCTGTCGCTTTGGCAAAGCTTGGTGCTGACGTCGTTGTTACAGGGACAGGGCGTGATCCCTCCAGTTTTCCAGACGATGAAAAGGCGATTGGGTGGCGTGATGTCGAAAGCGTTGCAGATCAGGTCAGAGCTGAAGGAAGGCGATGCCTTACCCTCACTGTAGATGTGGCAGATAAAGACGATGTCGAGAATATGGTGGATAGAACAGTTGAAGAATTTGGAAGAGTAGATATCTTGATAAATAATGCCGCATTTGCGAGGGGTGTTGACCGTGTCCCGATACTAGAACTGGACCGGGAGATATTCCAAAGAGTAATGGATATTAAGGTCACTGGAACCTTCCTTTGTACCAAAGCTGCCATTAAATATATGATTGAGCAAGGGGAGGGGGGAAAGATAGTTAATATATCTTCTTCTGCAGGTAAGCGTGGGTCGGCAAATACCTTAGCTTACAACGGAGCCAACTTCGCAATCGTGGGAATGACTCAGTCGATGGCTCGCGAATTAGGACCTCATAATATAAATGTGAACGCGGTGTGTCCTGGAGCTGTTGATACTCATCGGATGGACATCCTCGGAAGAGGAGAGACATGGACAAACATGGCAGATAGCACTCCCATAGGTAGAAATGGTACTGATGATGAGGTCGGAGATTTCTGTGCATATTTATGCACAGAGGCCGCCTCTTGGATACATGGCCAGTCTATTAACCAGAATGGCGGTACCGTAATGGAACACTAACTGGAGTTGGGGGTTTGTTTGATCTTCGTTGACCAGATTAGGTGTGGTTGCTAGACTGGATTTCGGGATCAGATTGACTCGTATTTGTTTAGGGCGGTTAGCTCAGTGGTTTAGAGCGCTGCGTTGACATCGCAGAGGTCATTGGTTCGAATCCATTACCGCCCACCACTTCTTTTCAGATATAAAATGAACGGTTTCGATGAGCTTTAATCTCGCACTATTTCGTGGAAAAAATGCTTTCTTCAGATTTCTGTGTAAAAAAGTTAAGTAATTACCGGATTGGTTCTGGAAGTACAATAAATTCATTGACCGACTCAAGTAACATAGAACGACATGTGGAGATATATTATGAACCCGAAAACCACTAATGTCAT
>CAYPDR010000017.1:0-35321 GCA_964409595.1 uncultured Dehalococcoidia bacterium
AGGCTGCCAGGCTCCTTCTCAGGCACAAATTAGGAAGGAATTGTTATGACTATAAGAACTATGGCAAAAATACTTGGAATATCCCCTGCATACCTGAGTCTACTAATAAACGGGAAGAGGAAATGGAGGGGCGATTTAGAGGAACGATACCAAACTCTTGTAAACACTTCTGTAAACAACAAAAACAGGGTAGGGGAGGAACCAGTGGTGCCCAGGAAGGGACTCGAACCCCCACTCTCTTTCGAGAAGCGGATTTTAAGTCCGCCGCGTCTACCATTCCGCCACCTGGGCTAATCTAAAACATACGGCAGTATAACATTGCGGTCTAGCGACGTATCAGGGTTGTATTTTTAAAAGAACCCGACAGGTCTCTATCCTTCCAATAAATTGTAATGGCCAGGGGGCATAGGACTAGGAAGGGACATTTCGATTAGACGTCCGGATTCCACCAGAGTTGTCACACCATTATTAACAACAATGTGGTTTGAACTAAGATTCGTCTTCCTTAACCACAGTATTCAATCGATCCTGTTCATCCAAAGGAGGAATTGACCTGTAATGCAACAATCTCCTTAATTGCGGACCCAACTGAGAACCAGTTTCTTCTCCTAGCATCTCTGGAAACCTGAAGTAGGGCTTTACAAACCACGGTCCGTAGGTGTTGAAGATACCCCAACGACTTCTTTGGCTTATATCTCCACTACGGTGCCATAATCCGCTATCAATAACCCCGACAGTTCCAGCATTACCAGTGATCAGCTCAAAGGGGTAATCCCCCATCCTGTCAGGTCGAGACCTGTCTTTGTGAGAGTCCTTCACGTATTGGGTAGCCCCATTATCAGCTGTGAAATCTTCTAGCATGATTATGACTTGGTAGCTAAATCCCGAGTCCAGACGTACACCGCCCACATAATCGGAATCAATGTGCCAATTATGCCCCGCATTCCTTGAATGTTCGTATTGGAGATTCTGATTGACAATTTCGCTTTTTCTCCGATTGAAGGAATTGGCAGCTATTAGCACGTGGTCCTCATTGATTAAAATTTTGAATAACTCGTCCAAAATAGGTATATATATCAACTCCATCAATTTACCGTCATGACGAAAATAGTTGTTCACCGACTGCACTTCTGGATTAATCCTATTCTTAGTATCAGCAGGAGATTTCTCAATTATCCGATCAAATATCGTTACGTATTCCTCGCATTGGGCCTTCGAAAAAATGTCCGGGAGAAGTGTCACACCATCCCGCTTCAATTCACTTTGCGCCCTCACGATAGTTTGAGATCTGGTTTCTTGCATCGAACCCTCTCCCCCTGCGGAATGTGTCCCTACCTACTGTGCGATGAATGAGATATCGCAGAATCATTGCGTTCAAATAATGAACACAATGATTGTCAAATCAAATTATCAATAAGTCAAGCGAGATCGCAACTGTCTTCACGGTATATCGGTTTCCGGTGACACTTCTTCGAGAAACTTGCGGAATACCAGCAATTTTACACGGACATTTCCCGATATCTCCAAACTTTGAAGCTTCTCTAACGCACCTAATATACTTGTTAGGAACTCATGCTCGGAGATTGATATTTGCTAATTATATTTTTCACCAACTCAGCGCCAATCGGACCAGCTTCCTCAGGCAGTTTCTTGATCACATGTTTCTCAATAAATCGTGTCCGTGCCGGCCTCTTATGTTCCCATTGCTCCATCAATAATTCCATGGGTTGACTCAATAATTCAATTAAGTTTGAGTGCAAATTAGGTTCCAAGGCATCAAAGCAAAAAACAGCGTCATCAAAATCTTCTCTTATCTCAGGATTCATTGGTCTGACTAAGGGGTGATCCATAAAAACTAGGGGTATATCAGACACCAAAGAACTCGCTATTGTGCTCGAGCACCCTGTTAGTACGACGATCTGGTGTTTTGTGATCATGTCGATAGCATCCGTGAACCCTTCGTACAAGCTAACGTTTTTGGTGTCTTTTGCTAGTTCACAAATTGGGTCCAAGTCAAGATAACGGGAAGGTATTGCCATACGTCGTGACCCGACGAGATTCTTTCGCTTACCATCTAGGTAGATGGGTGAAACAGGATAAGCCTTAAACAATACTCTCCTAGGGAGCCTAGCGAATACCTCTTTTAACAAATCCATATCGAACGAAGCTCGAACATAGTCGGAGCCCGAACCCGCGTGGATCATCAATGAATTTCCTATGGGTAACATAGTAGACAGATATACGATTGGTTCGAATCTTTTGAATAGTCCAAATTTAATTGAACTTGACTGTCTCCTTGCCGGTGCGAGATCGTTTATGCGCTGCGGCAATCCAACAGCAACGCATTCTCCAACCCTAAAGGGATTATTTTGATTCGAAACCCTACTGGATTCATCGTTGTAAGTCAGAACGAGATCAGCAACATTATTTTCATATGTTGCAATGCTGACTCTATGATTAGCATCAATTTCTCTGCCAAACCCATGTTGAGCACTGACATAAGGTATATGCATATCCTTTGCTACTCTGGCCAGTGCCATTATGTTCGGCCTGCTAGGAAATTGAGTGAACACCGCTTGGGGTCGGATTTCGGTCAGCTGACGCCGCCAGACGGGAATATTACTTTCGTATGTTGAGACTGACGATGCCAATAAATCTTCGTAAATTTCTAGAAGCGGCTTAATAGCGGGGGGAAACAACCATTTATTCAAGTGGTCCAAGATTATTGGCCGTAACAAGGTTTGAAGTTCTTTCAGGGAGAGCCGAGGGGAGACTGCCTTCGATATCTGCTGCAATTCAAGAGCAACAATCCCGTACCTATTTTTCTTAAGGGCTTCACAAGTTTCCTGCAGTAGATGGTTTCTTGAAGGATAAACAGCTATAAGCCCATTATCAGTTGACTGACGCAAACCTTCAATTTTGTTACTGAAAGTATCCAAAAGTTTATCTAAATTATGAACTGCAAAATTTAGAAAGCGACTATTTTTGTTCAGGTGAATGCCGGATAAGTCAATTTCCGACAAAGAAACAGAAATTATTTCTAGTTCTTTGTTTTCTCTTAGCATCTTATCCAGGTTGGTTTGGTAGGGCAGGGGAACAGAGCCGTCATCCAAAACTAATTGAATAATTGCGACCGGCCTATCAAAATAATCTTCGCCTAATGGCAACGCCTTTCTCACAGATTGTTGAAACCGATGTACCTGGTGCGACGCCAATAACCCATAATCTTTAAACCCATTATCTCGGCATGCGTTAAAAACATTCACACTAAGTTCGAGACTAGAATCGATAAGCTCCTCTACCCTTGACCTCAGGATATCTCGTTCATACATAACAACGTTGAGGTCTTTCCGGGTGGCTAAAAAAGGTGAAGACGTTACTATGTGAAGATCATCTAACCGACGATTGTGAAACACTCTTTCAAGAGCCATAGAGCTATCGCACAAAATGGTCCTTGCCTGTATATTACGAGCATCTGTCAAAGTCGAGGCTCCTTTTTTCACACTGACTTGATTCCTACCCTCAACATTCCCGTAGCTTCATCCAATGCCCTGTCCAATAGGACCCTAGATTCTGAAACCCCCCAAATTAAAGCCAAGCATTGTGGGTCAATATCACTGCCACCTACCTTGCTGCCAATGGCACAACGTAAGTCAATGTCTTTGATCTCAGGAATATTTAGAATACTATTGATCCCTCCCATGCTTTCAACGCGCCCTGTAGTCTCTGTCCAACACGTAGCTAAACCTGAAAAACCTTTTGGAATTGAATCAATTAATTCGAGCCTATCGTCCCCGTATCCAGCACAGTGTGCAAACCATTTTGTAAGAGGCAAATTGATGCCATCAGTGCGTAAGGAAGACTGGTGGATTGAATGCAGGTGAGTACTTACTTCTATGATAAATGGGATTTCGTCTCGAACGATGAAATCTCCTGTCACTGGACCTTCTTGAATACCTATGGCTCTGCAAGCTTTCTCAAGCAAGTTATAAAGTTTGGATGTGACAGAGGTGGATAGCCCAGATGGCTCTATAATCCTCCCAGTAATATTCGGATAATTGTCCCTGCTTAATCTATCAAAACTACTGTGCGGGAAAAATTCTTCTTCGATGAATAGGCCATCAACGTTGTGAAGGGTTCCTCGTATATATTCTTGCACGAGAACGTCGTTCGAATAACTCTTTGCGACGCAAATAGCATCCGACAAGGTAGTTTCTTGGTTTTCCTCAATCACAGTAACTCCCCTGCTTCCCCAAGATCCCGCAGGCTTTATAACAAGAGGGAACTCCAGATTTGCACTCAATGCCCTTAAATCTGACCGCGTCACTGCAGTTTCACTTATGAGGTAGGTAAGTGGGGTGTTTAAGTTAGCCTTATCCCATGCTAAATAACTCTCGTACTTATCTGTTGAGACTTCAACAGACTCCCGGGCAGGGTAGGGCAATCCCAGTTTTTCCGATACCATGCAGGCGCTCAGAGCAGCATAGTCTTCTAGCCCGTATGTCGCGCAAACTACGTAATTTTCTTGTAGCGTCTCCGCCAATTTATTAAATGACTGCAAATCTGTTGCATCGATAACTAAAAATTCGTCCGCTATGTCGCGAGCTGAAGCATTGGGATTCTTATCAGTCACTACAGTAGATAATCCGAGTTTAGAAGCGGATTTTATTCCTACGAGTTGCGGGTAACTCCCCCCTATATAGACAACACATTTTGGTTTATTCAAAAGCTCAACTCAGTAGGGCAGATGTGCAAAGAAAAATCGGCCTTTGGGCCAAGCCAGATTCCCGGCTGGCAACCTGGTGTCCACCTATGAAATAGTCAACTAATTCACTTTTCTCGTTTCTGTATATGTGGACCCGGGGTATTAAATGAGACCTGTCAACATCATAGGTTTCGTAGACTAAAGAATCAAAATCTGAAATCACACCTATTTTATCAACATTCCAACCATTTTTTATAAGCATATTTGTTATGAATGGCACGGACTCCTCACTATTGAAAAGAACGTTACCTTTCCACATATTTCCTACCTGAATTACTAAGGTTTTAGTTATTTTAGAAAGCTGGGATATGTGATCGTTGGAATAAGTGGTCCAATCATCTGTGCTGTTAACTATCCCTTGGTCAAAAAATACCCCAGCATGATGTAAAACATTCAAGTGTAAGAAAAGTTCCACCTTTTTCAACTGGTCAATTTCCTTCATTCCAACAACTGTCTGATGTACCCGAATTTTGGAATCAAGGTCACACATCTCTGAAAACCACCTTATGAGTTCCCCATATTCCAACAAAGGCTCATATGCATCCACATGAGCGCCAAATTCTGACGCCAGCCGTAGAGTGAAGTATCCTAAGTTCGCACCGAGATCCGCCACTGTTGTGTTTTCGATGTGCAAGTTCGCAGTTATCCATTCATAGCGTCGATCGTCTAAATTACCTTGCTTCGTTCTATATATTTCCCTCATATCATCGGGGAAACATTGCAAAGCACAGGGCGGTATTTGCTGGTAGTGACTGAATCGATCAGTGAACTCTAAAAGTCTTCGAAAATCTCTTGAATCGACAGGCTTGTTATCCATTTTATATACCAAAATACCTATTAATTAATTCGACAGGACGTAAAATATACTCCTTTCCGAAAATTCAGACGATTGAAATCTTTAGAGACGTTTCTTAGTAAATACCATCTAGTAAATCAAATGATGAAATGTGAACAGTAATGTCTATACTCACGATGCGTCTAAATTAGCTCTTGACAGCAGCTGTTGGCGTTTCACCATGAATGCCTATTCCTATTGAAAAGGCACCGGGGGAGAACGATGCAAATTCCGATCAACTTTTCGCAGCGTATGCTCCCCGAAAGAGACCGCTTCTTTGAGTGAGAATCCTGATCAAAAAACCTCAAAATACGCTAGCCGACTATTAGACATCAAGCAGAAGCGGAGGCAGACAGATCTTAAAGATACATCATTTGCCGGCTTCATCAGTAGAATCCACTACCAACGCAACTTATTTTTATCCCCAAGCACTCCCTTTGATTATTTTTATAGGGACACAAAAAGAGGACCAAATACCAGGGCTACTATCGACATGAGCTTCAGAAGAATATTGAGGGCGGGTCCTGAAGTGTCTTTGAATGGATCACCAACGGTGTCGCCCACAACTGCGGCGGAGTGCTCATCAGACCCTTTGCCACCAAGATGACCTGCCTCGATGTACTTCTTGGCGTTATCCCAAGCTCCACCTGCATTAGCCATCATAATCGCGAACAAAAATCCAGTTGCGATTGAGCCTATGAGTAAGCCTCCGAGGGCGTGAGGTCCAAGTATGGCACCAACTAATATAGGCGCCGCTATCGCGATGATACCTGGAAGGACCATTTCTCTCATTGCGCCCCGAGTGCTTATGTCCACTGCCCTTGCGTAATCAGCATCTGCGGTCCCTTCAATTAACCCGGGTATATCCCGAAATTGTCGTCTGACCTCTTGAACCATGGCAAAGGCCGCCCTGCCCACCGCTTGCATTGTTAAAGCAGCGAAAAGGAAAGGCATGATGGCACCTATAATCAACCCCATCATGACCTTTACATCCATTATGTTGAAAACTTGGACGTCAACTGCCTTCGCATAGGCTGCCATCAGTGCCAAAGCCGTAAGTACTGCTGATCCTATGGCGAAACCTTTTCCAGTTGCTGCCGTGGTGTTTCCGAGGGAATCCAGTGCATCAGTTCTCGCTCTAACTTCAGAATCTAGACCAGCCTGCTCAGCAATCCCACCCGCATTGTCTGCTACAGGACCATAAGCGTCCGTGGCGAGTGTGATACCTAAAGTAGATAGCATCCCTACTGCAGCCAGAGCAACACCGTAGAGATCTGCAAGTTCATATGAAATCCACATAGCAGCTATCACGACTAAGCCTGGGATAACAGTGCTAACCATACCGAGTCCAAGACCACCGATCATGATCGTGGCAGGACCTGTTTCTGATTGTTCGGCAAGTTTCTTTGTAGGGCTATACTCGTACGAAGTGTAATACTCCGATGCTGTCCCAATGAGTTGGCCCGCGACAAGTCCAACTAGTACGACCCAAAATAAATTGAAGTCAAGCTCAAGTACATATACCACAACCCCAACACCGACAAGTACAAGTATTCCTGCTGAAAAAATACCGGTTCTCAGAGACCACAGCAACCGTCCCATGTCCGCACCTTCCCCGGTGCGAACAAGAAATGTTCCGATAATCGAAGCAATAATCCCGATCGAGGACACAAGCAGCGGGAAAAGAACGAGATCTTTCTCCACTGATGAAAGTGCCAACGCGCCGGCACTGGCCAAAGCTACAGTTGCAATTATCGAACCTACATAGGATTCAAAAAGATCGGCTCCCATGCCCGCCACGTCACCTACATTATCTCCGACATTGTCAGCAACCGTTGCCGGGTTTCTAGGATCATCTTCAGGAATACCTTGCTCCACCTTACCAACTAGGTCTGCACCGACATCTGCTGCTTTCGTATAAATTCCGCCGCCAACCCTAGCGAAAAGAGCTATTGACGAGGCACCAAAACCAAATCCAGCCACAACAGATGCTTCTGTAAACGCAACAAACATTATTGTGACACCAAGGAGAGCAATTCCTACGACGGAAACTCCCATGACCGCCCCGCTATTAAAGGCCACGCGTAGCGCCGGGTTCAGGCCCTGCATTGCTTGCACAGTGGTCCTGGTGTTAGCACGTACAGCAATGCTCATACCAACAAATCCAGCCAGTCCAGATCCAAAAGCGCCCACCAAATAGGCGATTGCAGTACGTGGAATGTTATTTCCTCCACCATTTTCGAGCTTTCCAAGAACATCAAAATCGATAAAAATCCCAAGAATCACGGCCATAACGACAACGAAGATAGCCAAAAGCCTATATTCCCTTGAAAGAAAGGCCATGGCGCCCTTCTGGATAGCATCCCCAATAAACCTAATCTTGTCGTCCCCGCCGTCCTTTCTAAGGACAGCCGACGCAAGAAAAGCAGCGAATGCCAGGGAAATAATAGAGGCTACGATGGCTACTATTTGGATCGTTTCCATTCTTCTCTCCTATCGCTTACTGACACGAAATATTATCTTGGATCTGTAAACAACAAATACAAACACGTGAAGTCTCCAACAAGTATCAATTCGGGTCAATACCATTAGAGGTTCCAAAAAGACGAGTTCAACAACAGAAGAACATCTGCCTATATCCCCATTTGAACTGGATCATCCAACCTCGGCAGTGGCCCTTCGAGAAGCGACACCTATCCATTCCTCCATATATTAACCAATTCCCGCGCAGATTTTTCGACATTCGAACTCAGTGTTATTGCACTTACTACGCAAGCACAGTCTACCCCAGTGCCCCTTACGTCAGATATGTTTGAAGCATCAATGCCACCGATTGCGACTACGGGTACGCTAGTTTCGTTTTTTACCCGAACCAAGGTCGAAGCCCCGACTGCAGTTCGCCCTGACTTGCCCATTGTACTAGTGGAATAAACCGCACCTACAGCAAGGTAATCTGCCCCTTGACCTTCAGATTCCTGTGCTTCAACTACACCATTGTTAGAACGGCCTACGCACTGCCCGGAAGATAAAATTGCCCTGGCGTCCTTTATCTGGAGATCTGACTGGCCTACATGCAAAAACGGGGCTCCGACTAAACGGGCAACATCAACAGCGTCATTGACTACAAAGATAGCCCCGGAAGAATCACACAACTCCTTAAGTGCAAATGCATTCTCAAGAAATACTGACCTGTCATTATATTTATCCCTATACTGGACGACAGAAACATCTCCATTCAAAGCATCAGTAGCCACATCAAAAACTGGTCGTGATCCTGTCACCATAGGGTCGACAATAACATAAATTCCTTGAATACGATCCTTTCTCCGGTTCCTTAGTGACTCACAAATGAGAAGTTTGATTTTTTCAAAGGGTTCTCTCCAAACACCGAAGTCCCAAGCTAATGTCAATACTGCGTCAATGGAAAAACCTAAATCTGACATCTCTTCGTCTGAATAGTCCGATAGTTCTCTTTCCCCGATCAAACTAGGCAAAATTTGAGTAAAGACTCGTCTTTCTCTCGCCGATAGAGAAGAGACTATGCTTTCCAGATTTTCCATTTGAGCATCCTGTTCACAGATCTAGGCCGTCCGGCATTTTGCCGCTTCGGGCGCTATCTATGGACTCTCTAACGTTGGCGGGCATTTCTATTCCGTGAGACGCAAAGGTGTCTTCCACACCCCTCCCAATGTTCGACGAATCGGAATAATAATCATCAGGGGAAGAAGATCCAGACCTCGATCTGAGAGTGATACGTGAAACTTGTTTCGCCACATCTGCCGACTCGCATAAGGCACAAATAACCTGCTTTTGATTCACAAATGATTTGTAAAAGACCTCAAACTCGCTCAAGCATTTTCTACATAGGTACTCGTAGATCGGCATTTCAGTATTTTCATTCCCCCTTACAAACACATTTGCTAAAGATTACAGGTTCGTGAACATGGGGTCAGACTTTGAGATTGATCATCCCCGATACCGGAGCAAAGCTCTGCCTATGAAATTTTGTGGCTCCAAACTTTTGAAGAGCCTTGATGTGTTCTGAAGTTCCATACCCTTTATTTTTTTCGAAGGAATAGTAAGGGTAAATACCAGACATATTCCTCATCATCAGGTCCCGATCTACTTTTGCTACAATCGAGGCCGCTGCTACCGATGTACTAATTTGATCTCCCTTAACTATTGATAAACAGCCTATACCTGACTCAGAGAGATCCAGCGCATCTACTATCAGGTGATCCGGCTTGATTAAACTAGACGCAAGAGCCCTTAACATCGCCAGCCTAGTAGCCTCAACGATCCCCAAATCATCAACCTCAGCCGCAGTGCTGTAGCCTATCTCACAAATAAGAGCCTTCTTCTTGATCAAGATACTCAGCTTTTCTCTCATTTTGGAAGTTAATTTTTTACTGTCTGTTATCGGCGCAAGTAATTCACGATTAACCGTCGGGGGGAATCCAACCACGGCGGCGCCTACTGGTCCAGCCAACGCACCTCTGCCCACTTCATCTAGGCCGGCGACAACGGGATAGCCTTCCTTTATTAGTTGAGACTCCAGTTTGAAGGAGGTTTTGATCATATTTGACGCCCCTAGCGCGATACTGGGGACAGGCGTTCGTCTAAACCCTTAGATGAATTACGACTTGAAGCCTCAATAATTCCACCACCAATCATCTCCTCATCTCTATAAAAAACCACAGGCTGCCCGGGAGTTATCGCACGTTGAGCATCGTCAAAGCAAACGGTCCCAACATCGTTTGTAACAGAAACTTCGGCGGGCACATCCTTTGCTTTATACCGTATGCGAGCGTTAATTTTCAACTTGTCTTTCTCATAGCCATCATGGGTAAAACTTAAACCGCTACAAAGGAATTCTCTCTCGTACAAATCCTCCTCCGCACCCAGTGTTATTTGCTTTGTATCCGAATCTATGTTCAACACAAACATGGCATCTCCGTTAATAGACTGTAATCCCAGTTTTCTTCTTTGGCCTATCGTGAAAAATTGTATCCCAGGATGTTTTCCCAACTCATTCCCTTCCTTATCGACAAAAACACCAGGTTTCGCTTCTACCCTATCTTTTAGAAATTCCCTGTAATTTCCACTGGGAATAAAACAGATCTCTTGACTGTCTGGCTTGTCCGCCACTGGCAAGTTTGCTTCTTGCGCAATCTCCCTGATTCGATCTTTGGTGTACTTTCCGACCGGAAATTTAAGCCGGCTAAGTTCAGCCTGTTTTAGCGTGTACAGCACGTAGGATTGATCTTTCCCTTGATCAATCCCCTTAAGCAACTTCACTGTGGACTCATGTCTAACTAACCGAGCATAATGACCAGTCGCAATAAAATCCGCATTTAGGAATAATGCTCTCCTTAATAGAAAGTCAAACTTTATCTTGTCATTACAAGCCAAACAGGGATGGGGAGTGCGCCCTGAGTCATATGAATTTACGAAATAATCAACAACGTGCTCCTGAAATTGTTTCTCAAAATTTACGTAATAGTGAGGAATCTCCAACAGGTTGCAAACATTTCTAGCATCTTCAACATCCTCCACCGAACAACACCTGCCATTGTTCCCAACGTTGCCATCTTCATCCTCGCTCGTCCAAAGTCGTAAAGTCATCCCGATGACTTCGTACCCTTGCTCCTTCATCAAGAGGGCGGCCACAGAGGAATCCACTCCACCGCTCATTGCTACGATTACACGTTGTTTTTCCATCATTAAAGGCTAGCACATACCCGGCCATCATTCCCATCACTTTTGATTTAAAGCTTATAATGAGAATCAGCGAGATGGTAAATAGTTACAAACAACTTATAAGTTCAGGCATAGACCTAGTGGTAGATTCGGCATCTGAACTGCAAGCAGATGACATTCGTATACTTGATGTCTCTGAATATTGTGAATTCGCTGATTTCTTTATTCTCTTAACTGCCCAATCACCCAGACACATGAGAGCGGTTTCAGAACAAATTGAATCTGAGCTTAAGAGTATAAGCCTGGAACTTCATCACCGCGAAGGTGATCAAAATAGCGGTTGGGCGCTGTTAGACTACGGTGATTTAGTTGTACATCTTTTCGCACAAGAATACCGAGATTACTATCAGCTGGAACAGGCCTGGCCTGAGGCAAAGGTCGTCAGGATTATTCAATAACCCAATTGTCCAAATCTCTTTCATAGTTAAGAAGTTCTGAACTACGAAAGAATAGCTCTAATTCCCTTGAAGCAGATTCAGTAGAGTCAGAACCGTGTATAAGGTTCATTCCTATACTTAGGCCCAAATCCCCTCGTATCGTGCCCGGCGAAGCTTGTTGAGGATCAGTGGATCCCATAACAGACCGTACTACTTGTACTGAGTTGTCCCCGGATATCGCCATTGCTACTACGGGAGACGAGGTAATAAATTTCACAAGGTCCACAAAGAACGGCTTATCAGTGTGTTCCCCATAATGCCGCTCGGCTAGTTCTTCTGTAACTTTGATCAGCTTCATCCCAACTATCTTCAAACCTTTGCTTTCAAGGCGGCCCACTATCTTGCCGACGAGCCCACGTTGCACCCCATCTGGTTTGATCAATACAAGTGTTCTCTCCAAATTACTACTCCTAAATCCCCTTACGTTTGTTACTAATCCGGTTCTTTTCTGCTGAATCTATCTGCGCACTACGTACATATATGGGCTCTAACTCTTCGGGTGAACTATGTCTACCCTCTCGTAAATAGTTGTAGGCGATTGCGGCGATTGTTGAAACCGATCTCGTGGGCGGGCGAGTATTCACAATCAAAGAATCTTCCTTTAGATACCCTGAAGATTTTAGATCATGTACAGCCTCTCCACAAAACAACATGTCACGGCTCTGTTTTATTGTTTCCTTTTCAAGGTAAACCATATTGTAGTCACTCTGTTCCTCATCACCTGAAGGAAAAGTAGCAGTGTATATCCTACCTTTGCCTGCAGGAATCACCCCAACCACTTCTTCCGCTAAGCCAATGTAAGGAGCAATTTCTAAAAATAAAGTAGATATCCCCACAATTGGTATATCCGCGCCTGATGCTATCGCCTTCGCAGTGCTGACGCCTACTCTTAAGGAATTAAACGAACCCGGACCACGCGTCGTGAAGACTGCCTCAAGATCCGATATCTTCACAGACCCTTCAGCTAATAGCCTCTGAATGGCTGGTATCAATTCAATCGAATGGTTTCTCTGAGATATCCAAGAATGATGGCGTCGTACTTCGCCATCGGAAGATAAAGCCACACTAGCAAATTTAGTCGAAACATCTATAGTTAGTTCCAAAATGATGCTTACCCGCAAACTTTTAATTTGGAATTAAGAGAGTTCATCATGCCAACTTCTCTTTCTGAAAACATTGAAGGAATGGTGAGTTCCAGGACTCTGGTAGTATCATCAAAACTTTCAAATCGAATAGAGAGGGTATTATCTGGAAACGCGTGGGAAGCCCTGTTAGCCCATTCAACGATACAAATTCCATCACCATACAAGTACTCGTCCAACTGTAAGTCGTCCACCTGTTCGAATTCTTCGAGTCTATATAAATCCATGTGATATATAGGCATTACCGCCGCATACTCAGCAATGATTACAAAAGTCGGACTTCTTACAATATCTTCTGATCCGATACCCTGAATAAGTCCTTGTGTAATGCAGGTCTTCCCGCTACCTAAGTCCCCATTTAAAAGGATCACATCTCCTCTTTTTAGATGGCGACCGATAATGCGCCCGATTTCATGGGTTGACTCAACTCCCTGGCTTAGTAAAGTAACAGTACTATCTGAATATTCCATAGCGACACTTTATTATGACGGTACATCACAGTATCCGGAAGGTTTTACAAGAAAATGAACACTTTAAATCTTGCATACACGGCTATTATCCCAAAAAAGACTAACCAGCCACAAAGGAACTCCGCGATTATACTTCTCCACGGATACGGAAGCCATATGGGTGATCTGGCAGGCTTGGGCTCCTTGCTAGATTGTCATAGGGTACCGCTGTTTTGTCCCAATGCCCCAATCGAGGTAGAGATAGGTTTCGGCCAGAAAGGGTACTCTTGGTATCAGATCGGTGACCCGGGTACCCATAAATATCTTGATACTACTGTAAATACACTTGAATCCACGCTAAATGAGATTAGCAGAAAGTTCAATATCAAATTGTCTGAGATGGTTATTGGTGGATTTTCACAGGGTGGCATGTTGGCGATGCACGTAGGGCTTGCAACCGAAAATGAATTTAAGGGTGTCATCGCGATGAGCGCACGGTTAATAGGCGAATCAAATACTATTATTAAACCGTCAAAGATCTTTATTTCTCACGGGACGAGCGATCAAGTGGTCGGCGTAGCAGAAGGTAGAAGGGCTAGAGACACACTCGAAAACTACGGACACGATGTCACTTATATGGAGTATCCTGTGGCCCACGAGATTTCCACATCCTGCCTGGAAGATCTTAATCGCTGGTTGAAAAATCTATTTGAAGAAAATTAATCTTCTTTTTGAAGATCCTCCGATCTCAAAAAGTCAAAATCACAGCCTTTATCGGCCTGCATGATGTGCTGAGCATGAAGCCGCTTAAACCCACGCCTGTATTCGTGGCCGGGCCTGATTTCTTCTCGTTCTCTAGCGGACATCTCCTCAGGTGAAACCAGAATCTCAATCTTCCGTTTAGGCACGTCCAATGATATTTGATCCCCATTCTTCACCAAACTCAAAGGTCCCCCTTTTGCAGACTCAGGAGTCACGTGCACTACCACGGTTCCAAAAGCAGTCCCGCTCATTCTCGCCTCACTGATGCGCACCATGTCTCGCACCCCAGTTGCAAGTATTTTCTTCGGTATCGGCAGGAATCCCCATTCTGGCATCCCTGGTCCCCCAACGGGTCCACAATTTTTCATTACCAAAATATCCTCTGGTCCCACATCCAGATCTGGGGCATCGATCCTATTGAAAAGATCATCATGGTCCTCAAAAACTACGGCTCTGCCGGTGTGAACCATTAAACGTTCGGTCGCGGCCGTAGGTTTAATTATGGCGCCGGTCGGGGCCAGATTCCCGTACAGGACCGCCAACCCACCTTCAGGATCCAAAGCATCATCCACACTTCGAATGACATCGGTATTGTGGACAACATGCCCTGCGATGTTGTCTCCAAGACTCTTCCCTGTAACAGTGGTAGCGTCTAAGTCAAGAATATGGCTAATTTTATTCATCAAAGCAGGGACTCCCCCGGAATAATAGAAATCTTCCATTAGATACTGGCCGGAAGGTTTGAGGTTCAGAATGAATGGTGTTGTTTTAGATAATTCGTCAAATTTTTCTAGAGGAAGACGTATCCCCAACCGACCGGCGATCGCCATAAGATGGATAATTGCATTGGTGGAACCACCTATTGCGTGAATGCATTTGATAGCATTTTCAAAGGCACTTTTCGTCATAATTCTTGAAGGTGTCAGACCACTTTGAGAAAGCGATACAATCTGCCTGCCCGAGGCTTCTGCCAGTTGGTGTCTTCGTGAATCAACAGCTGGAATAGCTGCATTTCCAGGCAGCGTTACACCAAGAGCCTCACCAACGGTAGCCATGGTTGAGGCAGTTCCCATTGTCATACAATGCCCGGAACTTCTGACAATACAACTCTGAAGCTCTGCCCAATCGTCTTCAGTTATATTGCCAGCTCGGAGTTCAACCTCATATCTCCTACAATCCGTGCAAGACCCGAGTTCCTCTCCTTTCCAATTCCCCTTAAGTTGGGGGCCCCCAGTTACCAGTATAGACGGAATGTCGGCGCTTGCTGCCCCCATAAGCAAAGCTGGTGTAGTTTTGTCACATCCACCAAGCAACACCACACCATCTAGTGGGTTTGCAGTTATAGATTCTTCCACATCCATGCTCATCAGGTTGCGGTAAAGCATCGTTGTGGGTTTCATGTTGTATTCACCCAATGACATCACCGGAAACTCCATGGGAAATCCGCCAGCCTGCCATACCCCTCTTTTCACACATTCAGCCAGATCACGTAAATGGGAATTACAATGTGTTAGCTCACTCCACGTGTTACATATCCCAATTATTGGTTTGCCTTCGTACGCTGACTCTCCGAATCCTTCTGCCTTAAAGGCAGCCTTTCTGAGCCATCCATACAACTCGGGAGTCTCAAACCACTCACGACTTCTATTTGGCACAGGGGGCTCTTGCATATTATTTTCCTTTGAAACTTGTTCTCGCTTCCGGGTTTATTGTTCTGGGGTAGGTTCAGGGGGGGTGAGAAGTTCAGTCACAGCTGCTTTCAACTCATTGGACGATGGTGGGGCGACGTAGAACACTTGAACATCGGAAGAAAATTGTACTGTGTGACCTTCAGATATAAAGAGCAGACCCACTTCATCTTCTTTCATAGAGGTGCTGATAGATTCTGATACCTTGCTATTACGAGCGTCGGTCAATGCTCGGTATTGTTCAGAGGCCATCTCTTGAACGCCTTTGCTCACAAGTCCGATCGATAGACATCTCTGCCAATCAGTCATCTCCATGAGCATTTCAGGATCTTCAAATGGACACAGAACCGAGCCAGAGCCCATCAAATACTTAACTAACTTAACGCTTCCAGGCGACACAGATTCCATCATCTCAAGGCCATCTTCAGAATCGTCGTGGAGCATCTCATGAAAAATGTATCGCACAGTTCCTAACACAGATTCGAGATTACCTATTTGGTTTGTGACTTCCCGCCAATATCGGTCAAACAACTCTGTATTGCTCTCAGCGAGCGCATTTGACATGGGAATCAAAGGAACGAGTAAAAGTTTCTTTTTTCCATCGAATCTCCTGGGATCCGATTTGCCTGTAGAGCCTAGAGTCACCAATTAAACCCTCTCCAGCCTAACCGCGCAGACTTTGTATTCTGGTATCCGGGAATCCGGGTCTAATGCCGAATTAGTTAAAAAGTTAGCTGCGTGTTCTTTAAGTTTTACAAATGGAACAAAAATTTCGCCACGATTCATACTATCTGTGATCAAAGCTCGAGCCTCCAGCTTGCCTCGCCGTGATTTAACCCTGACCCAGTCTCCATCATATATCTTACAAGCTTCTGCGTCTTTGGGATTCAATGCGACCTGGAGTTCCGGAGACCTAGCCATAAGACCGTCAGCGCGTCTTGTCATCGTACCCCCATGCCAATGATAGAGAATCCTCCCCGTGTTGAGAATCATGGGAAACCTCTTTGTTGGCATTTCATCCGCTGCTGGGCCTTGATCAAAGCCCACGAATTTTGCCCTGTCTCCCCTTGGAAAATCATCCTCATACAGATATCTGGTACCAGGGTGGTCCTCATCCGGGCATGGCCATTGGATTCCACCTAGCTCCAGCCGACTATAGGTGATCCCTGAAAACAACGGAGTGTAACCAGCCATCTCCTCCCAAATCTGCGATGTGTTTTCATAGGTGAATTCTGTCTCCAAATCAAGGTCGTTAAGCAAACTCATCCTTCGTCCCAAATCACCAATGATCTCCCAGTCAGGTTTCGACAACCCAATAGGCTTTATCGCTTTCCTGATCCTCTGGACTCTCCTCTCGCTATTGGTAAAAGTTCCATCTTTTTCGGCAAACGAACAGGCAGGCAATACCACATCGGCTATTTCTGCTGTCTCGTGCAAGAAAATATCTTGTACTACCAAGAATTCCAATTTCTTAAAGGTCTGTTCTGCGTGATTAAGATCAGGTTCACTAAGTAAGGGATTCTCGCCTGTGATGTACATAGCTCTAATACGCCCTTCATCGATTGCCTTGACCATATCCGTGATAACCAAACCTGGTTCTGATGGCAAAACGGCTGTGTTCCAGTGGCTGGAAAACTCAGCGACGGTCTGAGGGGTAATCTTTTGGTAACCAGGAAAAGCGTCCGGTAGGCACCCTGCGTCTCCACACCCTTGGACATTGTTCTGCCCTCTCAACGGAGAGATGCCAGAGCCTGGTTTGCCAAGTTGTCCTGCTACGAAAGCTAAGTTTAACAGGCTGTGGGCGTTAGCAGTTCCCATAGTATGTTGTGTAATACCCATCCCCCAAATTAGGCACGAGCCGCTAAATGGAGGAGCCGCATACATTTTCGCCGCTGCCTTAATGTCAGTTTCTGAAACCCCTGTTATCGACTGAACATACTCTGGAGTGTATTTTTCAATTAAATCTCTCCAAGGCTCGAAGCCTTCTGTACGGTCGTCCACAAATTTTCGGTCTGTCAACCCTTCAGCAAGTATTACGTTTGCTATCCCATTTAGCAAAGCCACATCCGTACCCGGCCTCGGCCTTAACCAAAGATCAGCAAAATCACACATGTCGATTCTTCTTGGATTTATAACAACGAGCTTAGCTCCGTTCTCAATAACAGCTCGCCTCATCCTCGATGCGGCTACAGGATGATTTGAATTAGCATCTGAACCGATTATCACAAGGCAGCCGGCTTCTTCATAATCAATATATGAATTGCTCGTCGCGCCACTACCTAAGGACGTCAACATCGCTTCAACTGAGGGAGCATGACACAGTCGAGTGCAATGATCTATGTGGTTGCTTTGCATGATCAATCGGGAAAATTTTTGTTGAATATAGCCGTCTTCATTGGTCGCTTTCGCGGAGCAAAGGGTGGCAAAACTATCCCCCCTGTAGCTACTCAACTTGGTAGCTACTAAATCTAGAGCCTCTTCCCAAGTAGCTTCAAGCAGTTCTCCATTTTTCCGAACTAAAGGAGTAGTTAACCTATCTTCATGGTGGACGAATGTGTATCCAAAACGACCTTTCACACACAGCATACCTGCACTCGAGAGATTGTCAGGATCGTCTAACATCTCCCTGATAACGCCACTGTCGTCTACCCTCGCCTTGACCCCGCAACCTACTCCACAATAGGGGCACGTAGTTTTGATAGTTTTGGCGATATCCGGCACACGTTCTTTTGGTGAAATGGCTCCAGTCGGACAAACGGAAAGACATTGGCCGCATGTGGTGCATACGGAATCAATAAGAGGCCCATCCATAAAGCTCCCAATTCTTGCATCAGTTCCTGTACCGATAACGTCTATAGCCCCTATGAATTGGTGTCCAGATTGACATGCTTGAGCACACCTACCACATAAAATACAGTCCTCCATCGCTATGTTGAAGATAGGGTTACTTGAGTCCGTTTCTCCTCTAATCCGACCAGGCCATACATTCCCAGAGGTAGCGCTGTCATGAATGGCATTTGATAAATCTTGAAATGACGATTTATCAGATTTGGGGAGCATCCCTGCAGTAAGCTCTAAGACTCCCTTCCTAATAGCTTGAACAGATTCTGTATTCGTTGAGACAATCATCCCTTCTGTGACTGGTGTGGAACATGAAGCAGGGAAACCGCGAACACCATCAATATCAACCAAGCATGTCCGACAGGCGCCAATAGGTTTCATATCGGGATCTTTACATAATTGAGGTATGGGAGTTCCGCTTGCGTTAATGGCATCGAGAACGGAAGAATTCCCGTCAACAGGTATCTGCTTGCCATTAACAGTCACATAGATCGTCGCCATGCCTACTAGTCTCCAGTTTGGATTCCTTCAATAGCTTTGTCCGAAAAATACTCGAGGTAACTCAAAGCCGGGTTGCCAGCTGCTTGACCAAGTCCACAGAGAGACGCTGCGTTTACCGTTGAACACAAATCTTTCAGAATTCCTAGACTTGGCACATCTATTGCCCCGGAACGCATTTCCTTAAGCATCCCCAAAATCCTGGGGGTTCCTTCTCTACAGGGAGTACATTTTCCACACGATTCATTGGCGTTATACTCAGCTAAGTTTCTTGTGGTTTCTAGAGGGTCTGAGCCTTTACCTATACCAATTATGCCACCAGCCCCAATCATGACACTATTCCCGTCAATCAAACCAGGACCAACTCTAAGGTCAAGTTTTTCGATGGGGAGCACCCCACTGGAAGGCCCGCCGACGGCGACAGAGGACAAATTTCCTTCTATAACTTCGCCCCCGATCGATTCTATAATATCTCGGAGACTTGTTCCCATCTCTACCTCTGCCACGCCACTTCTACTCAAAGCGCCACTTAAACTGACAATCTTTGTACCCAATGCGTCACTGGTCCCTAATTTCTTAAATTCACCAGGACCTTCAGATAATATATATGGAAGATTGCAGATTGTTTCGACATTGTTAATAACTGTGGGTAAATTGTTCAATCCCGACTCCGTAGGAAACGGGGGCCGTAATCGAGGCTCTCTCCTACTGCCTTCTAAGGTATTTATAAGGGTTGATTCCTCACCGCAGACGTATCCACCTGCTCCCCGGTGCAAAGAAACTTTCACATTAAAATTAGTTCCTAAAACATTGTTTCCAACTATGCCATGCTCCAAGCATTTTTTAAGAGCGTAATTTAATCTTTCGTACGAAACTTTGGCTTCCGCATTGACGTACAAATAAACTTCTTCCGCTGCAACTGCCCAGGCAGCAATTAATGCACCTTCTATCACGCGGTATGGAAGACCTTCCATTAGATGACGATCCTTGAAAACTCCAGGCTCCCCTTCCTCTGCATTAATAATAAGTTGAGTTTTCTTGCCCATAGCAGAGAATTGAGCAGCTGATTCCCATTTAAGACCGACCGGAAAATATGCTCCCCCACGCCCTCTCAAAGAAGAACTGGATACGACAGTTATCACCTCTTCAGGAGACATATCCAACGCCTTTGCAAACCCGCGAAATCCGCCAGTCCCAATAAACTGTCCGAGATCATCCCAAGGCAGGATACCAATATCTTTCATAGTTAGCCGAAATTGTCCGGAAAAAAAACCGTCTACAGCCCGCTTAAGAGAATCTTCTGACTGGAACTGAGTTTCATTTAACGCCCAGAGTCGTTCATTTATCCGACTATCGCACTGGGTAACACTTACGGCCCTAGGAGCAGCGAAGCACGCTCCATCACATCCACCAATAGAAATCTCGACAACGTCCTTAAACGTCTCTACTACCCGATTATAGAAAGCCCCGGCCCCAACTGCCTCGCTACATTGGCCAACTTGAACAATTATTCTGTCTTTTGGTGAAAGTCCGCTTAACTTTTCACCAATGTTATTCAAATTTGCTTCTGGAGACTTATTATTTTTCACTTCAATTTATTCGTAATATCCTCAGGTTTAAACCTACCGTACCAACTTCCATCTTTTTTCAGGACAGGACCAACCGAACACAAGAAAGCACACGGAACTGTTCTATAACGAAACTTGGTCTGATCCTCCTTCATCAAATCATCAAGACGATCAGTCAATGCCTTAGAACCTAGCTGACTACAGGATAATCCCACGCAAACTTCGATATCAACAACTTTGTAAGGTTCTAGGTTTAATTCACTGTAAGTTGAAGCTGCTCCATATACTTCACTAGCTGGAACCCCGAGGTGCCAACCAATTACTTCCAATGCCCAGCTGGGTAGGTAGCCATGGGTCTCTTGGACATAGTGGAGAGATGGTAGCAAGGAACTTCTGTCACGTTGGAATTTTCTAACTAGTTCCTTACGAAAATCGATTCTTGAGGCTTTTTCACTCGAATTTTCAGTCAAATCCCAATTCCCTTCAATGCGTTTCGAAAAGCTCGGTATATTCAGTCATGTCAAGTTCGTGGAGTTTAGTATCGGGAATTTTCCCGTCTTCATCCCAACCTCTGGCCTCATAGTAGGAACTGATCATGAAATCCAGATCCTCTTTAGAAAGCTGTGCTCCACTATCTAATCTCTCTGTCAGTATCCTTGGAGGCAACACGTCGTCCTTTCTATCCCAGCCCTCTCTGATATTGAAAAGTTTTTTCAGGTTGTTGATCCGTTCCCCACACAGCTCTAGCTCTTCAGCAGTCATGTCCCAACCAGTAATATTACTCAATATCTCAGCGGACTCCTGATAGAAATCCGCAAAGACCTTCCTCACAAACTTACACCATATCAGGGAATCCATTACGGCGCTGTAGTCTTCTCCCCCAGCAACAAGCACCCCTTTTTCTTTCGTCGCATTAAACCTATCGCCACTCTCTGAAAAATCATTCTCGTATGCCGATGATCGATTATGGCAGGCCCCTCTCGTACTGACAGCTAGGGCCAACGCCATAGACTTTAGCGACCTAGGTTCATAACCAGGCATCTCTAAACCCTTCACATGCATTGCGAAATCTTCACTCCCCTTGCCAAGATTTCGGCTCGCCCTTGCTGCACCTTCCGCAAGTTGATCCCCCACGCCCTGCCTTTTAACTACGAGTCGTAGTAATTCCCCAACAATATTTTTTTTGCGATGCGGAAATTTGATAAAATTTTCTACGAGACCGCGTTCCACACATTCCAAATACCAGGATATAGTCGCCCCTGCACTTACCGTATCCATTCCCATTTCATCACAGAAATTGCTGTTTTCTAACATCGACGCTCTGTCGCTCATACCATTCAGTGGCCCGAGGGCATAAGCGCTTTGATATTCGACTCGAGTTCTCTTTCCTCCACCACCAGGGATTTCCACTAATTTCTCACAACCTATCGTGCAATTGGCGCAATGGGCCTTTTCAACTTTCGTTTCCTTATAAATAGATTCAGCAGCAAATTCATCTATGTTTCCAACGGAACCTTTGCGGAAATTAAATGATGGAAGGGTGCCAAGTCTATTAAACACCGAAGTGTTAGCCATTGTTCCTAAAGTGCGGTATTTTTCAGTAGCTTGGCCCAAGCTTTTTTTACTGAGCGATTTCCGTAGCTTCTGTAGCGCATCCTTGTTATATGTTTTAACAGACTTTCTGCCCCTGAATGCGATTGCTTTAAGATTTTTTGAACCCATTACCGCACCAGTTCCGGTGCGACCAGCCTGTCGGCCGCCATCATTGCTTATCGTCGCATATCGGACTAGATTTTCCCCAGCTGGCCCAATACAAGCGATCCTATGATCCTTGCTCAATTTATTTTTCATGTAACGCTCAGTCTCGAAAGTAGTCAACCCCATGGAAGGATTGGCATCAAGAAACTGGACGCCCTCTTCAGTAATGTCCAATGACGTCCAAGATTCAGCCATTCCTTTAATCAGCACCGCGTCGTAACCCGTTGCCTTAAGTTCGGTCGCCAAGAAACTTGAAGACATGGAGTCGCCAATAAAACCTGTAAGAGCAGACTTTGTTGCAATCGCGAATTTCGATGACGTGGTAAGTTGAGTGCCAACAAGAGGGCTAGTGCAGAATATAAGGGGGTTTCTTGGATCGTACGGAGCAATACCTGCGGGGCAATATGCGTAGAGCAACCAGGCAGCGAGGCCGGTCCCACCAATATAATTCCGCAGTATATTTTCAGGAATTACTGACTTTCCCCAGCTTTTTCTCTCCAAATCGATGTGGAGTACAGAGCCGTTATAGCCGTTCATCGTGAACCACCTGACATGCTGGGAACAATTATCAATATGTCGCCCTCGTAAAATTTTGCAGTACTTTGACTGACAAATTCATCTCCGTTGAGATTTATTTTATAACTAGATAAAAGCTCACCAGACGCGGTCCCGAGCACCGTGCCTCTCAACCCAGGCATTTTTTCCAAGAGTTTCCCACTGATATCGCTCCAGGTTAAGTAATTTAAAGAAGGGATACCTAGGCTTACCTCAGATCTCTCAGCAGCTATCCGACTACCGCCGTAAAATTCTACAACCAGATTTATCACATCAGCCATCAGTAATTCTATCTCCTCGAATAATGGTTCGCGTAATAGAAAGATCTACCTCTGTATTTACATTCAAAAAGCTATTTGCCCCCCCTGCAAATCGATTGATCAAATCCTCTCCAATAATTTCCAATTTTATATTTTCAAAATATCCGTCCATCCTAAGACGTCTGATCCTTAAACGCTCTTCTATAAACGGAAGGCAAGTCTTGTTATAAAATGCGTGAGTTGGCTGAAGATTAGAGTTGAACAAAGGGACTACCGCGTCCAAAGTTTTGTCGTCTAGATAATCTTTCATACTTTCTATCAGATCAACACAGAGCAGTGGCATATCACAAGCAACCGCAAATGACCATTGCGTTCTAGCTTCAGAAAGTCCTGTGTACAGACCTCCAAGGGACCCGCAATCACTGAAAGAATCAGGCTTGAATAAAATTCTTGAAGGTAATCCGAGCTCTTTCTCCCTACCAGGCTCGTCTCCAACAACTATCGAAGAATCGCAAACCTCTGACATAGCCTGAAGAACCCTATCTATTATTCTCACGCCTTCGAGCATTTCAACAGCTTTATCTCTACCCAGCCTTCTACTTTGCCCACCAGCTAAAATGATTCCTGTTACCTTTTCACTTGAAAGTCCCACAACAGCTCCATATCATATCAATAGGCAAGCCGGACCAAGGGCATCTTATAACTGAATCACATCGCCTATGTCGGTCACGTCATAGCCTCCAATTACCTCAATACGGTTCCTGAGTTCCGGTGAACCTAACACCTCGATTAATTTCGCGATGTCCGAATCTAGAGTTTCTAGAATCCCTGGAACAACTAGTTGGTATTTTTCTTCTCCCAAAGGGATGAAATCTAAGCCCGCTGAGTCTGCAGCTGCTTTTATACCAAGTCCTACATCGGATTGTCCTGAAGCGATAGAGGCAGCAACAGCCCAGTGTGTGTATTCTTCGTTTTGGTATCCACGCACCTGCTGCCAGTCAAGGCCGTTCTCTTCAAGTTTGTAGTCAAGAAACAATCGTGTTCCAGACCCTCGTTGCCTGTTGATGAAAACACACTCACTTTCTGATATCGATGCCAAACTCCTAATGCCCATAGGGTTTCTTGGGGGAACCATCAACCCTTGAGTTCTACCCACGAAATCCACTAGGAAAACTCCACCTTCAGGAAAAAACCTTTTAACTGCAGATTGATTGTAAACGCCTGTCTCTGGATCAAGTAGATGGCTACCTGCCAGATGGGCATATCCTTTTGATAAGGCAATTAGTCCTCCGACACTGCCTACGCTCGACGTGGCTAGCCTTAGCCCAGGATAATGCTCGGATAATACACCCCCTAAAACATGCAGAGCTATGTCATCGCTACCTGACAAAATAATAGTCCGATCTATTTCACTCTTCGCTCTCACCAATTCAACAGACACCTCAGAACCCTCTTCCAATCCTTCCGTGGACGATGGAATTAGTGCGACTCCGTCAGATCTAGACATTGATAAAGTCATAGATGCGCCTCGAGATGCAGGGGTTGCAATATACCTATTGGAAACATAGCCCAACGTCACCCGTATGAACTCATCTTCACCCATAGGCGAAACGGTTTTCCTTGAGAGTACAGCGTTGACTTTCTCACGACGTACATTGACCCCCCCTATCATATGGTCAAGCGTTCTTTTCAGAAAAATATCTGCTGTAATTTCTGTGGATGATGGGTATCCGGGTAACCCGAAAACGGGGACATGATTCACGAAACCAATTACGATCGGATGACCCGGTCTAATGGCCACGCCGTGCAACAAAATCTTTCCTACTTCATCCAACACTTCACCGGTGAAATCCTCTGAACCGGCTGAGGAACCTGCCAGAACCACCACGACATCGTGAGAATCCGTTAGCTCAAGTACCCTCGACGCTATCTTATCCTTTTCATCGGGCAAAGGTTCAACTACGTTTGGATCTCCGCCCCACTCCACCACCTGCTTGGAAACGACCACAGAATTGAATTCAATCACTTGCCCCGGCATAGGTTCCGTCCCAATTGGAATAAGTTCGCTTCCAGTTGGAAGTATTGCTACCTTCGGTTTAACAGAAACCTTCACATCGCTATTCCCACTAGCGGCAAGACATGGAATATCCAAGATTCTGATCCTTGAACCTTTTTTCAGTAAAAGCTCTGGGGAAGCTATATCTTCGGCGATGCGCCTAACATGCTGATAAGGCGTAGCAGGCGACCTGATTGTTGCGTGTTCTTCATCTAATTGAGTGACATCCTCTGCCATTATTACGGCATCGAATGCCGACGGCATAGCATCACCTGTATCAACCCAGTTAAAATCGCGTTCAATCTGGACGTCAAGGGGTGACGTTTCGGATGCCCCCACCGTTAACGAGGAATTTAGGGCTATCCCATCCATGGCGGCAGTGTTTACCGTGGGAGAGGAGTGATTGGCATAAACATCTTCGTATACTACTCTTCCGACGGAATCAGCAATCCCGACTCTTTCTGAGTCCATCAATATAAGCTTTGGCCGACCGGATAGCGACTCGTCAAGAAGGCCTAAGGCTTCCTCTAAAGGGATATCACTTAAGTAGTATTCACGGGATCTTCGTATGTTCATAACCAACCGACTGTTCCATCAATAAAAGAAAATGTTGACTTGGTCACCAGCATATATGCCTGAAACCTGGGAAGGTACCTTGATATAACCATCGGAATTGGAAAGAACAGAAATAGAATTTGACATCCCGTATATCGGTTTGGCTGTAGTTCCCTTTTCCGACTCATAGAGTCTCACCCGTACATAATCGGTTCTACCAGCCAGGGAAGGAATATTTTCCATAATCACCGCAGTATCACTGGAGTTCACTCTGAGATTTTTCATGCCAGACAGCTTTTTAATAATTGGTTTTCCAACTACATTGAAAATGGTTAGAGCTGATACGGGATTGCCTGGGAGACCAATAATTGGTTTTCTCCCAGCCATACCTAAAACCGTGGGTTTCCCAGGTTTGACAGTGAGCCCATGTATTAAAACACCGGGGTCCCCAAGAGACTCAACAACCTGGGAAGTCAAATCTCTTGTGTTTACAGAACTGCCGGAAGTGAAAATCAGTACATCGGCTGTCTCAAGTGCCTGCTTAGCTACAGACAATTGTTTTTCTAGAATATCTGGCTGACGCGGGAAGCACTCCACAACAGTCCCTAGAGCTCTCGCTGATGCAGAGATGGTGTAAAGATTTATGTCCCTTATTTTCCCATCCGAAGGTGTTTTACTTGGATGAACAAGCTCGTCTCCAGCAGAAAATATTGCTAATTTAGGCCGACGGAAAACTGAGCATGTTGTGATCCCATTGGCTAAAAGAGCCCCAATAATATTCTCATCAATGCATGTCCCAGATGAAGCTATGATAGAACCAGTGGAAAAATCATCGCCTGCCAGTATCACATTTTCCCCAATAGCTACTGGCTTAAATACCTGCAACATATCGCTACCCGAAAGTTCGGTTTGTTCAATCATGACGACGGCATCAGCCCCCGTCGCCAACATACCACCCGTATGTGCAATAGCCGCTTCACCTGGGCTAAGGGTGATGTAAGGAGGTTGTCCCATTTGAACCTCCCCTTTCACCTCGAGGTATGCAGGCAGAGCCTCCGTGGCTCCATGGGTGTCAGAAGCTCTTACGGAATAGCCGTCCATCGAGGACCGATCAAATGCGGGTACCGGGTTGTCAGCATTTAAAGTTTCAGCCAAAACGCTGCCAAAAGCAGTCTCAATCTCGGCAGTCTGAGTTGAAACAGGCGCGATCCGGTCACACATAAGTTCTATAGCTTCATCTGGACCCTTTAAATTAAAAAACTCTGGCACATGCGGCTCCTTTCAATAGGGACGGTCGCAAAACACCGATCAAGAAGCCACGAACTCAAAGACCAATAATATTACCTTCTGAATCCACATCAAGACGCCT
The DNA here is from genome assembly GCA_964409595.1 of uncultured Dehalococcoidia bacterium. Lineage (GTDB taxonomy): Bacteria > Chloroflexota > Dehalococcoidia > Lucifugimonadales > UBA826 > CAYPDR01. Next base: position 27,299 of record CAYPDR010000017.1, read on the forward strand.
TGGCGTGCCTGGCAGGCCAGGCATTGTCATAATACTACCGGCGATGGGGTAAACGAATCCTGCACCCCTTGAGACGCGAACGTCCGACACGCGGAATGTATAGTCTTCAGGTAACCCCTTAAGAGAACGGTTATGAGACAGCGAAAGGTGTGTCTTGGCCATGCAAATAGGCATGTTACCCCATCCATTTGACTCGTACTGGCGCAACATTCTTCTAGCACCAGGCGAATACGCGACCCCATTAGCGTTATACATTTTTTTTGCAAGTGCGTTTATTTTGTCCTCAAGACTATCGTCCTCTTCATACATGTATTTGATTGTGGGCTTTGGACCAGCTGTAGCAGCGACCACAGCCTCAGCCAACTCAATAGCCCCCTGTCCACCAAGTTCAAAAACATTAGATTCTATTGCCGCAACTGCACCTGACGATTCTGATTCCTGTTTAATGACAGCAAGTTCGTCACTTGTGTCGGAAGAAAACTTATTGATTGCAACTACAACGGGGAGGCCAAAACTTTGTATGGCAGCAATCAGGTGCCTCAAATTAGGCATACCTTCCCGGACCGCGCCAGGGTTGGGTGCCTCAAGGTCTCTCCTCGCTACTCCCCCATGGGATTTCAAGGCTCTAGCAGAAGCGACTATCACTGCCGCGTGGGGCTCTAGGTTGTTAAAACGGGCTTTGATGTGCATGAATTTTTCAAACCCCAGATCAGCACCGAATCCTGCCTCTGTTAACACATAGTCAGAATATGTCAATGCCAGCCTATCTGACAAAACTGAGCAACAACCATGGGCAATATTACCAAACGGTCCGGCGTGAACAAACACAGGCTGTCCCTCTGTTGTCTGAACTAAGTTCGGCTGTATTGCGTGTCTCAAAAGTGACATCATAGACCCTACCGCTCCCACCTCTTCCGCCGTCACCGGCTCTCCTGAGTCACGATATCCGACCACAATCCTGGACAACCGTTTCCTTAGATCATCGAGCCCCGAACAGAGAGCAAGTATAGCCATTACTTCGGATGCGGTAACGATATCGAATCCTGTCTCCCTGAGCGGTGCATTGCCGCTACCTCCTAAGCCTGTGATTACACTACGCAGAGAACGTTCTTCCACGTCAGTAACCCGCCTGAAAGATACGTTTTCGGGTCCGAATCCTGAAATGAGGCCCCTCTGGGAAACATTGTCGGTAAGTGCGGCCAACAAATTGTGAGCAGATCCCACTGCATGGGCATCACCTGTGAAATGAATATTTACCTCATCTTCAGGCTCAACTCTGGATGCGCCCCCACCAGTACCACCACCTTTAATTCCAAAAATCGGTCCAAGGGAAGGCTCCCTCAGGGTCGCAGCGACCTTTTTACCAAGCCTACCCATCCCCTGTACAAGCCCTACCGCAGTTGTAGTTTTTCCCTCCCCAGCCGGAGTGGGTGTGATGCCTGTAACAACTACCAGCTTCCCCTGTTCACGGCCCTCATCTATTTCCGACAAAGGTATTTTTGCTTTGAATTTCCCGTATGGGAGTAAAGAGTCTTTCGATATCCCCAACTCTTGTGCAACTTCTAGAATCGGTTTCATTAGTCCAGTAACCTTCTATCCAATATCTGATGCGAATAAGCCAGAAAGATTGCCGGCCTATTGGGAACCACGTACCTCCGGTCTCAAAACCCAAACACAACCAATAAAAAGAATCATCCCAACCGCTAGTGCACCTATTGTAACCTGACCCCCAAAAATATCTGATGCTATACCAGCCGGTAATACCCCTAGCGGCATTAATCCGAAATTTAGCATGAAAATACTCATCACTCGGCCTCGGAATTCTTCGTCTGTTGACTCCATTATTAGTGCCATACTTATAGTCCTACGCCCAGCGTCACCCAACCCTAGGGGAAGCATCATTAAAGCGGCAAAATAATAAATTGGAACCGCTGAAATAAGCAGGAGACTTACCCCAGACAAGAAACCGCCAATCAACAGGAGCTTTCCCCTATTCCGATTACCATGAGCCGCGATATAGATAGAACCAAATAATGAACCACCTCCCATTACGGAAACCAGTAATCCCATCGATTCAGGGCCAAGATGATAAATATCCACAACAAATATGGGCATCAAAAACCTAAATGGCATGACCAACAGAGTAGATGCGAGAGCCATGATCATAAGTATCTGTATCAGGGGCTGACCGAGAACATAGCGTATACCAGCTTTAATATCAGTAAAAACCGCGGGGGTTTTGCCGGCCAAGTTTGTCCGTCTATTTATTTTACTGGCTTCTATTTCCCCAGAATGTCGTATACAAACGGTTAAGATGACCGCACTCAGAGACATTGTTGAAATAAGCAAATAGACGTTCCCCGGACCAACAACGTCATAAAGCACCCCGGCAATTGTAGGTGCGACTAAAGTCGTTGCACTCATAGCCGCGGCATTGATTGCAAAGGCGTTCGATAAAAGATTCTTACCTACAAATTGTGGCACAAGAGCCTGTCTCGCAGGCATCATTAACGCAAATACTGCTCCCTGTAAAATCGACGCAGCAAGTAGATGGAACCATTTAATATAACCAGTTTCAATCAACAGAAAGACGGCAAGGGCAATCAAAGAAGCTGTAACCTGGCCAAATTGTACGATTCGCTTCCTATTCAGCCTGTCCGCAAAGGCACCTCCGAAAAGTGATAATCCCAACATAGGGATCGCTGTTCCTGCGCTAACCAATCCCAAGAGAACCCCAGATCGTTCTAATTCATATACTAGGTATCCTCTGATGAGCATCTGCATTTGCATTCCAGACATAAGGACTAGGCTGCCGAGCCATAAAAAAAGAAAATCCCTGTTTTTAAGCGATTCTATCGCTTCTGCGAGTTTCAACCATGTGACCTTTCATGTTGCTAATCAAATACACGTAAACGTCGTCCGAATCTCTAGACAACTATCACAGCAAGAAAGGGGGTCCGGGCTGTGGATAACACTCATCCCTGCAAGCAGTGAAGGTTTCCACAGGTGTTCGACCCGAACCCGATTCTACATTGACAACAGACATAACCTATTTGTTTTTACGGGATTATAATATGGAAGCATAATATGAAAAAGCAATGAAAGGTGAAGTTTGGGAAATACATTTGGCAGATCTTTCCGTGTGACTACGTGGGGTGAATCGCACGGGGACGCAGTGGGAGTCATAATAGACGGCTGCCCTCCGGGGCTCGCCTTGGACGTCGAATTAATTCAGCGTGAACTGGATCGTAGGAAACCGGGACAAAGCGAAATATCCACTCAGCGAAAAGAAAGTGATCGCGCTGAGATATTATCAGGTCTGTTTGAAGGTCTTACGCTCGGAACTCCTATAGCGATCTCTGTTTGGAACTCTGACGCACGAAGCAAAGATTATGAGGAAATGAAAACCCTTTTTAGGCCGTCGCACGCCGACTACTCCTATTTGGCTAAATACGGACTACGCAATTGGAAAGGGGGTGGGAGATCCTCCGCCAGAGAGACCATTGGAAGGGTGGCAGGAGGCGCTATCGCCAAACATTTCTTAGATAAGGACTATGGAATCGAAATATTGGCCTACGTTAAAAGAGTATCGAATATAGAATGCAATCCTGACACAGACTCACTTTCTATAAGAGACATCGAGTCCAACATTGTTAGATGCCCAGACCAAGAAGCTGCGCACGAAATGGTTGAGGCTATCAAGTCAGCACGGAAGGTTGGTGACTCTCTAGGCGGAATCGTCGAATGCATAGTGCGTAACGTACCAGTTGGACTTGGTGAACCAGTGTTTGACAAATTAGACGCGGACCTTGCTAAAGCAATGTTGTCTCTACCTGCTTGTAAAGGATTCGAAGTCGGTTCAGGATTCAAAGGAACTCTTTCTACTGGCTCAGAACACAATGACCCCTTTGTTATAAAAGAAGGCAAAGTAGGAACTGCAACCAATAACTCCGGAGGTATACAAGGGGGAATAAGCAACGGTGAAAATATCGTAGTAAGAGCGGCCTTCAAACCTACGGCAACAATTATGAAGCCCCAGAGAACCGTAGATGTTTTCGGAAGCGAAGTCGAGATGAAGGGTAGGGGACGCCATGATCCATGCGTCCTGCCCCGGGCGGTACCTATAGTGGAATCAATGACTGCCCTCGTTCTAGCAGACCATGCAATCCGCAACCGAGGTCAAACAGGCAATTAGAAAAGGGCCTCAGTTTCCTGAGGCCCTTTTCTACGGCAGTTTTTGATAAACCACAACCCTAGACTACAGGGGAAGTACCCCCATCTACATTGATTGAAGCTCCAGTTACGTAACTTCCCCTATCTGAAACGAGAAAAGCTACTACTCCACCCACTTCGTTCGCCTCACCAACTCTACCCATGGGCACACGAGTGCCCATGTTGTCGTAAAAATTGTCAAGGGAAATACTAGGATCTTCTTGACTAGCTTGCTCCCAGCGTCGCCGGTGTTGTCCACTTTTAATAAGGCCTACACCAACTGTATTAACCAAAATATTATCTGCGGCAAGATCCTTGGACATCGCCTTAGTAAGTGCTATCCCTGCAGCCCTACTTACCGACGTAGGAACAGAAGAGGGGCCTGGCGCTTTACCTCCAGGTGTAGTGATATTTACGATCCTACCACCTCCCTGTTTCTTCATATGCTTTACAGCAATCCTTGAGCATCTGATAGCACCATATACCTTCAATTCAATATCATAATCCCAAACTTCATCTGAAGTTTCGTCAAAAGGGCTCGCCGACGAGGTGCCTGCGTTATTAACCAAAATGTCTATTCTTCCGTGGTCCCCAAGCAATTTTTGGAACATTGACTCTACTTGAGCTCGACTGGTCACATCGCATGATATAGACGATATTTGGCCCTCGGTCTCTGAAGAGATCTTTTCAACTGCTTTACCTAGGGCTTCCTCACCGCGGGCGCAAATTACTACGGTGGCCCCTTCATTGGCCAATTCCCATGCTGATGCAAAGCCAATCCCGTCACTCCCGCCAGTGATCAGAGCGACCTTTCCTTTAAGACCTAGATCCATTTCTATTCTCCTTTTTATCTTCATATGCCTCCGACAAAAGATCAGTTACGTATTTCACATCTATGTCGAGGCCTCTTTTTCGAATACCATTCTGCAACTGTATGAAACAACCAGGGTTCGCTGTCGCCACAACCTCGGCCCTCGTTTCCGCTATGTTATCAATCTTGATTTCCAAGACTCGTTCAGACATCTGAGGCTCAGTTATCATGTAAGTACCTCCCGCTCCGCAGCAAATTCCAGATCCAGGCATCTCCACAAAGTCGATGCCATCTATGCATTTGATTAGCTCACGAGGTTGATTTTTGATCCCTTGCACATTAGCCAGATGACATGAGTCCTGATAGGTGACTCTTTTATCCAATCGAGCCTTAGGCCGCTTGACAGGCAGTTTTGCGAGAAACTCATTGATGTCAACTACTCGGGACTCAAACTCACGCACCTTCTCCAGTTCTTGTCGATCTGCTTTTTTAAATAAATTTGAATACTCCTTTAATCGAGCTCCACATCCTGCCGAAAGGCTTACAATTGGCGAATTCATGCCCGGAGAAAAAGCTTCAATGTTCCGATGAGCAAGCTGCCGGGTCGTTTCAATATCCCCGACATGGGAGTTTATGGCACCGCAGCAAACTTGAGCTGAAGGTACAACAACCTCAAATCCATTCTCGTTAAGCACATCTACCGCTGAACGCATCTGATCTCCTTGAACTAGCGGCATGATGCACCCGGATAAAAGCCATACGCTTTCCACTCTCCCTTCCTTGGAAGGGTAAATTTGGTCATTAGCAACAAATGCTTTTCCGTTTAAGTTGGGTAAATTGCTCTCAAGATTGCAAAGATCAACGGAAATTAGTTTAAGAATACGTGTAGCTCGAACAGCTCTCTGTAATCCGCTTTTAGTATATATCCATAAGAGTCTCTTTATCCAGGTAAGCAGCCTTTGGCTTGGAATCAAATAATGGAAAGAAATTTCGTGCACCAGTTTGGTGAAAAAAGTCACCTTACGTTTGGATCTCACCTTATCCATGACTGACTCAATTAAATTTCCATAGGGAACTCCGGAAGGGCATACCACCTCACATGCCCTACACTGAATGCATAAATCCCAGTGCCTAAGTATCCCATCATCCACATTAAGTCGCCCCTCATTCACTGCTTTCATGAGAGCAATACGACCTCTAGGTGATTCAGTCTCTAAACCTGTAGTTAGGTATGTTGGGCAGGCCTGCAAACAGAAGCCGCAGTGAACACACTTATACAACTCTTCTTCATTAATCCATTCGTGTTTATCTATCTTTTCCGTATTTATCCGTGCAATCATTGGCCTACCATCAACCTATATAACAAATCGACCGGAGCTCATAATTGAGTTCGGGTCATAAGTTTGTTTTAAGATCCTCATCTGTTGAAGGGCTGGTATCTGGTCTGCATTCCAGACGTCTAGGGAATGTTTCCATGATATCGGAATCTTTTCATAGACAAGAGTGCCTTTGTAGGCATTAACGCTCTGCCTCAGTGACTTGAGTATTCTTACCCCTGACTCCTCACCTTTGGTCTCAATACCTCTAATAAATAATAGGGAAGTACCAAACCCTGGTTGGCAGATCATCGTATGCCCTAATTTAGAATCGTTAAGTTTTTTAGATATATTTTTCTCTATTTCATGAATATTTGATGGTACAGAGGAAATCCTACCTATAACTTCAAATCTTTTTCCTGAATAATCTCTGATTTCCTGCCACAATGACTCGGACTGAAGTGTATCTATACGTTCTCTTTTTACAGCACAATGGTTTGTAGCGATTGTGTCAATCATCGAAGTCTGTTTTGTCAGAGACCTAATTCCACCGCCTATCCTAAGGTAACAAACAGAAGTATAGTCAGGATATTTCCCCATTTCGTTTGAATATGTGGTCTCGTGAGTGCACGCGGCGGCAAGCGGCATCAATGATGTCGAAAAAATATCACTTACAAACTCATGCATGGACTTATCATCACTAAAGGACGTTCGGAGGGTCAGTTCTCCTCTCGGCTTTGGGGTCAGTTTAAAGGATATTTTCGATATGACACCCAAACTCCCGAATCCGCCTATATGTAATCGCGCCATATCATAACCGGAAACGTTTTTCACAACCTGACCACCACTCTTAGTTATCGTGCCGCTGGGTAAAAGGACTTCCATACCAATGACCGTGTCCCTCGGATGCCCAAGTTGCCATCGTAGGTATCCGGTCGGAAGCGAAGACATTATCCCTCCGACTGTGGAGTGCTCTGGAAAAGGCGCATCTATAGCCAGAAATTGACCGTGTTCCGCCAAGATGTCTTGTAGCTCACCTAAAGTAATACCTGCTTCAACAGTACATGTGAGATCAGCTGGGTTGTGAGAGACAACGTTCTTGAATCCTGTCATAAATATAGAGATGTCATATTTTGTTGGAACTCGGCCTACATGTAGCCGCGTGCCACCCCCGATTGGTATGACCCCTAATCCGGAATTATCGGCATCTCTTAAAATAGAAGAAACTTCTCCAAGGGAAGTAGGTTTTTCTATACCCTTGGTTGGTTGTAATCCATCGACAATGGTGTTCACGTCGCAGTGCTATATATATGCCCCGGGTCCTACCCGGGCTATAGCCCTAGCTTGGGAAATGTCCCCGCAAGCTGCACCGGTTGGGAAAACCTTACCCGGATTTATAGAGTCTTTTGTTAGATAAGCTATTTTTATCATTGACATTGCAGCCATGTCTTCTTCATTAAACATTAATGTCTTCTGTTCTTGCTTCTCTAAGCCAATTCCGTGCTCTCCGGACAAAACCCCTCCAGCATCGTCGCAAATTCGTAGAATTTCCGCGCCTTTCGCTTAAATATTTTCTGTATCTCCCGGCTTTCTCTCATCGAAGAGAATTGAAGGATGAAGGTTACCGTCACCGGCATGTAAATGGTTAGCTATCCTGTAACCAGTTCTTTCAGATAACTCATTA